>JASEEZ010000001.1:13931-167875 GCA_030019215.1 Actinomycetota bacterium
CATCTGCCATCAGCCATCTGCTATCAGCCATCTGCTATCAGCCATCTGCCATCAGCCATCTGCTATCAGCCATCTGCTATCAGCCATCTGCCATCAGCCATTTGCCATCTGCCATTCGCCATCTGCCATCTGCTATCTGCTATCTGCCATCGGCCATCAGCTATCGGCCATCAGCTAAAATACTTCTCCCTCATTCTATCCGAGACAGCCCTCGTGAGTTCATAAGCTCGCTCGGCTAACTCAATTGACATCGAGGCGGTACCACAATTCGGAGTGACCAGGCAATTTTCCAACAAAACTTCCTTGTCGATGCCCTTGTCCACAAGAAGCTGCATCTTCTCTTCCAGTCTGGCGATCAGGCTCTCCACATCCTCCTTCTCAACACGGCTGGGATCGGGAAAGATGGAGGGAACAATGCCCCAGGCGAGAACCCCTTCGCCCCTCAAAAACTGGTCGATTTCGCGTGGGTAAAGGGCGATACTCTCGGCATAATCGTAGGCATCGAAACTGATGATGTTCACACCGCTCTCGGTGAAAAGCGTCCAGTCGGTCTTTCCACAACAGTGTACGCCGACTAAACCATCCACCGCCGAGAACACCTCACTCAAATGCTTAACGACATCACCCCGGTTCAAACTAAAGAAGGCCGACCCATATGAAGTCAGATAGGGCTCATCGAAGAAGATTATGGTAGGAACGTCGGGGAGAATTTCTTTGAACTTCCTCTCCTGCCATCTCGCCTTCAGCGCCAATGCCTTAACGATGACATCGGTAAAGGTTTCGTGGTAGAGAATGGGCTTTCCACCCTCATCGGGCACCGCTAGTCCAAGGCTAATTGGCCCTGTAACCTGGCCCTTTACAAACAGGGGAGGAGAAGAAATCTTTTGCAGGGAGACCAGGAAAGCATGAAATCCCGCGGCATGTTCCGAACCGATGGTGAAAGCATCCAGCTCCTCGGCCAGATAACTTTCATAAAACTTCGTAATGTCCCCGGAGACGTCCCCCGATGTATCAAAATAAACTCTTTCCTTCTCCCGATTGATCATCACACGGGGCATACCCTCGGTGTACTGGACATACATGTTCTCCAGGTAAGACTTCTTGGGCAGCTGTGGCCAGGCGGGGATCTCTTTTAAATACCGAAGGACAACGCGACAAGCCTCGGCTGGATCAATGTGAGGTACACTGCCTATGGCTGTGGGTAGACAGCGCGGCTTAAATTTCATTTCTCCACCTCTTCAGCTTAGAGCACGGAGCTTAGAGCTAAGAGCATCTTTCGTTATTAGCAATTCGTTATTAGTAAAGGGTTCGAGGAGTCGAGGATTCTAGGATTCAAGTGCTAAAGCATTTATTTTCACTTGAATCCTTGACCCCTTGAATCCTAAAGCCACTTCAGTCTTTAGCTGCCGACTCCCGACTAACTGATTCTTCGCCCTTCGTCCTTCGCCCCTGGCCCCTGACCCCTCGGAGCTCTCCGCTCATTGCTCTCTGCTCATTTAGAATTTCACCTGGATTGCCTGAACGGGACATGACCTCACACAAAGTTCACAGAAGACACATTTTTCCTTTTTGAACTCCAACTTCCAGGTCTCTTTATTCAAGCTCAGCGCACCCGGTAAGCAAACTCCCGTGCAAGCTCCACAATCGACGCACCTATCCTCGTCCAGAAAAATGTCCCGCGCCGCCTCCTGCACTTTGGCATCCTGGCTCTTCAGATAGGCGATGCCCTGTTCTATCTTCTCCGCGTCGCCCTCCAGATCAAGGACCATCCTTCCCGTTTCCTCCTCGTAAATCTCGGCGCGGAGGATGTTGATGATTAAATCGAAATCCTTGACCAGGTGATAGGCTATGGGCTGGGTGACCCTCTCAGGAGGGAAGGTTAAAACCACTTTTCTCTTCGCCATCTAAACCTCCTCCTCTCGCAATATCTCCAGGGATTCGACGGTTCTATCCTGGGAGAGGCTCTCGATTGGTTCTTGAAGCAAGAACTTGCCCTCGCTAATCCAGGACTTCAAAAGGGCGGCTATCTCTCTGGCCTTGGCATAGCTGGAGATGGGAGCGGTGGGCACCCTCTTTCCCCGCAATGTTATTTCACCGGACCGCAGTTCCTTGTAGGTGACCCTTCCCAGAGCTGGTTTATCTCTGAGGGGGACACCATAATCGGAAATAGTGGTGTAGATATCTGCATCGCTTACGCCGGTGAACTCGACCATCTTCTCATCCAGTATGGGAATGGGGACACCCACCCCCACAAACATCGTCGTTCCATATCTATGAAAGCTCGCCGCCCTGAGAAAATCGGTGCTCATCCCCTTCAGATCACCGATGAGTGCCAGGGTAGCAGCACCACTTACGGGCAAGCCCTTCTCCGTCCTCTCCCGGGTGGGATTGTGCTGCGTTCCCTCCCAAGCGATATAACCGACTCCACCACCCAGGAAGATGCGGGACCCGATGCCTATCGTGCGGTAATAGGGGTCGTTGAGCAAGGGGCTCAGCTGACCGGCGCTACAATAGGTGGCATTGGCGAATCTGGGAAGGAGGGTTCCCATGTAAGTGTAGATTGTCCGCTCAGACGAATTAACTGCTGCCGGATAATTTTGATAGGAGTTCCTCGGATTGAAGAGGTAAGCCTGGTTAAGTCTATCCTTGGTGATATAAGTTTCAAGCTCGCCCCGGGGATAACAATCGGTCGGATAACCAATAGCTTTGAGCTTCACCGGTCGTCCCGCTATTAGATCTTCGATAACGTGAGCCCCGCCGTACCTCAAACCCAAGGTCTCCGAAAGCTCGCTCGCCCCGATATACACATCGACCGCAGCCAGACCAGCGTAAGCCGGAACATCATTCAGCCACACCTTGCTCATCTTGATGGGAGGATCGGAGTGACCAAAATTGATCACCGCCCCCGTCGAGCACATCGGAGAAAAGGTCGCCGTGGTCACCACATCCACCTCTTGGGCAACCCTCTTTATCCCTTTCTCCTTCACCAAATCTATTATCTCTTCGGCTGTGACCACCACGGCCTCGCCCTTCTTTATTCTTTCATTTATCTCCTCAAAAGTCTTCACCATCTGGACACCTCCTCAAAGCCAGTCAATAACCTAAATCAATATCTAAAATGGGCTGTCAACGAGTCTGGTTTACACCCCGCTGTTGGCAGAGTGAGGACTGTATGTCGAGAAGACCGTGTCGGAGCCCCACCAGAAAAAGCCCGAAAAACCGGAAGTCCGCGGGGGGCGAGACCCGAGCGGCGGCCAAGAGAGTTTTTTGGTTAAATTACAACAAGGCCGACCGCGTGTCTTCGAGACATTTAAGTCCGAACTATATGTCAACCTATCTTGTCAATAAACCATTTATAAAATAGTGCATGTAAATTAGTCCCCCTGAACTTGCAAAACCATTTCTCATTTTAACACTCCTTTATTGAGAGCAAAATAAAAATCCCCCCGACCCTTATAGGACGAGAGGAACTCACGCGGTACCACCCAAATTCACCCCGATGGACATCGGGGCCTCTCTAAGATCACCAACCTTTAGTGGCCAACAGCCAGCGATCGGTAATCCCTAGCCCATGATAACGGGAACATCCGTCCAGCTCTACTCTCCCTGCTGAAAAGCGGGGTTTCCTCTGAAGGCTCAGGGACCATGTTCGGCTTCCTCGATAGACCGACTTGCACCTAACTCGGCTCTCTGGGCAATCGTCCCCCACCAACGGTGGGGATAAAAGCCTACTCCTTCCCCTCAAAACCAAACTATGAAATTGCAGTCAGGCTAGTGCCGTTACAACTAATTTTTCCTGAGAAATCTAAGCTTTTGTTCAATCTGTTTATTTAGCCCATTAGAATTTTTAATGTAAATGCAGTTACTAACATCAAACAAAGTAAATTTAATTCTAACGGGCTGAAGCGACAAGTTGTAACGGTATTAGCATAAAAACAGTGGGATGTCAAACAAAACCAGCTACTCTTAGAGTAGCTGGTTTTGTTCATTTCGTCTGTGGACCTCACAAATCAAACAAAAAGAGTGACCGATATGAGAGATCATCCATTGCCCAGTAATTGGAAGCATCATGGACCACTAAGTCTTTATGGGCGTGGTAGATCTAAGTCTGATGGGTGCACTATAGCCATACACCTGACCGAGAGAGCCACTTGCCACGAGATTACCGGAGGAATCATACCCTTCCATCATCACTCCATAGGCGGCGCTGAACCAGGCCTCTACATATTTTACAGGTTCATCAAAGATAATCGTTCCCGAGTTTGAGTCAAGTCCCGTCCAGACCTGTTTGGTTCCCGAGTGGGGAGGATAACCGGCAGTGTTGTACCAACCGGTGGCATGGTCTGCACACCTCCACTCTGGAGAAAAGATAAGACCTGGATAGTGTGTTCCCACAAACTGCCCTTCAACCAGGTCCTCAAATGTAACCAGTGGCTTGATCCAAATGGGATTGGTGTAGACGGGCTCTACCAAAGAACCGCTGATCCTGAATTCCACTTTGACGCGAAAATAGCAATCAGATTGCGGATAAGGATAATCACTCGGCTTGGTTGGATTAATGGTGATCGTAGTCTTACTAGCATTGAAAGTAGCCGCTGGTGCATAGCTAGAATGAAGAACGATTCGGCTTATCCTCCTTCCATCCACACCAAGTGCTTGAATGTTAATGGTGATTGGTTCCCCAGGAAGTATTTCCTTAACATCTCCAATGTTGGCTGGAGCGGGATTGCTGGATGTAGTGATAGTAAAAACGGCCAAAGACCCATCCCTAGATGCCACACAGCGTCCATTCCTCAAGGCAGTGTAAACGGCTGTGTGATCCACACCATTCCAGTTGGGCATATATAGATAAGTCATAGTCTTACCAAAAGCATCGAATGGAATGTGGGAATCGCTGTTTGCCACGCCAACTACACAATTGCCCTTGTTTAAGAGCCCAATCCACTTAGCTACCGTCGTATCTAGCACCGTAGAATATGTCGAATAGGGCCCACTCATAAGCTCCATCCCCGCGTATCCCCTAGCATCCCAGTAGTCCCAGGGATAGGGCGTCCAGTATGGGTGGGCAATGATGCCAAAGGAGTTAGGAGAATTGTGAGCATTAACGGCACTGATAATTTGCTGCCCATCACGGTATTCGGGATTGTAATTCCAGAAGAACGTGCCTAAGTTATAGCCCAAATAGTGGCTATCATGACCGGTTGCGTCATTTATCTCGGTGCTTATCTCCTCTCCATTCATCACCGCTATTGAGTAACGAACTTGAGCCGCTGCGCATTCAGCAGTTTCCTCGTCCCACCTAGTCGCTGTCAACCATTGCGCGTGGTCCGTCATTATGATCCACTTAAGGCCCTCATCTGAAGCATCATCTGCTCTATCATCCACCGAATAAAGAGGCGCGTCGCTGAAATTTGTATGAATGTGACCATCGCCCGCATGCCAGCCCGTGATGGAAGGAAGGGCCGCCAGGTAGAAAATAGAAAAAGTCTTCCCGTATTGGACAGACTTTCCGGATACGGTGAAATCGCCAATCACCTCAAAGGTGAAAACATCACCTACCTTCAGGGAAGGATTTATCTCCTTTAAATCGAGGTAAAACTTTTGAGTGTGCAAACCAGCCACAATATCCTTAAGCTGCTCTTTATAAATCCGTCTTTGTACCTCAGCAACTTCTGGATCCCTGAATCCAAGAAGTCCTCTTAATGCTTCAGTGTCCCCAATCTTATCGGAGACATTCTTCAACTCCTCACCGACGACTGTCTCACGGATCTTTTTCCCCTCCGAGTCGAACACACCAACCTTTTTGAGAACAACCTTGCTTTTATCTTTTTGCACATTCGCACTTACCACTTTAAGCGAGGTCTCCGCCGCTGGCTCACGAATAAACTCCAGCCCAACGACTTCAAATAAAACACCGCCATTATCACCACCGGTGCTCTCGATGTTGCCAAAAACCGGTATCGAAAAAGAACCGAGTAAGGTGAGCACCAAAACGAGAACCAAAAAACTTCTGGAAATCTTTTTAAACTTCATGATCTCCTCCCTCCGAACCCCCGACCTACAAATTGTTCTTATAGTTCATCGCTCCTTATCATCACTCCTCTCACATAAAGAATTTCCTTAGAACCACTTCTCAAAACTACCCATACTTTTTATTGTGAAGTACCTGTAAAATTTTGTTTATGGCAAGTAAAACCAGGCAAAGGCCGGAGAAAATCACCCATAGGTAAAAATATCCCATGGGACAACAAGCATCTATAACAGCGAGTATGCAGAGGAGAAAAGTGCCAAAGATCAACAACAACGGCCACAGCCAGACAAAAGAATTGCGCTTGGTAAAAAACAGTCTTTTTTGGTAAGCCATCACCAGCCCGTAGAGAAAAGACCAAAAAATCAAATCATTGACATCATAAGACCTGTACAACTCCCAAAAGCTGAGTTCAACCCTGATAATCTTGGTCCTGATCTGAAAAATAAGGGCAAAGGCAAAAAACAGGGCAGCAAATACAAGCCCTTGCTTGATTGCTATAACCCACTTTTGAGAATTAGTTAACCGTTGTTCCTGCAAAGTAGTTAGCCTCTTTCTGTAATTAACCAGATTTATCCAAGGCCAGGCACAGAGTGGAGTAGCCCAGAGCGTATCCAAGGAAGCTCCACAGGCCCACCCAACACAAAAAGGCGAGACCCTCCATGATAAATCTATAGTCCTGGTAGGAAACCCGATAGAAAGGCTCACCCAAAAATAAAACCAGCGCCAGCGGCAGAAGCGAGATGAGCAAGGCAGTCCATCTTTTCAAGAGGGCAAAGCGAATGGAGAGACCGAGGAGGAAAGCTAAAATGATCAAAAGAGAACGCAGCTCTGCCAATCTTAATGGCATCATCCACTCTCTCACTCCGATGAGGTCTCGAAAGAGCAACTCGGACCACACCAGAGGCACAGAGGTGAGCAATCCAAAACAAAAGACCAAGGAGGCCAGAGAAAAATCTCTCACCTTCCAACGGTAAAGAAGGAAGAAGGAAAGGGTATATCCTGCCGTTATTATGGGAGTGAGAAAAATAAAACCAGGCCTCATTCCGCCGATCGCAATTACAAAATAGAGCACCAGAGCTGCCAGAAGCGAACAGAGGTATATGACCACCTGGCTGATGAGCACGATCTGCCAGTTTTTCAGTTCCCAATTAGCAATCATAGAAAACAGCTCCTGTTGATTTTTCGGTCTCCTTTCATGTTCGATATTCAAAACAAAATTCCTTCATAATAAAAATATTGAAAATGCAGAATTTATCGTGAAATGATATTGCGGGGAATGAATCAAGAAATTCGACCTACTGCACCTTCTCCAGGGGAGCGTAACTGACGAGAAGAGTTTTTTCTCCCTCCGTGGGAAAGAGGACAGTCACCTGATCAGAACCCTTGACGGCCACGACCTTACCCCGGCCAAACTTCTTGTGCATGACTTCATCGCCGACGGCAAAGGTGACTTCAACTTGCTGAGGTGTGGGTATCTTTACTTCCACCTCCTCAACAGGCTGGATAAGAACCTCCGGTATCTCCCTTAAAAACCTGGATTGCATCTGATAAGAGGTGCCTCCCCAGAGACTTCTTGACCAGGCATGAGTGAGATAAAGTCTCTCCTTAGCGCGGGTGATTCCCACGTAACACAGACGACGTTCCTCCTCGAGCTCGGAGAGGTCTGTCAGAGAACGGATGTGCGGAAAGATTCCGTCCTCCATACCGGCCACAAAGACCACGGGGAACTCCAAACCCTTGGCATTGTGTAGGGTCATCAAAGTGACGGCCTCGGCCTCCTCCTCGTAAAGATCTATGTCAGTGAGCAGGGATATGTGTTCTAGGAAATCGCCCAGGGTAGCATCGGGGAGATTGGTCTCGAACTCCCGGGCGACGGAGAGCAACTCTTTCACGTTCTCTACCTTTCCCATTGCTTCCACCGTCCGCTCCTCCTCCAGAGCGGCGACGTAACCTGTCCTCTCGAGAACAGACTGAATGAAATCGAAGAGACTCCTCTTCCCCACAAGCTCACCGAGCTCATCAAGCATGCTTAAGAAATTCCCTATCCCTTTTTTGGCTCGATCGGTCAACCACCCCGCCAGCGGTGGGGTATCCGCCCTCTTTAAGGCCTCATAAAAACCGATGTTCTCCTTAGCAGCAAGTTTTTCCACATTCTCGAGTGTGGTCTTCCCTATGCCTCTCTTGGGAACGTTTATGATCCTCTTCAAGCTCACGGCATCTTCGGGATTGGAGATGGCCCTGAGATAAGCCAGGATGTCCTTGATCTCCGCTCGCTCGTAGAATCTCAAACCCCCCACTATCTTATAGGGAAGGCCGAATCTCATGAAGACATCCTCAAAGACGCGCGACTGGGCATTGGTGCGGTAAAAGATAGCAAAATTCCCGTATTTTCTTTCCTCGATCTCGCGCAATCGTTCTATCTCGGTGGCCACGAAAGCTGCCTCATCGTGCTCGTTTTCCGCCTGATATCTGGTGATGGCCTCCCCCGGGGCATTGGTTGTCCACAAAGACTTTGGCTTTCTACCCCGATTATTCTGAATGACATAATTGGCGGCCTCTAGAATCACCTGAGTTGAGCGATAGTTTTGATCCAGGGTGATCACCTTTGCATCGGGGTAGTCGTTTTCGAACTCCAAAATGTTTCGGATATCCGCCCCCCTGAACTGGTAAATACTCTGGTCAGGATCACCCACCACAGCAAGATTGCGATATCCCCCGGCCAACAGATTCACGAAGACATATTGGGCGTGGTTAGTGTCCTGGTACTCGTCGATCAGAATGTATTTGAACTTCTCCTGGTAGGCTTTCAAGACATTTGGAAAGAGCTGAAAGAGATTGACCACGAACATTATTAAATCGTCGAAGTCCATAGCGTTGCTCTGATAAATCTTTTGTTGGTAAAGGTGATAGACATCGGCGATGACCTTATCCAAATAGGTCTGAGCACGAGAGGCAAAGGTTTCGGCATCAATGAGTTCATTCTTGGCCGCGGAGATCGCCGAGGCCATCGAGGTCGGCGGAAAACGCTTGGTATCCAGATTCAAATCCTTAAGGCAGGCTGAGACCAACCTGTTGGAATCACCTTGATCATAAATGACAAAGTTCCTCTTGTAACCAAGGCGATGGGCTTCTTTTCGCAAAATCTTGGCGCAGGTGGCATGAAATGTCCCGATCCACATCCGCTCACTTATCTCACCAATGAGCTGCTCGATGCGCTCTTTCATCTCCTCGGCGGCCTTGTTGGTGAAGGTGATGGCCAGGATACTCTGGGGATTGACTCCCTTCTCCTTTATGAGATAGGCAACCCGATAGGTGAGAACGCGAGTCTTCCCGCTACCCGCCCCCGCCAACATGAGGAGAGGGCCTTCGATGTGAGTGACGGCATCTCTTTGAACTGGACTCAAATCCTGAAGCAACTCCATAGCTTAATTATAAACTGTGATCATGGAAAGCAAAACCGCGCGAGTAAGTCCAATTAGTCTTTCTAATACAAGACGAGAAAGTGATATGCTTTTCTTGAAAGTAGCTCTTTTAGGAGTAAACCATGAGATATCCGCCGCTCTCGGTCAAAAAAGTGCGGTGCAAGCTCTGTGGAAAGACTTCTGAGTTCATCGCGAGCTCGTTGAGTGTTTGCGCAGCGTGCATAAAAGACCACCCGGAGAAAGCAAGGGTCTTCATCCTGCAGGCCCACGCCAAAAGCAAGAAACAGTTTGGGCTCCCCGCCACCCCACCGAGGATTCCAGGAGGAGCAAAATGCAATATCTGTGTGAACGAGTGCCAGATTGGCGAGGAGGAATTGGGTTTTTGTGGCTTGCGCACAAACCGCGGCGGCAAGCTCTCCCACCTGGGTGGTACTCCTTCTAAAGGTATAGTCAGTTGGTATTACGATCCCCTGCCCACGAACTGCGTTGCAGATTGGGTCTGTCCCGCTGGAAGCGAGTGTGGCTATCCAAAATATTCTTACTCGCCAGGCATGGAACACGGCTACAAGAATCTGGCCGTCTTTCTGGGTGCCTGTTCTTTCGACTGCCTCTTCTGTCAAAACTGGCATTACAGGGCGATGACCCAGAGCTTGTCGCCGATGCAAATGGCCGAGGACCTAGCAAATGCTGTGGACGGCCAGACCGCCTGTATCTGCTACTTCGGCGGAGACCCCACTCCACAACTGCCCTTTGCCCTGGCAGCCTCAAGAATCGCCCTTGAAAAAAACAGGAGCAGGATTTTGCGAATCTGCTGGGAGACGAACGGAACGATGAACCCAAAACTGGCCCGAAAAGTGGCGGAAATTTCTCTAAAGACCGGAGGATGTGTGAAGTTCGACCTCAAGGCCTGGGACGAGAACCTCAACATCGCCCTAACCGGGGTGACCAACGGGAGAACCCTGGAAAACTTCGAGATGTTGGCAAGCTACATCAAGGAAAGACCGGAGCCGCCCTTCCTGGTGGCGAGCACCCTCCTCGTCCCTGGATATATAGACGCCCGGGAAGTATTTCAAATCGCCAGGTTCATTGCCGGCCTAGACCCTACCATCCCCTATTCGCTGCTCGCCTTCTACCCCTGCTTTCACTTCATGGACATCCCCACGACCTCCTGGAAACAGGCAAAAGAGTGCCAGGAAGCGGCGCTGGAGGCGGGGCTTAAAAGGATTAGGATCGGAAATGTACACCTACTGAGCTAAGGAAGCCTTCCCAAAGAGGGGCTCTTGTTACTCCATATCCTTCATGTAATGAAGAATCTTTTTGTAAATCTCGCGGATAGCCTCGTCAGAGAGGGGACCGGAGTTGTTAGCCGAAAGTTTCCTGTATATCTCCCCTTCTCTTTCCGGATCGTAAATGGGGATACCCTTTTCTTCTTTGAACTTCCGAATTGCCAGGGCAATCTGGGCCCTCTCGTTCAAAAGACCTACCACTTTCTCATCGATTTCATCTACCTGCTCTCTTAATTCTTCTATCTTTTTTTCAATCTCTGACATAAGCCCCCCATTTAGTCGCCAGCTGCCAGGAGCCAGGAGCCAGATTCCAGTCGCCAGCTGCCTTTAGTCTTGCTGGAGGCTGGGAGCTGATAGCTGGATGCCGCTTTATTCCCACTCGATCGTGCTCGGCGGCTTCGAGCTGACGTCATAGACCACCCTGCTAACCCCGGAAACCTCATTGATTATGCGATTGGACATCGCCTCTAAGACCTCGTGGGGAAGACGAGCCCAATCGGCAGTCATCGCATCCTCGCTGGTAACAGCGCGAACAACGATTGGATAAAAATATGTCCTCTCATCCCCCATCACGCCAACCGTACGTACACAAGGAAGAACGGCGAAGGACTGCCAGAGCTTCTTGTAAAGACCAGCCCGCTTTATCTCCTCCTCCACTATGGAATCGGCCTGCCTCAGTATCTCCAGTCTCTCGGGTGTTACCTCCCCAATTATCCTGATGGCCAATCCCGGACCCGGGAAGGGCTGCCGCCAGACTATCTCTTCCGGAAGACCCAACTCCTCCCCGATCGCTCGAACTTCATCCTTGAAGAGGAGCCGCAACGGCTCAATCAGCTCGAAATCGTGCTTCATAGGGATACCGCCCACATTGTGATGAGTCTTTATCTTGGCCGCATCGCGGGTGCCGCTTTCGATAACATCCGGGTAGAGCGTACCTTGGACCAGGAATCTCACATCCTTAAGGCTCCGGGCAAACTCCTCGAAGACCCGAATGAACTCCTCTCCGATGAAGACGCGCTTGTGCTCAGGGTCGGTTACACCCTTCAGTTTCTTCAAGAACCTGTCTTGGGCCTTAATGTGGGCCAGATTTATCTTGAAATGTTTGCGAAAAGTCTCCTCTACCTGTTCAGCTTCGCCCTTGCGCAAGAGCCCATGATCGACGAAAACGCAGGTTAAGTTGTCCCCAACAGCTTTGTGGACAAGAATAGCCGCCACAGCCGAATCCACACCCCCACTCAAGCCACAGATAACCTTGCCATCCCCAACAACTCTTTTTATATCCTCGATCGACTTTTCAATTATGGACACCATCGTCCAGGTAGGGCTGCAACTCGCCGCCTTGAAGAGGAAATTCTTCAGGATATCCATCCCAAAAGGAGTGTGAGCGACCTCGGGGTGAAACTGAACACCATAGAGCTTGGCATCATCGTTCTCCATGGCAGCTACGGGGGAGACTTCGGTGCGAGCCGTGGCCCCGAAACCGGGGGGAGGCAATTTCACCAGGTCACGATGGCTCATCCAGACATTTTGTTTGAGAGGCAACCCGTCAAAGAGGATGGTATCCTCTCCGGCCGTCAGTTTTGTCTTCCCGTACTCGCTTATCCCCGTTCGAGCAACTTCGCCACCCATCGAGTGGGCCATCAGCTGCATACCATAACAGATGCCTAGCACCGGGATGCCCAGTTTAAATATCTCCTCATCGCAAGAAGGGGCTTCCTTGACATAGACGCTGGCGGGACCACCCGAGAGGATCAGCGCCACGGGCTTTCGTCTCTTTACCTCCTCGATGGAGATGTCGTAGGGCACAATCTCGGAGTAAACCTTGCATTCGCGCACTCGCCGGGCGATGAGCTGCGCATATTGAGCACCAAAGTCGACCACCAATACCGTCTGCAAATTGTCTTTTTTGCTCATCCCTTACTTTTCCACCCAACCATTGCTCAGCTACCCCATTCCAACCTTCTGTATCTGCTGAAGTAATTTGCCCTCGGTTTTGAGCGCCGGGGCGACCATGATCTCGGCCTTCTGAAAATCCTTAATGTTTTGATAGCCGCAGGTGGCCATGGATGTTCTCAGAGCCCCAAAAAGATTGAGGGTGCCATCATTTTCATGGGCCGGCCCCAGCAAAATTTCCCTCAGGGTCCCAGCGATACCACATTGAACGCGTGTACCCCTCGGTAACTGTGGATGGAATGTGGCCATCCCCCAATGATAGCCGAGCCCTGGAGCCTCTTCGGCCCGAGCCAAGGGTGAGCCGATCATGACAGCATCCGCCCCACAAGCTATGGCTTTGGCAATGTCCCCGCCCGTTCGCATCCCTCCATCGGCAATGACGTGGACATATTCGCCTGTTTCATCAAGATGTCTCAATCTGGCCGCTGCGGCGTCGGCGATGGCCGTCGCTTGAGGGACACCGATCCCTAAGACCTGGCGGGTCGTACAAGCGGCACCCGGTCCCACCCCAACCAGGATACCCACCGCCCCGGTTCTCATTAAGTGAAGGGCTGTGGAATAAGAACAACAACCTCCGACGACGACCGGAATATCTAGAGAAGCGATGAACTTATTCAGATCCAGAGGTTCACAGACTGTACTCACATGCTCCGCGCTGACCACGGTCCCCTGAATGACGAGGATATCCAAACCGGCTTCGAGGGCATACCTGTAATACTGCTCAACACGCTGCGGAGTAAGAGAAGCAGCGGCCACCACCCCAGCCTTCTTGATCTCCTCGATTCTTTTCCCGATGAGCTCCGGCTTTACCGGCTCCTCGTAAATCTCCTGAAGGCCCCTTGTGGCTTCCTCCTTTGAGAAAGAGACAATGCGCTCAAAGATAGGGCCCAGATCCTCATACCTGGTCTGCAATCCCTCGAGATTAAGCACGGCCAGACCACCGAGCTTGCCCATCGCGACAGAAAATTTTGGATCCACCACACCATCCATCGCCGAAGCCAAGCAGGGCAAATCGAAGCGAAGATCGCCTATCTCCCAGCCAATATCCACATCCTCCGGATCGCGGGTTCTTCGGCTTGGAACGATGGCGATGTCATCGAATCCGTAAGCTACCCTTCCCACTTTACCTTTACCGACCTCTACTTCCATTCTTACCCCATTAACTCCGAATACTAGGAAAGATCATCAAACTGGAACCCAATCCAACCCCGCCACAGACGGAGAGTCCTGGGTTTATTAAGAACCTTAACGGAGACTTCATGCCGATCCACTTTCGTAAGATATATCCTGCCTCCAAAACCGCACCCTTGACCTCGCCAACGGCGGGGCCACAAGCGGGAATGAAATTAACTTATCTTAACACTGCTAAAAAAGTAGTGTCAAGGTAACTAAAAAACGGGAATTCTCGAAAAAGCCTAAAGTTTTCATAGGTTTTTGCCGATATAAAAATTACCACATCTTAAAGACGGAGGGAGAGATGCTGTGTCCTAAGTGTGGTTGGCAGATGAAGCCGATGAACCAACAGAGACACGGACGATTCAGAGACACACTATACCAGTGCAGATGTGGTCTAACTCACCTAGAAATCGCACCAATATCCAGAATAAGACACAAGAAACCGACCAAAGCACAGGTAGTAGCCGAAAAAGCCCTCGTTTAAACGAGGGCTTTTTCCTTTTCGCTTTTTCTGTCCCTCCGCCGTAGGCGGGGAGTGAGTCTTGCCTTCGTATCCTCCATCCTTCAACCCTGTTCAGGATGACCTTGAGCCTGTCGGAAGGTCAGGGCAATCTTGGATGAAACGAAGGATTACATCATCCCGCCAGGAGGCATAGCCGGCATCAGCTTCTCCTCCTCGGGCTTGTCGGCGACGATGGCCTCTGTTGTTAGGAGCATAGCAGCAATGCTAGCGGCATTCTGCAAAGCAAAACGGGTTACCTTGGTCGGATCGATGATGCTTGCCTTCATCATATCGGTGTAATCACCGGTGATGACGTTGAGCCCTTGTCCCTTGGGCAGGGTCTTGATCTTTTCTGCCACAACGGAACCCTCAAAACCAGCATTGCTCGCCAGCTGGCGCAATGGCTCCTCGAGGGACCGCTCAACGATCTGAGCACCTGTCTTCTCGTCGCCACTTAAATCGATCTTCTTCACGGCAGGGATTACGTTCACGAGTACAATCTCCCCGCCAGGAAGAATCCCCTCTTCAACCGCAGCTTTGGTAGCGGACAGGGCATCCTCGATGCGATGTTTTTTCTCCTTGAGCTCCGTTTCAGTGGCCGCACCGACCCTCACCACTGCCACTCCACCGGCGAGCTTCGCCAGGCGCTCCTGGAGTTTTTCCTTATCAAACTCGGAGTCGCTCTTCTCAATCTCGGCTTTAATTTGAGTAATTCGACCTTTGATGGCTTCAGGATCTCCTTTACCCTCGACGAGGGTGGTGTCCTCCTTGGTTATCTTGATTCTGTTGGCCCGACCGAGCATATCCAGAGTCACATTCTCCAACTTCAACCCCAGCTCCTCGGTAACAACCTGGCCACCGGTGATGATGGCAATGTCCTGGAGCATGGCCTTTCTTCTGTCGCCGAAGCCGGGAGCCTTCACAGCCGCACTCTGGAAGGTGCCCCTGATCTTATTGACCACCAGAGTCGCAAGAGCCTCTCCCTCCACATCCTCGGCGATGATTAGTAGAGGTTTGCCCGTTTGCATCACCTTCTCCAGAACCGGTACGAGGTCGGCCACCGCGGAGACCTTTTGATTTGCGATGAGGGTGTATGGTTCCTCCAGGATAGCCTCCATCCTCTCCGGATCGGTGACCATGTAGGGAGAGATATAACCCTTGTCGAATTGCAGACCCTCGACGATCTCTAGTTGTGTCCCGATGGTTTGAGATTCCTCTACGGTGATGACGCCGTCCTTGCCCACCTTCTCCATGGCATCGGCTATCAACTCGCCGATTTCCTCATCGGCAGCGGCGATGGTAGCAACGGCCGCTACCTCTTCCCTGGTTTTGATGGGCTTGCTAATCTTCTTGATCTCCTCCACCGCCACGTTGGTTGCCTTCTCAATACCCCTCTTCATCAACATCGGGTTCGCTCCAGCCGCGACGTTTCTCAAACCCTCACGGATCATGGCCTGAGCAAGAATAGTAGCGGTGGTTGTCCCATCGCCGGCTACATCCTGAGTCTTGGTAGCGACTTCCTTGATGAGCTGGGCACCCATGTTCTCGTAGACGTCCTCGAGCTCAATCTCCTTGGCCACCGTAACTCCGTCGTGAGTAATGGTGGGCGGACCAAACTTCTTATCTATCACCACATTGCGCCCCTTGGGACCGAGCGTCACTCTGACAGTATCGGCCAATTTGTTGGCGCCCCGCTCCAGGGCCCGCCTTGCTACCTCATCGTATTCTATGATTTTAGGCATTCGCACTCCCTCCTCTCGCTTATTAAAACTACTTTTTCTTAATGATGGCAAGAATGTCCCTTTCACTCAAGATAAGGTACTCCTCGCCCTCTATCTTTACTTCGGTACCACCATACTTAGAATAAATCACCTTATCCCCCGCTTTTACCTCCAGGGGAATCTTTTTGCCGTCCTCGTACCTTCCACTGCCCACAGCCACAACCGTGCCTTCCTGTGGCTTCTCCTTCGCGGTGTCGGGAAGAACGATTCCGCTCTTGAGCACCTCTTCGCTCTCGCCCGGTTTAACCACGACGCGATCTCCCAAAGGTTTTAACTTCATTTATCAACCCTCCCTTTCCGAAATTTTAGCACTCCCACTGTAGGAGTGCTAAGAACAGAACATATCTTATACTACCAGAAAAACCAAGTCAAGGACGAGATTTAAAAATTTTTCGAGCGGGGGTGCAGCTCAAAAACCCACCCGCGGTGAGAATCAGACAAATGCAGGAAAAGACGTCACCGAAACGGGCATAGAAGGTCAAATTCTCTGCGAAAGCGACTTCGCCTATCAAAATCCTCCGTTCAAATAGATTCGTCTCCTCTAAAATACATCCTCGAGGATCGATGATCGCGGTTATGCCGCTGTTGGCTGCCTGGACGACATAGACACCATTTTCAATCGCCCGCAGAGCGGTCATTTCCACATGCTGGCGAGCGGCGGCTGTCCTCTCAAACCAGGCATCGTTGGTGATGGTAATCAGCATCCTCGCTCCCTTCTTGACCAACCTTCGGCAGAGGATGGAGTTGGTCGATTCAAAGCAAATCGTCGCCCCAAATGTCCCCCGGCCAATTTTAAAGACGGTCAATTCCTCACCGGGAACGATGTCCTCTCCGAGACCGGCCACCCCCCGAATCCAGCCAAAAAGGGGATCCAGGGGAATGTACTCGCCGAAGGGAACGGGATAAATTTTATCGTATCGCTCCACAACCTCACCCGCGGGTGAGAGCAGGAAAGCTGAGTTGTGGAGTCCGTCTTCTTCAAAAAGACTCCCCAACAAGAGGTAGCACTGCTCCTTACCACAGAGGCGAGAGATGTCATCCAGATAAGCCTTTTCGGCGGAGAAATCACCGGGAATGGCGGTTTCGGGCCAGACAATAAGATGGGGGCGGAACTCCACAGCCTCCTCAGTCAGCCGAGAGTAAATCCCTCGAATTTCCTCCTCCTTTCCACCCTCCAACTTCTCCCACTGAGGGATACTGGGCTGGGCGATCGCCACCTTGAGGGGTTCCTTACCGACTCTACCCGTCAAATAACCAAAACAGCCGCCGCCGAGGATCAGCAACAAAATCCCGGCCACCAAACCAACCTGCTTAAACAGTAAACCCCGCCATCGGCGGGGCGCAGGTGGGGAGAGATAACGAGCCTCGCCACTCTCTCTATAAGCCAGCAAGAGTTCAACCGAGACCATGTTGACCAGCACGATCAGATAAGAGATACCATAGACGCCGGTGAACTTGGCCATCTGGAGGATGAATGGATTCGGCTGCTGACTGTAACCAAGCACGCCCCAGGAAAAACCCCAGGAACCGATGGATCTCAAGAACTCCAGCGACACCCACCAGGCGGGAAGAAGAAACAGACGTCCCCAACTTTCACATCCTCGGATTATCAGAGCCGCTCCCAGAGCGAAAAGGGCAAAGGTGACTGCTTCCAGCAGAACGGGAAGAAACCAGGCCAGAAAGCCTAGAAACCCATAGAAGCGAACCAGGACGAGTGGCCAATAGGTCAGGCCACCGAAGAAAACGAGGCCCACGATGAGACCATAAAGAAAGGATCTAGAGAGCGAGGATTCATAAATCAGCCATAAGAATGGGATTAAGGCAAACCAAACTACGAAGCTGACGGAGAAATTGGGAAAGGCGAGGACGAGGAGGAGACCCGACAAAACAGCCAAAACCACCTCTCTTGAGCCCATTCCCCCTCCTTTTAGGAAAGACACGGCTCTCCACCCCCGGTGGGAATATCCACAAGGTCACAAACGTTATCCAATTTAAAAGACCAGTTCAACCAGAATTTATTTAGAGTTATCCACATTATCCACAGAGCAAAAATCACCCTCTTTACCTCCATAAATCCAGTTTATAGCCCTACTGAACAGGAGAACCCAGAGAGAGGTTGGGATCGGGATTTGCCTCGAAAGACAACCTTTCGTCCTTCAGATACCAAAAGTGGCCGGCGCAGGCGATCATCGCCGCATTGTCGGTACAGAGTTCAATGGAGGGGTAAAATAGAGTCATCTTCTTCCCCATGGCCTCCCTCAACTTCTCCCTCAAAGCGGTATTGGCAGCCACTCCTCCCGCCAGGACGATCTTGTCAACTCCCTTCTCCTCCGCCGCCCGCAGTGTCTTGTGAACCTGAACATCGATGATGGCCGCCTGGAAACTGGCCACCAGATCGGGTAGATTCACCTCTCTATCCTCATCCCTCGCTCGAGCCACGTAGTTCAAGACAGCCGTCTTGAGACCGCTGAGGCTGAAGTCGTAGTCCTTTGTTTTCAGCATCGCCCGGGGAAAATCAATGGCTTTCGGATTCCCTTTCCTGGCAAGCTCATCGATGATGGGACCACCGGGATAACCGAGACCCAAAAACTTGGCGATTTTGTCGAAGGCCTCACCAGCGGCATCGTCCAGCGTCTCCCCCAGAACATCGTAATTTCCATAATCCCTCACATGAACGAGAGAGGTATGACCACCGGAGACCACCAGGGAAACGAAGGGCGGTTTCAAGTTCGGATGCTCCAAGAAATTGGCGAAGATGTGCCCCTCCAGATGATTCACGCCAATGAGGGGGAGACCGGCGACGTAAGAAAGAGCCTTGGCCTCGGCCATCCCAATGAGCAGAGCTCCCATCAACCCCGGACCTCGCGTGACGGCGATGGCGGTTAAATCACCGAGAGCCACTCCCGCCTCTGTGAGGGCCTCGGAAACGACGAGATTGATCAACTCCAGATGCTTTCGGGAGGCGATCTCGGGAACCACTCCCCCGAACTTCCGGTGCCAGTCGACCTGTGAGGAGACAACATTTGAAAGGATACGCCTGCCGTGCGCGACCACAGCCGCGGACGTCTCATCACAAGAAGTCTCTATCCCTAAGATGAGAAGGGATTTTCCGGTCATAACTGTTCCCCGATTACAATTACCCACCCACTATTTTAAGGAGATTCGAACCAAAACACTAATGAAACTCAGCCTCTCAGCCAGAACTTGGCCAGACCCAGCAGACCGTCCTCCCAAAAAATCAGCAACATGCGCAGGGCCCTTTCTGTCCTCAAGTGCTGTTCATCATAGGTCTTTCGCGAAATGGGATCGGAGAGGATCCGGTAGGCCTCATTGAGATCCTGCATCTTCTTCGTTGCCCGATCTCTTCGATCCCACGATTGCCTATCGGGGTGATACTTAAAGGACAGTGTCTTGTAGGCCTTCTCGATCACCTCCGGAGAGGCATCGTGGTGAACCTCCAGAATCTCGTAATAATCCTTCATCGCACTCCTCAATACAACGCATACATCTTAACTTCGGGCATCGGATAGTGCCACGGATTGTAGGTGACCAGCGCGAGACCTTTGACCACCGCACACCCCTTCAGAATAGACCATCCAGTCTCCACAAACCTTCCTCGCGAGCCATCCTCACCGCCTCCTCGAATTCGGCCGGCGTTATCCGACGATCGAGGGGAGGATTTTCGAAGGCCTTGTAACAGGGATAGTACTGGTTCATCACATTCACATAAGTATCGGAGGATATCTCCTTGGCCAAAAATCTCATGACCTCCCTGGTTCCAGCCAAACCCCCGGGCAGAACCAGATGACGCACCAGAAGCCCCCGCAGGGCGATACCCCTCCCGTCCAGAACCAGGTCGCCGACCTGACGATGCATCTCCTTGATAGCCACCTTCGCCATCTGAGGATAGTCCTTAGCCCGAGCGAGCCTCTGAGCTACATTGCTATCGGCGTACTTGAAGTCAGGCATATAGATGTCGAAGACGCCATCCAAAAGCCTCAAGGTCTTCAGCGCATCATAGCCACCGGTGTTGTACACTAGGGGGATGTTCAATCCCCCCTCTATGGCCTGGGGAAGAGCTCCCAAAATCTGGGGGACAAAATGTGTGGGCGTGACAAAATTGATATTGTGGCAGCCAAGTCGCTGGAGGTAGAGCATCATCTGAGCCAGCTCTTCTAAGGAAACCTCCCGACCCTCCCCCAGATGGCTGATGGTGTAGTTCTGGCAGAAGAGACAGCCAAGATTGCAGTGAGCCAAAAAGATGGTCCCCGACCCATGCATTCCGACCAGGGGTCTTTCCTCTCCAAAATGGGGGTGGCAGCTGGAGATCATGGGAAGTTCCCCCACCCGGCAGAATCCCTTCTCCCCGGCCAACCTGTCGACGTCGCATCCGCGGGGACAAATGGAGCACTTCCTGAGCTTCTCGTAGGCTAGCTTGACCCTTTGAGCGAGCTCACCTTGCTCATATAACTTTATATAACTGGGCTGGAACACACCGACTCACCAATTAGACGATAGCACCAAGGTTTCAGCTCCCGAAAGCTCAGCTATTCCAGAACCTTGTAGACCACGTCGTGCTCCCTGACGTGCTCCTTGACCTTGAGCCCGATGGACTGACCCGCCTTGGCGCTCTGAACAGTCTCGTGTTCGATCTGCATTGATTCAATTTCCTGCGTCAAGTCAGTGGTGTGCCCCTTGATGTGGATGGTATCACCGACACTCAAGGTGCCTTTCGTTATCTCGACGACCCCGACACCCAGGTTGGTGAAGTAGTGAGTTACTCTGCCAATCTCCTCTTCTGGCATTCCGATCCCTCCCTCTCTAGCATCCTCCTATTCTTCTTCACCAAAGAATCAAGATTTCCTCCCCCTCTCGCGCAACTCCTCTCGCAACCCTTTCAACCGCTTCAGATAATCCTCCGAGGTTATATCTCCTGTCCACATGACCACCGCATCCTCACCGGTATCAGAATAATAACCCTTCCTCAAACCCACCTCCCAGAAGCCAAATTTCCGGTAGAACTCTTGAGCTACCAAATTCGGCTTCCTAACCTCTAAGATCAACCGCTTTATGCCCCTTCTCGTCGCCGATTCGATCAAAGACAACACCAAGAGAGTGCCTATACCCTTTCTCCTGTATTTGAAATCGACAGCCAGGTTGGTGATGTGCCCCTCATCCCCCACCTGGAAAAGTCCAGTATAGCCAACCACCCGGCCGGGGATTTTGGCCACCAGATAAATGGTCGCTCCCGCTCCCGTTCCACCGGTCTTGGCCAGTTCATTCTCGAATACGCCTCGCCTCCATGGGGAAGGGAAGGTTCTCCTCTCGATGAAACAAACCTCTTCCAGATCCTCACGGGACATATTGAGGATCTCAACTTCACCAATCACTGAAGTTTTTCCCCTCTTCTTAACAGTTTCTCCTCAGCTTCAGATAGGCGAGCGTAGATGGGGACCAGTTCGTTGTAATCCCCTTTTTCCGCAGAAAATTTCAGCGCACCCAGGATGAGAAGGTTAGAAGCCTTGGGAAACCAAAGCCGAGAGGGGGCAAAATGAGCATTCTTAAGACGGTTTTTGAACAGCTCCCCGTAACCAACTATGGCGTCTCCGGTCAAAATCACCCCTTCAGGGTGAACCTTCAGGGTGAACCCCGGGTGCCCCCGCAAGAGAGAACAAAGGACCTCCGGGGCCATCGCCCTGTGGTCAGTCAGGCGTTTAAGACATCCCCGAGGAAATTCATAGAGCGCGGCATAGACCTCCCCTCTCTTGGCATCGAGGGCCACGCAAACGGGTTTCTTGGAGGAAATGAAATTGTAGGCTATGCAATCGAGGGTGGACACCCCCACCACGGGCTTGTTTAACCCCTGAGCCAGACCCCTGGCAATGCTCACCCCGATCCTCACTCCCGTGAACGAGCCCGGCCCCAATCCCACAACTAGACCATCGACGTCGTGTATGGAAAAACCCGATTGCCCCAGAATGCGGTCGATGAGAGGCAGAAGCTTCTCCATATGGGCTTTGGGGGCGGCGACGGTCGCCTCACCACACACACCATCTTCCGCTCCTACCGCCACCGTGCAGACATCCGTGGCGGTATCAAAGGCTAAAGTCAGCACCTCCACCTCCAGAGAACACAAAGAAAGTATATTCTCGGCAAAGTCGAAGTGTCAAACTCCTCCAGCCCTTCAAACCGAGGCCACTGATTCGTCTTGACCTTTCAGCGAATAAATTATTTACTAGTACCGTTACAACTTAATTTACCCCGTACCACAGAAGGCCATGCCCTGCACCATAAAAGGTACAGGGTGAATGGGCAATGAGACCCGAAGAGCAGCGCCCAAAGCTACGGACATGAGCTCATGGTACGGGGTTTATCTGGTATTGGTGAGTTCAGGTTTGTACTTGCTAAAAAATGATCTTCTGACAGAGTTGTAACGGCACAAGAGAGGTAACTCAGCAACTCTACCATCAGCGGAGAAATGATATGAAACACCTGAGGATGGAGCCCAAACGGAAAAACATCGGCGAAATCCTGAAGCACCCAATCGTTCAGGAACTCGGTCAGCTATTCAAAAGGGCCGATAAACAACTATATCTAGTGGGTGGGAGCGTGCGTGATGCTCTGCTTGGAGAGTTCCACAAGGACTTCGACTTCGCCACAGACGCCACGCCGGGGGAGAGCGCCCAAATCGTCAAGAAATGGGCAAGTAACCTCTGGTTAATTGGGGCGAGGTTCGGCACCGTGGCGCTGACGAAAGGAGAAACGAAGATAGAGATAACCACCTTCCGCAGCGAAATCTACCCCGAGGATACCCGCCATCCCCAAGTCCGCTTCTCCAAGGATATAATGACCGATCTCTCACGCCGGGATTTCACCATCAATGCCTTGGCCATCAAGGTGCCGGAGGGGGAACTGCTCGACCCCTTTGGTGGCCAAGCGGACTTAGAGGAGAAAATCTTAAGGACCCCTCTCAAACCCGAGAGGTCATTCACGGACGACCCCTTGAGGATGCTCAGGGTGGTTCGCTTTGTCGCCACCCTGGGACTGAGGGTCTCTCCCGAGGTCAAAGAGGCCATAAAAACACACCATTCGACGCTCTCCATAGTCTCCAAAGAACGAATACGAGATGAGTTTTCCCGGACAATAACCGGTGCTCATCCGGTGAGGGCCCTTCGATTGATGATGAGTACCCACCTGGCGGACGAGGTAATTCCCGAATTGAAAAGTCTAAAGATAATGCAAGATCCAGACTACCATCACAAGGACGTCCTCGAGCATACCTTTATGGTTGTCCAGAGGGTCAAGCCCGATTTGGCCCTTCGTTTGGCGGCAATCCTGCACGATCTGGGCAAACCCAAAGCCAAAAGGGTAATCGATGGGCGGGTAACTTTTTACAATCACGACCTCATCGGGGCCAAAATGGCCGAAAAGAGACTTCGAGAGCTGAGGTACCCACTCCAATTGATAGAGGAAGCGGTCAAGCTAATAGCACTGCACATGCGGGCCTACACCTATTACCTAGGCTGGACGGACAAAGCGGTCCGCAAATACATCCGGGATGCCGGAGGGCTCTCGCCTAAACTCCATGCGCTGATTAGAGCCGACTGCACGAGTTTAAACCCCATGAGGGTAAAAAAAGCCCTGGCCATGCTCGATGAGCTGGAAGCGAGGATAAAAGAGCTCGAAGCCAAAGAGGAATCGGCTAAGATCAGGCCACCCCTCGACGGACATGAGGTCATGGCATTTCTAAGCATCTCCCCCGGCCCCCTGGTCGGCGAAGCCCTTAATCTCCTCCTGGAGAGCAAACTCGAGGGAACCATCTCCACAAAAGAAGAGGCCCGCGAACTCCTCAAGAAATGGGCAGCAGAGAAGGGGCTCTTAAAATAGTTTGTCGAGCCCGGCCTGCCTGCCGTCAGGCAGTCACGGAGGATTGCAAGTAGCAAGGGATAGAAAAAAGGAGAGCCTTCGCACCGATTATCAGCATCTCCAAGAATGGAAACCCATTCGAGGGGACCCGCCCCCGATGCGATCGAGAGTGGAATCCCTCCAAAGCTGATATCTTATGCCCGGTGACCTCCGGAATCTCGAACTAACACGGTAACCGACGCCATGCTAATCCGATATCCTTCGATCCCTTCATCTGCTCTCCTCAAATGTCCTCAACCAGCCGGCCCGCGCCGTGGATACTGACCCCACAGCTCACGCAAAAGTGAGTTCTGCCAAAACCTTCGGTGTAGCCTAAAAGGCTGCACGTCCAGCTCCGGACCCGAACTCGCAATGTGGGAAGTGCTGGATTCAGTTTCCAGTGCAACGCGGGCCGGGATTTCAACTGGGCTTCTCTGCCCTCCAACAACATTATATAGCAACCAAGAGAGAAAATAAATCAACCCTAGCTGAGCCAGCGCCCCACCCTTTCATCCCAATCCCCACCTCTGGGGATGATGTGAACCTCCCGAAGATTTTCCTCCAAAAGCCTTCTGAACTCTATCTCCAGATAAGCCGGGGGCAAAAGTGGAGCAATCTTGTCACCCCACTCGATCACCGTCACCCCATCTCCATAAAAATACTCCTCGTAGCCCAACTCCATCAGTTCGGTGAGGGACTGAAGACGGTAGACATCGAAATGATATAGAGAGAAGGCGTTCTTGTACTCCTTGATCAAGTTGAAGGTGGGGCTGGTGATCTTCTTCTCGATGCCCAGCCCCCGAGCGAGACCATGAGTAAAACAAGTTTTTCCCGCCCCCAAATCCCCCGTGAGACTAAGGACATCTCCTGAACGCAAAAGAGGAGTCAGCTTCCCGGCCAGCTCCTGCGTCTCTCGACTGGACTTGGTGAGAACTTTGTAGATCCTCGTGGGCAATTTTGATTCCTGATGCTCGATCCTCATCGTCCCGCGCCCAAAACCCGCTTCACTAAAACAGCCCCATCTGCTCTGGCTCTTTCGGAGGGGGCTCCACGCCCTGGGCCAAGAACTCCTTCAACTTCAGAAAATCCTCCTCAAGCACAGACAGATTGGTGCGCATATGCAAAGCAGCGGCGGGGTGGTATATGGGGAAAACGTAATAGTTGTTGCCCCCAAATCTTCTGCCATGAACTCTGGATATAGAAACATTCTTGTTCAAAAGGACACGCGTTGCGTGATTTCCCAGAGTGCAAACGATCTTGGGGGCTATCATCTCAATCTGCTTGTAAAGGTAGGGCTTGCAGGCTTCCACCTCCTCGGGTAGAGGATCCCTATTTTGAGGGGGCCGGCACTTTATAATATTGGCAATATATACTTCATTCCTGGTCAACCCGATGGAGGCTAGCAATTTGTCCAAAAGCTGCCCGGCGGCTCCCACAAAAGGCTCACCCTGCTGATCCTCGTAGTAACCAGGGGCTTCGCCGACGAACATCAGATCAGCATTCTCACTCCCCACACCGAAGACCACCTGAGTACGACCTTTTGCTAAAGGGCACTTCTGACAATCTTTTATCCTCTCGTAGAACTCCCGAAGTATCTCCACCGACCACCTCTCACTTGACGCTACAGGTATCACAGCTGGTCGCGGAGCAACTGGCACAAGACGAGGCACTGCTCCGCCCGCTCGACTTGAAGCCAAAGGTGGAAAAGCATTTCCTCAAATTCTTCTTACCGCAATTCGAGCATTTGAGGGTGGAATCCTTACCCCCGACGCTCATCAAGACATCGAATCTATTTCCGCAATTCAGACAGTCGAATTCGTAGATGGGCATAATCGGCCTCCAGCCCAATTGGCACTCAACTTTAATTTTACCAACTTTAAATGGGGCGGGCAATTCAGATCCTCATATGGGATTCTCATATGAGGTGCCCTTTTATTTAATTGGAGCTTGAAATCGATGAGAAAAATGCTCTTCTCATTTATCTTTGAGACCAAATCCAATCCATGAACATAACCTTGGACTACACTGTTATTCTCGTTTCTTTCCTGTAACACCTGTGTAAGTGGATTGGAGATGTCGTTGATGTAGTTTGTTACTTCCTTCTTTCCATCGGGCTTGGTTTCAATTCTGCTTATCCTATTTCCAAGCCCATCGTATTCGTACTCTATAACTTTGGTTTCGTCACCCTTTACTATCTCCACCTTTTCCAGTCTGTTCTGGAAGTCGTAGGTGTATGTCCTGGTTTCTTGTTCCTCATCAACTTTTGATTTTACCTGAGCTATCATATTTCCATTCTCATCGTAGGAGAAAGTGGTTACTTTATCCTTTTCCGTTATCTTAAGCAGTTGATTGGCTTGGTTGTGTTTTATTGGTTGACCTCTCGCCTGAAGGTTGATTAAAAGATGGAGCGGTAACCCACTTCTTTAGAAAAAATCATTAACGATTTTGCAACTTAGTTTACTTGCCGGGCTTTCTTCCTCTAAAAAAGATGACAAGGACAACGCCCAGCAAAATTAAGGCAAAGGCAAGTTCTAGAACGAATCCTGTAAATAATAGCGCTCCGCCGTATTGTTGGAACAAAAGCCAATACAAAAACACAGCGAAAAATAATGCAGGCAGAAGGATGACCAAAATGATTTTGCTTTTCCATACAGACCTTTCTTCACTCGAGTAATACCGAGTTTGCTTTCGCTCACTTCTCTTTCCAAAGAGCTCTACTCCTATTGAGACTACCGTGTAAAGTAACGCGCCGATGGGAAGAACCCAGCCAACAACTCTCGCTAAAGGATTTTGGGGCAGAGCAAATAGTAAGAAAGCTCCCAACTGCAAATGCCCCGCATAGGAGCGCAAGCTGGCGAAAACCGATCCATTCACCCGTTGCCCACCAATGCATGATCATATGCCAAGCAGTAAAAAAGACTACAACCACGATAAAAATAGCAAGAAACACAAGATCAACAGAACCCATTCGCATTTTCCTTAAAATCTCGGTCCGATGAGGAGAGGCCCAGCGGGAGTAAGGCCCCACTCCCGACAGAGATAGAGATATTTAGCTGTGTTGTAGGTTCGCCAGTATTTGTAGGATGCGACATATATGCCGCGTAGCATGTTGTAATCCTTCCAAAGTTGCACAGATCGCCTGGTTCCACCAGCGGCCCTGTAAATGCAGTAGGCAAATCGCAGGTAAGGAACTGCAGAAGCCCAGTTCTTTTGAACTGCTTTTAAGATAAGAAACGTGATAGACTTTGCATATATGTCGATGCCCAACTCAGCAGCCTACCGATTTAAGATAACCTCTGTTTTCTCGCTGGCCATCACATCAAATATGGCTTGTCTTCTTGCAAGCCCTCTGGGAATGCCACCATAGGCATCTACATAGTTAACTGGATCGTTTATGCAATAGATATACTTGTGAAGAGTTAAGGGTATTTCCTCAAACCCCTCAAATGGATCCTTTGTTGCAAACCTACCAACTTCTGGCATGTAATACCTGGCTCTGAGGTAGAGAAGATCAGTTACCTGATCGTAATCCTCTCCAGTAAACCCGTAAGTGTTGGCTCTTTCTCCACCCTCGCCGAATTTAGAGTTAGGATCGGGAACTCCAAACTCGTCATAGCTGTATCTCGCTATCAAAGAACCTTTCTCATTGGTTAATCCTACTACTGAACCCAAACCATCATAGAGGTAGTAATCGGGTTTGTTCTTCTCATTTATCTTGCTTACGAGGTCCAGTCCTTGAACATAGCTTTGAACCACACTGTTGTTTCCATCTCTTTCCTGCAAAACCTGTGCGAGTGGATCGGAGATGTCGTTTATGTAGTGGATGGTTTCCTTTTCTCCATCCTCGTCGGTTTCAATCCTGCTTATCCTATTTCCTAATCCATCATACTCGTATTCTATAACTTTGGTTTCGTCACCCCTTACTATCTCCACCTTTTCCAGTCTGTTCTGAAAGTCGTAGTGATAAGTTCTGGTTTCTTCTGTCTCGCTGTCTTCGTATTCTACCTGAGCAATCATGTTTCCACTCTCATCATAGGAGAAAGTAGTGACCTTATCTTTCTCTATCACTTTAAGCAATCTGTTTGCCGCATCGTATTCGTAGATTATTTCTTTTTCTGGTTTCTCTTTTGAACTGGCCTCTGAACCTTGGCCGCTGGCCTCTGACTTCCCTTTTGTTTCCACCAGTGACAGCCTATTTCCTACCTTGTCATACGCGTAAGTTCTCACACTATTTTTCTCGGCCACCTGGACGAGCTGATTCAGTGGATCATATCCATATTCTGTTATCTCCTCGTTCTTTCCTTCATCCTTTTCAACCACTTTTATCCTGTTTCCGTTTGAATCATAGGTGTAGGAGAAGGAGGGAAGAGCTTTCTCGTTTTTGCTTTTTCCGGCTCGACCAATGTTGGTGAGATTGAGCAATCTATTTGCCTGATCGTATTCGTAGCTCGTCCTAACTCCGTTGGGAAGGGAAGTTTTGACGAGATTCCCGGCGGGATCGTAGGAGTAGGTGGTATTTTGATTCAGCCAATCTTTTACCTTCTCAAGCCTGTTTACCTCGTCATAGCTGTAGCTTACAACTTTTCCATCTGGATAGGTGACGGAGGTTCTGAGACCTAGCTCATCATAGGCGTAAGTAACGATGTTTCCTCGGGGGTCAATCGTCCTAACCAAGTGGCCAAGTTCATCGTATTCATATATCCAGGTGCCGTACTCATCTACCATCTTTATGAGCCTTCCCAAGGCATCGTATTCGAAGGTAACGGCTTTACCATCGGGATAGGTTATCTTTTTAAGTTGATCATTGGCGTCGTATTCATAGGTAGTGGTTCTACCCAGGGCATCTGTTTGAGATGCCCTATTTCCGTTCGCGTCGCAGGTAAAGCTGGTCACATTCCCGAGTGGGTCTGTTGTGTTAACCAAGTTTCCAACGGGATCATAGAAATAGAGTGTGGCATTTCCGTTGGCATCGGTAACTTTTGTTAGATTCCAGAGGTGATCGTAGGAGTAATAGGTCTCACTTCCCAGGGCGTCTATCACTTTGCTCAAGCGATTTAGAGAATCGTAGGAGTAATTAGTCTCATTTCCCTTAGCGTCGGTTACTTTCAAGAGATTGTTGTTGGCATCGTATGCGTAGGAGATGGACTCGCTCAAAGCGTTGGTTATCTTAAGCAGGTTTCCCCTCAAATCGTAAGAGAGATTGGTCTCGTTTCCGTTTGGATCCTTGGCCGAGAGGAGATTTCCTAAGATGTCGTAGGCATAGGTGTAGGTGTTTCCTTGCGGGTCGGTTATCTGACTCAGGTTTCCATATTCATCGTAGGAGAGGTTGGTTTTCCTTTCCTTGGCATCGGTAATTGAGACCAGAAGACCCTTGCCATCGTAGGAGAATCGGGTTACGGCATTTTTCGGGTCGGTAATTGAGACAAGGTTGGAGTTATCATCGTAGCCCATCTGGAAGACATTACCCAAGGGGTCGGTGAAAAAGACAAGGTTGTCAGCCGAATCGTAGGAAAAAACTGTCTTGTTCCCCTTTCTATCTGTGGTTTCAAGAAGATTTCCCCTGTTATCGTAGAGAAATTGGGGTTTGTTGCCCTTCTCATCGGTCACTGAGTCTCTGTTTCCATAAGAGTCGTAAGTGTAAATTGTTTCATTACCAAGAGGATCAACCCTTTTAGTTAAGCGGTATTCCTCATCGTAGAAGTCGATCGTCTCTCCGCCACCCTCATCTGTTATGGTGGTCTTTTTGTTTACCTCATCGTAGGAGAAGATAGTTTTTTCACCCAAGGCATTTGTCTGCTCGATTACCCTTCCCTCGCCATCGTAAGTGTTGGCTATGAAGGTGTTTCCCTTTGGTTCCGTGTAACTCATCAGATGGTGCTCATCGTCGTAGGTGCAGGTGGTGGCGTTTCCTTCCGCGTCCGTTGCCGAGATGAGATTGTCATTTTCATCGTAGGAGTAGGTGAATTCTCTTTGTGCGGGATCAGCTATCTTGATGATGTGATTGTTTGAGTCATAGGTGAAGACAAGACTCCTTCCAAAGGGATCGGTTACGGTTTTAAGTAAATCGCCATAGTAAGTTAAGGCGATGGTATTTCCGTTCTTATCGACGATTGATGTCAGTTTCCCTTCCGAGGAGAAGTTGTATTTTGTCTTATCCTTTTCTCTCAAAGTAAAGGTTCCATCGGGATTCTTGACCAAAGTGGAGAATATCTCCAAGGGAGGTTTGTATGAGCCATCGGCCTGCTTTTCAAAGCAGTCTCTTCTTCCATCATCTCTCATCACAATGGCGGTTTCATCTTCGAAGGAGAGATTTATGTTGTATGTGTGCGTCCAGCCAACACCTAAGGGGCCTACGTAGTCGTCTCGGGAGTTGTAGCTTCTGGTAAGCTCTAAAGCTGGTTGAGAGGGGATGGATAGATCTTGGTATTCGTAGAAGTAGTTTCCGGTGGGGGTATAGACGGGTTCCCCGTACTGATTGGGTTGATGTCCGTAGCGGGCCTGCACGACCCGGGTGGGAGCCACCCTGGTTGGCGTGATGGCCACGACCACGAGGTCCTGATAGTCCCTGTCACCGCCACCGAACAGGTCCTCCCAGCCTATGATGTACTCGTCTTGGGTCCTAGTCCTGAATATCCAGGCGTGATCAAACCCATCCGCGTTCAGCTCTGACTAGGTGTACCAGTTGAGATGGGAATACCACTGGGGATTCACGTAATAACCGATGCAGGTCACATCCGAGGGGATGGTGAAGGTGACGACATCACCGGGAACGTTTGCCCCACCGAAGACGAGCGCCCTTCTTCCCGGATTGCCCACCTGATACCAACCGAAGGAGGATCCAGCGGCCATGGCCGAATACTCCGCAAGAAGCCTGGCCCTATATGTTGCTCCTCTGACCACCTGGAAGGTTTCGATTCCGGTCTCATCGGTTGCGACGTTGATATAAGAATAGCCTGCGCTGTTTAAGATCTGCTGCAGGCTTGGTTCCCACTCCGCCATCGCCGGGCTTAAAGGCATGAGATTTACCAGCAAGGCCATCGTTACCATCAATGCGATTAGACGATTTCTCATCTTTTCCTCTCCCTTCACATCCCCACAACTTAAAAAGGGGCCAGTTTATTCCAGCCCCTCTTAGTTGTTGCATCTTTTGGTGTAGTGTAGATGAGAGAAATTGTGCCGCTGTGAATTTGCTTTGACGTTAATTTTATCGGCAAATTTTCTATTTTCTTTAGGCTCTTTATGAAAATTTTTTGTGGAAATGTGGAGCCCCACGGACTGATGTCCGTGGCACCTCCGCATGCTTCGTCAGGGCGGAACCCTTCCGAAGGGTAAAAAATGTTCATTTAAGTTTTCACATGAGGAGGAAGATTTCAGGGGAGCTTTCCTTGAAAAATGTAGCCTATTTGAATTCGGTGAACTCAAGGGGACTTCGCCGGGAAGGTTTGGGCTTGGGTAAAGCGGGATAACCCAGAGGAACGATCGCCACCGACCTGATATGAGGGGGAAGATTTAGGAGATCGGAGACCCTCCGTTCATCGAAGGCCCCCACCCAGCAGGTTCCCAATCCCTCCGCCCAAGCCGCCAAGAGCAAATTCTCGATGGCAGCAGCGGTATCCTGAATGGCGTAAAGGGTGGTGCCTCGAGTGCCATAACCGCTGGAGCACGCCCTCAGATCGGTACAAACCACGATAACCACGGGGGCCTCGGCAACGAAGGACTGACCGAGAGCGGCTCGAACCAGCCCTTCTTTTATGGAGGGGTCACGGATCACCCAAAAGCGCCAGGATTGAATGTTCCCGGCCGAGGGGGCCTGGCAGGCCGCCTCCAAGAGTTTCGTGACCAGCTCAGGAGGGACATCTTTGATTCTATCGAAATTTCTCACGCTTCGCCTACCGTATATCGCCTCATAAACATCCATTCACCTACTCCTCCCGCACCCAGTTAACCCTGACGAACTCCTCCTTCTTGAGCCACGTTATTTCGAGTTTTCCCGAAAAGGCTTTTTCAAACTCCTTACCGATGCGCTCGGCCAAGACATGATCGGTCGTTTCAACCGTTATGCCCTCGTCGTCCTCCATCAGCTCAAATATTCGAGCAGCCACGTTTTTTCTCCTCTTTTTCTCCGCAACGTTCTTTATGAGATTGAGCGCCTCCTCCCTGTGTTCCTTCAAAAATTTCCCTTTCAGATGAACAACCCCATCCACCCTCCTCTTCTCCAGGCGATCACAGCCGGGGCACAGGGCCGCCTCCACCTTCCCCCTCTTTTTGAGTCTGAGGTACTCCTCTTCGTCGTAGATCCACTTTTGACCGTCGAAGACCGCCACGCATTTAGAGCAGATTTTCATCTTCGCCTCCTCTGGAATCCTTCACCAACTTTGCCACCTCAGAAACCAGGGCATCCCTGTTGCCCGGGGTTACCACCAGGAGGTGAACATCTTTTCTCCTCTTGATCTCCTCCACAAAGGGATCGGAAATCCTCCCGATCGTCGCCAGAACGAGGGAACCACCGTCCAAAGCACTCAACGCAGCGCTTCTGAACCTCGCCGAATGGAGTTCCATCTTTCCAATTTCGTCGATGACCACAGTCTTTTCCTCTCGAACAGCCCGTTCCACAGCAGAAACTCCCAACCACTCAAAGACCTCAATGTCCACCCCGTATTTACCCACCCGAAAGGGGCTCTCGATATCGACATGGGCAAGAACCCCCTCCTGCCCATCGAAGTTGGTCACCTTAAAGCCCTTCCTGATGCCCTTCTCTCGAATCTCCTCAGTGTAGAAGCCGCCCACTTCACCGGACATCTCTTCAAGAACCCTTCTTATCAGAGTCGTTTTCCCAACTCCAGGAGAACCCGTGATTAAAATGTTCAAGGCCCCTCTCCTAAAACCATCCTCAATCAATCCGTGATCTTCAAATCGAGAGCGACTACGAAACCTCTCAGCTCTCTGGCCATCGATTCACCCTTGATGCGGTACTCCCCGACGGAGACCAGCTGCCCCTGCAAATCCCGTTGGTCCCAGGAAACCGCGTGCACCTCCCTTTGACCGGGCTCAAAAACATCCTCCCGCAACATCATGGTAAAGACCTTGTCCACCGACCATCGCCAGATCTCCTTTCCCTGAAAATCATCCACGACAACGTCGAACTTCTGACCGGATGAAAAGGAAAGTTTCCTAGGAGCATCACCGACATTCTCCAGGACAAGCTTGATGGGAATTGCCCTCCCGGTTTTAACCTCCGCTTGGGGGATCTCGAGAGTGATCTTGATCTCTTTCACCTCAATGACCTCGTAGTTCTTCCGAGGAGCGGGAGTAATGGGGGGAACCTTTTGGGTCTCCCGCGCTGGGGGAGCGATCACCAGACGAATGATCACCAGACAAAGAAAGGCTCCCGCCAAAATCGCCAGCAACAAAAACAAAAACTTTCTATTGCTCACAACCGACCTCGAAAAAGGGAGGCAGGCCTTTGTAAACCCTGGGCACCCTCTCGCTTATCATGCAAACGATCTCGTAGTTGATCGTCCCCAGAATCTCAGCGAGCTCGTCGGCGGGTATTTCCTCCCCATCCTGCCGACCGAGCAGCACAACCTCGGTTCCCACCCTTGCATCAGGGTTGTCTCCGATATCGACCATGCACTGATCCATGCACACGTTTCCCACTACCGGAGCCCGCCTCCCCAATACGAGAACATCGCTCCTATTGGAAAACAACCTGGTATAGCCATCACCATAGCCGAGAGGGAGAATAGCAATCCGGGTGTCTCTGGATGCTCTGTAGGTGAGACCATAGCTCACGCCTTCCCCAGGAGCGAGAGATCTCATGGCAGAAATCCGAGTTTTCCACTCCAGGGCGGGAATTAAGGAGACCTTTCCCTTCGTAGCCGAGGAAGGGTGAAGACCGTACAGAGTGATACCGATTCGCACCATATCTAAGTGGGTTTTTGGGAAAAAGATGGTCGCCGCGCTGTTCGCCGCATGCCTCAAGGGAATCCTAAGCCTCCTCCCCTCCAGCTCCGAGAGGAGATTCTCAAACTTCCCAAACTGCTCCATCGTGTAATCATCTTCGGGCTGATCCGCCAGGGCAAAATGAGTGAATATCCCCTCGACCTCAAGATTTTTTAAAGCCCCCAGGCGTTCCAAAAAAGCCGGTGTCTCCTCAGGTGAAAGCCCCAAGCGACTCATGCCGGTGTCTACCTTCACGTGAACCTTGACGACCTTATCTCTCTCCTGAGCCCAGCGAGAGAGCTCCTTTAACAACTCCCAGGAGCAGACAGTGGGAATCAAATTGTGATCGACGACCAACTCGGCAGCAGAGAAGGGAACCTCATGCAAAACTTGAATGGGGGCCTCAATCCCCACTCGGCGAAGCCTCACACCTTCCTCGACCAGAGCCACACCGAGTCTGTCCGCTCCGCTTTCCAAAACCACTCGGGAGACCTCTTCGATTCCATGACCATAGGCATCGGCTTTTACTACCGCCATGAACAAGGTAGTTGGCTCGATGAAACTTCTCATGACGGCAACATTCTTTCGAATAGCCGAAAGATCCACCTCAGTCCAGACTGGCCGTCGGTAACCCAAAAGAGCCCCCTTCAATCCCTGGCTATCGCCCTGACGATATCCCCCTTGGTCACCATCCCCACTATCTTGTCCCCACGAAGGACGGGAACTCGGCTGACATCCTTCTCGACCATGAGAGTGGCGATCTCTTCCAGAAGGGTATCCTCGCTCACCGTAACAACATTGGAGGTCATAACATCCTCCGCCCGTGCACCCACAGCCTTTCTTAATTCCCTCTCAAACTTTCCAAAACTCTGAAGGAAGATAAAGCCATCGAGAAGGTGAATGTAGGTCGGGAAATGAATGCGGACATCCTGCATTATCAGGTCACCCTCGGTAACGATCCCGACCAGTTTGCCGTTCTCGTCGACGACAGGAGCCCCGCCGATCTTTCTCTCGGCAAATAGCTTCGCCACCTCTTTCACTGGAGTTCCCTCCTCAATGACCAGAACTTCTTTACTCATAACATCCCTGGCCTTTAATTCTCCCATTCCTTCCTCCTCCGTTGCTGGAATAGTTATTCGAAATTCGTTATTAGTTATTAGTTGACAGTTAACCCGCCAGCTTAGAGCACGGAGCTTAGAGCTTGGAGCCAATGAGTCGGTAGTCCCCCGTAAGACCTCCAACTCCAAAATCCTAATTTTCCAAACGTTGTTTTGCCATGTCTGACGGCAGGCAGGAATTTTGTATTTTGAATTTCGTGCTTAGTGCTTCGAATTTCTTACTTCTTAATTCTTCCTTCTTAATTCTTAATTGTGATCGGCTCCCCACTCCCGACTCTTTATCATCCCTGGCGACTGGTGACTGGCAGCTGGTCCCTGGTTCCTGGTTCTTCGTCCTTCGTCCTTCATCCCTTGACTCGTGACCCATGCCCCATGACCCCTGTACCCTATTCTTTGCTCAATTCCCATTTTTACGAGCCAGTTTCCGCCATCAATTTCTTGAAAGCCATCGGCAAGCAATTAAGAAGATCGCCGGCGATTAAACAATACTCCGTCAGTTCCTGTGCAGCAATATCCCCAGCCAACCCGTGAAGGTAGGTCCCCAGAACGGCAGCCTTAAAGGGCTCGACCCCTTGAGAAAGTAGGCCGGCGATCAACCCGGTGAGCACATCCCCCGTCCCGGCCGTCGCCATTCCCGGATTACCGGTGGTGTTCACGACCAATTCTTGAGAAGAACCAACTATCGAGCGCGCTCCCTTGAGAACAATGACAACGTCCCATTCCTTCGCTGCCCTCCTGGTAAATTGCAATCGATCAAGCTGTACCTCCCCCGCAGTAATCCCGAACAACCCGGCGAGCTCTCCGGGATGAGGAGTAATGACAGTCGGGTAGGACCGCTTGCTCAAAATATCTACCTTGCCCATAAGAGCATTCAATCCGTCGGCATCCAGAACCAGGGGAAGGCAAACACTCTCCACCAGTTTGAGAACGAGGGAGACCGTCTCCGCCTCACGGGACAAGCCTGGTCCCAGAGCAAGCACATCGAAGGAGGGAATGAGTTCCTCAATGGGATCAAGGGCTTCAAGACTTAGAGAACCCGAAGCCGTTTCCGGAAGAGGAACGGTCATGACCTCGGTTACCTTCTCCTCCAGAATACTATTTAAACTCCCGGGGATGCCCAGGGTGACCAGACCGGCTCCGGATCGCAGAGCAGCCAGGGAAGTCAAGGATGCCGCACCAGTCATTCCAATCGAGCCCGCCACAACCAAGACCCTGCCGCAGGCCTTCTTATGAACATCCACTTCCCGAGTCGGAAGAAAAGTTCTCACCTCATCAGGAGAGGAGAGTGAAACATCGCTTGCCCGCTCGATCAGACCCTCCGGTACCCCCAAACCGGCCACCTCTAGTTCGCCCACAAAATCGGCCCCGGGGTAAATCACCAGACCAACCTTTGGGCAGATAAAGGTGACTGTCCTATCGGCCTTGATGCAAGCACCTTGAACAGAACCGGTATTCGCCTCCAGGCCCGAGGGGACATCGACGGAAAGAACGGGACAGGAGACCAGATTCATCTCCTTTATCACCTCTGCAACCAGTCCCTTCGTCGCTCCCTCGAAACCGATGCCAAAGATAGCGTCAATGACCAGATTCGTCCCCTGTAGGGCGGCTCTGAAATCTTCTAAATTCTCGGAGGTCAAAGATCGACAATCCAGTGGAAGGTCTTTCAAGGCTTTGAAGGCATCAGCCGCTGCAGAAGATAAATCCTTCTCCGGGGACAACGTAAATACCTTGACCCAGAGACCCCTCTCGCAAAGAAAGCGCGAGGCGACAAATCCATCTCCTCCGTTGTTGCCCTTTCCGCAGATCACCACCACTTCCCCGCCGGTGAGCATCTCAGTAGCGCTGTCGGCCACTGCCCTTCCCGCCCTTTCCATGAGATCTCTCACGGAGATACCCAGCTCCTTTACCGCCACCATCTCCAGTCTTCGCATTTCCCGACCACTTACAACGCGCAAATCAACTCCCCCCCAATGCGATGGCCGAGGCGATGGCATTACCTCCACTGAAGGAGAGACTGATGAGAACATCGGATATCCCTTTTTCTCGCGCCATCAGAGCTGCTCCTCCATCGAGGTAAAGAAGGGGTCTTCCCAGGGAATCACGACGAACCTCTAAATCCGTCCACCTCACTCCCCGAAAACCCGTCCCGAGAGCCTTCAGCGCTGCTTCCTTTGCCGCGAAGCGAACGGCGAAGTGAAGGTGGGCTCGAGCTTTGCTCAGGCAATACTCCTGCTCTCGGGAGGTAAATAGACGCGATTGAAGTCTGGGGTATTTTTCAATGGCTCTTTTGAGGCGGGCAATCTCCACAATATCGACGCCGATTCCTTTTACAACCAAGCGGCCCTCCTCCTTTCGCCATTCGACCTCACTCGACCGTCACGCTCTTGGCCAAATTCCTGGGTTGATCCACATTGCAACCACGCAATTTGGCAACATAATAGGCAAAGAGCTGGAGGGGAATCACCGCCAATATGGGGGATAAGAACTCCGAGGTTTCGGGAACACAAAAAACATGATCGGCCAATTTCGCAATCTCCTCATCACCCTCATTGGCTACGGTGATGACCGTGGCGCCCCTGGCTCTGACCTCCTGAATGTTGCTCGTGACCTTCTCGTGAACCTGACCCCTCGTGGCGACCACCACGACGGGAACGTCTCCATCGATGAGAGCTATCGGCCCATGCTTCATCTCCCCCGCCGGGCAACCCTCGGCATGAATATACGATATCTCCTTAAGCTTAAGCGCTCCCTCGAGGGCAACCGGCAACCCCATTCCTCGTCCCAAAAACAAGAAGTTTGAACGAGCGTGATACTTCCTAGCGCATCCCTCAATCTCGGCGTGGTTGGAGAGAACCTTCTCCGTCAACTCCGGCAATCTTAAGACCTCCGCCACTATCTTTTCCATCTCCTCCAAGGAAAGTGTCTCCCGGGCCCGAGCCAGATAAAGGGCAAGGACGTAGAGGGCCGCCATCTGCGCAACCAGGGTCTTGGTAGCAGCGACCCCGATTTCAGGACCAGCGTGGGTATAAAAGACCCCATCCGCTTCCCTCGTCACGCTGCTCCCCACCACGTTGGTGATGGCCATCACCCTGGCTCCCTTGCGCTTAGCCTCCCGAATGCCAGCTAGCGTATCGGCGGTCTCGCCTGATTGAGTGATGGCAATAACCAGAGTATCGGAATCAACGAGGGGATCCTGATATCTGAACTCCGAGGAGATGTCCGTTTCGACAGGAAGACGCGCCCACTTCTCGATGATTCGCTTGCCCATCAGGCCAGCATGATAAGACGTTCCACAGGCAACCATGAACACCTTTTTCAAATTCTTTATCTCTTCCTCGGTCAGCGCAACCTCGTCCAGACTTATCCGACAATCCGCACCGATTCTCCCCCTTAAAGTTTCCCGAATGGCAACCGGCTGCTCGAATATCTCCTTGAGCATGAAATCCTCGTAGCCTCCCTTTTCCGCCGCCTCCGCACCCCATTTAACACGAAAGACTTCCCGATCAACCGGTTGGTTACCCAGCGTGGTTATCTTGACTCCATCCTGATTCACCTTGGCTATCTCGCCGTCTTTCAAAATCAAAACATCCCTGGTATGACCTAGAATCGCGGGGATGTCCGAAGCCACGAAATACTCACCCTTCCCCAATCCAACGACCAAGGGACTATCTTTCCTGGCAGCCACCACAACATCCGGCTCGTCCTTGCAGATCACCACAATGGCAAAAGAACCTTCCACCCTCTTTAGCGACTGGCGGGCGGCTTCAGCGAGATCCCCCCGATAATTTTCCTCGATGAGATGGACGAGGACTTCCGTATCCGTCTCTGAGTGAAAGGTGTGCCCCCTCGATTCCAGTTCCTCGCGCAAACCAAAAAAATTTTCGATTATGCCGTTGTGGACGAGGGCAATTCTACCTGTGCAATCGATGTGAGGATGGGCATTCATTTCAGAGGGCCTTCCATGCGTTGCCCACCTGGTATGACCAATACCAACCCACCCCTCGGGATTACTCTCCTTGACCGCCCTTTCGAGCTCTTCTAGGTGACCCTTCCTTCGAACGATGCTTATCTCGCCATCGCTCAAAATGGCCAGCCCAGCCGAGTCATAGCCCCTGTATTCGAGCTTCTTGAGTCCCTCCAGCAGAATCGGGGTTGAATTTTTATTTCCGATGTACCCAACTATTCCACACACAAATTTTCCCTCCGAACCAAAAATCTCTTTGAAATCTAAACGAGCTTTCTCTCGATTATACCAGCAATCCTCCGCGCGATGGAGTTTGCCTCCTCCTCACTATCACTCTCGACCATCACTCTGACCAGTGGCTCCGTGCCTGAGGGACGCACCAGTACCCGTCCTCTGCCCTCTAATTCCTCTTCGGCAGCCCTGACCTCCCTCCAAACCTCGGTAGCCGACTCCAATTGCCCCCTGTCCTTCAAGGGAACATTCAGGAGAACCTGAGGTAAGCGACTCATTATTTTCTTCAACTCGGAAAGTTTCTTGGCGGTGTCCCTCATAACCCTCATAAGTTGAAGAGCGGTGATGATGCCATCTCCGGTCGTATTGTGCTCGAGGAAGATTATGTGTCCCGACTGCTCCCCTCCCATAACGATATCCCGAGCGAGCATTTCCTCCAAAACATACCTGTCTCCAACCGGGGTTTTCACTACATTTATCCCGTGTCTCCTCATCGCGAGATCGAAACCCATATTCGTCATGACCGTGGTCACCACGGCATTTTGGGGGAGCCTTCCCTCTCTCTTGAGATGAGTGGCGCAGATGGCCATGGCGAAATCGCCATCGACGATTTCGCCATTCTCATCCACGGCAATCACCCTATCGGCATCGCCATCGTGAGCCAATCCTAAATCGACCCGGTGAGACCGGACAATCTCTTGAACATACTGAGGATAGGTTGAACCACACTCCTTGTTGATATTCACACCATCGGGATTGGCGGCAAAAACAAGAACCTCAGCCCCCAGTTGGCGAAGGACGAGGGGAGAAACGGTGCAAGCGGAACCATTGGCACAATCAAGAGCCACCGTAAAGCCCTCCAAATCCGCCGGGATCGTGCTCACAACATGATCGACATATCTCTCAACAGCATCGGGAACCTCAAAGATATTACCAACCCCGGCCCCTGTGGGCCTACGTCTATCCCTCCCCGACATAAGCTCCTCGATCTTATCTTCCGTCTCATCGGAGAGCTTAAAGCCTGTGGAATCAAAAAATTTAATCCCATTGTACTCGGCCGGATTATGTGACGCTGAGATGACTACCCCGGCATTGGCCCCAAGAACTCTGGTCAAATAAGCAATGCCCGGAGTGGGCATAACCCCGACCTTCAAAACATCGACCCCAGCGGAACATATCCCAGTCACGAGGGCAGATTCCAGAAGATCACCTGAGATGCGAGTATCTCTGCCCACAACAATTTTCCCTTTCGAGCCTCGGGGAATCAGAAAGGATGCTCCAGCCCACCCAAGCTTGAACGCTAGTTCTGGGGAGAGATCATCGTTGGCTATACCGCGGACTCCATCTGTGCCGAAAAGCCTACCCAAAATCGCCTCCTAAAATAATGCCGGAAGTGGTCTGAATCCACAGGATTAATTCGACAAAGGGATGAGATAACCTCTCATGTTGACCGCAATCTCCTCGCAACCGAAGTGATGTCATCACCGCAAGTGAGGCAAAACAGTCGAGAATAAAAGCCAAAAACCGACCATTTGGATGAACACCAATAAAAAAGAGGTTTGCCGAAGTCGAGTTTCCCTCACACTTCTCAAACCTCTCCGCTCCCCAAAGGAATTTTATCGCTTGGAGAACTGCGGACGCTTGCGGGCTTTTTTGAGACCGTATTTTCTCCGCTCCTTCATGCGAGGATCACGGGTCAGAAGCCCAGCTTTCTTAAGCTCATCACGGAAGCTCTCATCGGCCTCGAGTAGGGCCCGGGAGATGCCGTGCACCAGTGCCCCAGCCTGACCAGAAACTCCCCCACCCCTGATGTCGGCGATTACATCAAACTTATTGGCAGTATTGGTGATATCAAGTGGGCACCTTACAGTCGTGCACAATATCTCCTGACCAAAGTAATCCCTCAGATTCTTCCCCCCTATGTCGAACTCACCTTTGCCCGGCACAAGCCGCACACGAGCAACGGCTTCCTTCCTGCGACCAGTGCCATAGTAGACCACTCGCTGCTCGGTGGAGCTAGTTTTTCCTTTTCCTTTGACCTTCTTCTTCTCGGTTTTTACCTCTTTCTTCACGGGCATCTCTTTCCCTCTCAGACATCCAAGGTGATCTTCTCGGGCCCTTGAGCCTGGTGCGGATGGTCAGGACCCACGTAAACCTTGAGCTTCTTAAGCATCGCCCTGCCCAGCTTATTGTGGGGCAACATGCCCCTCACGGCTTCCCTTACCACAAAGGTCGGCTTCTCTCTTATCAAAGTGGCGTAATCGATAGTCTTAAGCCCACCAATATAACCAGAGTGACGATAGTGCATCTTTTTTTCAAGCTTCCCCCCCGTGAGCTTCACCTTCTCGGCGTTGACAACGATCACGAAATCGCCCGTGTCCATATGGGGGGTGAAAATGGGCTTATGCTTCCCCCTGAGAAACTGGGCCACCTGGCTTGCCAACCTGCCAAGGGGCACCCCATCGGCATCGACGATCAGCCACTTCCTGGTTATGTCGGACGGTTTTGCGGAATAAGTCCTCATATCTTCACCAAGCACGGGACGCATATTTCTACGTCCCACGATACCTTAAAATAAAATACTGAGCTCGCGCCCAGTTAGAGCAGTTCGCAACCTCGATATCTTAGAATAAAAAACCACTGGTGTCAATAAGCCGAATTGCCTCATCAAAAAAGTACTTGAAATTGAATCGTTGCCTCAAATAAAAAGTACTTGAAACAATAAGTCTCCAAGACGATCTTTTTTAAAAAGATTAGGAAGGAGACTTGTAAGATGCCACTTAGCATGAGAGAAAGAAAAGCGGTAACTAAAGCTTTAAAGATAAGGTACAGCAAAGCAGAAAGAGAGAGAAGTGGGTTCTTACCAACAACCTCATGTCCTTCATACGCGCGGAATTGGAAATGGCTGATTCTGAGCTTACTTAAGGTTGGAGCCGGCGAGAGGATTTGAACCCCCGACCAGCTGATTACAAATCAGCTGCTCTACCAGACTGAGCTACACCGGCAAAAAGGTGGGTTCACCCTGAAGAGTCAATTACCCTTCCGCTTGAGATGCAAATCGACCTTCCGTTTCACACGCTGCAGAGCATTGTCTATGGATTTAACGTGTCGGTTTAGCTCCCCGGCGATTTCCTGATAAGACTTTCCCTCTATATACAACCTCAATACTCTGGCTTCGAGTTCGCTCAATATCTCCCCGAAACTTGACCGAATGCTTTTCAATTCCTCGCTGGTAATCACCAAGTCTATTGGATCACTCGTCTCGGAGCCGGAAAGCATATCCACCAGAGTGCGATCGGACTCCTCCTCAAAATAAACGGGCTTATTCAAAGAGATGTATGAATTCAGGGGAATGTGCTTCTGCCGAGTGGCGGTTTTGATGGCAGTGATCATCTGACGGGTGATGCAGAGTTCAGCGAAGGCTCGAAAAGAGGCCTGTTTATCCGGGCGAAAATCCCTAATCGCCTTGTATAACCCTATCATTCCCTCCTGGATTAAATCCTCTTTATCAGCTCCTATTAAAAAATAAGAACGGGCCTTGACCCGGACGAAATTTTTGTACTTACCCAAAAGAAACTCCAAAGCAAGACTGTTGGCGTCCCTGATCGCTGCCACGAGTTGTTCATCGGTAAAGCTTTCAAAAAAAGGGGTAGTGTTCTTAATACTCCTTGCTTCGGCTCGCAATCTCATCGCCTCCAAAGCTTCTCGGCCGCTGGATAGATCCGAAACCCATCACCGACGGTCAGACAAGGAACATCGATCACCCCCTCAACAAACTATAGCGAAATCATTATATATTACCAATTTCAAAAACGTCAAGGAAAAATGGCTGGTGAAGGTGAACATTGATTGTCTATTTCTACCCTGAACAGCTCATTTTGCGAAGTGCCTCCCTGACCTCGGCATCCAATCTTTCCTCAAGAAATAACCAGGTACCTGATTCCTGGTTCCTGATTCCTAGTTCCCATTTATCTTAGAGCTTGGAGCATCTCTCGTTATTCGGAATTCGTTAATCGTTATTAGTAATTCGTTATTAGGAAAGGGTTCAAGGAGTCGAGGGTTCAAGAAGTCGAGGGTCTGTTTTCTAAAGATTTATAAGTCATAGTTCTTTAGCATTTCACTTGACCCCTTGGCTCCCCGAATCCTCGAATCCTAAAATTACCCCTGTAACTAATTCGGGGCAAATCTATTCCAAATTTCGAATTGCGAATTTCTAGTTTCGAATTGACCCCCCTGACCCCTGGACCCTGGTCTCCGAACCCTTTCTACACTCCCAACTCCCTACTCCTCACTCCCGACTTTTATTTTCTCTGGCCTCTGTACCCTGAACCCTATCCCCTGGCAGCTGACCCCTGATTCCTGGTAGCTGGCAGCTAGCCGCCGCTTCGCGCCATCCTCTGCCTCCTGACTTCGTACATCAGAAGAGCTCCGGCCATGGCTACGTTCAGAGATGATATCTTCCCATGCATCGGAATCCTCACCAAAAAATCGCACTTTTGCTCGACCAGACGAGAAAGCCCCTTCCCTTCGCTCCCCAGAACGAGGGCAATCTTGCCCTTGAGGTCCACCTCGGAGTAGACATCCTTCGCATTCGCGCTACCGCCGATGATCCAAAATCCCTCACCTTTCAATCGCTCGATCGCATAAACAAGATTACCAACCTGAACCAAGGGAACATGCTCTACCGCCCCAGCCGAGGCTTTGATCACCGCCGGTGTCAACCCCACCGAACGTCTCCTTGTGATCACGATGCCACTCGCCCCCACCGCATCGGCGGAGCGCATAAGGGAACCTAGATTCTGAGGGTCCGTCACCTCGTCTAAAAGCAAAACGATGGGCGGCTCTTTCTCGCTCCTCAAGGAGATTAAAAAATCATCGAAGGAAATCGGGGGGAGGGGTTCAGCGTAGGCCACCACGCCCTGGTGTGCCTTCAGGTAAGAAATCGAATCGAGCTCCTTGCGATCGACCATCTTTATGGGTATCCCGCGCTCCCGGGCTATCTTCTTTATCTCTTTGAGGGCATCGCTCTCCTTGAGAGCTTTAGCTAGAAGAACTCTCTTTATTCTCCGTCTCCCCCGAAGCGCCTCTTGAACAGAGTTTCTACCCTTAATGATATCCATGAACCTCAGCCGATGTTTCCTCTGATGGCGAACGCTTGCAGGCCGAGCCTCCATCGATGACCCTTTGGGGTGTCCACATCATCAACCTCGACTCCCAATGCCGACAAAGCCACTCTAATCCTGTCAGCCTCCCGCCATCTCCTCTCACGACGAAGATTTCCCCGAAATATCAGAAGGGCTTCCACCATCGCAGAGATATTTTCCATGGGAAGAGTCCCCTTCCCGATGGGCACGGAGAACCCAGTTAAAAGGGAACTCAACCCTTCCGACAGCCTCTTTAGCTGCTCGGGTAGAAGGAAGATTTCCGGAGAGGCAGTCAGACCGAGCTTTATCCCCAGAACATCGGTCAACTCTCCAAGAACAGTCTTCGCCTCCTTCAACACCAATTCTCTCTTTAGTCCCCGATCCAGGGAAATGTTGATCTTCCTTGCGAATTCGAAAGTCGCCCCCAGTGCAGAGGCAGTATTAAAATCATCGTCCATTGACTCCTCAAACCTCTTCCTGATAGTAAGGAGAGCTTCAGAGAGTGCTCCTTCCTCCGCCGAGTCGGTGGTGGCAGTGGTGGTCGTCTCCAAAATGTGCTCCAGGTTGAGAAAAGCAGTTTCCAGTCTTCCCAAAGCCTCAATGGCCTCAGTGAGGGAATCCTCGCTAAAATCGATTGGGCTACGATAGTGGGTCGAGAGAAATAATATCCTCAAGGCGTTGCGCAGAACATTCGGATTGTACTTATCGAAGAGGTCCTTGACCAGTATGACATTGCCAACCGATTTTGCCATCTTTTCTCCTCGGACGTTGACAAAACCGTTGTGGAGCCAATATCGGACGAATGGTTCGCTCCCAGCATACGCTTCCGATTGGGCAATCTCATTTTCATGGTGGGGAAAGATGAGGTCCTGCCCTCCGCCGTGGATATCAAAACCCATCCCCAGAAACTTGAGAGACATTGCAGAACACTCGATATGCCAACCCGGTCTTCCCTCGCCCCACGGACTTGGCCATTTCGGTTCCTCTGGCTTGGCTTTCTTCCAAAGAGCGAAATCCATCGGATGACGTTTTCGCTCGTCCACCTCAACCCGTTCGCCGGCCCGCATCTCCTCCAGAGTTCTTCCCGACAGCTTTCCGTAGCCGGGAAATTTTGTAACCTCGAAGAAGACGTCACCATCAACCTCGTAGGCGTACCCCTTATCCACCAGAACCTCAATCATCTGGATCATCTCCGGAATGACCTCAGTCGCCTTGGGTTCAACCTGGGGCTTCTCAACACCGAGCCTCTTCATGTCCTCCCAGAAAGCCCGGGTGTACTTTTCGGCGATATTCTCAGAAGTGGTTTTCTCCTCCCGCGCCCGATTGATAATCTTGTCATCGATGTCGGTCAGGTTGCGCACGTAAGTCACCTTGTAGCCCCGATATTTCAGATAGCGATAGATCGCATCAAAGGCAACATAGCACCTGGCGTTTCCGATGTGAATGTAGTTGTACACGGTGGGGCCGCAAACATACATGTAAATGCTGCCCGCCTCGCGGGGAATGAATTCTTCCTTCCGCTTCATCAGAGTATTATGAACCCTCGGTTCCACCCTTCTTCTCCAACTCCTCCAACCTATGTTCCAGCTCATCAACGCGGCGGTGAAAGGAGTTAAACATCTCCGCCACCGGGTCGGGTATCTTCTCATGATGCAAGTCGATGGTGGGAATCTTCACACCTTCCCTTTTCACCACCCTCCCCGGAACTCCAACCACGGTGCTGTTCGGTGGAACAGGCCTGATGACCACAGCCCCCGAACCCACAACGGCGTTGTCACCCACGGTTATCGCGCCCAGAATGGTAGCATCCGCGGCAATGACCACATTATTGCCGATGGTGGGGTGACGCTTACCCTTCTCCTTCCCCGTTCCCCCCAGAGTAACCCCCTGGAAGAGAGTAACACTGTCTCCAATCTCGGTAGTCTCACCGATGACTACACCCATGCCGTGATCGATGAAGAACCCCTGACCTATTCGGGCTCCTGGATGAATCTCTATTCCCGTGAGAAAGCGACTGATGTGAGAGATAAGCCTGGGAAGAATGCGCAACCCTCGAAGATAGAACCAATGGGCCACCCTATGGAAACAGATGGCGTGAAAGCCGGGGTAAGCCAGGATAACCTCAAGGGCACTGGTGGCCGCCGGGTCTCTATCTAAAGCCGCCTGAATATCCTTTCTCAGCTGACCAAACAAATCAATTCCCCCCGTCCACTTTCTCCAGCAAGACCACGGAGTAAGCGGCAATGCCCTCTTTCCGACCGGTAAAGCCAAGGCCCTCGGTAGTTTTGGCCTTGATGCTCACCCCCTCAACATCCATCGAGAGTACGGTGGCTATCTTTTCTCTCATTTCATCTCTGTAATCGCTCAACCAGGGTTCCTCTAAAACAACGACAGCGTCCGCATTGACCACCCTGTAACCTCTCTCATCTAGGATCGCTTTCGTCTTTTCCAGTAGCTTCAAGCTGGAGATACCCTTGTAACGCTCCTCACCGGGGGGAAAATACTGACCGATATCGCCCGCCGCAGCCGCACCCAGGAGGGCATCGATCAAAGCGTGCAAGATGACATCAGCATCCGAGTGCCCGGCCAACCCCAGAGGATACGGAATGGTCACCCCTCCCAGTACTAGGGGGCGACCGGGTGCAAATCTATGCGCGTCAAAGCCGATACCAACCCTCACCATTCCACCTTTGTCACGGGTCAAGGGACATGAGACATGGTCACTTTTCACTCATGACCCCTGTCTCCTTTTGAGGATGACTTCCGCCACCAGTAAATCCTCGGGTACGGTTATCTTTATATTTTCATAGGAGCCCATGATCACTCTCACTCTATAACCCAATCTCTCCAGGAGAACGGCGTCATCGGTGCCGTAAAAACCATCACCCCTGGCTCTCTCGTGAGCCTCTTCGAGGAGATGGCGTGGGAAAACCTGAGGAGTCTGGATGCACCACAGTTTCGAGCGATCGAGCGTTTGAACTATCCTCTCGCCCTCCACGAACTTCACCGTATCCCTGACCGGCACCCCGAGCACAACCCCATCCCAGCCGCTCAAAGCCGAGATGGCCTCCTCTATCAGCCGAGGCAAGATGAGGGGACGCGCACCATCGTGTATGACCACGACCCCTGTATCTCTAGGTAACACCCGAAGACCGTTGCCGACGGAATCCTGTCTCTCCTCGCCTCCCACCGTGATCTCGGAAACCTTTGAGATATCATGTTCCTCGACCAGCCCCCGGCAAACCTCGATGTCCCCCTCGTTCACGATGACAACAATCTGATGAATGGAATCGCACCCCTGAAGCGCCCGGAGAGTGTGAGCCAAAAGGGGCTCGCCACAAAGGGAAAGGTATTGCTTACCCGTCCCGACCTCACTGAAACCCCACCGAGCGAGAGAGCTCGCCCCTGCCCTCATTCTTTGACCTTTCCCGGCAGCCACGATGAGAGCCGTATTCGAACCCTTAGACACTACTCTCCTCCGCCTCTTTAAGCTTGGCAAAGATCATCCTTCCAGCGGAGGTCTGGAGAACACCGGTCACGGTCACCTGAACCTCTTTGCTCATATATCTCCTCCCCTCCTCGACCACGACCATGGTGCCATCGTCCAGATAACCAACGCCCTGTCCTGCTTCCTTTCCTCCCCTGACAATTCGGATGCTCATCTCTTCCCCCGCCATAAAGGTGGGCTTGAGGGCATTCGCCAACTCGTTGATATTGAGCACGCGAACCCCTTGAAACTCCGCCACCTTGTTCAAGTTGTAGTCGGTGGTAAGGATCGTAGCATTCATCTCCTTGGCCAGTTGGACTAATTTCGCATCGACGTCGACCGGTTTTGGGAAGTCCCTTTCCAGAATTTGAACCTCTATTTTGGGCTCCCTCTGGAGGACACCGAGAACATCTAAGCCTCGGCGACCGCGACTCCTCTTAAGAAAATCATCGGAATCAGCGACGGTGTGGAGCTCCCTCAGAACAAAACGTGGAACATTCAATCTCCCCTCCAGAAAGCCCGTCTTGCAAATATCCGCGATCCTCCCATCGATGATGACACTGGTATCCAATATCCTTTCCAAAAGGGAAGAGGGGGGCTTAAATTTTTTGAAGCCGAAGAGCCGAAATATCCCTTTGAAATCCTCCTTCCTGCGCAGAGAAAGGCGGATGCCCAGGTAACCCAAGACAACGTAAGCGAGAACAACCACATAAGGACCGGCAAAGGGAATGGCTTTAAGGGGAAGAAAAATCAAGGTGGCCAGGAGAAGACCAATGACCAAACCAGCGAGACCAATCACCAAATCGAGCCCCGGGATTCTTTGAACCTTGGCCTCGATCCAATTAAAGATTTTAACTAACCTTCGGCCGACTATACCTCCCAGAACATACCCTAATCCGGAGCCGATTATTATATAAAGTATAATTCCGATGACCTTGGGACCTGGAATAGGAGGTCTGAGGAGGTGAGTTAACCTATAGCCACCGATTATACCCGCGATAACAAAGATCAAGCGGACTATCTCGACTATCATCACCAACACCTCTCATATATTAAAATCGCTTAAAATTTTAGTTTGGCACCACCTCCCCACCACAGTTAAAAATCCTGTCCATCATCGAACAAACCTCCTTTTCATCGACATCCAAAACCAGGGCCAGCTCCCCGGCAAGAATCTCCCTCGCCCTGCTCAGCATCCTCTTCTCCCCGGCGGATAAACCCACTCCTACGTCCCTGACAGATAAATTTCTCACCACTTCGGCAACTTTAAAAGCATCCCCGCTTCTGATCTTCACTTTATTCTCTTTGAACCGTTTGTTCCAATCCTCAGACATGTCGGACATACCCTCAGCTAGAAGCATCAATATCCTCTGAGCCTCCTTCGAGGAGATGACCCTCCTCAATCCGACATCCTCCAAGCTACCCAGAGGTATCTCTATCTTCAATTGCTCATGAGGAAAGTATAGGGTATAGTACTTTTTCTTCTCCCCCAGAACTTCCTTCTCTGCAACTCCCTCCACGACACCCACACCGTGATTCGGGTAAACAACCGGTTCTCCGACGTCAAACACCTTAAACCTCCTTTGTCAATCTTAGCATAGCTGGGAGATGTGGTCAAAATAGCGCTTTCTTGACAAGGAAATTAAGGAAAATTTATAATGAGCTTAATTTATGCTAGTGGTCTTCGCACCCACAAGGAGGTAAAAGGATGACGCAAAACTGCTGCCAAAAATTTCAGCAAACGGTCTCCGACTACCTGGTAAGACACCGCAGCATTCTGGATGTAATGTCGAAGCTACAGGAATCAAGTGCCCACGTCAACAGAGCTATAGCCAAAGCGGTTACCACCTGCGGATGTCTGAAGATCGAAGCCCGAAAACAACCAGTCCCCTCCGATGCCGCCCTCGCGGAAATCTCCCAGTACACTCAAACTCACCTTGAAGGAAAACTGTGTCCAAACTGCTTCGAAGTTGTGGAAGAAGAAGTGGGGAATGTACTCTTCTATGTGGCAGCCATGTGCGAACTGTTGAATTTGGACCTCGAGAAGGTAATCGCTAGTGAGAACGAACGAATCTCCACACTTGGTCTTTACAGCCTCACCTGATCTTCAACTAACCCCTACAGGGTGGGAGACCCTCCACCGTATCCACTAACCGGTGGCTCTTTTCTCCTGATCCTCTAGACGTATCGTTCCAGGAAGCTATGCTCCTTGATCCGCTTCAAACCTTCCCAAATGGCTTTGGCTCTCACCGCTCCCACGCCCTCCACAACATCCAGATCCTCGATGCTCGCTTGAAGGATGCCCTGCAAATTTCCGAATTTAGAAACGATCCTCTTCGCGACCTTAATTGGAAGGCGCGGTATCTTTCTCAACAATCGGTAGCCCCTTGGGTGAACGGAAAGATCAAGAATACCGGGATCCCCCTCATAACCCAGGATCCGACATATCTTCAAAAAATCCAGAAGATCCTCTGAAGACAATTTGGCCAACTCAGACTTGGCCCTTTCAGCCCGCTTATTCAGACAATAATCCCCGACAGCCATGAGTGTATCCTCTCTCACACCAGCCATGAGCTCTTCCATCTGCATTTCAATCAACCTACCCTCCGCTCCCAGCTCGTTGATGTATCGCTCGATCTCCCCGGCAACCCTTTCCACCATCTCTGAACGCTGCAGAAGGTTGGCCACGTCCTGAAGAGTAACCAGGTCCTCAAGCTCCAGGGTGTTCAGATTCGTAAAAACCTGATCCAGACGGATTTTGTACCTCTCGAGAGTCTGAAGGGCCTGATTGGCCTTGGCCAAAATCACCCTGATGTCTGCCAGCACGTACTTCATGTCGTCTATGTAAAGGGACACAACGTCACGACGTTGGGAGATGGAGATGACCAGGGCCTTCGTTTGCTTGGCTACGCGCTCGGCGGTGCGGTGTCGCATCCCGGTCTCGCTGGTGGGAAGGGAAGAATCCGGTACCAGATGAACATTAGCCCTCAAGATGCGAGTCATGTCCTCATCCATGATGATGGCTCCATCCATCTTAGCCAGCTCAAAGAGTTTTTGGGCAATGAATTCGCAACCCAGCTCAAACCCCCCATCGCAAAGAGGTATCACATTCTTCGTATCACCGACGACGATCAGCGCTCCCGTTCGAGCACTGATGATGCGCTCAAGCGCCTCTCTCAACCCCGTACCGGGAGCTACCTTCTTTAAAGCATTCACCAGTCTCTGCTCGAGCCGAGCCCCCACCTATGAATCCCCTCTAGTCTCAAAAACTCTTAGGGCTTCTTTCAGGGTTCCGATGGCCAGAGTCTCAATCGGTGGGAGTTCCCCCATCACACCAGCGGGACCTGCTTGCCGGTAAGCGGGCATGACAACCTTTTTAAAGCCCAGTTTGGCAATTTCCCTCAACCTCATTTCAACCTGGCTCACAAACCTGGCTTCCCCGGCCAGTCCAATCTCGCCAAAAGCGACCAAGCCCCCCGGCAGCGGCGAGTCTTTGTAAGCTGAGATCAGAGCCAGAGCCATGCCCAAATCCGCCGCCGGCTCGGTCACCCGTACCCCGCCAGCCACATTCACATGAACATCCCAATTGTCCATTCGAAAACCCAATCTCCTCTCCAGAACGGCTAATACCATGGAGAGCCGATTGTAATCCAAACCGGATACGAACCTCCGCGGAATCGCCAGGTGGGATTGGGTCACCAACGCCTGCAACTCCACACAGAGCGGTCGAGTTCCTTCCACCGTCGCCACCACCACGGAACCGGGAACCTCTGGAGACCTCTGAGCCAAAAACATAACAGATGGATCCTCGACCCCCTCCAATCCCTTGGCCTTCATCTCAAAAACACCGATTTCATTTGTCGATCCGTAACGATTCTTGACAGATCGAATGATCCGGTAGGAAAGATGTTTATCACCCTCAAAGTAGAGAACGGTATCGACGATGTGCTCTAAGACCCGGGGGCCAGCGATCGATCCCTCCTTGGTCACATGACCCGCGATAAAGAGGGGAGCACCCCGCCTCTTGGCCAAACGCATGAGCGAACTGGTGCTCTCCCTTACCTGGCTGACGCTCCCCGGGGCCGAGGATATATCCGGACAGAACATTGTCTGAATGGAATCGATGACCACGAGAGCCGGATTCAGCTCCTGGATTTGGCTTTGAACCACTTCCACATCGTTCTCGGCAAGGATGAAGAGATCGTCGGAGAGCGCACCCAATCTATCCGCCCTCATTCGGATTTGACCGGTGGACTCCTCACCGGAGACCAACAGGACTCGCCCCACCGACCTGGCAATATTGCTTGAAACTTGGAGTAGAAGAGTGGATTTGCCTATCCCGGGTTCTCCCCCGATCAAAATGAGGGAACCAGGAACAATCCCTCCGCCCAGGACTCTATCCAATTCCGAAATTTGGGTGGGGTAGCGCTTTTGAGAGACGGTGGGGACGACCGTAATCTTCTGCGGCATCTGTGGTGGGAGCTTCCATCTGGGAGCAAGGGAGGATTTTCCCTCCATCGGCTCCTCGACCATAGTATTCCATTGCCCACAGTCGGGGCATTTTCCCATCCACTTTGGGGAAAGATAACCACACTCCTGACATCTGACCACGTACCTCGTTTTGCTCATGCCTCACTCTCGCCCGCAGGAGTAGTTACTTTCTCACCTTCTTTGAGGCGGAAATCGATCTTCTTTCTTTTCACATCCATCACTATCTTCTGGCCGGAGGTAAATCGCCCGGCCAGGAGGGCCTCCGAAAGCGGATCTTCCACCAATCGCTGAATGGCTCTTCTCAAAGGTCGAGCCCCAAGGGTGGGGTCATATCCCTCTTCCGCCAGAAACTCCCTGGCGGCATCCGAGAGTTCAATCTCTATGCCCTGCTCTTCAAGCCGAGCTCGCAAGCGCTGGAACATGAGGTCGACTATGGTTTTGATCTCCTCTCTGGTCAACTGCCTGAAGACTATCACGTCATCCACCCGGTTCAAGAATTCGGGGCGGAAGGTTCGCTTGAGCTCACCGATGAATTTCTCCTTCATATCATTGTAAGAGAGAGTCTCCCCGGTCTCCTTGGTAAAACCAAGGGGTGTGGCCTTCCGTATGTACTGAGCACCAACATTCGAGGTCATAATAGCGATGGTGTTCTTGAAATCGACGGTGTGCCCCTGAGCATCGGTTAACCGTCCATCCTCCAAAATTTGCAGCAAGATGTTAAAAACATCGGGATGAGCCTTCTCTATCTCGTCAAAGAGGACCACGGAATATGGTCTCCTTCTCACCGCCTCGGTGAGCTGCCCCCCCTCCTCGTGTCCAACATAACCCGGAGGCGAACCAATCAAGCGAGAGACCGTGTGCTTCTCCATATATTCGGACATATCTATTTGAATGAGCGCATCCTCGTCTCCGAAGAGATACTCGGCCAGGGTGCGAGCGAGCTCGGTCTTTCCCACACCCGAGGGACCGAGAAAGATGAAAGAACCGGTTGGACGTTTGGGATCCTTCAAGCCAGCGCGGGTTCTCCTGATGGCACTGGAGACGGCCTTGACGGCTTCATTCTGGCTCACGACCCGCTTGTGAAGAGCCTTTTCCATACGCAGGAGCTTGGCCGTCTCCTCCTCGGTCAGTCTGACGATGGGAATACCCGTCCAGGTGGAGACGATCTGGGCGATCTCGTCCTCCGTGACCTTCATCCGATGCCTCTTCTCAGGAGCTTTCCAGCTCTCCTCCACAGACTTCTTCTCAAGAAGGAGACCTCTCTCCTTGTCCCTCAAGCCCGCAGCTCTCTCAAACTCTTGCGCCTCGATGGCGGCTTCCTTCTCCCGCCGAACGGCCTGCAGTTTTTCCTCCAAATCCTTTAGATCGGGGGGAGCGGTCATGCTCCTTATCCTCACCCTTGAGGCAGCCTCATCCACCAGATCTATGGCCTTGTCCGGAAGGAACCTATCGGATATGTAGCGATCAGCCAAGTTAGAAGCGGTGATAATCGCCTCGTCGGTTATGGTAACCTTATGATGAGCCTCGTAGCGATCTCGCAGCCCCTTCAAGATATCGATGGTCTGGGAAACCGTCGGCTCATCCACCAAGATTGGTTGAAATCTCCTCTCCAGAGCGGCATCCTTCTCCACATACTTGCGATACTCATCCAGAGTGGTGGCACCGATCGTCTGAAGCTCTCCCCTAGACAGGGCCGGTTTGAGGATACTCGCCGCATCGATGGCCCCCTCCGCCGCTCCAGCTCCGACGAGATTATGCATCTCATCGACAAAGAGAATGATGTCGCCTCGCCCTCCTATCTCCTTCATCACCTTTTTTAGTCGTTCTTCAAACTCCCCTCTGTACTTGGAGCCGGCAACCAGAGCTCCCAGATCAAGGGTGTAAATCTGCTTATTCTTCAGAAGTTCGGGGATCTCCCCCACGGCTATCCGCTGGGCCAGGCCCTCGACGACAGCGGTCTTACCCACGCCTGGTTCGCCGATAAGCACGGGATTGTTCTTAGTGCGACGAGAGAGTATCTGCATCACCCGCTCGATCTCCTTCTCCCTGCCGATGACCGGATCGAGCTTACCTTCGTGAGCCAACCTGGTCAGATTCCTCCCGAACTCGTCCAAAAGAGCGCCCTGCGTCTTAGCTTTCCTCTTTTCCCCCGAGCTCTTGCCGGAGTAGCTGCCGCCCAGTAGCTGAACAACCTGACCCCTGACTGTTTCCAAATCCGCCCCCAGGTTTGATAGGACGCGAGCGGCCACGCCCTCCCCCTCCCTGAGCAATCCCAAGAGGATGTGTTCCGTGCCAATGTAATTATGGCCAAGCTGTAGAGCCTCCCTCAGGGAGAGTTCAAAAACCTTCCTCGCCCGTGGGGTAAAGGGAATGTGTCCAACAGTCTGAGTGGTACCTTTACCAACAATGTCCTCAACCTGAGAACGTACATCATCCAAGCTGATATTCAGGCTCTCCAAAACCTTGGCGGCCACTCCCTCTTCCTCCCGGATGAGACCGAGAAGCAAATGCTCCGTCCCCAGATAGTTGTGGTTGAGCATGTGGGCTTCCTCTTGCGCATAGACCACCACCCGCCGTGCTCTTTCGGTGAATCGCTCAAACATCTACCTTCCTCCGATTAGATATTGCAACTTAATTGTCGCCCGTGAAATAGTCCCTGTCAACCACCCTGAAGATTCAACCTCTCCTTGATCAGACTGGCTCGAGCAATATCCTGCTCCTCTTCGGGGAGGCTCTTCTTGATAAAATTCTGTAGATGAGCCGGCCTGACGCGAAACATCAACTCGTTCAGATCGATCCCATCAAAGGGTGGCAAAAGACCCGTTTCCACGCCCAATCTCAAGGTGGACAGCAGCTCGATGGCTTCCTCAAAGGAGACTTTCTTGGCATAACTCAAAGTACCCAACGCCCTATAGACCCTATCCAGGAACTCCATCTCATCCTCTCTGAGCAAGGTCTTTCGGGCCTTCTCCTCCTCCTTCACCACTTCCCTGCACACCTCACTCAGCTCGGTGATTATCTCTTCTTCCGATTCACCCAGGGTTACCTGATTTGAGATCTGGTAGAGATTGCCCAAAGCACGCGATCCCTCTCCAAAGAGACCACGCACAGCCGTTCCCCCTTCGGAGAGAAAATCAACCACTTCTCTCATCCGCTTGGTCATAACCAACCCCGGCAAATGCATCATCACCGAGGCCCTCATGGCGGTCCCCACATTCGTCGGACAAGCGGTGAGGTAACCCCAATTCTCCAGGAAGGCAAAATCCAGATGTAGACTCAAGCGCTCATCGATCTCGTCCACCATCCGCCTGGTCTCAAGGAGCTGAAGCCCGGGCAGAAGAGATTGGATTCGGAGGTGATCCTCTTCGTTTACCATTATGCTTACCCGTCCATCACGAGAGAGCACCACGGCCCGCCCCTTGCCCCCAGCGCTAAAATCCGGGCTGATGAGATGCTCCTCCAATAGCATCAGCCTATCCAGGAAGGGGAGCTCTTCCAAGGAAATAAAGGTAAACTTCTTTAAAGCCGGGTCGTTGATCACAACATCCCTGATTAAACTGCTTATCTCCGCTAGTTGTTTCTCATCAGCGTGGTGAGGAAAGAAAAAATCCTTTAAATTTCTGGCCAATCGCATCCGGCTACTGATAACGATGGGGGACCATGGTCCTCTCTCCTTCAACCAATTACCGAGCTTGACCTTCAATCGGCTGTTGAGCATCCTTCCCCCTAAAGATTTCATTCCCCTTTCAGAGAAGCAGCAAGCTTGCCTTCCAGATCTTTGATCCGATCCCTGATCTCGGCAGCCTTTTCGTATTCCTCTCTCTTGACAAGTTCCTCTAACCGGCGACGGAGGGTTCGGATCTCAAGCCTGGTCTTCATCTGCCCCTCGGCTCGCCGAGGAACCTTCCCGGCATACTGGCAACTGCCGTGAATCTTCTCCAAAATGGGTATCAACCTGGCTCTGAACACCTCGTAGCATTCACCGCAACCAAGCTTTCCGCTCTCCCTGATATCGCTGAAGGTGGTACCGCAGGTGGAACAGGAGAGTGTGCTCTCGCCCTCAAACAGACTCTCCTTGAAGAGCTTGGCAAAACTCTGAGGATCCTCTAGATCAAGAACGTCCGCCAGTAATTTCGGGAAAGTAAAGAAAAAGTTCAACGAGGACTCGCCAGCCAGCCTTCGGGTGCACTCCTCGCAGAGGTGAAGCTCGGTCGTCTCATCATCCATGATTTTGGTCAAATGAACGGTGGCCAAATCCTTGTGACATTCATCGCAAAGCATAATTTTTCCTCTCCGAAGACAACCTTATTTTATCACGATGGTGGGCCTCAAACCAACACTCCAGGATGGATACTTAAGCGAGGAATCAAACCGAGGCTTCCAGAAATCTCTGGACGACGAAGGCTCTGTCCAGGGAGGTGATGAACCAGCCGGCTCGAGGACCGGACTTCTTTCCCAATAAGGCAAGATAAATAGCCTGAAAAGATTGGGCTGGACTCAAACCCAACCGCTTGCCATGCTCGTGGATGAGATTGTGTACTCCTTCCGCCCGCCACTCGCAATCCTTAAACCTCTCAGCCAGGATGACCAGGAGCCTCTTTTGCTCCCCCGAGAGCTGGACAACCTCTGCGGGCAACTCCTCTCTGACCGTGAACTTGAAAACATCCGGAGCATAACCAGTCAACCAACTCCTGGCATAGCCAAGTCGGCGGGAAAGCCAACCCGTATCCTCGACAACATAACCGCTTCTTCCCAGAACCTCCATGGCTCGCCTCACATCCGAACCAACCATCTGGGCAGCCAGAACCAGATGTAGAAAGGGAATCTGGGGTGGGGCCTCCTTGGCAACCGCGCCCTCCTGTGAAAACTCGTAAACCCGCCTCAAGTAAGAATCCTCGGGAAGTTCCCCGGCGAAGTAGGATCGCTCAACTCCCTGATATTCGTCGACGAGCTGGAGCAGTCCACTCACCGGATCGAACTCAATGTGCTTTTCCGGTCTAACTCTCAAAATGAGAAAGCGAACGACCCCGGGAGGAACGATATCGAGCACCTCCTGGATGGAGATGGCCACCCCAGTCGAGCTCGCCATGGCCCCCTTGCCTTTCAGATAGATCCACTCGTAAACGATGGGGCTGGGTGGTTCATAGCCAAAGACCTCCCTGGAGATTTCGCTCCCAGTATCATATGATCCCCCCGCGGTGGCGTGATCTTTACCGAAAGGTTCCACCGTGACCTCCAGAGTTTTCCAGCGGGCCGGCCAATCGATGCGCCAAGGAAGCTTACCCATGCCCTTTCCATAATCCGCCACGCCCTTATGCCCACACTCGCATGTGTAATCGACGGTGTGGCTGGAGACATCAGCCCTGAATATCTTCGTGTCAGTGATGCTCTCGCAAACCTGGCATTCCACATTGAAAGGCATCCAGTCTTTGGAAATATCTCTTCCGGTCTTCTCTTTCAGGATCGAAGCGATCTTATCCCTGTTCGACAGGGCCTCCGAGATTACCTCCGTATAGACGCCCTCTCGGTAAAGCTCATGAGCTCTGTAGATTGTCGGTGTCACCCCCAAACTGCCGAGGACATTCAAAAATGGCTTCAAGAAGTGCTCGGCATAGCTTTCGCAACAACCATCGGGGTCAGGAATCCTATAAAGGGGCCTGCCCACATACTTCTCATAAGAACTAGGAAGAAAGGGGTAAACCCTTCTTAGGGGATCGAATGTATCGGCGATGTAGATCAAACTCGCCTCCGCTCCCCCCTTCTTTAAAGCCCGGAAGGAAGCATCGGCCGTCACAACCTCCCTCAGGTTCCCGAGATGGATTGGTCCCGAGGGGGTGATGCCGGTGGCCACGACCTGCTTAAGGCCTCGATTCTTGATTGCCTGAACTGCAATATTATCCGCCCAATAACCCATCTTCGCGCTCATTCTTCCTCGATTCCAAAAAGTCTACTCAAATATTACTACATAGGGGTTAAAAAACACAGAATCGCCCCGCCAATGGCGGGGCGATATCCACAAGGACGTTTTGACCATATTCAGTCAATTCACTTCTTTATCCTGATTATCTCGTATTCCAGATAGCCGGTGGGAACCTCCACTTTCACTGTCTCCCCGGGTTTTTTCCCGATGATAGCCTTACCAACTGGAGACTCGTTGGAAATCCGGTGATTGCTCGGATCCGCCTCAACAGAACCCACCAGAAGATAATCCTCCTCCTCACCGGTTTCAAGATCTCTCAAGGTCACCCTGGAACCCAAAGCAACCTTGTCAGCCTTGGCGCTCCTTCTCCGGATCACCTTCGCCTTGGCGAGCAAATCGTTTATTTGAGCGATGCGGCCCTCCACGAAAGCTTGCTCATTTTTGGCATCGTTGTACTCGGGGTTCTCCGCCAGCTCCCCAAACTCAATCGACTCTTTTATCCTTTCAGCTACCTCTCTTCGCCTCTTTTTGACCAAATAGTCGAGTTCATCCAATAACTTTTTATATCCCTCTGATGTGAGAACAACTTCACTGTTGGTCAATTTTTTTCTCTCCTTAAACTTTTAATAATTGATAGAATGAGCACCGCTCAAGCAGTGCCCATTAAAACCAGCTACGTATTATAAGAAAATATCCCCACGATGTCAAAATTTTATCACCAGTGGTGACTCAAGCTATCTTACAAACTACCTTATATATTGCATCCTTCTCCTCAACCTGTAAAACCACCTCCTGTTGCTCTTTTTCGCAGCGTTCCTTCTGATTTCCCTGATCTGTTCGCGGGTTATCCTCCTCTCAAAACTTCGAAAGCCGCCGATCTTGAAACCATGCTTCTCAGCCAATCGAGAAATCTTCTCGACCTGATTGACTTTGACGCCCCCCACACTAAAATCCCCATCGATCCCCTCCAGGCACAATATCATCGTCTCCGCCATGCAAGCGTAAGCGTATTTATCGGGTTTCAATCTGAAATCGTAGGCAAATTGAGCTTTCCTTTTCACCCGCAAGCCCGGGATACGAATGATACCTCCCTCGAAAACCAGCACATCGTCCCTTTTCTCCAAAACCGATCTGGAAACATCGGGAGGCTGAGCGACATCGCAGACCACAGTTCCCGATTCGAGATCATCCGCAGTAATGATCGCCTTTGCATCGCTACTGGCGGTGATGACCACATCCGCATCCCTCAGAGCCCGATGAATCTCGGTGGATACATCAACCTCGGTTAAGTTCCTCAACCTGACCGCTTGAATCTCCAAAGCCTTTCGCGTTCTTCCAACCAATACCAGGCGTGCCACCTGGGGAGCGATTACCTCCGTGCAAGCTCGACCAATCGATCCCGTAGCCCCCACGACCGCCAGTTTGGCCCCGGAGAGACGAATCCCCATCAGCTTGGCCGCCTTCTTGGTTCCCTCAATCGCCGCCGCTACCGTATAGCTGTTTCCCGTGGTAACGGGGATATTCACCTCGTTGCGAATGGCCAGCCCACCGTTCGTGACCACCGAGGTGAATGCCCCCAACCCAACGATGCTCGCACCCAGCTCCTCAGCCTTATTAATTGCCTCAACGATCTTGCTCCTGGCCAGTTCCGGATAAGCCCCCATCTGTTCGGGTAAAAGCGGAATGGTGATAAACCAACCTTCAGCCTTTCTTCTCGTCTTCGAGCGCACACCCGTCATAAAAGAACCGATGAAGGGGGGCCTCTCGCACATCCACAGGAGCACCTTTTTCACCAGGGCTGGGGGGCGCCCCTTTGCTCCGGGCTCGAAACTCTCCACATCGTCCATGTCCAGAGGATGTATCAGAAAAGCAAACCTTCTCACTAAAACCTCCTAGCCGAGGGAATCCTCCTCAACAACCCTCGATCCTCTCCTTAATCCCCTCCAGCATCATTCGGGAGTTCTCCTTCACTTTCATCTCCAAAACAGGGCCGATTAGCTCAGCCAAAGTGGGCATGCCAAAATCGAAGTCGACCGTGAGAATAATCTCGGTCCCGTCGGGGAGCTCCTTAAAAATCCATTCTCCCTCGAACTTATCGAGGTCCCCTTCGATCAGCCTGTATTTGATGCGCATATTCTCATCATCAAACTCCTCGCGCTCCCTCCAGGAGATAGAAACATCCTCCACATCGGTCTCCCACTCTGTGATGGTGGCGTTCCCGTCTCGCTTGATCACCTTCACACTCTTTACATCACGCATAAACTTGGGGTACCGCTCCATGTCTCTAGCCAATCGATAAACGTCCCCTCTGTCACCCTTGATGACGATGGATGTCTCAACGTATGGCATCAAATCCCCCCCCTCGAATGCTTAACCTTCCCCAAAAAGCGCCGAATACCTGGATTGGGCTTTGCCGACCGCCCGCTCGACCCCCTCTACAACCTTGTCTATCTGGGACTTCGTTATCACCAGCGGTGGTTCGAAACGAATGACCCTTGGATTGTTGAGAGTGTAAACCGCAGTTATTCCTTCTTTGAGCATCTCAGGGATTACTATTCCCCCCAAGCCCTCCCTGGCAAGCTCCAGGCCAATCATCAATCCTTTCCCCCGAACATCGGAGATGATGTTGGGATGGTCCACTTGGAGATCCCCCAAACAACCTAGGAGATAGTCACCGAGGCGGGCCGCTTTCTCACACAGCCCCTCCTCCAAAACAACCTCGATGGCCGCCTTTGCCGCCACACAAGCCAGGGGATTGCCACCAAATGTCGAGGTGATGATCAACGGATTGGGAGAAAGAGCCTCCCAAACTACCGGAGTACCCATAAAGACACCAATGGGTACGACTCCTCCACTGAGACCCTTCGCCAGGGTCATGATATCGGGCTCGACCCCATAGTGCTCCACCGCAAACATCTTCCCCGTTCGACCCAGACCCGTCTGGATTTCATCGATTATCAGCAGAACCTTTTTCTCAGTACATACTCGCCTGACCTCAGCTAAAAAATCGGGGGGAGGAATGACGATGCCGGCTTCCCCTTGAATGGGCTCCAGGATGACCGCTGCCGTTTTGTCATCCATCGCTTCCTCTATGGCTTCGGCATCTCCAAAGGGAACATGGGTAAAATCCCCGACGAGAGGTCTGAAGGGAGCCTTATATACCTCTCTTCCGGTGGCGCTCAACGCTCCAAACGTCTTTCCGTGAAAGGCACCAATGGTGGAGATTATCCTCGTCTTCTTGGTCGCCAGGCGGGCCAGCTTTATCGCTCCCTCAACCGCCTCGGCTCCACTGTTGCAAAAGAAGGAATACTTCAGGTTCCCGGGGGCAATTTTGGCCAAGAGTTCAGCCAAGTCCAACATGGGCTTGCTCAAAAAAACCTTCGAGGAAAGAGGCATCCGATCCAGTTGCTCCTTCACCGCCTGTACAACTTTGGGGTGACGGTGTCCAACATTGAAAACGGCATAGCCTCCGGCACAGTCGATGTACTCTCTTCCGTAAACATCTTTGATGACGGCCCCTTGCGCCTCCAGCTCCACGGTATCGTACCCGGTGAACTTGAGGAGGCGAGCCAGCGAGGGATTATAGTAATCCCTCATCTTCTGAAGAGTTTCTTGAGTCAAACCCTTTGTCTTCTCGGTGTTAAAATCGGTATTCAAATTCCCACTCCCATTCCACGCCACTCAATTCAGCTTCTCGATCCTGGGTTTAAAATGCAGCTTCCTGAGCATATTAAGATAATCATCGGCCTTGATTTTATCCCAGGGCTTGCCCATGAGAACAACCAGTACCGCTTCCATAACATTTGTGCCGAAAGACCGCCCGCCGAGCTCAGGAGTGGTGGTGATGAGATACTCCACGCCCCGTTGCCTTAGATCCTCGACATCCTCCTTGGTCACAGTATTTGTGAGTACCCACTTACCCCTCATATCCTTGGGCATGTATCTCCTGATAAAGAGAAAATCGCCGGCTATTATATCCGCCCCGGCATAGTACTTTTCGTGCTTGGCCTTCGGTTCTTTTTCCTGCTCACCCCCGGTGGGATAGAGCATCTTGAAGGGCATCTTGGTGACAATGGGCAGAAGCATCCGAGCCAGGACCTCAAAGGTGGAAAACGACCTTATCGCTATGGGGATGTCCAGGCCGAAGATTAAATCGCCGAAGATCATCTTGCATCCGGCCGCGTGCAGGGCCTCGGCTATCCCAAAGCGGTCGACGGCGCTCACCATGAGCACCGCCTTCCCCTCGAGCTTCAAATCTGCCTCCTCCTGGAGGTAGCGGACAACTTCCCTCTCCAGGGTATTCTTGAGCCCGCTCCCGTCGACCAAGGGAGTCTTCTTCACAACCTTCTGGAGTTTAACCGCATCCTTGATCGGATACCGTGTGCTACCAGCGTAGAGATAAAGGTCTATCCCACCCAGACCAAGGGCATCGACTTTGCCATCCATCTCCTTGAGAAGCTGGATGGCCCTGTCGAAATCTCCATTGGTGCCTATCCGTCTGATCCTAACTTCTTCTCCAAGAAATTTAACTTTTACCTCATGGTCTCTTTTTGAGGAGCCAAGACTTATACTTACGACCTCTTTCACGCCACTTCCCTCCTCTCTTCTCAGTGACCACCGTACTTAGAATCGACCGCAACTCATCGGGGTCGACATATTTATCCTCTCTGATCGGGGATCTTCCAATGGGGATGCCCAAAACCCTACCATCAAGTATCTTTTCGATCACAGAAATTCTCTTATCCGAGACCAGGAGGACGACCAAATCGTAGTCCCTGAGTTTGGCTAAAATCTGCAGGACCTCGTTGAAGAGCTCGGTGCCGTTCTCGCGCCCGACGAAGTTAAGACGCTCCTCCTCGCTCAGGAGAAAAATGAAATCGACACCGCAAACCCTGGCGATCTCCTCCACCATTTCCTTGTTTTCGATAGGAAAACCAACGAGCGCAACCCGCTCCCCCCTCCTCACCTCGCCAAGACCTTCGAGGCGAGAAACAAAGGACCGCTCCACTCCCAGATTTAAGGCAACCTCCTGTTGAGTTGCCCCTCTTGACCGCTGATGGAGAATTTCGCCGATGAGCTTGGATATCCGCTCTCGACTGACGACCTTCTCCCCTATGCGGATGAACTCCACAAGATTTCCTCCCGAGAAAAGAATTGTGAGCACAAATTTGTGTACAATATTACCATATAGCTTCGGGTGATTTGAATATTTTTCTCAAACCATTTTGCAGGTAATTAAAAATATGGTAATCTTCTTTTCAGCCCACAAAGGAGGAACCGAGATGCTGAAGATAGCCTTACCCAAGGGAAGTCTAGAAGAACAAACCCTGCTACTCTTCAAGGAAGCGGATCTTGAGATAAAACGGGAGTTCCGAGCCTACAATCCAATCATTCGCGATCCCAGAATCTCTCAAGTTAAGCTCCTGAGGCCCCAGGAGATCCCAGGATACGTGGCGGAGAGCTACTTCGACCTTGGTATCTCCGGCCTGGACTGCATCCTTGAATCTGGAGCCGATGTGGTAGAAGTAGCCGAACTGCCTTACAGTAAATTGACCGCCGAACCGGTGAAGATAGTTCTGGCAGTCTTCGAGGATTCGGAGGTAGGGGAACCAAAACAGATCCTCCCGGGGAGCAGGGTATCAACAGAATTTCCAAACGTCACCAAGGAGTACTTCGAGAAATTAGGTATCCCCGTCAAGATCTCCTACTCCCATGGAGCAACTGAGGCCAAGGTCCCCGAATTGACCGATGTGGTGGTGGATCTAACAGAGACCGGCGAGACCTTGAGGAAAAACCGTCTTAAAGTCATCGGGACCATAATGGAGTCCACCACAAAGCTCTTTGCCAATAAGGATTCCTGGAAAAACCCGGAGAAGAGAAAGGCAATCGAGGAGATAAAAACGCTTCTAGTTGGGGTGATTGAGGCACGAGGAAGGGTTCTCTTGAGTATGAACGTGCCAGAGGAAAAGTTAGACGATGTGATGGAAGCACTGCCCGCCATGAAGAAGCCCACCATCGCCAAGCTCTACCACGCCAACTACTACGAAGTAACCACGGTGGTCAACAAAGATGAGGTCAACATCCTGATCCCCGAGCTAAAGAGAAAGGGAGCCGAGGATATCCTGGAGATAAACATCTCCAAGATCGTCAAGTAGCCCCTGCTGTCAGCCGCCAGCTTCCAGCTACCAGCTTGACAGCTCGGCCTCACGGCCTTGATAGCTGATGGCTCGCTCCCCCGCCGATGGCGGGGTCGCTCGATAGCATAAACCATCTGCCATCAATCATCCGCCATCAGCCATCCGTCATCGAGCGAAGTTAAATGTTTTTATCGTAGACTTTCTTCAAGCCGGTGAGGGTGAGAAGAGGATCAACCTTGTGAATGGTTTTGCACTCCGGCGCGATTAGTTCGGCCAACCCACCCGTGGCCACGACAAAGCACTCCCCGCCCATCTCCGTCTGAATCATTCCGACCAGAGAATCCACCTGTCCAGCGGTGCCCAGGATGACACCCGCCTGGATGCTCGCCCCGGTATTCTTACCGATGACCGAGGGGGGCTTCACCAAATCGACGCGGGAGAGCTTGGCAGCGGTCTCGAAAAGGGCTTCGGCCGAGATTTCAACCCCGGGGGTGATCACTCCACCCAAATACTCCCCCTTCTCGGAGATGGCATCGAAGGTGGTGGCCGTGCCAAAGTCGACCACTATGACCGGTCCGCCGTAAAGCTCATAGGCGGCCACGGCGTTGACGATTCTATCGGCACCGACTTCGTGGGGATTGTCGTAGAGGATGGGCATTCCCGTCTTCACACCGGGGCCGACGATCATTGGCTCGATCTTTAGATTCCTCCTGGCCATCTCCTCCAGAGAAGCGGTACAGTGTGGAACAACCGAAGAGATGATGACCGCGGTCATAGAAGGAAGATTCAGCCCCTCCAGAGCGAGCAAATCGGCCAGAGTAACGGTGACCTCGTCGGCGGTCTCCTCTTTATTCGTGGAGATGCGCCAGTGGCAGTAAAGATTCTCCCCTTCGAACAAACCGATGCAGGTCTGGGTATTTCCGACATCTATTGCCAGCAGCATCTCTTCTCCACCGACGAAATCTTCCTCAGTTACCTGGGATTATAACAGATAATCGGAATTTTTCCACCGAGTCTCACTGGAAATTCTCTAGAGATACCTCGCCAGAACTCCCATTCTTTTGAGCTTTCCGACTAAAAAAGCCCCAACTAAAGCTTTGATCAGATCAACCCCGATGAAAGGAACAACACCGAGCAGAAAGGCCTTTCCGAGGCTCAACTTCATAAAGAGCGAAAGCTGGATCATTCCCAGAAGATAGATGACGACGACGCCAGCGAGCATGGAGGCAAAAATTGAGCCAAAACCCGGATTCGTCCTCCCCTCAAGCAACTTACCGATCAAAAAGGCCGCGACTATGAAACCGAAAAGGTATCCTCCCGTTGGACCCACCAGGACCCCGTAACCGGCGGTTCCCCCTGCAAAGACCGGTAGGCCAACGCAGCCCAGAAGAACGTAGACCACCTGGCTCAAGGCACCCAGGTTCGCTCCCAGAACAGCCCCGGCCAAGAGGGTGAACAATACCTGAAGAGTTACAGGTACGGGGCTAAAAGGCAAAGGTATCCTCACCCAGGCCCCAGCGGCGGTCAAGGCAGCAAAGAGTGCAACCAAGATTAATTGCCGAATCTTCACCCTCAAGCCCCCCTCAAACATAATGTTAACCCAATTCAGCATATTGGTTGACATTCTACTTCATCGTGATTCCCGCGTCAAGGAGATGTTTCATCTGTTTACGAGAAAGATTAAAATATATAATGTGGTTTTTCTCCATTTTCAGTGGATAAATTATTAACTCGTTCTTTGCCAAAAGACTTGCTCATAAAGGGATTCGAGGGGCCGAGGATTCAAGGATTCGAGTGTCTGTTTTCTAAAGACTTCAAACATCCCATTCCCCTTGACCCCTTGACTCCTGGAATCCCTGAATCCTAAAGTTCTCTTTGCGCTTCACCTCGCATTAGTGGTTTCTACCCACTATTTTGGAGAATAACCTATAATGTTTATTATTAGCCGCTTGCTTGGGGGCAATATGGCCAAGATCTTAAGCGCAAAGCTCGCCCGAATCGACAGAAGGGGCTACAAGGCCTACAAGACCATTTCGGGCATCTATGATTTTCCCAAATTCAAACTGTTCATCGACCATGTCCAGGGGGACCCCTTCGCCGCTCCTTCCAAGATAAGGGCGAGAGTGGATCAAGACCTGGCCAAGTTTCCCTTGGAGCATTACCGCTCCGATGTTCGGAAAATAGCCCTGGAGGATTACATAACCCGTCGGATGGGTCTGGCCATAGCTAAACACGTCAAAGGAGCTCGAGGAACGGGCAAGAGCGGTCTCATCGCCATCCAGAGATGCTATCAAGAGGTGCTCAAGAGGACCTCGGTGGTGGTGACAGAAGACTACGTCGAAGTCAGGCTCTCAGTCGGTCTCCCCGCTGCGGGAAGGACAGTCCTGGCGGGAGAGGCAAGGGCCATGTTCTTCCAGGAAATTCCCCGGCTGGTGGACGAATCTCTTTTCTACCCTCAATACAATCCCACCGACCTCAAGAAACACGTGGATCTGGTCGAGGACCAAAATGTCCTCCGCCGGGAACTGGATGAACGCAATCTCGTCGCCTTCGTGGCCGATGGTTCGATTCTCCCCCGCGAATCGGGCGTGAGTGACAGACCCATGCCGGAGGAGGAAACCGTCCCATTCGCCCCTCCCCCATCCCTGAGAACGGCCATTGAACTTCCCCATCGAGGAGAGATCGCCGGAATGGGCATCCCGGAAGGGATAACTCTAATCGTCGGGGGAGGTTATCACGGAAAGACCACCCTCCTCAAAGCGATTGAAAGGGGAGTATACGACCACATCCCGGGGGATGGTAGAGAGTTCGTCGTCGCCCGCGGCGATGCCGTGAAGATTAGAGCAGAGGATGGGCGAAGGATAGAGAAGGTCAACATCGCCCCCTTCATCCAGAACCTGCCGCGCTTGAAGAGGACCACCACCTTCTCTACCGAAGACGCCAGCGGAAGTACCTCCCAGGCGGCCAACATCATAGAAGCACTGGAAATCGGAACCAGTCTGCTCCTGATGGACGAGGACACCTCCGCCACGAACTTCATGATACGGGATGAGAGGATGCAGGCCCTCGTCGCCAAGGAAAAGGAACCCATCACCCCCTTCATCGATAAAGCAAAGCTCCTCTATCAAGATTATGGGGTGTCGAGCATAGTTGTCCTTGGGGGCTCGGGGGACTACTTCGACGTAGCCGATAACGTTATAATGATGGACGAGTACAAACCGAAGGATGTGACCAAAGAAGCCAGGGAAATCGCCCGGACTTGGGCGGCCCAGCGGAAGTTCGAGGGCGGAACCTTCTTCGGTCCAATCACCCACCGCATTCCCTTGCCAGCGAGCTTCAATCCCCACGTGGGCAGGAAGATAAAAGTCGAGGCCAAAGGGAAGAGCCTCATTAGGTTCGGCAGACAAACCATAGACCTAAGCTACGTGGAACAGTTAATCGACGAAAATCAGACGAACGCCATCGCCCAGATAATCCTCTACGCCGTGCAAAAATACATGGACGGAAAAACGGAGTTAAGAGGGGTAATCTCAAAAGTTCTCACGGACATCCAGGGCAAGGGACTGGATGCCCTTTCCACCTTCCAGGGCCACCCGGGAGAACTCGCTCTCCCTCGTCTTCAAGAGATCGCCTCGGCCATCAACAGGTTGAGAAGCCTAAGAGTGAGGCAACTTTCTTAGCACCGTTACATCGCCAGCGTGGACCACTCTTTCTTTCCCCGAGACGTCCCTCAAGATCAACCCCCCGTGTTCGTCGACGTCTACCGCTTCCCCGACTATTTCCCCCTCCAGCATCGCCACCTTAACCCAAGAGCCCAGAGTCTCACAAAGATCCCTCCACCGAGTCAGAACTGGACCAAATTCTCCCCTCTGCAATCCGAGATAACCCTCCTCCAACCGCCTTAGGATGGTTCTCAATATAGCCACTCGGTCGACCTTCTCCCCCACCGCTTCACTCAAGGAAACCACTCCAGGATGCAGATCCGAAGGAAAATCCCTCGAGTCCACATTGGCATTGACTCCAATACCCAAAACTACGAAATTCACCCTGTCCACTTCCGCACTCATCTCGGTCAAAATGCCCGCAACTTTCCTAGTGTTAATGAGGACATCATTTGGCCACTTTATCCCGATCTCCCCCGCCGACGGCGGGGTGACCTCCTTGATGACATCGGCCACCGCCACTCCGGCCAGAAGCGTTATCTTCGGAGCATCGAGCGGTGAAATCTTTGGGCGAAGAACAACCGAAAACCAGATTCCACCCGAGGGAGAGAACCACCGCCTGCCCAATCTCCCCTTACCGCCAATTTGCCTCTCTGTCACCACGAGAGTCCCTTCAGAAGCTCCTCGACTAGCCAACTCTTCGGCAAAGTCGTTCGTGGAGACAACCTCATCGAAGTAGTAGATCTCTCTGCCGAGGACCTTGGTGGATAGACCATATCTGATCTCCGAGGGCAAGAGCAAATCGGGCGCCTTAACCAGTCGGTAGCCCAGGCGAGGGGCGGCATCGATCTCGTAACCTTCCTCTCTCAAACTCTTTACGCCTTTCCAGACGGCCGTCCTCGAAAGAGAAAGCCGACTTGAGATATCCGCACCGGAGATATAACTCCCCTCCTCCTCTTTGAGGATGAAAAGGACAGACTCCTTTGTGGGCATCTCACTTACCTCCTCCGGGAAAGCAAAAAGATCAAAAGAAGAATGATCACCGCAGCCAAACCGACCCAGCCAATTCTCCCAAGCACCTTTACTATCCAACCCCAGTATTGGCCGAACAAATAACCCAAAGTGCCGATGCCCACAGTCCAGATGAGCACGGCAGCAAGGGTATAAAGGAAAAATCTAGCGTAGTTCATGTGAGCGGCCCCGGCCAAGAGAGGGATGAAAACCCTTATGCCCGTGGCAAAACGCCCGATGAAGACGGTCTTTCCCCCGTGCTCATCGAAGTAAGCCTCGGCTACCCTGATTCGCTCCTTGGAGATGAAAAATCGATCCCCGAAACGCTCAATGAAGGGGCGCCCACCCCTCCTGCCCAAAAAATAGCCGATGTTGTTGCCGATAAAAGCCCCGGCGATGGCAGTGAGAACCACAGAGACCATATTAAAATCTCCCCGAAAGGCAAAAAAGCTGGCGGCCAAAAGCACTGTCTCACCGGGGACGATGAGCCCAATGAAGGCCACATTCTCTAGGAGTAAGGCGAAGAAAACCAGATAATAGCCGTAGAGTTTAAAGTAGTGGAAAAGAAGATTAAGTAATTCGGCTGTTTCCAACGGCGGTCAACCTCCAAAAGGCTTCAAGTCTCTGCCTCAACGATCTCAAGCGAGATATCGAGAGGCGGTGCCGCCTGAGTGAGAGCGCCGACGGAAATCCAATCCACTCCCGTGGCCGCTATCTCCCTGACGTTCTCAAGATTAATCCCCCCCGAGGCCTCGACGATGGCCCTCCCGCCAATGATCTTGACCGCCTCCTTCATCGTGGCAACATCCATATTGTCCAGCATGATGACATCCGCTCCAGCCTCAAGGGCCTCTTTTGCCTGTCTCAAGTTTTCCGTCTCCACCTCAATTTTGTTATCAGGGAGACACGAGCGAGCGGATTCTACCGCCGCGGTGATCTCGCCCAACACCTTAAGGTGATTGTCCTTGATCAAAACCCCATCGTATAGACCAAGACGGTGGTTAAACCCCCCTCCGGCCCTCACGGCTTCCTTCTCCAAAAGTCTCAAGCTGGGGGTGGTCTTGCGGGTATCGAGGATCTTAACGGGGTAGCCCTCGACCTTCTTAACAAACTGCGCAGTCAAGGTGGCAATTCCCGAGAGATGTTGCAGGAAATTCAAGGCGGTGCGCTCGCCGAGCAAAATCACCTTGATGGATCCCTCCAGCTCGGCGATTATCTGTCCACCCTCGACTCTTTCCCCTTCCTCCACTCGAGATTGGAATGAAACCTCCCCCACGAGAGCAAAGACCCGGGTTGCGACCTCAATGCCGGCGATCACCCCCGAATCTCGGCAGAGGATGGCCGCCCTTACTTCCCTGGATGTCGGAAACAACGCTCTGGTGGTGATATCACCGACTTCGCCCAGGTCCTCTTCCAAAGCCACCCGAATTATCTCGTCCAATTTTTGTCTCTCGATCATCCGCACTTCACGGATCCTAACGGCGGCGCTTAAAGCGGGTTCTCTTCAGCATCTTTTTATACTTGTGTCTGCGTATCTTCTTACGCCTCTTCCTTACGACCGAACCCAAATTCTCTCACTTCTCCTCTTTCAAACTGTCGGTCGTCCGATGTTGGATGTTCCTTGTTCCTTGTTCCTTGTTCCTTGTTCCTGGTTCCTGGTTCCTATTTAGCTTAGAGCTTGGAGCCAAGAGCTTAGAGAAAAATCTTTCGTCCTTCGTCCTTCGCCCTTCGTCCTTCGCCCTTCGTCCTTCGCCCTTCGTCCTTCGTCCTTCGCCCTTCGTCCTTCGCCACCTGACTCTTGACCCATGTCCCATGACTCCTGGTAGCTGGAAGCTGGCCCCTGGCAGCTACTCTCTTCCCCATTATAAACTATCATCTCAAAATGATGTGCTTCTTCCAGTTCGCATCGTCCTTCTCGGGAAAATCCTCCCGAAAATGCACCCCCCTGCTCTCCTCGCGCATCGAAGCAGCCCGAGCAATGAGTTTCGCCACGATGACCATGTTTTGCAGTTCAAAGCCCTTGACCGAGGAGAACTCGACTTCCAAAATTTCTTCCAGGTCACCAAAAACCTCCAGGGCTTCCCCCAGACTCTCCCTGGAACGAGTGACACCCACCTTTTCCATCATGGTCTCCTGCAACAATCTCCTGCTTCCGTCGAGGTCGACCCAGACATCCCTTTTGGGGATGCTGCTCTTCACTCTCACCCCTCGCAGGTTATTCTGGGAAATCTCCTCCGTCTCCCGCCCCAGAACATCCACGATTCTCTTGCTGAACACCAAACCTTCCAGGAGTGAGTTGCTGGCGAGCCTGTTCGCCCCGTGAACACCCGTGGCCGCCACCTCCCCACTGACATAAAGACCTGGAAGGGTTGTCCTCCCATCCACATCCGCCTTAACCCCACCTATCATATAGTGCGCCGCTGGCAAGACTGGGATGAGATCGGTCGCCAGACTATATCCGCACTCCTCACACTTCTGCCAGATGGTCGAAAACCTTACCTTTAGTTTCTCGGTGGGAATGTGTGTGGCATCGAGATACACATGATCCGTCCGGCACCTCTCCATCACTTTGATCATCTCCCGAACGACCACGCCACGGGGCGCCAACTCGGCCATCGGATGGACGCCGACCATGAATCTCTTACCCGAACAATCCCTCAAATAGGCGCCCTCTCCTCTCAGAGCCTCCGTTATCAGAAAGCGAGGCGAGTGCTCGGAGTCGAGGGCCGTGGGATGAAACTGCACAAACTCCATGTCCATCATCTCAGCACCAGCACGATAGGCCATGGACATGCCATCGCCCGTTGAAATCAAGGGGTTGGTGGTAACGCTGTAGATCTGCCCCGCTCCACCCGTGGCCAGAATCACCGCCCGGGCAAAGCAAAGACTAAATTCGCCGAGAGCTGGATCGAAAACCAATAAACCCACGCAACGTCCCTCGGAGGTCAAAAGGTCCAGCGCAAATTGGTGCTCCTGGATTTCCAAACCGGAGCAGAGTTTGGCCATCCTGACCAGTGTCGCCTCGATAGCGCTCCCCGTAGCATCCCCGACGTGAAGGATGCGGGGAAGAGAATGTCCACCCTCTCTAGTCAATCTGATCTCCTCGCCAAGGCGATCGAACTCTGCCCCCATATCGATGAGATCCATAACGCGCTCCCGCCCTTCGCTGACCAGAATTTTGACGACCTCCGGTTCACAGAGACCATCGCCGGCCCTCGTCGTATCCTCGAAGTGAAGTTCGGGAGAGTCGTGTTTGCCGAGGGCGGTCGCCACCCCGCCCTGAGCATACCAGGTGGTGGTCTCCCTGACCTCCCCTTTAGTTAAAAGGAGTGTTTTGTGGATATCACAAACTCGAAGGGCAGCGGTCAGCCCCGCTATCCCGCTGCCGACCACGATGAAATCGTAGAAGGACTTGGTCAACTTCTCGGAATCGAAATTCACCAGATATCGGGGGATCATACCAGTTCCACCATCCGTTTGACCGCCTCTTCCGCCCTGAGACGAACGTCCTCGGGAATGACTACGCGAGGTTCCAAGGTCTCCAGGCTCTTCACTATCTTTTCCAAGGTGATTAATTTCATATCGGGACAGATTGCGGTCTCAATAGGGTAAAACACCTTCCCGGGGTTCTCTTTTTTGAGACGATAGACGATGCCCACTTCCGTCCCCACTATTATCTCACCGGCCACGCTTTCGCGCGCGTATCTGACCATCCCGGATGTCCCACAGACCTCATCCGCCAACCTCAAAACCTCCAGATGACACTCGGGATGAGCCATGAACCGAGCTCCTGGATGCTCTCTCTTGAGCTTGGTGACCTGCTCCAGGGAGATCTTCGCATCGTGGACGTGACAGGCGCCATCCCAGAGGATAACCTCCTTGTCCACCCGAGAAGATACGTAGGCTCCGAGGTTCCTGTCCGGGACGAAGATAACCTTCTCCCCATCGAGAGACTCAACAATTCGGACCGCATTAGCCGAAGTGCAACAGACATCGCTCTCGGCCTTGACCGCCGCCGAGGAGTTCACATAGCAAACCACCTTTGCATCCGGATACTCCCTTCGCTTTTCCCTCAGCGCCTCCGCTGTGATCATATCCGCCAAAGGGCAACCGGCCTTGAGATCAGGTAGAATGACTATTTTCTCGGGACTGAGAATGAAGGCCGTCTCAGCCATGAAATGCACACCGCAGAAGACGATAACCGCCGCATCGGTGGCCGCCGCCAGCCGGGAGAGCTCCAGCGAATCGCCCACGTAATCAGCGATGTCTTGAATCTCACCGGGTTGGTAGTTGTGAGCCAGAATGACCGCATTTTGCCTTCTCTTCAGCTCCTCAATTCTGTCGATCAACTTCATTTCCATCCCCACATTCCTCATCTCGACTCAGCAGAGATCGAACTCCTCATGATAGTCGCCATATCGATGACCCGATTCTCCTCATCGACCAAGACATAGGATAAGACAATAAAGTCTTCTTGCGACCAAAAGGAGACTTAAGCGTAAGACTCAACCATTTCTTTATCAAAACCGTCCCGGTCGCCGAAGAATCCAAGCGGTTCTGGGAATAATTTTGCAAAAGTATAGCACTAATCCTTCAGATCTCCAATTCTGACGGCTCTTTGAGGAAGAGAGTCGTCGAGGAACTCGCGGATGGAAACACCCGAGGGCATCTTTTCCTCGGGAGATATCTCCAAGAGGGGAGCGAGCACGAAAGCCCGTTTAAGCATCTCCGGATGGGGAATGACGATACCTGGCTCCCTGACCTCTTTTTCGCCATAGAGGAGGATATCAACATCGATCGCGCGCGGTCCCCACTTCACCTGCCTCTTTCGCCCCAGGATATCCTCGATAAAATGGCAGACACCGAGCAGTTCAGTAGGGGACAAGTCCGCTTCTATTTCGGCAACTATATTATAGAACTTACGCTGGTCGGCATACCCTTCCGGCTCAGTTTCGTAGACGGAGGAGATTTTGATCAGATCGATGCCCCCGTGAGCCTCGAGGATTTTAATGGCCGCTCGTAGATAGGCCTTTCTATTACCAATGTTCGATCCCAAACTCAAGTACACCCTGGGCATAAGAATCACTTCGTCTCTAGTCGAGAGTCTCTCAGTCGGCAGTCAGCAGTTTTTAGCTCCCAGTCTCCAGCTTCCAGCCGCTAAAATTGGAATTTAAGAACTAAAAATGAAGAATGATTTAAGGATTTAAAAACATTCTTAATTTTACGTTGCGTAAAGCAACGTTGTTGCCACGCAACTTTACGTTGTAATTTTTCACTTTTCATTCTCCATTTTTCATTAACTCCGACTCCCTACTCCCGACTACCGACTTCTCACCATCGCATCCGTCATCCGCGCCACCCGGACCATTTCCTTCACGTCGTGCACCCTGACAATGTTTGCCCCTTGAGCGATGGCATAAGCCACCGTGGCGGCGGTGCCCTCCAGTCTTTCCTCCACCGGTAAATCGAGAGTAAGCCCGATGAACGATTTCCTCGACGTTCCTACTAGGATGGGAAAGCCAAGGCTTTTGATCTCAGAAAGCCGACGCATTATCTCCAAATTGTGCTCCCTCGTTTTACCAAAACCGATCCCGGGATCAAGGATGATGTTCTCCCGCCGCACCCCGGCTTCCAGGGCAACTTGAGCTCTCTGTCTCAAGAACGAGATTATCTCCCCCATGAGACATTCGTATTGGGGATTTAACTGCATGTCTCTGGGCGTACCCTGCATATGCATGATGCACACGGGAACGCCTCTCCGAGCAATCAGCTCGATCATCCTCTCATCGCGAAGCCCGTTGATGTCGTTGACAATACTCGCCCCGGCATCCAACGCTCGCTGGACTACCTCGGGCTTGTAGGAATCGATGGAGATTGGCTTATCGATCTTAGAGCTCAGCGCTTCGATGACCGGGGTCACGCGGTTTAGCTCCTCGTCCAGGCCCACGGGTTCTGCCCCCGGCCGAGTGGACTCCCCACCCACATCGATGACGTCTGCTCCCTCCTCCGCCATCTTCAAAGCGTGGGCAACCGCCCGATCCAATCGGAAGAACTTTCCACCGTCCGAGAAGGAGTCCGGAGTGACGTTCAGTGCACCCATTACGTGGGTGCGTCTCCCGAGATCGAGCTCATGCCCTCCAGCTCTCAGAACGGGTGGGGTGGATGAATAATTTTCCAATACCTCTTTTATCTCCTCGGCAACCTTGGCCAATCCAAAGGCCTGCTCGACCATTTTGGCGCAGAGCTCCTCATATTGCCTCGCGGTCCCCAGGAGGATGGCATCAGTAGTCTCCTTTTTGGTGAGATAGTAAACCCCTTTAGAGATGGCCGCCTCGCCATCCAGGGCCAACATCTCCTGTTTAAGGATGTTGGCAGCGCGGGGCTCCAGGGCCTCCAGCTTCACCAATCTGTGGACGGCCTTCGGCGCCATGATCTCTATGCCCCGCTCGTCGACTCCGGCTTTCCGCATCGCCAGCTTTATCCCAGCGATATCGGCGAGAGCCAGTACTCGGGCATTGTGATTCGCATTCATCTACTCCTCCAAACCCCTTACCCGTCCCTTGATGAGAGAGAGAACCTCTTCACGGGAAGCCTCATTTGTGCGGAAAATTCCTCGAACAGCTGAGGTCACCGTGGTCAAACCGGGGGCGCCAAGTGCATGAACCCCCCTCATGCTCATGCAGAGATGTTCGGCTTCGACGACCACCATGACTCCCAGGGGATCGAGGGCAGTAACCAAAACATCAGCGATAGTTGAGGTGAGCCTCTCCTGAAGCTGGGGCCTCTTGGCTCCCACATCGACCACCCGAGCGAGTTTGCTGAGACCGGTAACCCTGCCGCTCTCGCCCGGAATGTAGGCCACGTGAGCCCTGCCCACAAAGGGAATAAGGTGATCTTCGCAGATGGCATAGAGGGGTATATCTTTTACTAGAACCATTTCGTCGTGATCTTCGGTAAAGGTCACGGTGATCGCGCCTAGGGGCTTTACATCGACTCCGGCAAAGATCTCCTCGTACATATCAGCAACGCGAGCGGGGGTATCCCTCAATCCTTCTCTGTCGGCATCCTCCCCAATTCCCTCGATGATTAAACGGATACCCTGCTTGATCTTCTCCTTATCCATCCTTCACTCGCTGTCTAACCAAAAAGCCCCCGATGTATCGGGGGCTTTTTTACCCTTCGGCGGGCCGCAACTTGCCCGGTATCTTCTCCACCTTCCGGCTAGATCTCTCGCGTCTCACGGTCTCCTTCTTGGTCCTCTCCGCAACCTCTGGTGTGGGCTCGACGACGTCGCCCGCCCCCAAGAGCTTTTCCAGCTCCTCCCTTTCCAAGGTTTCCTTCTTCATCAGGTTTCTGGCAATCTCATCGAGCTTCCCTCTCTCCTTCTCGATAATCCGCTTGGCCTTACCCCAGGCCTCGTCAACGATGCGCCGGATCTCCTTGTCTATTTCATAGGCGATCTCTTGGCTATAGTCCGGTTGCGCAGCGAAATCACGCCCGAGGAATACCTCCTTCTGTTTCTGACCCAAGGTCAAGGGACCGAGCTTGTCACTCATCCCGTACTCGCAGACCATCTGGCGAGCTATCTTGGTGGTCCTCTCCAGATCGTCCTGGGCACCGGTGGTCACATCATGGAAGATTATTTCCTCAGCCACCCGTCCACCCAAAAGCATCGTCAACTCGTCCGTGAGCTCGGATTTGGTGACCAGATAACGATCCTCCGTGGGAAGGGTCAAGGTATAACCGAGTGCTCTCCCCCGAGGAATGATGGAGATCTTATGCACGGGATTGGTATTGGGCAAGACGTGAGCCACCAGGGCATGACCGGCCTCGTGGTGAGCGATTATCCCCTTCTCCCTGTCGCTGATAAGTCTGGCTTTTCGTTCGGGCCCAGCGATGACCCTATCGATCCCCTCCTCCAGCTCCTCCATATCAATTTGCTTCTTACCATGGCGAGCGGCCAGGAGAGCAGCCTCATTGACCAGGTTCGCTAGATCGGCACCGGTAAAACCGGGGGTTCGCCTGGCCAGTATCTCCAGATCAACATCCTTCGTCAAGGGTTTGTTCTTCACGTGAACCTCGAGTATCCCCACTCGCCCTCTGAGATCAGGTCGGTCGACCACGATCTGACGATCAAACCTACCCGGTCTAAGAAGAGCGGGATCGAGGATATCGGGGCGATTTGTCGCGGCGATGATGATGACGTTGTCCTTGACATCGAAGCCATCCATCTCCGCCAGCAACTGGTTGAGGGTCTGTTCCCTCTCATCGTGACCCCCGCCCAATCCGGCACCGCGATGCCGTCCCACGGCATCTATCTCGTCCACAAAGATGATGCACGGGGCGCTGGTCTTGGCCTGCTGGAAAAGATCTCTAACCCGGGAGGCGCCAACCCCGACAAACATCTCCACGAACTCGGAGCCGCTGATGGAAAAGAAGGGCACCCCCGCCTCGCCGGCCACCGCTCGGGCAAGCAACGTCTTGCCCGAACCAGGTGGTCCGTAGAGGAGCACTCCCTTGGGTATTTTCGCACCGATTGTCTGGAATTTGCCCGGATTGGCCAGAAATTCCTTTATCTCCTCAAGTTCCTCGACGGCTTCATCAAGACCGGCAACATCCTTGAAGGTAAGCCGGGGCTGATCCTTGGTCACCTTCCTGGGCCGACTCTTGCCAAAGGACATAACCTTGCTTCCGCCCCCCTGCATCTGCTGCACCAGGAACACCCAAACCCCAAGGATCAACACAAAGGGCAAGAGATTGGCGACAACAGACCACCACAACTTCTCCTGCTGAGGATCGACACTTGTTTTGACCTTGTGCTCAAGCAGAACTTCGGAGATATCGTAGCCTTCTTGATATGCGACTTCGAACTGCGTGCCATCCTTTAGCTTTCCCCTGATGATGTTGTCCTTATCGTAGATGGTAACGCTGCCGACCTTACCCCCTTCCACAAAGGTAACGAACTTGCCGAAATCGAGTTTTTCCTGGGCCGGGCGGCTGAAATAGCTCTGAGCGAAGAAAAGGATAAGAATCAAGAGGAGAAAGTAAAAGCCGGCGCTCTTGAGTACTCTCTTCAAAAAAATTCCCCCCCTTAAAGGACTAGTGCAGTTACAACTATTTCTTATGCCACTTCTTTCAAATAATACCTTTCACCTTTTGTTTGTCAGCTGACCGACTTTTTGGGAGATCAGCCATGCACCTTCTATGTCTTTTTCTACTAAAAAAGACGTAGATTAGTTGACAAAACGTTCTATCTTAAAGTTGTAACGGTACTAGCCTAATGATACCATAATCAGAGGGTAGGAGACAATTTGACCGAGTGGCGGTCAAGCTTCACGGCAAATCTCGGGTTTAAGGGCATAAATGCAGGGGAAATACCGATACTTTTGGGCAAAGTCGAGACCGTAGCCGACCACAAATCGATCGGGGACCTCAAAACCAAGGTACTTTATCTCCAAGGGAACCCGCTGCTTCCCCTTCTTGCTGAGAAAAGCACACACCTGAAGACTTGCGGGATGTCGGGCCTTCAGGCTTTTCAGAAGATAACTGAGGGTCAATCCCGTATCCACGATATCCTCCACCACGAGGACATGTCGGCCCCTGATATCCTCGTCCAGATCCTTCAAGATACGCACTACGCCAGAGGATTTTGTGGCCTGACCATAACTGGAGATGGCCATGAAATCGATCTCCACGGGAACGGTCAACTCCCTCATCAAATCGGCCAAAAAAACAATGGCCCCCCTGAGCACCCCTACCAATAGCGGGGATTTTCCTCGATAATCCCGGGAAATCTCCTCCGCCAACTCTTTGACCCTCTTCTTGATCGCCCTCTCGCCGATCAAAACCTCACCGATTTCCCCCTTCACAACACTCCCCCTTCGTTGATTATGGAAGGATTCGAGGGGTCGAGGATTCAAGTGTCGCATTTTTCTAAGATTTTCACTTGACCCCTTGATCCCTGGAATCCTTGAATCCTAAAGCTCTCTTTACGCTTTACTCACCGTAGTGGTTTTTACCCACTATTTTTGGTTTTAAATTCTCGACTTTCAACCTTAAAACCTTCCTCGTCTCGTCGGTCACTTTGAACCTATCATCGATCCTGTATCCCACAACCCAGACGATCTGGCCATTCATCTCCAAGATGGGAACCCTATCCCTCCTCCTCCTGGGAACTTTCTCATCGACAAAAAAATCCTGAAGTTTCCTGCTGCCCTTCATCCCCAGGGGCCTGAAACTGTCCCCGGGTAAGCGGGTGCGAATCTTGAGGGTCTCGACTCTGGGGGGTCTCCGACCCTGAAGGGGGGCCTTCAGCTCATCAGCATCCAGGTAAGCTACTTCCTTTTCCTCGGAAGGCTTAAAATCTCGCGCACTACCGAGATCGGCAATGAACTTTACCCCCAACTCCCTCACCTCGGTCGCCCCGGGAATATCGAGTAAAACCCCGCCAACGGCGGGGCTTTTGAGTTTCTTTTTTTGGGCAACGATGATCGCACCATACTCACTGAAGGCCACCAGACCATGGGGTAGATCAACCTGCAGTTTCCCCTTCCCCAAGGCCACATAATCGGAGATAGCCTCGATGTGCTTGAACTCAATTCCGGTTAGATCACCCTTGACAAAGCGGATACCCTCTCGAATGACCCTCCGTCGAATCGCCAAAGGCAACTTAAGAAGAGCGGAGCGGGTGAGTTTGACCAGTTTCTCTTCAGTCACAGCTATTCTCGTGAATTCCTCCTCGGTCACCTCCTCAAGAAACACCTGATCCGCAGCGAGGATTTCGATGGTCTTGAGGGCATTTTCCCTGAACCCGGGGCTGTACTCTTGAAGAGCAGGTATAAGCCGATGACGAACCCTATTGCGCAGATAAGAGAGGTTTAGATTGGAGGCGTCCACCCGAAACTCTATCCTCTCCTCCCGACAGTAGGCCTCGATCTCCTCTCTGCCCACCTCGATGAGGGGACGAATGTATCTGTTCCGGACAGGGGGAATTCCTCCCAAACCCTCCATCCCGGCTCCCCTTAAAATCCGCATAATGAAGGTCTCCACCTGATCGTTGGCCTGATGACCAAGAGCGATCTTGCTTGCTCCCACTTCTTCGGCGACCTCGTCCAGGAGCATGTATCTCACCTCACGTGCCCCCTCTTCGGGAGAAAGATCCCTCTCATCAATATAGGCGGGAACATCGAAGGAGCGAATCGTACAGGGCAAACCGAGTTCGCCAGCCAGTTCCTTCACGAAGAGGGCATCCCGCTCCGAAGCCTTCCCCCGCATCATGTGATTGAGATGAAAGACGTGGAGTTCAAGATCCAGGGTCTCGCGGAGGTCAAACAATACATGAAGCAAGGCTACGGAGTCCGGTCCCCCCGAAACAGCCACCAGGACCCTGTCTCCAGGAGCAAGCATCGAGTACTTTTGAATTGTCGCAAGGACTTTTTCCTTCACGCCCATCATCCCCCTTTAGACAAAAGTGACCCTTCAAGGGCCACTTCAATTGCAGTATATTTCGTTTCAAAAGAGATTGTCAACATGAGCTCACAAGCATCAAAACAGCTTATCGAGAATGTAGCCCACGCAAATCAACAACCCAACGCTTAAGTGAAGGGCGATCGTTGAGGCCATCGCCGGGATGATTTTCTGGGGCTCCGAATGGTGGGCTCTGGCCACACCAGCGGCCTTCACCGCTACGGGGGTAGTCACCAGGGCTATCAAGGCGAGCATAGGCATAATTCCCCATAACACCCCCGCAATTATCGTAAGATAAGTGAGAGCTAGAATAAAGTAATACCCACCGACGGCCTTTTCCGGCCCCAATCTGACTATCAGATGATTCTTGCCCACGGCCTTATCCGGTTCGTAATCGGGAAATTCGTTGACATAAAGTATTCCCGCCACCAGCAAGCCAACGGGCAAGGAAGCCCAAAAGCTTCCGAGGCTGAAACGCTGAGCCTGCACGTAGTACGAGCCCAAGACCACCAGTGGGCCCAGGGTCACCCCCACCAGCAGCTCTCCCACCCCACGGTAACTGAACTTCAAGGGCTCGGCGGTGTAGAAATAACCGATGAAGAGACCGATTGCCCCCAGTATCAGCACGGGCAAACCCCTAGTCAAACCGAGATAAAGCCCAATCAACAGAGCCACGGTGAAGAAGAGCAGGGCACCAATGTAGACCTCCCGAGCCGAAAGAAGTCCTTCCTGGATGACCCTGCTGCCTCCAGAGAACGGTGTAATGCTCCTATTGATATCATCATCTCGACTCAGGTGGTCGTAATAGTCGTTAGCCAGATTGGTACCGCCATTTATGGACACTACTCCCACAAGCGTGAGGAGGAATAGGCCGAGATGAAATACCCCCTCGTGCCAGGCAACGATCGCCCCCACCGTGGCTGGAATCGCCGCCGCCTGGAAAAATGGCGCCCGGATGGCCTTTAGCCAAATCTTGATCTTACTCATACCATCACCTCCTCTTTAACTAAACTCTTGCGTTCTTAGACAAGAAAGCTTCACTCATCGCAAATAATTAAGATTTAACCTAAAGCAAAGGTTAGGCCTCAAGAAAACCGTCTCGGAGGCCGAGCGGGCATGGTTTCCCCGCCGACGGCGGGGAAGAGCAAGGCCGAGAGCCGAGCAGTGACCGCCTCGCTGGGGCAGGCAACTGCGTGTTTTCGGAGGTCTGGCCTTTGCCAAAGTCAACCGTTTATCTATAGATTTAAAAACGCAAAAGTTTAACTTTAAGTTTCGTCAAGATATTCGACGATCCCATTGAACAATCCTTGTGCGGCTTTGTCTTGAAATTCACCGGTGTTCAGCAACCTGTCCTCCTCCGGATTGCTCAGGAAACCTATCTCCGTTAGAACAACTGGCACCTCCGACCAGTTGAAACCGGTGATATCGCTTCTGGCATATATGCCATTATCCCTCAGGCCAGTCGATTTGGCCAACTCTCTCTGGACCAGTTGAGCAGCCCGGCGACTGCTCGCATGAATAGGAACAGTCCAGGAAGCATTGGCGGGGTAGAGGGTACACACGCCTCCAAGAGAGGGATTTGAGCTGCCGTTGTGGTGAATGCGGACGAAAAGGTGAGCGCCAGCCTCGTTAGCAATCTTTGCCCGCTCGATGTTGCTTATGTCGACATCGTGCGTTTCCCTGGTCATAACCACGGTGACGCCTTTTTTCTCCAGCAAAGCCCTCAATTTCAGGCCAACTTTAAGAGTTATCCTGTGCTCAGGGGTGCCCGAGGACACACCCGTGGCGCCCCCCCGGCATTTCTCCTTGGTTTGAGAGGAGCCCGGCCCAATAGGCTCGCGCTCCAAATTGGCCTTGGCCTGATGACCAGGGTCGATACAGATCACCTTTCCCCCCACCGTCGGCGGGGTGGTGACGGAAGTCTCGGTGGATGTAGAATCAGTTGAAGGTGGTGGGGCTGCCGGAGTGGGTAAAACTGGTACTGAGGTCCCCGCCGTCGGCGGGGTCGATGTGGTCTCCGAAGAAACCTCGGGGGACACATCCTTCCCTACCCCTAGAGCAACTGGCTCGACTTTTATGGGCCTGGAGCCCTTGCTCACAACGACCTTTACAAGGCTGCCCTTCCTGACCCTGCTTCCTCCGGCCGGTTCCTGGGAGATTACTGTTCCCTCGGGATGAGTCTCGCTGAAAACCTCCTTTGCGATAGAAATCTTAAGCTTCGCGGAGGAGGCAAGAGACTTTGCCTCTTTGAGATCCTTTTCCGTGCACCGTGGGACCCTGGTTTGAGAAAAAGCAAGGGCCTGAAAAGCCACCAGGCCAAACAGGACCAACAGACACAGGGCAGTAAAGAGGGTCAAACTCCGCCGACGGCGGCGCCGACTGTGGCATCTTTCCAATCTTGATCGAGGCGGGAAATTGGTCAAAGACTCCTCACTCCGAAGAAATGGTCACCGATTCTTCCCGGGAAAGCCTGTTCACTTCGCCCAAGATGCTCTCCAAGGAAGAGATCACCCCAGCAACGTCCTCCTGTGCCTTCTTGAGTTCCTCAGAAAGAAACTCTGAACCGAGGTGCCCGGTCACGTGCTCCCATTGCTCCAGGCTTTTTCCGTAGAGCCTCCCCTGTTCAATTAGCTGGTGGATGGAGATCTTCAGTTGAGAGTAGTTAACCCCATGTGTACACAAACCCTTCGCCCTCCTCTCGCACCGACTACTGAAATTCTACATCCCTGCCATCCATCCTGCAAATATCAGACGACCATTAAAGTTTCTTTAATTTCTTGCCGATAATGAAATTGAAGACCCCTGATAAAGGCAAACTCCGAGAAATCGGGGGACGCAAAGCCGCGGGCCTAAAGTCGCCGCAAGCCCCCGACGCTGTCGGGGGAGGGGCAGGGTGAATATGGCAGCCAGGTTGCCGGGGGGTGAAAGATGCAATTGGCCCTTTCAACCGGCAATCAAAGCAGGTTGGAAGGGCCAGTTTTTAAGGAGAGGAAATGAGCGAGGAAACCAAAAGGGGCCGTAGGATGTGTAAGAAAATAAACTGCGAGTTCTTGAGCGCCAGTGGTTTCTTCTGTCTCAAGGGTGTACCGGCGAGGAGATGCTTGAGACTAAAAACTAAAGGGGAAAGCATCGACTTCAGGAAACTGGGTAAGATCAAAGAAAAAGAAGACTGGATCTAATTTACCTTTTGCTTCGCCTGCCCAGAACGCCTCCTTGTGCTCTTGGATGGCTCAACCATCAGACCAGCTTCCTTGAATCTCTTTCCAAATTGAGGTTTCTCCAGAACTTCACAAAAGGCTTCTACGACCTTGGGATCAAACTGGGAACCGGCATTCCTCTTCAACTCCCCGACGGCTTCAGTAAAGCTCAAGGCAGAGTGATAGGGCCTCTCCGAGATCATGGCATCAAAGGCATCGGCAACCGCCAATATTCTGGCCCCCAGGGGAATCTCCTCTCCCGCCAACCCATCCAGATAACCATTTCCATCGTAGCGCTCGTGATGGTGGGCGATGATGGGAATTACATCGGCCAAAAGTGGAATCTGCTCCACTATTTTAGTGGCAATCAAGGGGTGCATCTTGACTATCCGATATTCCTCATCGGTCAGACTGGTGGTCTTGTTCAGGATTTCCTCCTTTACCCCTATCTTCCCCACATCATGCAGGAGGGCAGCCGTGCGGATGTCTTCCATATCCCTGCCTGAGAGACCCAACCTTTCGGCCATGGCCAAGGAGAAACTGGTAACCCTCTCAGAGTGACCACGGGTGTAGGGATCCTTGGCCTCAATGGCGGCCACAAAGGCTTTCACGGTCGCCAGGTATAACTCCTCCAATTGAGTAAACAACCGAGCGTTGTGGATGGCGATGGCAGCCTGGCCGGCCACTGTGGAAATTATCCTCAAATCACCCTCGGTGAACATATGAGGACAGACGGCTCCCACATTGAGGACACCGATCACCATACCCTTAACCTTCAAGGGAACACACAGAGCGGAGCAGATATCCTCCCTTTTCCTCACACCCTTAAACCTCGGATCCTTAGATATGTCCGAAATAAGAAGGGGCTCTCCCTTCTCGGCAGCCAAGCCAGCTATCCCCTCCCCGAGCTTCAGCCGAGTTTGTTTGATAGCTTCCTCGCTCAAACCAGCCGCGGCCTCAATGGTGAGTTCTCCCTTCTCCTCGTCCAGGAGCATGATGGAAGCCTTATCGCCCCCGAGCATATCCAGACTCAGATGCAAGATGAGATCCAGAAGGGATTTTATCTCGAGTGTGCCACCCAGGGCCTTGCTCATCTCATAGATCGAACGGAACTCCACCGCTGCCCGTTTGGCATCGACGTAAAGTTGAGAGTTCTCGATGGCCACCGCCACCTCATCGGCTACGGCAGAAAGCAGGGAAATCTCCTCGGTAGTCCAGGGATGAGGTCTTTGCGTGCCCAGGACAAGGACGCCAACAACTTCGCCCTTGGTCATCAAGGGAAGGACAACCTGATTTTTAAGTTCGGGTTTTCTTGCAATTACGCCGCAGAGTCCCGCCTCACAGGAGGAACCCTCGGCCGTCGTCGGCCTGCATTCCAAGAGGGCTTGACCGCAGAAGCTCTCCCCTATTCCTATCTCCACATCCTGGACGGATCTTTCATCCAGACCGCAAACGACAGCTGGCTTCAGTTTTATGCCTTTAAACAGGGGGCACCTGGCACAACAGGCCCTGATTTTATCCTCGATTTTTTCATGGACCTCATCGCGGCAGATGGTTCCGGGGATTGCCCAGCACTCCAGATTATCGGAGCCGTAAGCGGGACACTCCTTTTTTCCGCATTTCATAAACTCCCAGCACTTCACCAGCTCCCTCATATCCAGAAGAAAAAATCCACCAGCCTGGGCCTTGATGAGGGGAAGAACCGTATCGAGTATCTTTTTGAGCAGTTCCTCCAGCTCAAGAGTGGAGCTGACGACCTTTGACACCTCAAACAGGGTCGTGAGCTCCTTAACCCTGTGCCTTATCTCCTCCGTCCTTTCTCCCACCTTCTGTTCTAAGGTCTTGCCCCACTCCTCCAGCTCCTCCTTCGACCTCTTCAAGCTCTCGCTCATCCGGTTGAACTCTTCCGCCAGCTCCTCAAGTTCGTCACCGGTCTTGACCTCTATTCTATGCTCCAGATCCCCTTTCTCGATTATTTCCGCCCCCTCGTAAAGGACCTCAATTGGTTTTGCAATCCGGCGAGCATAATAAATGCCCATGAACAAGGCCACCGCCAAGGTCGCCAGAAGCAAGCCCAAAGTGCGCAACCTCATCTGGTTGAGGGAGGCGTAGGCCTCGGCCGTCGGCTGCTCGACGATGATGCCCCATCCCAGCTCCTCCACAATCAGATGACTGCCGACCACGGACTCACCGCTCTCGCTGAGATACTCCTTGTAAAGGGTGTCCGACTTCCCGGCCCGAATCTCCCCGACGTGGGGATTGTCTATGATCGTTTCCTTTAAAACCAGGGAGACATCCGGGTGAGCGACGATCCTGCCTCCCTTGTCCACCACATAGACATAACCGCTCTCCCCAACCCTTAAATCGGAGACCAGGTCCCACAGGGGCTTCAAGTGGACTTCCGCTGAGAGTACTCCCATTATCTCCTTCTCGGTTAACCTCACGGGGACGGCTATGGTCAAACAGGGCTCAGCCGATTCCGATATCCAAACGGGGCTTACATAATTTTTTCCCTTGATGGCGGTGGTGAACTCATCCGCACCCGCTCGGTCACGCAAATCCTCCGGGGTGATCAACCGATAGCGAGAAATTTTGATTTTTTCCCTACCAACCTCATCGATCAGAGAAAGCTCGATGATGTTCTCATAGCTCTTGGGGAGTTTCTCCAGGATGACCCTCTGGCGCTCCTCGTCTCCCTCCAGGAAGCCCTTTGTCTGGGTTGAGCTGGCCAAAGCCTTCGCTATACATCCCACGATGTGGTCAGCCTCGCCGGCTACTCTGTTGGCCACCTCCAGCTGTATGCTTTTGATGTCCCTTCGAAGCACATTCTGGCTCGTTTGGATGAACAAGAGCCCGGCCACGGACAGCGGAACAGCCGCCAAAAGGAGGATCAATAGAAGTAACTTCCTCCCTATTCTGCTCCGCCTCCACAACGCAGGTTTTAGAATTTCGCCCCTCTCCGTCATCTTCCCATCCTATCAGTCAATGAGCCTATCGGCTCTGGCCACAACCTCCATGGGCAGATCCAAACCTATTTCCTCGGCGGTTTTAAGATTTATAACGAATCTTATCTTCTCCGGATTCTCTATGGGGATATCCGTGGGCTCCGTCCCCTCGAGCACCTTCTTGGCCAGCCTGGCCGATTGCTTCCCCGACTCGTAATAGTTCGCTCCGTAGCCGGCCAGGGCACCTGCCTCCACCGCCTCCTCCATAGAGGTCATCAAGGGAAGGCGCTCCCTCCTCGCCGCCTCTATCAGCAACCGGTTGTTGCTCATGCTCAAAACATCGCAGACCATGAAGATGGCATCGACTTCCTCCTTTTTGACCAGCTTAAGAACCTCCTTAAGCTCGGCGATGTTTCGAGCTCGTGCCTCCTTCAACTGCAAGCCAAGTTCTTCCGCCGCCTCCCTAGCTTGCTTTATGGCAAGCATAGCAGCTTTATCCCTGGGATTGTACACGATGTAAACCTTCTCGATACTGGGCTTCATCTCCTTCAGCAACTGCAAACGCTTTCCCGTGAGCTCCAAAGCCATATTGATGACCCCGGTGATGTTGTTGCCCGAACTCCGTCTGCTCTTGACCAGCCCTGTGCTCACCGGATCGCAGAGAGTCATGAAGACGATTGGCGTATCCTCGGCGATCTCGGCTACGGCCTTCGTTCCCCTCACAGAAACCGTGCAGATGCAGTCCACCTCTTCCTCGACGAGCTCCCGAGTAAAGCTCCTCAAAGCGTTGTAGTCCCCTTTGACGTTTTTGACCTTGTAGGTTACGTTCTCTCCCTCCACGTAGCCGAGGGAGATGAGCCCATCCTTCAGGCCATCCACGGTCGGAAGGGAAGCATCTCCCAAGATTACGGCCCCCACCTTATAAACCTTCTTCTCCTCAGCCATCCGAGCACAGCCGGCCATGCTCGGCACCAATAGGCCGAGGAAGATTAAAAAGACCAACGCTCTCTTAAACACAAGGCGCCCCTCCTTAAAGTCAATCCCCTTTATTTATCGGCAGTTGAGCTCGAAAGCTTTAAAATTTCCAGGATTTTTCCCAAAAAATGGGTAGAAGTTTAACGCAGAGCCCCAAAATATGGTATCTTGGTGCTATGATCAAGGAGATTTTCTTTCCCGTGATAGAAGAAGCGATCTCCATTCTGGAGGTGCTCGGCCTAGTCGTCATCGTCTACGGCTCCGCCATGGCCATAGTCCAGTTCGTCAGGAATCTGGGCCGAGCCGAAAATGGGGTCGCCCGATATCTTACAAGGTATCTGACCTTAGGCCTAGAATTCCTCGTCGGAGCGGAAATTTTGAGGACGGTCGTCGTCCGCACCTTTGATGAGCTGATCAAGCTCGGAGCGATCATCGCCCTCAGGGGTCTTCTGGGCTTCATCATTCAAAGGGAAAGGGAGACCAGGCCGGGGTTAACGGAGCCAAATCAAGAAATTCCCAAAACGGGTTGACTAAAGCGGGGGCTCCCGAAACCGCTTAAGGTAGAAGTGCGCGTAGCCCAGAAGAAGAACCGAGACGGACGCCAGTCCAATTAGCCACCAGCGAATCCGGCGGGAGATGACCCGCAGGTCATAGCTCTTCCCCAACCTTATGAGCCAGGTGGCCTTGTTTTTCTCCACCTGATCGGCGTTGGCGTAAATTATCTGTCCGGGGGCGGTCACGCTCAAGGAGACCGGTCCGGCGACCCCCTCTGGGACGCCCGACAAATCCATCTTCAATTTGCGTTCGTAATAGACGACGAAGGCAAAATCTCGCTTGATGAACTCGCCCGAGCCCATCTCCAGGGTGTAGACCCGATCGAAGAATGAGTCGGTACTCAAGCTGACCGCGGCATCGCCAAACTGGTCGATTCCTCCCTCGACCATCTCTCGGGTATAACCCCTGGGAGCCACAACAAACAGAATTAAAAGCAGGATAAAGCTTACCCAGTATAGGATGAGTATCGTTCTTTTTCCCATCGCGACCTCCGAGACAAAACAATTAACTACTTATTCCACCGAAGAAGCACGAAATCCTCTTGACGGAACGGGAATGATCGATGATCTCAATCCTAGTGGCACTCTCAAAGAGACTTCAGAAAATAGTGCCCCGCCGATGGCGGGGGTTTTTGGGAATCTGGCCTTTGCCAAAACTAATTGTCTGCCTATGAGTTCAAAAACGCAAAAGTCTAATTCTGATTTATTTCTCTTTTTTCTCCATTAACACGCGGCACAAATCGGCCCGTCTGACTATACCCACTAACCTGCCTTCTCTTACCACGGGGACAATTTTTTTCTTCTCCCTCACCATCAATTCCGCAAGGTGTACATCGGTATCGCCCTCGGTGACACACACAGGTTCCCTGGTCATGAAGTCCTTTACTTGGCGTTCACCAACTTGGCTTAGTCGCACATAGGTCTGAGCCCAATTGCGTATAAAAATCATGTCAACAGCTCCACCCAATTGACCAGGAAAGGCTGATTCTATTAAATCCTTTTCGGAGATAAAACCAATGACCCGCTGCTCATCATCTACTACCGGGAGCCCAGCATATCTTCCCCGGGATAAAATCCGAGCAACCTCCTCCAAAGTGGTGGTTTCAGAGACTGCCGTGAGATCCTTAGTCATTATGTCCTTAACTTTCAAAACCGCTCAGCTCCTTTAACTCTATTTTACCAAGAAACTGTTCGACCTGTTCGCGGCTTCTGACCTTCGCTTCAACCTGCAGAGTACTAGCTGCGGAAGCCGCCGCTCCAACTCTGATTGCCTCGGACAACTCTCCATCTTGAGCCAAAACATGTGCCAGGCCCCCAATAAAGGCATCTCCCGCACCAACAATGTTAACAGCCTCCTCGAGAGGAATTGCAACCTCCCATGCCTTATCTTGAGTCGCCACTACCTGCCCCTCTCTGGTACCACCAACAATCGCTATTTGAGCACCCTCCTTCAATATCTTTCGAGCTAATTCCACTCTTCGGGGTGTGGTATTTGGTCTTATACCCAGCAGACTATCCATCGCTCGAATATCGGGTTTAACTATAGCGGGCTGGGCTTTGATTCCCTTCAAGAGAGCTTCGCCGGAGGCATTAAGAACTGTACGGATCCCCTTCCTGCTAGCCTTATTTATCAGCTCGGCATAAATACCCGAATCAACACCTCGAGGAAGACTTCCGGAGAGCACTATCATCCCTGATCGAGAAAGTATCCTTTCGAAACGTTTTTCGAAATCCTCCAGCTCTTCCAGGAAAATCTTGGGGCCTTTCTCGTTGATTTGAGCTAGGAGTCTATTATTCCTATTCAAAACGATGTAATTGGTTCTGGTTTCACCCTCTATGTGAACAAGATCGGTAGTAATCTCGGTCTTCCAAAGCTCCTCCTGGATAAACCTACCACTCATCCCACCGATAAGCCCCATTGCCACGACATCGGTCCCCAGAGCCTGTATCGCATAAGCGGTGTTGATGCCCCCACCTCCGGGAATGGTAGCAGCCACTTCTATTCGGTTAAGCCTCTCTATTTTCCGCCCCAGAAGGACAAGCATCTTATCGACAGCAGGATTTAAGGTTACAGTTGCTATCATCTGATACACTCCTTCGCTCGCCAAACTAAAGTGTGTTTGCAGTGTTCATTATTCTTCTTCTGGACAAAATAATCCTTGCCCGATATCGGGAAATTTTAAGAGCGAACTACGCAGAAGCCTCTCCAGAAGCAACGAGAGCAAATCTGGTACCCATCGGTCCTATCAACTCGCAGACCGTCACCGCCGCTATCTCTACAGCAATTATGGGTGCGGCAATCTCTGGAAATCTTGATTGAACGAGTAAGACCAAACCAATGGTCACACCGGCTTTAGAGAACATTGCAAATCCCAGATACTTTCGCACCACCTCTGGGGCACGGGACATGTGAGCACCCATAAATGCTCCTCCCACCTTCCCTATTCCCCTCGCTACAATGTAGATCACGGCCACAAACCAATTAGCTACTAAAATATCCAAGTGCAAACTTGCTCCGGCCAAAGCAAAGAATATTACAAAAATGGGTAACTCTATATCCTCCAAAACAGCAAATATATGAGGATCTTCGTGCAAGTTGACGACCACGAGTCCCATGACCATGGTAACCAATAGGGCTGAAAGTTCCAACTGCTGCGAAAGCGCGCTTCCCAAAAGTGCCATTCCAATTAGGACAACCACAATTTGATGCCTATCCATAATGAATTTGAATACCCCCACCAAAACAAGGCCCAATAAGGCCCCGGCGAATATCGAACCCCCAACTTCAGCAAAAGGTGCAATCAATGTTTCTGGCAATGTTTTTGGTCCCAACTTCTCAACTCCCGAGAGCATGCCCTCTACAACCACCGCTACCAGGGAAATAGCAGGATGCAAGCAGCATCATCCAGTCCCACTACCGCCAGGAGCGTGTTGGTCAAGGGCCCTCTGGCTTTGTATTCCCGAATTACGGCGACCGGGGAGGCTGGGGCCGTGGCCGAGGCCATTGCCCCAAGCAACAAGCAAATTGGGAGCGGGATTCCGAGAATAAACCTGGTGACAAAAAACACCACCACAAAAGCCCCGAAAACCTGAACGATGGTGATGACCAAAACACTTTTTCCAAGCTCTCTCAGTCCCTTAAAGTGCAACTCACCGCCGATGACAAGCGCAATTAGCCCCAGCCCCAATACTTTTACGAACTCCAGGCTTTCATTTAGGTGAGTTGTTATTATGTTTGTTACGGAAGGACCCAAGAGGATCCCCACAATGATATAGCCAGTAACCGCGGGGATCTTGAACTTTCTGGATATCCTTCCACCAATGAAACCGGCCAGTAACAGTATGCCGAGTCCGGTAACCAGATCTGGAGGCATTTATAAACTTCCACCACCTCAAAGAGCGTCTTTTCGCTTCTCTGAAAAGGAAACTCAAAACCGCGATTAATAAATTCGGACTGTTAACAAGTTTGGTTTACACCCCACCGTTGGTGACGTGAGGACCATGTGTCGAGAAGACCGTGTCGGAGCCCCGCCAGAAAAAGTCCCATAAAACCAGAAGTCCGCGGCGGGGCGAGACCCGAGCGGCCACGAAGGACTCGTTTCACTCGCCAACGGGGTAAACGGCCGTAACCGCGCTTGCCCCGTAGACGCGACAGCGTTCTTCGGGGTGTTTTCGGAGCACTTCACCCCGACCATAGTGTCAACTCATCTTGTCGATAATCCAATATTTCTTATTCGATAACCAGCGACATTTTCCTTGATTTATCCTTTTAATCGGCTCCCTTTCTCTCCCCAAAACAGTAAAAATGTCCGTTCCTGGCGCCCACAAATATCTTGCCTTTCCAGACCACGGGAGTAGACTCGATAACGGCCCCGCCTGGAATTCTTGCCTCCCACACTTCTTTCGGTTCCACCCGTGGGTTTTTCACATCGTAGGCCCGAACGTACCCCCCAGCATCGCAGGTGATTAAAACATCGTCCACGACCGCGGGCGAGCTCCAAAAATGCGGGGGAAACTCCTTCTTCCAGAGGACCTCCCCTGTCTTCGCATCAACTGCCAGCAGATCGCCTGGATTAGTGGGCACGAAAAGGACACCCCTATGCAAAGCGGGCGTGGCCCAAACGCCTCCTTTAGCCTTGCCCCTCGCCGGCACACTGATTGACCAGACGACTGGGTTCTCGGACTTTTCGGGATCGAGTTTAACCACCTGGCCCAACTCCAGCGCCCGCGAGAGACCTCTTTCAAGTTCGGCGCAGACGTAAAGCTTGCCCTCATCATCAATGACCACTGAGGCATCAACATCGTCCCCCATCCAGAATTCGAATCTGACCGGAAATTCCCCCCACCCTTCCTTCAGGCCACCGATGTCGATCCCGTAGACCATGCCCCCGCCATTGGCAAAATAAACCGTATCGCCGAAAAGAGCAGGGGAGTTCTCGATGCTCACGTTGCGATCTCTAATCTTTCGAAAGAGGTCACGGTCAAAAGCGGGAAAGTCGAGGAGAATCTCCGGCTCGACCCCGACCTTGCCTTCAACGTCGTATCCGCGGTTGAGCTTGATGATGAAAAAGTGGCTGTTCTCTCCCCCCTCGAAGAGATGGTCGTCGAGAATCAGTGGACAGCAGTCCCAGTCGTCATTCCAGACCCTGTTTTTGACGGAATAGGCAGAGAGCTTCCAGAGCAAGGTGGGAGAATCGTGATCAAGGGCCACGATGCGGAAGTGGTTGTCGCGGGAGCCAAAATAGATCAGTGGATAGCCGTCGGGGTCAAAGGCCACCGAGCCCTTTATGATGTCACCGGTCTGAAAGGGCTTTAAAATGTCCTTTCCGGTTTCAGCATTCACAAAATGGACCGCTCCATCAAAAGCCCCAAAAATAACCCACGTCTTATCTTCCCACTCCACAATCACCGGCTGACCCGTCCAACCCGTGCCCGCCCAACGTTTCGTCTCGGTTTTCAACGAGGAAAGGGAGCTCATCGGTTCGCCTACTGGATAGCTCCAAAGGATCTCCGGACTTCGCGGGACGGGGCCTTGACCGTAAAAGGTGTTGGTCGAATTACCTCGGAACCTCAAAACACCCCTTACCGCCGGCGTTGTTTCTTCCCTCTCTTCTTTTTTGGCTGGAAAGGATTGGTCCCCCGCCGACGGCGGGGTCGTCTCCTCAATGACCTCGGGTTGAGAAGGTGGCTCCCGAGATGGTTTTTTGCTTTGAAAAGTAAAGGCAAGGAGAGAGAAGAGCAACGAAGACGACAAAGATACCCAGGCAAATCCACTTGAGGTTTTTCACCTCAAGTTCTCCTTTCTGCCGATTGTCGGTATCCGCTCAACATCTGGCTGCTCTAGTTTTCACGTGCCTGACAAACCAATCTGCCGCAAGTCTTGCAACTTCTTCGAGCGCTCCTGGTTCTTCAAAGAGATGGGTAGCCCCCGGAACAATTACAAGCTCCTTTTCCGTATGGAGTTCCTCATAGGCCCGCTGGTTGAGCTCGATTACAGGCTCATCAAAACCCCCGACGATAAGAAGAGTCGGAGCCTTTACCTTTGGAAGATAAGGCATTGCTAAATCCGGGCGCCCGCCACGAGAAACAATGGCAAAGACTGAGGTGTCCATTGCCGCGGCTTGTAAAGCAGCCGCGGCTCCCGTACTCGCCCCAAAATAGCCAATTCGCAAACTTTCACTTTGAGGTTGATTTTTTAGCCAGCCGGTGGCCAAGATGAGCCGATTTGTAAGAAGATCGATATCGAAACGGGTTGAATAAACCAAATCTTCCTCTTCGGTGAGGAGGTCAAAAAGGAGGGTTCCAATGCCGGTCTCTCGCAAAACGCTGGCCACAAAGTTGTTTCTCGGGCTAAATCGGTCGCTACCGCTCCCGTGGGCAAAGAGCACAACGCCTTTTGCTCTCTCGGGCAAACTCAACATACCCTCAAGAAATTCAGAATCGATGGGGATTTTCACTAATTGTTCCCGGCTACCGGGAGCTCTTTTCTCTGCCATAATATGCCCCTTTGAATATTTCCTTAATTAAAGAATAGGTCACTGCAAAGCAGAGTTCAAGGACCTTTAAATCTGCTAAAAACCAGATAATTTACCATTTTTATATCTTTTTTGCTCCAAGCTAATTTTGCTCCCACAGAGCTTGTTTGAGAAGAGGTGGATCAAAGAAAAAGCAAAAAGAAGAATTTGGGGATGATTTGGCCGATGAGCCAGGGGACAAATTTGCAATTATGCCTGCCCGCCACTGCGAGGCACAAGCAGGCGGGACTTATCTTTTGCAAGCTTACAGGCCTGTGCAGTGTCGGGCACCATTTTCAGGGAATAAATGCTAAAATTTTGCTGAGAAAAATACCAACAGGCAGACAAGATGTTCGGGAAGGCTAAAAATGATTTACTCGGTGCCGGCAGCAATAGTTGCTATTTTCCATGGTTTAGTTGTAGTGGTTCTTTTTGTCGGAGTCTTTTTCGCCTTGCTTAATAAACTAAAAAGGTGGCCAGTTCTGGAAAAAACTTATTTATCCTTCGCCGTTTTAATGATTGTCTCTTATGTTTTTACCGGCGGTTGTTACCTGACGAATATCGAACAGTGGCTGTGGAGAAAAGCTCACTCGCCCTTTGCCTATTCTGGCGGCTGTATTTCTCACTACCTCGGCTTGGTCAGAATTAAAGTAGATGACGACAGTGTTTACTGGGTGTTAGTTTCCAGTCTGATTCTCGGTTTAGGTTCTTATATCCTTCGGTATTGTCTGATGAGATTAAGGAGCAGTAAGCAGCGGGACTAAGGCCAGAGCATTTTGATCTCTTCTTTGGGTGAGGCTGTAGAGTTTGTAGAGGATTTGGTCGATGAGCCAGCTGGTTTGTCAAATCGTTCAAACCCGACCCCCTAACTCTACATACCGTAAGCCACGAAAAGGCTGGATAAAAACCACGTGACTTGTATAAACCATTGGATACAGTATGGAACCGAAGGTTTTCTGGTCCGCAAGTGCGGAAGGGGCGGCAGCAACAAAGCCAGGCCTTGATCCAGATGGGTGACTGGTGCAGTACGTCGCTGACACCGAGACTCTAAAGAAATAACGGGAGCGGTAAATGTCTTGTCAACATATATTGGGTAAGACTTGCAGGTGATAGAGAGTCGCTTATCGCTATGGGATATTTTTTGCTCTTGACAGGAGCCTTTTAATGGGCGACCCCTTCAGGTTCGGGTTCAGGTTAAACATAAACGCATCATATAACAGTACCAGTTAAGTGGGAATCACCTTAAACAAAAAAGACTGCAGCTTGTGCAGTCTTTTTTGTTTTGAACGCGAAGATATCTAATATCTTCGCGGGCGGTAGCCGCCTTCCCTGTAGCCACGAGCTCCAGCCGGCCGTTCCTCGCGGGGCCTGGCTACACTGACATTAAGTTTGCGTCCTTCAAGCTCAGTATCATTCAGTTTCTCGATAGCTGCTTTGGCAGCCTCGTCGCTTTGCATCTCGATAAAACCGAAACCTTTGCTTCTACCGGTATGGCGGTCGGTGATCAGCGTCACTGATTCAACTGGCCCGACTTCAGAAAAGAGCTCACGCAGCTGCTCCTCGGTCGTATTGTATGATAGATTCCCGACATATAGCTTAGTTGCCATTCGAATTTCCTCCTTTCTCATAAATGAATTAATGCAGCCCAATGTAGAAGGCCTGAAGACACTCGACGGAACTAAGACGCGGAACCTAGAGGATCAGCTTACGGCCAAATCATTAGCTCTGCACGAAAACCTACGATGTTATTATATCAGAGTTTGACCCCCAAGAGCAACTAGTTGCTCTTGGGTCTTGTCTTGGGTCTTGGGGGTCATGTCTTGGGGGTCAAGTCTTGAATTGTCTTGGGGGTCATCTTGGGGGTCATGAATCTCTTCTCTTGTCTTCTCTTGGGGGTCAAGTCTTGAATTATCACTTTTCTGCGCTCGCTCCTCTATCGCTTTATCACTTTGCTAATAGTAGTATAGTGTAGGCCTAGAAAGTCAGCAATTTCTTTCAAGGTGTAACCGTATTTCAGAGCAGCTTCGCGGATAATCTGGTTTCTCTGTTGTTTACCGCTTAACTCTTTCGACCCGAATAGCTTCCCTAGAGACGGTCTGGCAAGATATCTTTGGTTACGGGGAATCTCCTTTATGTTTTCTTTTCCCCAAAGCCTTTCTTTAAGCTCACCCATGAAGGCCTCGCTTCCCAAAAAGATCTGGCCTTTTACGCTGTCCCATGGGTTCTCCTCTTCAGAGGATAAAACAAATTCACGATATCTCTTCTGAGCAGTACTTTTCTCCTTTGCGAATTGGGCTAAGATCCAATCAACACTGAGATACTTGGCTGGTTTCCTAAAACCAGCCGTCTCCAAATAGCTACTCCATTCATAATCTTCGGGACTCTCGACAAGTCTTGCCCGAACTGGATTAAGAACAATGTATCGAGAAAGAGATAGGAGATGGCTTTCTTTTTCCACCAAAATAGCTTTGTATCTTCCCTGAAAGACGTGGCCAACCCGATGGTTAACCTTGTTGAAGCGCTGGGTGTAGAGCCCGTTGAGGTGTCTCATCCCCTTAGAGAGGTTTCCTTCGGGGGTTTCAATTATGAGGTGATAGTGGTTGCCCATCAGACAGTAGGCGTGGCAAAGAAAGTTAAAACATCCAACAGTTAAAGAAAGAATGGTAAGGAAAAGCCGGCGATCCTCGCTGGAGAGAAAAATATCTTCTCTCGCGTTTCCTCGTGAGGTTATGTGATAGACGGCTCCAGGATACTCAAGGCGTAGTGGTCTAGCCATTTGAAATAGAGCTTAACAAAGAAAATCTTATATTTCAAGACCTGACCCCTACCAACCAACTGCAAATACAAATAAACCCCGCCATTGGCGGGGTTTATTTGTAGTGCGCTTGACAGGATTCGAACCTGCGACCTTGAGGTCCGGAGCCCCACGCTCTATCCCCTGAGCTACAAGCGCAAACCCTTAGCGCTTCCCCCTCTTTCCTTTGGGGGCAAGCGATACCTTTATCGTTTTGACCCATCGCGAAAAGGTGGGGGTCAACTCCACCACAGGTTGTTCTTTAACCATCAGTACCGGCACGTCCTTCAACTGAGAAAACAAGACATCTTTTACATTTGCCTTCAGCAAGTTGGCCATCTTCTTGGGCGCATAAAATTCCAGCCCGATGGCTATACAGACAAGCTCTCTCTCCTCCTCTTTCACCTCTTTTGCCTCTTCCGCTTCCTTTTCTTCTTTTATCTCTTCGACTTCCTTCTCCTCTTCTATCTCTTCAACCTCTTCGACTTCCTCAACTTCTTTTACCTCTTCCTCCGCCTTCATCTCGGCAATTTTCTCCCGCTCTCTCACACGTTCCTTCTCCACCTCGACTATGCCCAAATACCTTTGGATGTTCAAAATAGAACCCTCGGTTGCTCGAAAATGTCGCACGTCTTTAAGGGAAAAGCTCCCCTCCTTGGATTTGGGAAGAGATTTATCTCCCTCCTTGGTATATTCAAACATTATCGTGCTCTCTCCAAAATCTTCATCCACGGCAAATTCTTTAACGGTTCCAAAGTAACTTCGACCGCTCTTGAGATACAAATCTCCCCGATCACACTCTTTAAAAAATTCCCTGAACTTCTTTTCATACCATTTCATGGCCGTCTCCAATGAAGTTCCAACTAATAATATCTGATATGGAAGGAGTCGAACTCGCCTTTATCGTAGGGCTCCCACTGGACTTTCACATCGGTAACGTAGGCTCCCGGCGGACCCAGACGACACCAATCGATCATCCGATGGACATCCTTCTCTTCCCCCTCCAAAACGGCTTCAACCTGCCCATCGGGGCAGTTTCTCACCCAACCGGTGATGCCTAGGCTTTCAGCCTGACGACGAGTGTATGAACGGAAATAAACTCCCTGAACTCTGCCCTCCACCCGGACATGAGCTCGGACCCTGCTCAATCGTTCAACCTCCAAGATCCCTCAGCTATAAGCTTACTAGAAAAACTTCGAATATCAAATTCTTCGGAAGATCGCTCATTTCCTCTTTCCAAGAATGATTTGGCAGAGGATGAGGCCGAAAATTCTTGACGCAGGGAAGATCAAGAAACCCGTTTCAAAAAGGGCTCGATGTACTGTCTTTGAATAGGGTCGGCGGATTGTCCGAGCAAGACGAGGACGATATAGCGGGGCTCGAAGGGGGTAGCTCGGGGATACATCTTAGCCTCGTAGGGAAGTCTATCTCCCTTCTTGTAATTGCAAAGGGAACAGGCGGTGGTAACATTGTCCCAACTATCCATGCCACCTTTGGAAATCGGCTTGACGTGTTCCCGGCTTAAATGCTCTCCCTTCCTGAACTCGCTCTTGTGACGACCACAATACTGGCAGGTATAGTGATCGCGGGCAAAGAGTATGGAGTTGGTCACCACCCCACGCAATCTGCGGGGGATCTCTATGTACTTGACGAGCCTTATAACTAGCGGATAGGGAAACTCGCATTTCTCCGAGCGAATGCGCCTCTCCACATGCTCCTCGATAACTTCAGCCTTCTCCTTTAAAACTAGAACGACGGCGCGCCTAACGGAGACAAAAGCTAGAGGCTCCGCGCTAGCATTAAGGATCAATGTCTTTCCCATTTCTTCCTCGCTAGACTAGCTTGCTTACTTCTCCTATAATATGCCTAAAGAAAGTTGTCAAGTCCAATTTATGACTGCAAGGGGGGAAGATGGTCGCCTCAGCAAAGAAAAAGAGGGACAAGCAAGATTATGAAGTGCTTGAGCTCTTCGGCATCAGACTAAAGGTCAAAAATCCTCAGCTCGCCGATCTTTTAACTATGGAGGCCAAAGAAGCACTCACATCCGACATCTCTGTTCTATCACAGAAGCTTCACGCGCCCGGTGAGGCCGTGGAGGAAATCATCGAAGAGGAGATACCGCTCATCTCGGAAATAGAATCTTACGACGACTACAGGCAAGCGATAAACACCGTAGGAGAGAAACTGGGATTCGATGTTGGGCTGGGAGGACTGTGGAAATCGCCCACGAACGTTTATATCTTGATCAGAGCCATAAAAGAGGATCTTGAATTCGAGGAAGCAAAAAAATACGTCCGCGAGCTGGAAGGACAACAAAAAAAGCTAACCAACGAAAATGTTGGCCTCTTCGTCGTGGGTAGCAATTTGGGCTGCGATATGTTTAAGGCAGCTATCCGGGGTCTAAACCTCTACAATAAAATGAGGGTCATCTCCTACGAGAACCTCAATCAGATCCTACGGTTTAAGGAGAGTGGCTACCTGGGGCACAAGGAAGTGGCAACCCTAATGGTCCCTCTGGACAATGTGGATGTCGGAGAACTGATAAACGTGATAAAAGCCGTGGTCTCCTCTTAATTTCCTTCAATAACTGGCGAGTGTCTGTGCGATCATCTCGCCAAACCGTTCGGCGGCTTCCGGACCATTAGCGGTGATAATATTCTCATCCTTCTCGACACTATTACCAGTATAGTAAGCGCCACACGAGCCCACTTTCCCCGCCTCCGAGGGCCAGACGGTTACCCTTTTGCCAGCCAAAGCCCCCGCATTGGCCAGCGTTACCGGAGCAACACAGATCGCCCCCAAAATCTTGTTCTTCTCCATCGCCTGTTGAACAATTGAATGAGCGGTGGGATCGCCCCAAAACTCGGAAGCTCCCGATCCTCCAATGAAGATGACCGCATCAAAATCGTCCGGGGTCACTTCCTGCAGAAGGACATCTGGTTTTACCTTGAGACCAAACATTCCCGTGGCGGTTGAAGTCACCGACGAAGCCACGGTTACAGAAGCTCCCTTCCCCGTCAAAATGCTTCGAGGTTTCTGGTACTCCTCATCCCGAAAATTCCTGCTGGCTATCACGATCAATACCCGCTTGTCAGATAAATCCACCATTGTAACTCACCCCTTCTTATCTTAACTCCATCCCTTCCATGATTCAACTTTAAAAAAATCGCTATTTGTAAATTATTTCCTTGATTTCACTGAGAAAGAGGGGTTAAATTAAAGTTGTCCCGAGAAGGAAGGAGAAACTTCGAAAGAAGGCACTTCAACCTACTCGGGACATTTCTTTCTTTGGTTCTTCTCCATTTTTAGCGGGTAAACTTTTAATCTTGTTCTTTTCTCAAAAGAGCTACGCATTAAAGGGTTCGAGGGGTCGAGGATTCAAGGATTCGAGTGTTGTATTTTTTAACCCTTCGAATCCCTCAGGGTTACCTTGAGTTTATCGAAAGGTAAGATTTTCACTTGACCCCTTGATCCCTGGAATCCCGTATAGGGACGTTGTCCCCACGGGACTTTACGTCCCTGAATCCTAAAGTTCTCTTCGCGCCTTACTACACCGATGGTAGGGTGATTTCTACCCACTATTTTTGGAGAAGAGCTTTATTTTTATAGCTTTGGGTTCAACCAAATAGCTCAAAATGCCGATAAGATTAATGGAAGGAAATCCGAGAGTTTTGGCGAAGTAAAAAGTGACCCGAGAATTTGAGCCGACTCCGCCGAGAAGATCTCGGAAAAGTTACCGCAGGCCATTAATCTCGGGTCTTTTTTTGCCGGCAGTAAATAGCCGCCAGCTATCTGCCATCAGCCATCAGCTAAATGGTGGCGCATGCGGGAGTCGAACCCGCGATCTCCGCCTTGAGAGGGCGGTGTCCTAGGCCACTAGACGAATGCGCCACAAAATTTTTGGAACAAAAATTTTGAGTTCTCTACTTTTTATTTTCGCCTGAAAGTATCCTTCTTATGGATTCTGCCTTCTTTCTGCCAACTCCTTCAACGCATTGTAAATCGTCCTCGGAGGCATAGACTACCTTCTCAATGCCGCCAAAATGCGATAGTAAAACTCTAGCGAGTTGAGGTCCTATTCCGGGAAAGGCCTCTAGAATGTGTACCTGCTGTTCAAGCGTATTCTTTGCCTTTTTCTTGGCGTGTAAGGAAACGTAATGCTTTAGACCCGATTGCTCTTGTTTTGCAATTACACGCAGAAAACCTGCAGTATCTGTTGAATCTTTGGTAAAAAGTACGGGAATTCCGCGGACAACTGCAATGAGAGCAAGTGCGCCTCTAATAGCATCAGGGTGTATCTTTCTTCTACCGTATAGCAAATATCCTTCAATAATAAATAAAGGTTTTTCGTAGCTCTCTTTGAGATCGACAATCTGTTTAAATAATCGCTTTTTTATTATAGAGCTCAAAAAATCATCTGCAGTCTTTCTCTCTACAGCGACTCTATCACTCAATATATAATCCCCAACCTCAAGTTCTTGAACAACCAGGGAAACTCTGCCATTTCTTAAGAGATCAGGGATTCCTGACCGCTCTTCTCCATAATCTGCGTAGATAACAAGCTCTGACTGGTCCAAATAATTCCCTCACAAACTCTAATAAAGTCAAAATTTTTCCTTCGGAAAAATTTTGTGGCTGGGGAGGAAGGATTCGAACCCTCGCGCCAGGATCCAGAGTCCTGTGTCCTACCACTAGACGACTCCCCACTTAAACCTTGGTCAATCCCCGTCCTCAAAGATGATAACACACAAAAAATCCTGTGGACAAGGATAACGTCTGACTCTAACCGATCTTGTCCGAAATCAAATTTCGGGCCTTCTTCAGCCTCTGCAGGGTCTGCTCTCTTCCCAGCAATTCAATGGATTCAAACAGGGGTGGACTAACCGTCTTGCCGGTCACAGCGACTCGAACTGGCTGAAGAGCTTTGGCCGGTTTGAGGGAAAGTTCCTCGCACATCCCCCGCAAGGCCCTCTCTATCCCGTCCTTCCGAAACCCGGGCAAGCTTGCCAATTTCTCCTCGGCCAGAGCCAAAACCCTTAGCGCCTCGTCGCTCTTCAGAACCCTTTCAACCGCCTGTGGGTCCAGTTTCACTTCCCCAAAGAGAAAATCAGTAAGAGTCACTACGTCCCCCAAGACCTTCATTCTATCTCGGATTGACACAACCACTCTCTCCAACCATGACAGCTCCTCCGCATCGGGAAAATCCTTGATCAAACCCGCCTCTCGCAGGAAGGGAACTATCCTTAGCGTCAACTCCTTGAGAGGAATCTGGCGGATGTAGTGGCCATTCATCCATTCTAACTTCGCCGGGTCCCAGATGGCCGGGCTCCGCGAAACATTGCCAAGGGAAAACTTTTCTATCAGTTCCTCGCCCGTGAACAGGGTCGTCTTCTCATCGTAGGACCACCCCAAGAGAGCGAGATAATTGAGGATTGCCTCGGGCAGGTAGCCATTCCTGCGATACTCCTCGACAGAGGTGGCACCGTGACGCTTACTCAAAGGCTTTCTATCCGGCCCCAGAATCATCGGGAGATGGGCAAAGTCCGGGATGGGAAAACCGAGAGCCTGATAGAGAAGGATCTGTTTCGGGGTGTTTGGCAGATGATCCTCTCCTCTGATAACGTGTGATATCCTCATCGCATTGTCGTCAACGACCACGGCAAAGTTATAGGTGGGAAAGCCATCGGCGCGGAGTAGGATGAAATCATCAATCAATCTATTCTCGAACCTCGTCTCGCCCTTAATGAGGTCGTTTGCAACCGTTGTCCCCTCTCGAGGGCAGGCAAATCGAATTGCCGGTCTGCGCCCCTCCTTCTCAAACTCGTCTCTTTCCCGCGCGGTCAGTTCACGACAACGACCGTCGTATCCGGGGGTGCGACCCTCCTTCAAAGCAACCCGCCGTCTCGATTTCAACTCATCAGGAGTACAGTAACAACAATAGGTCTTCTTTTGAGCGAGCAAGCGCTGAGCGGTCTCTTCGTAAAGAGAAAGTCGCTCCGTCTGGCGATAGGGCCCAAAATCCCCTCCCGTCTCAGGGCCCTCGTCCCACTCCAAGCCCAACCAGTGCATGGAAGAGACGATAGCCTGAATTGCCTCCTCCGTTGAACGGCTGCGATCAGTGTCCTCTATCCTGAGGATGAACGCTCCTCCCTTTTGCCTGGCAAAAAGCCAGTTGTAAAGTGCAGTCCTGGCTCCTCCAATATGCAGAAAACCAGTGGGACTGGGAGCAAAACGCACCCGCACTCTTTCAGCCATAAAACTCCCCCAAAATAAAAATGCCCAACCGGGACTTGATGAACCATTGGGTTAGTAGGAGGAAACCTTTAAATATCCAGTTCCCTACCGTAGTCGTCGGCCAACCGGCTGATATCATCCTCAATGGAATAACCATAGGCAATTTCCAAAACCCTGCCCTTCTTACCGGTTGAGATTATGCGATGAACCTGACCAGCGGGGATGAGAAATTCCTCGCCCCGCTTGGCATCGTGAATTTCATCCCCTATTTGGACCCTCACTCCATTATCGAGAACAACCCAGGTGTCGGTCCTCAGATTGTGCCAGTGCAAGCTGGTCTCCTGATTGGGCTCGATGGTAATAAGCTTCACCGTACACACCTTGTTGAGGGCATATACCTTGTAATGCCCCCAAGGTTTGTCCATCCTCATTCACTCAACACCCGAGTCTACCTCACAAATAGGGTCTCTAAACCATTTATATAACGCCATGGTTCTTTTGTAAAGTCTCAGGGAATAATTCGGACAGCCCTCTTTAACTCATGGTCTTCAAGAGATTCACCATCTCCATAGAGGACATGGCCGCCTGCCATCCCTTATTGCCAGATTTGGTGCCTGCCCGCTCCACCGCTTGTTCGATGGTGTCGGCGGTGATGATGCCAAAGGCAGTGGGCACGCCGGTATCCAGATTTATCTTGGCGACTCCCTTGGCAGCCTCGCTACAGATGTACTCAAAGTGGGGTGTTCCTCCCCTCAATATCACCCCGAGGCAGATGAGGCCATCATATTTCTTGGACTCGGCCATCTTCTTCGCCACCAGGGGCATTTCAAAGGAACCTGGAACCCAGGCGACATTGATGTTCTCCTCGGAAGCTTCGTGACGCCTGAGGGCATCCAGCGCTCCCTCCAAAAGTCTGGTGCTCAAGAACTCGTTGAATCGACTGACGACGATTCCAAACTTGAATCCCTTGGCGGTTAACTTTCCCTCATAAATCTTCATTCCATCTCCTTTCGGCGATTATGACTCCTCCCATTCCAGCAAATGGGCAAGTTTTTCCCTTTTCGCCCGCAAGTAATCGATATTTTGAGAAGTCGGCTTGACCTCCAATGGAACTCTCTCTACAACCTTCAAGCCATAGCCCTCCAATCCAACAATTTTTGCCGGATTATTGGTCATCAGACGCATCGATGACAGACCCAAGTCAACCAAAATCTGGGCTCCAATGCCGTAATCTCTGAGGTCGGCTGGGAAACCCAGTTCCTCATTGGCCTCTACCGTATCCCTCCCTTCCTCCTGTAATTCGTAGGCTCTAAGCTTATTCAGAAAACCGATACCCCTTCCTTCCTGACCCAAGATGTAGAGGAAAACCCCCTTTCCCTCCTCGGCAATTCTTTTCAAGGCCTCCTCAAGTTGCGTTCCACAGTCACACCGGAGGGAGTGAAAGACGTCCCCCGTCAAACATTCGGAGTGGACTCTGACCAGAACATTCCTCTTTCCCTTGACTTCCCCCTTGATTAGAACGAGGTGATGCCTGCCATCCAAGATGCTTTCATATCCAACGGCCTTGAACTCTCCATAGGGAGTGGGGAGATCGACCTCGGCGACTCGTCTGACCAGCTTTTCAGTGCGCCGACGATAGCGAATCAGATCGGCCACGGTCATCATCTTGAGACCAAATCTCTTGGCCACCTTCTTCAGTTCAGGAACACGAGCCATCGTTCCATCTTCGTTCATGATTTCGCAGATAACACCCGCCTGGAAGAGACCGGCCTGCTTGGCCAGATCGATGGCGGCCTCCGTATGTCCGGCCCGTTCCAAAACTCCCCCTTTCTTCGCCCTCAGGGGAAAAACGTGTCCGGGCATGGAAATGTCCTCGGGTTTGGTCTGGGAATCCACCACCGCTAAAATGGTGGCCGCTCGATCGTGAGCAGAAATCCCCGTGGTTATCTTGTGCTTGGCTCCAATGGAAACCGCGAAGGCCGTCTCATGCTCGGAGGTATTGGTGGAAACCATGACCGGTATTCTGAGCTCATCCAACCTCTCGGGGGAGCAGGGCATGCAAATGAGCCCCCTTCCATACTTGGACATGAAATTGATTGCTTCAGGGGTTACTTTCTCCGCAGCCATCACGAAGTCGCCCTCGTTTTCTCTGTCCTCATTGTCGACGACGATGACCATCCTCCCACATCTTATCTCTTCTATTGCTTCCTCGATGGAGCTAAAAGGCACTACAACCACCTCTTAAATGAAGCCGTGTTCTCGGAGTTTGCTTAAAGTCAAATTTGAGCTTACACCGCTCGCAGTCAAAATTTTTTCGACGTACTTGCCTATGATATCCACCTCTATATTGACCCTCGCTCCTTTATCCTTAAACCCCAGGGTTGTTACCTTCGCCGTATGGGGGATTATAAAGACCGTAAAAGCCAAGCTCAGAACATCAACAATGGTCAAACTTATTCCATCCACAGCCACGGACCCTTGGGGAACTAGATAGCGAGCAATGTTGGGGGACATCTCTATCCTTAAAAGAATTGCGTTCCCCTTCCTGGCCCTACTCGAAATCCTCCCTACACCATCTGTATGTGCGGTGACCAGGTGTCCTCCAAGCCGATCAGAAAATCTCAACGCCCTTTCAAGATTAACCATGTCCCCGGCCTTCAGTTCGCCCAAGTTTGTCCTATCCAAAGTCTCGGGCATAACATCCGCCTTGAAACAGCTACCCCGCCTGTCAACAACGGTTAAACAAACTCCATTGACGGCTATGGAGTCACCAACCTCTAGCGCTTCGGTCACCTTTGGGGCCAAAACCTGGAGCTCGCAAGCCCCCCCACTCCTTTTCAGGGCTTGAACTCCCCCAAGCTCTTCAATGATGCCCGTGAACATCAAACCCTCCTCAACGATTTCCTATTGTCTCTGATCTTTTCGTCGGGTAGGCTTCGATCATCAAATCAGCGCCCACCCTTTCCACGCTGGCTATTTCAAAATCAGGATTTGAGGTGCAGTGATTCCATTCCATAAAATCCAGCGCTCCTTCTCCGATCAAAACCTTTGGAGCTATAAAAAATAGGAACTTGTCAACCAAACCCGCCTCGAGCATGGATGTGTTCAAGCACGCTCCACCCTCAAGAATCACGCTGCTTATCCTTCTCCTGCCCAGCTCGTCCATGAGCTCGAACAGATCAACCCCCGACACGTCGGGGGAACCTAAAATGAGCACCTCTACACCCGCCGCTCGCAGAACCTCTGCGGTGTTTTCGGGAACTTCCCTGGTCGTTGCCAGGATCGTGGGCACCTGTCGCGCTGTCTTCACCACATTCGCTCCCAGGGGTATAGAAGCCCCGGTGCTCACAATGAGCCGAATGGGATTCTTCCCCTCCACCATCCTCACGGTAAGCTCCGGGTCATCCGCCAGAACAGTCCCGGATCCGACCATTACAGCATCAAACTGGCTCCTCAAACTATGAACCCTCGCTTGTGCCTCCTGGCCAGTTATAATCGTTCTTCGCCCCCTCTTCTCGGCTATCTTCCCATTCAAACTCATGGCGACCTTCATGAGCACAAATGGCCTTCCGGTGAGAACATACTTAATATAGACCTCATTTTGCTTCCTCACCTCACCCTCCAAAACCCCGCTCGCAACCTCTACTCCCGCTTTCTCAAGCTCCTCGATTCCCCTTCCGGAAACTTTCGGGTTGGGATCGACCATTCCAATGATCGCCTCGGAGATGCCAGCCTCTATCAAGGCTTTTGTGCAGGGAGGTGTTCTTCCTTGAATGCAGCAGGGTTCAAGAGTTACATAAAGGTTAGCACCCCGCACATCTCCCGCATCCATCAAAGCATTGATCTCGGCATGGGGACCTCCTACCTTTTCGTGATAGCCCTCGCCGATGATTTCCCCATCCCTGACCAGCACAGCGCCGACAAGAGGATTGGGGTTGGTCTTTCCCCGACCACCCTCAGCCAATTCAATTGCCCTGCGCATAAATTTCTCGCAAATCATGACCCCAACCTCGCCCAATAGTTCAACGCCCCAAGTGGACTGTTAGCAAGTTTGGTTTACACCCCACCGTTGGCGAAGTGAGGACCAAGTGTCGAGAAGACCGTGTCAGAGCCCCGCCAATAAAACCCTTGAACCATCAAAGGATTCAGCGCGGGGCGAGACCCGAGCGGCGGCTAAGGGATAAGTCTTGATTAAACTATAAATGAGGCCGACCGCGTGTCTTCGAGACATTTGAGTCCAAACTATGTGTCAACTTATTTTTGTTAATAATCCACCAAAAAAAACAAAGGAAAAAGCTAAGGGAGGAAGTCCTTAGCTTTTCGCCGGTTAACTTTCTCCCATCCAGACTATACTGTCGGCTCTGGAACTTTCCCAGATCAACCCCCGACACGTCGGGGGCTCGCGGACTTTTCCTCGACTAATTCGGGATTCACCGCCGGTCAGGAATTCCCCCGATATATCGGGGGTCACCTTGCCCCGAAAGTTTCTCTATGCTTTTATGTTGTTTTATTTTAGCAAAATCCCCCAGGCTAAGCAACCATACCAAAAGCAGTCAACGGGAAATTGCTCTTCTCAAACCCCTGATCGCCTCCGCTATATCAAAATGATTAAAGACGGCGGAGCCAGCAACCAGTATATCTGCTCCCGCCTTCACTACATCCAGAGCATTCTCGGGGCAAATCCCGCCATCGACCTCGATCTCGACTGAAAGGTTTCGCTCTTTGATCATATCCCTCAAAAGACAGATTTTCTTCAATGACTGCGGAATGAACTCCTGTCCTCCAAAACCGGGGTTGACGGTCATCACAAGGGCAAAATCTATCTCGTCCAAGACGTTGGCCAGATTCGTCAAAGCGGTGGCTGGATTCAGGGCCACTCCCACCTTAACCCCGTCGTAGGACTTAATCCTCTGAATGACCCGATGAAGATGCGTGCAGGCTTCGAGATGGACCGAAAGAAGATTTGCCCCGGCCCCGATGAAATCCTCGATGTAAAATTCGGGATTCGCGATCATCAAATGTACATCAAGGGGGAGCTTCGTACATCGCTTGACCGCAGAAACGACTAAGGGACCTACGGTAATATTGGGCACAAAGTGGCCATCCATCACATCGACATGGATATAGTCCGCCCCGGCCTTCTCGGCCTTCTTTACCTGTTCGCACAGGGCTGTAAAATCGGCGGAAAGAATCGACGGAGCGATCTTTGTCCCTCTTCGCCCCGCCGATGGCGGGGTAAATTTACGTTCCACGGGAATCCCCTTAAACTCCTTTCGAAATTGCAGAGGTGGAGCCCCACGGACTGATGTCCGTGGCACCTCCACATGCTTCGTCAGGGCGGAACCCTTCCGAAGCGTACCCGCCTTCGCCGAGGCTACGGCGGGGTACCCTTTTCGCTTCATCCCCGCACTTACGTACGGGGCTTTCGCGAAGGAGGGTAAAAGAATTTTAGCATCAAGTCTCAGTTCAATTCAAGGAAAACAGGCGAAACTCAACTTCGGAGAAGTCGAGCTATAAACATTCCATCGGTTCCATGTTTGTGGGGAAGAAGTTGAAACCCACCGTCAAAATTTGAATCCTGTGGCATATCCGGGACATCATCCAAGGAAAACTCTGGGTGCCCCTTCAAAAAACCCTTCACAACCTCGGTAGTTTCCTTCCTAGAGATGGTGCAAACAGAATAGACCAAAACCCCACCGGGCTTGACAAACCCTGCGGCGGACTCCAGTAGTCTCACTTGCAAACGAGAAAGTTCCTTGATCTGACCGAGGTTTTTTCGCCACCTGGAGTCAGGGCGTTTGGCCAGAACTCCCAAACCCGAACAGGGGGCATCCACCAAGATCCTGTCCACCGGCTCTTTGATTACCCCTCCCAAGAGGGTACCATCGGCCTCAACTGTAGCTACAATCTCCACCCCCAGCTGCTTGCAGGTTCTCCTGAGCAACCTCAAACGCTGAGCATGAATATCCACGGCGATGATCAAACCCTGGTTCCCCATCAATTGGGCAAGGTGGGTGGTCTTTCCCCCGGGAGCAGCACACACATCCAGAATCGTCTCACCGGCCTGAGGAGCTACAACTCGGCTCACCAAAATGGAGCTCTCACCTTGAACCGTAAACAAGCCCTGCTTGAACTCGGGAAGATTCAAAACCGATCTTCCTTCTCTGATGATGAGAGCCTCGGGGATCAGTTCGCTTCGAACAACCTTTAACTTTCTTTTCTCGAGAAGGGGGATTAGCTTTTCGGGGGATGTTTTTAGGGTGTTCACCCGCACTGAAAGCTTTGGGCGAAGATTATTTGCCTGACACAACTTCTCGGTCTCCTTCAAGCCTAACTCCTTCACCCACATCTTCACCATCCATCTGGGGTGCGAATACTTCAGCGAGATGAAATCGACGGGATTCTTATTGAAATCGGGCCAGGGGAGTTCGTCTTTCTTGGTGGCTACCCGTCTCAAAACGGCATTTACGAAATTCGCTATGCGCGGTGGGAAAAACTTCTTGGCCAGCTTCACCGACTCATTGCAGGCTGCATGAGCGGGGATTCTCTCGGTAAAAATCAATTGGTAGCCACCCATCCTCAGAATGTCCAAAGCCAGCGGGGAAACAGACTCCAAGCCATGAGGCAAAAATCGACCAATTATCCAATCCAGAGTGCCCTCCGACCTCAGCGTCCCATAGACAATCTCCGTTGCCAAAGCTCGGTCGCGAGCAGAAAGACTGCTCTCACTGAGCATATGAGGCAGAAGGATGTTGGCATAGCCCTCCGTTTGATGAACCCTGTGAATTGCCTCCAGAGCCAACTCCCTGGCCGTCCTTTTGGGCTGACTTGTCCCATCCCGCCATTGGCGGGGCCCAGTCCTTGCTTGTTCGCGGCCGGCTGGTTGCCTTTTCGCTTTTTGTCCTTTGTCGCTCGCCGTCCGCCGTCCGCCGACCGTCCTTCGTCTATCCGCCTTCATTTCCCGTCCTTCGCCCCGCTCGCTAGCTTTCATCCTCCACCGGATACCGAGTACATCAACTTCCCAGTTGAACTTTTGCGTTCTTAGAAAAAACCTCACTCATTCTGGCCGTACTGCACCTGCCCCGTGTCCCGACTTGTCGGGATTTTCGGGGTGTTTTCGGAGGTCTGGCCTTTGCCAAAATCAATTGTTTGCCCATAGTTTAAAAGCGCAAAAGTTTACTTCCCAGCTTTTCTCCCGCTTTAACTTCGTGTCCCCGACAAAACTCCGTCGCCGTCATCGCCTGCCTGCCCTCAAGTTGAACCCGGCTCACCAGAAGCTCTCCTTGACCACAGGCAACTACAAATCCCCTCCTCGCATCGACCTCGAGGACAATCCCCGGTTTTAGGTCCTCCCGACTCGATACCCCACTCAGAGCCTCCCATATCTTCAACCGCTTCCCCTTATAAAATGTGTACGCCCCCGGCTGAGGGTTCAATGCCCGAATGAGATTTCGAACGCTCTCCGCGGAAAGAGACCAGTCGATGAAGGCCTCTTCCTTCGCCACCTTTGGAGCATAAGTAGCGATCTTCTCATCCTGCTCCACCGGAGTTATCGCTTCCCTCGATAGGCCCTCGATGGTCGTCAGAAGGAGTTCTGCTCCCAACCTCGAAAGCCTCTCGCTTAAATCCCCAGCGGTATCATCGGGGCCAACAGGAACGGCGGATTGCAAGAGGATATCCCCCATATCCAGGCCCTCGTCCATAAAAATCGTCGTAACACCGGTTATTTCACAGCCATCCATTATCGCTCTCTGGATAGGAGCCGCGCCACGATACTTGGGGAGAAGAGAGGCATGAACATTCACACAGCCGTATCTGGGCAAACGCAAAAGCCAACCGGGAATTATTTGCCCGTAAGCGACGACGACCACCAGATCCGGCCTCAGCTCATCAATCTTCCGCTTAAAGCTCTCATCGTTCAAAGTCGACGGTTGCAGGACGGGTAGGTGATTTTCCGATGCCAATTCCTTGACGGGAGAAGGAGAAAGATGAAGGTGTCTTCCCTTGGGGCGATCCGGCTGGGTGACCACCGCTACTATCTCGTGTTCGCTCTCGAGAAGACCCCGAAGGCTCGGCACCGCAAATTCCGGTGTACCCATGAAGACTATCCTCAAGCAAATCACCCTCCGCGAGGAGATCCCTTCAGCTTCTCCAGAATCCTCCCGATCGGCCTCAAGAGAATTCCAGTCACCTTGCCCATGACCGAAAGAGGACCAGCCTTCATAGATCGAGAAACCAAACCGGATGCCTTGCCCGGGGTAAAGGAATTAAGGCTAGTGACCTCCTCCAGATCCAGACGCGGTGGGGGCTTGGGGATCTCGGCGGGATAGCCCAAAGTAACCAGCCCCACCACGGCAAAATGATCGGGTATGTTTAGGATCTCCTTGACTCGCTCTTCATCGTATATTCCAATCCAACAACTCCCCAGACCGAGAGCATGAGCCGCGATCATCAAGTTCTCCCCCGCTAAAGAACAATCAATCTTATACCAGTCCGATTTTCTCGTATCCCCGCAGATGACGATGAGAACGGGGACTTCCGAAACGTGATGGGACTTGAGAAAATAAAATCTAGCCCCTCTCCCTATCTCCTCCTTCAAACGAGGATCGGTGACCACCACAAATCTCCAGGGCTGCAGATTTCCCCCAGTGGGAGCCCAACGAGCCACATCGAGAATTTGTAAAATGGTCTCCCTTGAAACAGCCTTCTCTTTGTATCTTCGGACGCTTCGGCGAGACTTTATTAGATGTAGCAGGTCAGTCATGAGATCCCCGGCGGAGAATTTCCTGTTGAGGAACGGTTTGGGCAAATCCGCTCATTTGCTGCAGAGTCTTTCTGCGTTCAGCCTTGCTCATCCGATCAAGGATGAGGATGCCATCAAGATGATCCACTTCATGCTGGATGACCCTGGCCAATAATCCCTCCGCCCTAAACTCCACCTTTTTCCCCTCCGGTGTGAGTGCTCTCACTTTTATCTTCTCTGAACGCTTTATGGGCACTTTGATGTCGGGGACGCTCAAACACCCTTCTTCCTCTTCTTCCGTCTTCTTGCTTCGCCAGACTATCTCCGGATTGATGTAGGAGACGAGGCCCTCACCTAGATCAAATATAAATACTCGTTTGAGAACACCAACCTGAGGGGCAGCCAATCCTATGCCCTGTGCATCGTACATGATCTCGGCCAAGTTCTTGATCAGATCCCTGATTCCATGATCCACTTCCCTTACCGGAAGCGACTTCTCATTTAACGCCGGATCGCCAAATCTCCTTATAGATAAAACAGCCATGTCTTCCTCCACCTAAAAGTGAACTTTTGCGTTCTTAGAGAAGAAAGCCTCATTCATGCCAAACACTTTAAGATTCAACCCCACCATCCACGCTATAGCATCCAGACCGGGTCCACATCGATGGAAATATTCACATCCTCCGCACAATCTTCGGGCAACAGCCGCCTAAAATTCTCCCTTAAGAAACCTTTGACCACAGCAGGATCGCCTACCTTCAAGATTATATGCCATCTGAACTTGTTTTTTATCTTGGGGAGCGGAGCCGGAGCCGGACCAAGCATGCCCACCAGGCCATCGAGTTTAACCGAGGTGAGAAACTTACCCGCCTCACTCGCCGCCTTCTCCGTCCGAGCTTCATCCCTTCCCGAGATAAGGATGTTGACCAGATGGCAGAAGGGGGGATAGAGCAGCTCCTCCCTCAAGGGCAGCTCCTGAGAGTAAAAGTGATCATAATCGCCCTGGGTTAGAGCCTGGATAGCATAGCTCTCGGGCAAATAGGTTTGGACAATGACCCTGCCGGGGCGTTTTCCTCGACCTGCCCTTCCGCTCACCTGCATCAGCAATTGAAAAGTCCTCTCACCAGCTCGAAAATCGGGAAGGTTCAGAGCTGTATCGGCATTGATGACTCCCACCAAAGTAACCTCGGGAAAATCCAGGCCCTTGGCGATCATCTGGGTGCCCAAAAGCACACTCACCTCTCGGCTCTGGAACTCCATCAACCTCCTACGATGCGATTCTCTCCGGGTGGTGGTATCAGCATCCATTCTTATCACAGCAAGTTCCGGGAAGAACCTCTTCAGCTCGTTTTCGACCTTTTGAGTCCCCACGCCGAAATACCCAATTCTATAACCACCACATCGGGGACAAATTTCGGGAGCCGGTGCCACATAATTGCAGTGATGACACTTCAAAACCCTTTTGTCGGCATGATAAGTCAAGGAAACGGCACACTTTTTACATTTTAGCACCAAACCACATTCCCTGCATAGGATGAAGCTGGAAAACCCCCGCCTGTTCAGAAAGAGGATCATCTTCCCCCGTGACCTTATGCACTCTTCCATCGCCTCTCGGAGACGCAAACTGAAGATGCCACGGTTACCGTTCTTCGTCTCATCGCGCATGTCCACTATCTCGATGTCAGGTAAAGGTCTATCCTCGATTCTCCTTGTCAACCTGGCCAGCTTGAACTGTCCTCTTTCGGCGCAGAACTTACTCTCCACAGCCGGGGTGGCGCTCCCCAAGATCACACAGGCGCCGCTCAACTGTGCCCTCTTCAATGCAACCTCACGGGCATGATATCTGGGATTCCGATTTTGCTTGTACGTGGTCTCGTGTTCTTCGTCCACAATGATCAATCCCAGGTTTCGAAGGGGGGCAAAGAGCGCAGAGCGGGCCCCAACCACGACCTTGAAATCTCCCTCCTTTATCCTTCTCCACTGGTCAAACCTTTCTCCCATTCCAAGACCGCTATGAAGAACTGCCACGATTTCACCGAATCTTGCCCGGAATCGATGAACAGTCTGAGGGGTGAGAGCGATCTCGGAAACGAGAACGATGGCCGTTTTCCCCTTCGATAGGGCGTGGGCGATGGCCTGCAGATAAACCTCCGTCTTGCCGCTTCCGGTAACCCCTTGCAAAAGAAGGGTGGCCGAAATACCCTTGTCCAAAACATCTTTCACCTCACCCACGGCTTTCTCTTGTTCGCCGGTCAAGCTCGTGGGGAGCCGAACGACCTCAGGATAGTAGAAATCCAGTTCCCGAAAGGTAGAGTATTCAAAAAGCTCAACGAGACTCTTGGTCACCAGAGAACTCAGAGAAGCACGCGGGGCATCGGCCAAGGAAAGTAGTTCGTGAACGGGCATTTGCTCGCCCTCCAGGAGTATCTCCAGAATTCTCTGTTGCTTGGGGGCCCTTGTCGTGAGATCGGAAACGACCTCCCTTGCCCTCGCCGGTGAGACCCCCAGCCTTATCCATTGTTCATGTTTGATATCAACCTTGGGCTCACTGACACAATACTTTCTGGAGACAAAGCCTTCTCCCTCAAGCTCGCCGATGAGGGAGGATGTCCGCTTTCCGAATGTCTTCCTGAGGGCTCCCGGGGAAGCCTTCCCGCCAAGCTCGGCCATCTTCCGCAGTACCTCTCGTCGTTGGCGAGCAGAGGCGGGAACCTTCTCGAGTAATTTACCGATGTCACCGTTCAGCAAAATATGTTGAGATACCCTCCTTCCCCTCCCGGGAGGAAGAGCAAGTTTAAGAGCCTCACCCAACGTGGAAAGGTAATAATCGGCGACCCAGCGGCAAAGATCGACCATCTCTCGATCGAAGGCGGGAGTCTCCTCGATGACCTCCCTGATTGGGCTGAGTCGCGGAAATAAACGTTCTGAGGTCAAAGCGATGACGTAACCTACCCTCAAGCTCGGACCAAAGGGGACCAAAACCGTGGAGCCTATATCAACCTTAGTGGATAGGGCAGAAGGGATGATGTATTCAAAGGGATGATCGACTTCCCGTACGGGGATATCAATAATAACCTGGGCATAGCGCTGCTCTGGAGTCAATGGGTGCGGTCCTCCATCAAGATATTTCCCGTTGATTATAACCAATTTCTGACTCCCCCGATAGACTCCAAGATTTCAACTTCTGATATAATCTTTTCACCAACTAACTATGGAGGGTTGAGATTGGCAATCCTTTCGCCCCCAGACGCACGTTTACCCCGTAAGACCTTCGGTCTCTTATGGGGTAAACGGAGTGCATACAAACATTGGGCTGTGTTGATTGGTCTTGTCCTTGTTTTCTCCTGCCTGTCCTTTCCCACCCACTCTTCCGCCGTCACCCAAAAGGAAGTCGAGAAAGCCAAGACGGAGGCTTCTCGAGTAGACAAGCGCCTCGCCGAAATCATTGAAGAGTACACCGAGGCAACCGACGAGTTGGCAAAACTTCAAAGAACAATCGAGCAGAATCAAAAACTCCTCAAAGAAGCCGAGATGAAATTGAATCGTGCCGTTCAAAATCTAAACCGTCGAGTCGTCAATCTGTACAAGGAAAAGCCCACCACCCTGCTCACAACCCTTCTGCACAGCCAAGACCTTCGGGAATTCCTTCTCAAGCTCGACTTCCTGATCAGAATCGCTCAGCAAGATGCAAAGTTGGTGAACTCCCTGAAGAACTCCCAGAAGGAAGTGGAAAAGGCAATCACACAAATGGAGAGCGCAAGGTTGAAACAGGAAGAAGTCGTGGATAGACTTCAGCGCCTCAAAGATCAACTCCAAAAGGAATTAGAGGCAAAGCAAGATAAAGTCGCCCACCTTCAAAGAGAACTGGAGCGCCAGCGCAAAGCAGAGGAAATGGCCAGAAAACTCACTGCCAGGAGAATTTCCATCCCTCCCCCCTCTGGGAAAACCGAGGAAGGGTGGGCCAGTTGGTATGGGATTGCGGGATATACCGCAGCTCACCGGACACTTCCCTTCAAGGCGAAAGTTAGGGTAACCAACCTCATTAATGGGAATCAGGTCGAGGTGACGATAGTGGATAGGGGACCCTTTACGTCTAGTCGAATCATTGACCTCTCCAGAGAGTCCTTCTCACAACTCGCTCCCCTAAGCCGGGGCTATGCTACGTGCGCCTAGAGGTTTTGTGACTCTTACAACCCGCTTCTTTCCTCAAAACATCAGCCTTGTCCATTCGTTCCCAGGTAAAATCCTTGTCGGTTCGGCCAAAGTGCCCGTAACAAGCGGTTTTCTTGTAAATCGGCCGCCTGAGATCCAAGTCTCTGATGATGGCCGCTGGACGGAGGTCGAAGTGCCCCATGATCAGTTCCTCTATCCATTTCGGATCTATCTTCGCCGTCCCAAAGGTGTCCACCATGAGAGAAACGGGATGTGCCACCCCAATGGCGTAGGCGATTTGAACCTCGCACTTATCCGCCAACCCAGCTGCAACCACATTTTTGGCCACGTAACGAGCGGCATAAGCACCTGAGCGATCGACCTTCGTCGGATCCTTGCCCGAGAAGCAACCTCCTCCGTGACGGGCCATACCACCATATGTGTCGACGATGGTCTTTCGACCGGTTACCCCAGTATCTCCCATCGGTCCACCGACCTCAAATTTTCCAGTGGGATTAACCAAGACCCTCACATTTTTGTAATCTATCAATTCCTCCGGAATGACCGGTTTTATAACGTGGTCGATCAAATCGGGCTTTATTATTTGATCGACCCCTACACCGGGCCGGTGTTGGGCAGAGATAAGAACTGTGCTCACCTTGAGGGGCTTTCCGTCCACATAATCCACTGTGACCTGTGTCTTTCCATCAGGCCTCAAGTACGGAAGTATCTTCGCCTTCCTCGCTTCAGCTAAGCGGTGGGCGAGTTTATGAGCCAGCATGATGGGCAAGGGCATGAGCTCAGGGGTCTCCCGGCAAGCGTAACCAAAGACCATACCTTGATCTCCCGCTCCAAGCTTATCCAGCTCCCCATCTTCTACCTCACCGGTTCTATCCTCCAGAGCATGGTTGACTCCCACAGCAATGTCAGGTGACTGAGGATCGATGGAGGTAATCACACCACAGGTGTCGCAGTCAAAACCATACTTTGCCCTCGTATAACCGGCTTCTCGAATCGTCTGCCTGATGATTTGGGGAATCTCCACATAGGTGCTCGTGGTTATCTCACCCGCTACTACAGCCAGACCTGTGGTAACAAGAGCCTCACAGGCCACCCTCCCCATGGGATCTTCGGTGTAGATGGCATCCAGGATAGCATCGGATATTTGATCAGCGATTTTATCCGGATGCCCCTCCGTCACCGACTCCGAGGTAAACTGATAGTGTTTCTTCAATTCGATCTCCTCCTCTTAAATGCTTTCCGATTTAAGCAAAAAAAATCCCTCTTCTGACAGGAAAAGAGGGCTATGTAACCTCTCATCTCCCAGAAATTCTCTGCAGGAATTGGCACCTTGTAAAAACAGTCAATGCCCATCCGCCTAAAGCAGACTGCGAAATCAATCAACCGCTCGCTCAATGGTCAAAAGTCAATTATTTCCCTTTTGACCAAGCTGGAGGCTGATTAACTCTTGACTGATTTACAGGTTGCCGAGGCTTCATCGGGCCAGTCCCTCCACCTCTCCAGATAAGAGTCTTTATGAAATTTTCAAAAACAAACCAAGAGAAGCCTAGCAGACCAAGAAATCTCAGTCAACAATTTTTTAAGATTTTGGCCAACTCATCGACAATTAACCGGGCGAGCTTCGCCTTCGGCATCAAAGGCAACTCTCTCGACCTGCCCTGGGCATCTATCAAAACGGCTTCGTTTGAGTCTTCTCCAAAACCCGATCCGGGCTTTGTGATATCGTTGACGACGATGAGATCGAGGTTTTTCCCCTTCAACTTCCCCAGAGCATTTTCAATCAAATTTTCCGACTCCGCGGCAAATCCCACCAAGACCTGTCCCTTTTTCCTTTTACCCAGCTCCTCTAGTATATCGGGACTTCGCTCCAGCTTCAGCTCCAGCTTGGCCTCTCCCTTCTTTATCTTGCTTTGGCTATAGCTCGCCGGCCTGAAATCAGAAGCGGCGGCGGCCATGACTACCGCATCAGCTTGATCAAAGCGCTCCAACATGACATCATGCATCTCTAAAGCGGTTCCGATGGGAATGAACTCAACCCCCCAGGGTGGACGGAGCTGTGTGGGAGCACTGATTAGGGTAACCTTAGCCCCCCTCCTCCTCGCCGAATCGGCGATGGCGTAGCCCATCTTTCCCGAGGAGCGGTTGCCCAGGAATCGAACAGGATCCAGGGGCTCCCGAGTGCCCCCGGCCGTTACAAAGATGGTCTTCCCCTTCAGATCCTCCACCTTCAAGAGCTCGGCTTCGACGATGCTAACGATTTCGCCCACCTCTGCCAATCTGCCAATTCCTTCCTCACCACAGGCGAGTTCACCCACGGTGGGCTCAATGATAACAAATCCCCCGTCTGCCAAAGTTGAAAGGTTCCTCTGAGTAATGGGGTTCAGGTACATCTTTGCATTCATGGCTGGAGCAAAGACGATGGATGCATCCGTGGACAAAAGTGTAGTGGAAAGAATGTCGTCGGCGATGCCATGGGCTACCTTAGCCAAAATATTTGCGGTTGCGGGGGCAACCAACACCAAATCCGCCTCTCGAGCTAAAGAGATATGATGAATCCTCCCTGCGGGTTCCTCATCAAAAAGAGAGGTGACCACGGGCTGTCGGGTCAAGATCCGAAAGGTTAGAGGAGTAATGAAGCGAGTTGCCGCCTCGGTCATGACAACTTTGACCACAGCCCCCGCCTCAATCAGTCGCCTGGCGATCTCAGCTGCCTTATACGCAGCGATACATCCGGTAACACCCAGAATGATGGTTTTCCCTTTAATCATGATTCCCCTTTTATGCCAGGTGTGAAAGCTAACAACCCGTGGGCTATTTGATTCCCTCCACCACGCGCTTGTAGGTGAGCTTGCCTTCGGCGATCTCCTCCAAGGCAATGGTGAGAGGCTTTCGGGAAATTGCCTCTACCTGAGGGGGGTTCACAAGAGGCAACTCATGCCTGTGGATGCTACCAAAATAGTCGTTTATCTGCCTGGCCCTTTTTGCCGCAGCAATGACCAAAGTAAATTTGCTGTCCGTTTTCGTAAGTAGGTCGTCTATTTTAGGATAAAGCACTCGATTTCACCCATCACTTTCTCTACATAGTCGTTGGTTTTTTCTTGGCTCTTTCCTGCTTTACAATATTTACCAACCTCTCCGCTGCTCTTTCAACCTCGTCGTTTATTATAACATAGCCATATTTATCAGCGAATTTGATCTCGGCTTTAGCATTTTGAATTCGCCTCTCCACTGCCTCCTTCGTCTCCGTTCTACGTTTTTCCAGCCTCGCTTTCAATTCCTTCCAAGAAGGGGGGCTTATGAATATGAGGGCGGCTTCAGGAACCCTCTCTTTCACCTGTAAAGCACCTTGAACGTCGATCTCCAGCACAACATCGTAGCCACCAGCCAGGAACTCTTTTACCTCATCGTAAAGGGTGCCATACAGACAATCATGAACCTTCGCCCACTCTAAAAACTTTCCCTCCTCGACACCCTTTAAGAACTCCTCCTCGGAGAGAAAGTGGTAATCAACGCCGGGGATCTCGTCGGGACGAGGTTTTCGCGTGGTCGCCGAAACGGAAAGATGAAGATAGGGGACTCTGTTCATAAGTTTTACAACCAGTGTCCCCTTACCCGCACCTGATGGTCCGGAGACAACAAAAATCCTGCCTTTAAACTGCATAAAAAACTTCCGCTACGAAAGCTCCTTCAGGAGAAGCTCACGCTGCCTGGAACCCAAGCCTTGTACTCGACGTGATGAATCGATACTCAGCTTCTCCATCAATCTTCTAGAGCGAGCCTTGCCGATACCCGGAAGGGACTCCAAAAGAGCGCTGACCTTCATTTTTCCAACAATGGGATCAGAAGGCCTACTTAATACAGAAGACAGACTGGTTTGTCCTTTCTTGACGCTAGCCTTGAGTGCTGCTCTCTGTCGCCGCACCTCCAAGGCCTTCCTCAAAGCAGCTTTCCTTTCAGCATCCGTAAGTCTTGGTAAAGCCATTCCAACTCCTCCTTTACTTTAATTTAAAGCTCACAGACATTATACATAGACAACAACGCGTTGACAACCAAAAATAATTAACGCTGCAACTACAAACTCTTTCAACCCGATTTAGTGTAACACCTCAAGCCTTCTGCTTCCCGGGATTTGTAGTGGGACTCCTTCTTTGCATAATGGGCACTCTCTGGGAGTGTACGATTCTGCTTTTACTTCTGCGAGAAAATAGAATGGTCCTCGGAAGACCCTTTTTTCACCCCTGCTCACCAGGCTACTTACTCCTATTACATCACCTCCCGCCTCCCTAACCAGATCGATGACCTGCCTTACCGACGCACCCGTGGTCACAACGTCCTCGGCCACCACAACTTTTTCTCCTTGGTTTATTCTAAATTCTCGCCTCAAGGCCATTTTTCCTGCTTCTCTTTCGGTAAAAATTATTCGACAACAAAAAATTTGGGCCAGGGCATATCCCAAGATGATTCCCCCCACCGCCGGGGCAACTACGAGATCCACCCGCTTATCCTGATAATGTTCGGCCAAGTTTAAGGCAAACATGTTGGTCAAGTCCGGATACTGAAAAATCACAGCACACTGAAGATAGGTGTCAGTGTGCCTTCCCGAAGAGAGCTCAAAATGTCCCTTTCTAATCGCTTTGTGCTCTCTTAAGATCGCAATTACTTCTTCCTCGTTTATCATGAAATTGCCCCCTTTATTTCCTCCAGGATCTTAGAGACCGCCTCGACGGGATCGGCGGATTCGATGACCGGTCTCCCCACCACAACATAGGATGCACCCAATCGCACAGCCTGGGCGGGGGTGAGAACTCTTCGTTGGTCACAAGAGACAAACCACTCTGGACGCACACCCGGGGTGACCACAAGAAACTCTCCGCCCTCCCCACCAGTGGAAGGACCAAGGGCCTTCCTGATCGCCGATATCTCTTGAGGAGAAGCTATCACACCGTCCAGTCCAGCATCTTTGGCCAGGGTAGCCAGGTAAACAACTTGATCGGTTATTCCCCTCTCGACACCCCACTCCCGAAGTGCCGACTGATCTAGGCTCGTGAGGACCGTCACACCCAACATGAGCGGCGGAGGAACCTTTCTCTTTAAAGCTTCCGTTCTGGTGGCTTCCGCCGCCTTCTTCATCATCTCAAGGCCACCCATCGTGTGAAGGGTAAACATCTTCACACCCATTCCCACGATCTGCCAGCAGGCGCCAACCACCTGATTTGGGATATCGCAGAGCTTGAGATCCAAAAAAACCTCCCCGCCGAGGGATTTGACAACTTGAATTATCTCCTGTCCACCCGAGAGGAACAACCGCAAACCAATCTTGAAGATTTTGACCTTGTCCTTGAGCCGATGGCAAAGCCGAATCGCCTCCTCGCTCTCGGAAACATCAAGCGCCACTATCAGCCGGTTCTCTGACATCTACGCTTGCACCCTTCCTACAATCTCCCCGATACTTCTATACCCTTTTCCCCGTAAAAATCCTTCTAATCCCTCGATGATTTCCAGTGCGGCGGAGGGATTCATGAAGTTGGCCGTTCCCACAGCGATTGCCGTTGCCCCGGCGAGGAGGAATTCAACAGCGTCCCGCGCCTCAACGATTCCCCCCATCCCGATTATTGGAACCTCCACCGCCTGTGCCACCTGCCACACCATCCTTACTGCAATGGGTCGGATGGCCGGACCGGAGAGACCACCCGTGACGGTGGCGAGCCCTGGCTTGAAGCCGTCTGTATCGATGGTCATTCCCACTACGGTATTGATCAGGGAAAGAACATCAGCTCCAGCATCGACAGCACTGCGGGCCATCTCGGTGATATCGGTGACATTTGGGCTCAACTTGACGATCAGTGGTACGCCAATAGCCTTTTTGACAGCCGAAACCACCTCCGCCACCGCCACCGCATCCGTTCCAAAAATCATCCCGCCCCGCTTCACATTGGGACAGGAGACGTTTAACTCCACGCCATCGACTTTGGCTTCACTAAGTCTTCTCGATACCGCCACATATTCCTCTATGTCGTCTCCGGCAACGTTTACGATCACGGGGATATCAAACCCCCTGAGAAAAGGGAGATCTTCCCGCAAAAAGCAATCGACTCCCTTGTTCTGCAAGCCGATCGAGTTCAGAATGCCGGATGGCGTCTCACAAATCCTCGGTGGAGAATTTCCCTCCCTCCTCTTCAGTGTGACCGCTTTTGTCACCACCGCGCCCAGCTTGCTAAGATCGGTAATTTCGGAATACTCCCTGCCACACGCAAAGGTGCCCGAGGCCACCATCACGGGATTCTTCATCCTTATTCCGGCCAAATCAACGCTTAAATCAATCATCCTTCTTGCTCCCCGCTCTCTTCCTCGATGAGCCTCTTGGCCTCCTCTTTTAACTTGCTCCTCTTGTATTCGAGTTCGCCATGGATTCTGGTGCGAGGACTGATGAGCCACATCTTTCGGCGCTTCTTCGGTTTTATCCTGATCTTGTGCCGCTCCCGTCTCACGTCATCTACCAGATTATCTCCGAAGCATCAAAGACCGGTCCATCCACGCAGACCCGCCTGTAGCCTTCCCTGGTTCTGCAGACACAGGAAAGACAGGCCCCGATACCACAAGCCATCTTTCTCTCCAGCGAAACCTGGCAGGGAACCGTCCCAGCGGTCGATTCCGCCACCTTCCTCAGCATCTCCTCCGGACCACAGGCGAAGATCCGATCGGGATTATACTCCTGAAAAGCCTCGCCAAAGAACTCCGTCAACAATCCCTCGTAACCAAAGCTGCCATCCTCCGTCACTGAAAACACCTTCTGTACAACTGTACTCAAATCTTCGAGACAGACGAGCCCCTCTCTCGTCGCCGCCCCGTAAAGAAAATGAGTCTCTTTCCCATCTTCTCTCAACCTCTCGGCGAGGAAAACGAGTGGAGCAACGCCGATGCCACCCGCCACGAGAAGGGACTTTTCGAAGTTGCCCGTAAACTCAAAACCCCGGCCTATGGGGCCCATTATGTCCAGAGCATCCCCCGATTCAAGTTGGGACAAATAAGTGGTGCCTTTGCCCACCACCTGAATGAGAAGATCGAAGGAGCCATTTTGAACCCGATGGACGCTAAAGGGCCGACGCAGAATGTAATCCCTGTTCTCACCGCAGAGAACGTGCACAAACTGACCGGGCTCCGCTTCCAAAGCGATCTCGGACGAAGAGAGTCTTAATCGGTGAACGCCGTGAACAACCTTGGCATTTGACTCGACTCTCGCTTTAACCCTGTGCATCTCCCTCCTGGTTCCTCAACGCTTTCTTTTCTTCCTACGATGGTAGTCCTGAAGTGCATGAACCGATAATTCCTTTGACTTCATGGCCTCAATCGCTTTTGCGGCAGCTGTGGCACCGGCGATCGTTGTAATCGAGGGAACGCCGCAAACCGAGGCCGCTGTACGGATATAGTACCCATCGGTACGCGGGCCCCTGCCCCACGGTGTATTTACGACCAACTTTATCTCCCCATTTTTTATCAAATCAACGGCGTTAGGTCGCCCCTCGCGAACCTTCAAGATCTCCCTTACCTTTACACCGTTGGCGGCCAGCACCCCACCTGTCCCCCTGGTCGCAACCAATTCAAAACCCATCTCTACAAATTTTTTGGCTATGGGAACGATGGTCGGTTTATCACGGTTGCAGACGCTGATAAAGACCTTGCCCTCGGTCGGCAATTCTTGCCCGGCTGCCATCTGAGACTTGGCAAAGGAGAAATCGAAGGTCTTATCGATTCCCATTACTTCACCTGTGGATTTCATCTCTGGTCCCAGCACCGTATCCACCTCCGGGAATCGCCTGAAAGGAAGGACGGCTTCTTTCACAGCTATATGTTTTAGGATTGGAAGCTCCCCATCCCACTTATAGCCCAAATCCTCAAGCGTCTTGCCCATCATTAACCGCGTTGCTAGTTTCGCCAGTGGAACACCCACGGTCTTGCTTACAAAGGGCACCGTCCGAGACGCTCTGGGATTGACCTCCAGAACATAGACCACCCCATCCTTCACAGCATATTGAATGTTTATGAGGCCAACCACGCTGAGCGTCTTGGCCAGTCTAACCGTGTACTCTTTTATCGTTTCAAGTTGCTCTTTTGCTAAGGAGAATGGCGGCATAGCACAGGCACTGTCCCCGGAATGAACACCCGCTTCTTCGATATGCTCCATTATCCCTCCAATGAGCACATTCTTGCCATCACACAAGGCATCTACATCTACCTCTGTTGCCCCTTCTAAAAACTTATCTATCAAGATCGGTCGATCGAAAGAAGCTTTTACCGCCGAGGCTATGTACGTCTCCAGCATCTCCTCCGAATAGACGATTTCCATTGCCCGTCCCCCCAGAACATAGGAGGGTCTCACTAGCAAGGGATAGCCTATCCTTCTGGCAACGGCCAGCGCCTCTTTGTAAGAAGTGGCGGTTCCATGGGACGGGGTGGGAATCTTCAGTTTCTTGAGAAGCTGGCTAAACCTCTTTCTGTCCTCGGCCAGATCGATGCTGTCTGGGGATGTCCCCAATATTTTTACGCCCGCTTCCTCAAGAGGAACGGCGAGCTTTAGGGGGGTCTGCCCGCCCAGCTGGATAATCACTCCTTCCGGTTCCTCTGCTTCAATCACGCTCATGACGTCCTCAAAAGTTAGGGGTTCAAAATAGAGTTTGTCCGCCGTATCATAGTCGGTGCTAACCGTCTCAGGATTGCAGTTGATCATTATCGTCTCATAGCCATCTTCCTTCAAGGCGAAAACCGCGTGGACGCAGCAATAATCAAACTCAATTCCCTGGCCAATCCGATTGGGACCGCCCCCCAAAATCACCACCCGTTTTTTGGTCGACGGTTTCACCTCGGTTTCATTTTCATAGGTCGAATAGCGATACGCTGTGTAGACCTCCATTTCGCCACCGCAGGTATCCACAGCTTTGTAAGCGGGCTCAATCTTCTCCTTCTTCCTTTTCTCCCTAACCGCCTTCTCGCTAGATTTAGTAAGGTAAGCTATCTGGACATCAGAGAAACCAAATCTCTTCGCCTCCCGGAGCAAGTCCAAGGGCAAGTTGGAAAGGCGATGTCCTGTTATCTTTCCTTCCATCAAAACTATTTCGCGGATCTGATTCAAAAACCACCAGTCTATCTTCGTGAGATCGTAGACCTCATCCACGGACATCCCCTTAAGAAATGCATATCTTATGTAAAACACCCGGTCGACATTGGGGATAGCCAGTTTTTTGTAAAGCTCCTCATCGGTCAATTCATCCCTACCATCTGCCCCTACCCCATACCTGTCTATCTCCAGAGACCTGATGGATTTCTGCAAAGCCTCCTTAAAGGTTCGCCCGAGGGACATCACCTCCCCCACCGACTTCATCCTTGTGGTGAGAGTAGCATTAGCCTCGGGAAACTTCTCAAAAGCCCAACGCGGCGTCTTGACCACGACGTAGTCAATAGCGGGCTCAAAGGCTGACGTTTTCCTGGTCATGTCGTTCATTACCTCATCAAGGGTATAGCCAACGGCTAGCTTCGTTGCCATTTTGGCTATCGGGTAACCCGTTGCCTTTGAGGCGAGAGCTGAGCTTCGGGAAACCCGAGGGTTCATCTCGATCACCACCATGCGTCCCGTCTCTGGGTGCACCGCAAACTGTATGTTGGACCCGCCAACGACATCGATTTCCCTCATGATATCGATGGAGGCATCCCGGGTGATTTCCCATTCCTTTGCCGTTATTGTCTGCGCTGGAGCCACCGCGATGCTGTCACCAGTGTGAACACCCATGGGGTCGAAATTCTCAATGGAGCAGACGGTGATGATATTGTCCCTGCAATCCCGCATCATTTCGGTTTCAATCTCTTTCCAACCAATGACCGATTCCTCGACGAGAACCTCAGAGATCGGGCTGAGTGCCAGACCATAGGCGACCATATCAATGAATTCCTCTTTGTAATAGGCGATACCGCTTCCCGTCCCTCCGAGCGTGAAACTGGGGCGAATCACAAGAGGGAAACCAAGCTCCTCAATCTGAGCAAGCGCCTCGTCCAAGCTGTAAGCAAAGCTACTGCGTGGTAAGTCCAGCCCAATTTTTTCCATGGCTTTCTTAAACAAGCTTCTGTCCTCGGCTTTTTTGATGGTCTCAAAGCTCACCCCGATCAACTCGACTTTGTATTTATCCAAGACGCCAGCTTCTGCCAGGGCAGCGGCAGTATTCAGGCCAGTTTGACCCCCCAGGTGAGGAAGGAGTGCATCCGGTCTTTCTTTTTTGATAACCTCCTCTAAGATCAGGGGCGTGATGGGCTCAACGTAAGTTCTGTCGGCAAACTCCGGATCGGTCATTATCGTCGCGGGATTGCTGTTAACAAGCACTATTTCATAACCATCCTCCTTCAAAGCCTTGCACGCCTGTGTGCCGGAGTAATCAAACTCGCAAGCTTGACCAATGATGATCGGCCCAGAGCCAACTATCAAAATCTTTTTCAGGTCGGTTCTCTTTGGCATATATCCCCTCTTCCTCCTAAAACTATTTTCGTATGCGAAATCTAAGCATGCTTTTCCATAAGCTCAACGAATCCATCAAACGCAGTTTTTCCTCCCGGAACGCTCGGTCTCACCTTGGGGTAAAACTGCACCGAAAGAGCTGGCGTGTCCAAAAATCTCAAACCCTCGATCGTCCCATCGTGCAAATTCAGATGTGTGACTTCAACGCGCCCAGATTTAGATTCGATCGTCTCTGCAGTTTTACTCTTCACCTTCGGCGATGATTCGGCCTCCACTACAAACCCGTGGCTCTGCGTCGTTATCTCAATCTGATCCGTTTCGAGATTTCTCACCGGACAGGAGCCGAAGTGCCCAACACGCATCTTCCCTGTCTTGAGATCAGCTGCCAAAGCGAGCAAAAGATGGCCCAGGCCAATTCCAAAGACGGGCCTGTTGCCCAGCAAATTCTCAACTGTCTCGACTGCGTAGTTTAATGAAGTCGGATCGCCCGGCCCGCTAGAGAGAACAATTCCATCCGGCCTAAGTGAAAGTATCTCCTTCGCTGAAGTGCTCGCCGGCATCACCATAACTTTGCAACCAATTGATTCCAGACACCTCAGAATGCCCCGCGTGATGCCAAAGTCCAGGGCAACAACGTTAAAGCGCATCACCTTCTTCGTCTCCCACCAGATATAAGGTTTTTCCACCGTCACATCTTTGACCAGGTCTCTTCCCACAAGTCCAGCTGATTTTTTAGTCTTCTTCATCAGATTTTTGTGGTTGAGGTCCGTTGAGGATAAGACCGCTTTCATTGATCCCTTGTCTCGAATGTGTCTTGTCAAAGCGCGCGTGTCGATATCCTCTACACCCACTATGCCAAAATTTATCAAGAATTCCTCAAGTGATCCTTCAGCACGCCAATTACTGTACAACCGGGAATACTCTCGAACCACTAGTCCCTCCAAGAATGCCCCCCTCGATTCATAATCCTCGGAGTTTACCCCACAGTTTCCGATGTGAGGATAGGACATTGCCAATATGAGCCCCGCGTAAGACGGATTGGTTAAAATCTCCTGATAGCCAAGCATGCTCGTGTTAAAAACCACCTCACCGGCAGCCTCACCCAAAGCGCCAAAGGCAGTGCCTTCAAATATGGCTCCATCCTCTAAAACCAGGACCGCTTTCTTCTTCATGCAACCCTCCCATCCCTCAAAACCAACTTCCCATCGACTAAAACGTATTTTGCCATCCCGATCAACTCCCAGCCGCTAAGGGGAGAGTTCCTGCTCTTGGACTCGAACGAGCTTACATCAACCTTAACTTTAACTTTAGGGTCAAATACCGTAACATTTGCTGGGCTTCCGACAGATAAGGATCCTGCCTCGAGGCCCAAAATCCTTGCGGGGTTGCAACTCAACTTCTCAATGAGCTGGGTATAGCTCAACTCGCCGCTCTCTACCAGCTCCGTTAGCATCAGAGGCAGGGTGGTCTCCAATCCAACGATGCCGAATGGTGCATAGTCAAACTCTCGCTCCTTCTCATGAAGGGCATGGGGAGCATGATCACTGGCGATGGCGTCTATCGTCCCCTCCTTTAGGCCTTCCCTTAGGGCCAGAACATCGACTTCCGTTCTGAGCGGTGGATTCACCTTGTAATTGGTATCGTAGGATTCCAGAAGAGCCTCGGTGAGCACCAGGTGATGAGGGGTTGCCTCACAAGTCACCCTCACCCCCCTTTCCTTGGCCTGCCTGATTAACCTCACCGAACCCGCTGTGCTCACGTGAGTGATGTGAACTCTCGCCTCGATCATCTCGGCTAAGATCATGTCTCTAGCGATCATGATCTCTTCTGCGGCCACCGGGACACCTTTCAATCCCAGCAAGGTGGAGTAAAAACCTTCATTCATCTGTCCCCGCCCCGAGAGATTCATATCCTCTGCGTGAACGATGATCAAGGCATCGAGCATCACAGAATATTCCAAAGCCCTCCTCATTACCTCAGCGTTCATCACCGAATTTCCGTCGTCCGAGAAGGCGACCGCACCAACTCTTATCAGCTCTCCCATCTCCGAGAGCTCTTCCCCCTTCAATCCCTTTGTGATGGCACCGACAGGGAGAACGTGGGCAACCCCCTCATTCTGTGCCCTTTCAAGGATGAGCTCAATCACCGAAGCGTTATCGACAACGGGATCGGTGTTGGGCATGCAAGCCACCGCGGTAAAGCCACCCTTCACCGCCGCCCTGGTACCGCTGGCGATGGTCTCCTCATCCTCCCTCCCGGGTTCCCTCAGATGCACGTGCATATCGATCAGACCCGGACAGACGATTAAGCCGGAGGCGTCGATCACGTCCGCAGACTTCACCGAGATATCCTTTTTTACCATCTTGACCTTTCCGTCCTCGACCAGGACATCCAGAACAGCATCGGTCTTGTTCGCTGGATTAATGACCCGCCCGCCTCTGATCAAAACATCAGGCACCCTCCCCACCCCCAATCAGGAGATATAGAATGGCCATTCTAACGGCTACCCCGTTGGCCACTTGATCGGTAACTACAGACTGAGGTAGGTCAGCCACCTCCGCGGTTATCTCTATTCCCCGATTCATGGGACCCGGGTGCATGATTAAAGCATTTTTCTTGAGTCTGCCCGCCCGCTCCTCATTCAGACCAAATAAGGCAGCGTACTCCCTCAGTGATGGAAAGAGGGTCTCAGTCTGGCGCTCCAGTTGAATTCGCAGAGCATAGACCACGTCAGCCTGGCCCAAAACGGTGTCCAGATCATAGCTCACCTCACAGCCCATCTCCCCTATCCCCATGGGAATGAGAGTAGGTGGCCCCACGACCGTCACCCTCGCCCCCAGCTTAGTCAGAGCCAGGATGTTCGAGCGAGCAACCCGACTGTGGGCAATATCCCCAATGACGACAACTTGCAAACCCTCAATCTTTCCTAATCGCTCTTTGATCGTGAACAGGTCCAAAAGCGCCTGGGTGGGGTGCTCATGAGCTCCATCGCCCGCGTTAATCACCCCGCACTCAATCAACTTAGCGAGAAAATGGGGAGCGCCAGCGGCGGAATGCCTCATCACCACCAGGTCGGCATTCATTGCCTCGATGGTCTTGGCGGTATCTTTCAGACACTCCCCTTTGGCCACTGCACTGGCCCTAGCCGAGATATTTACCACATCAGCGCTCAGGCGTTTCCCTGCCAGTTCGAAAGACACCCTGGTTCTGGTGCTAGGCTCCAAGAAGAGACTGACAATGGTTCGACCGCGGAGAGTCGGGACCTTCTTTACCGCCCGGGTGGATATCTCCCTAAATGACTCCGCCGTATCCAAGATGAGTTCGATCTCCTCCCCATCCAACTCCCTGATGCCCAATAAATCCTTGCTTTTAAGCTGCATCCTGCCTCCAGTTTCCATAAAAATACCCCCGATGGACATCGGGGGCTCAAGTCACTTCCTCTCCAAGGATAACGGCATCGATGCCGTCTTCTTCCTCAAGGTTCACCCTCACTTCCTCTCGCTGAGAGGTGGGGATGTTCTTCCCCACAAAATCGGCCCGAACGGGAAGCTCTCGATGCCCCCGGTCAATCATCACCGCCAACTGAATCGTGGTCGGTCTGCCGAGGTCAAATATCGCATCCATGGCCGCCCGGACACTCCTCCCCGTGTACAGGACGTCATCCACCAGAATGATGTCTTTGCCCGTAACATCGAAAGTGATCTCCGTGACGGAGGCCTTCGGCTGAGGACGGGTGCCTATATCATCTCGGTAAAAGGTTATATCCAGTGCACCCAAAGGCGGGGTTATCCCCTCTATCTCTCCAATCTTTCGAGCCAACCTACTGGCGAGATGCACTCCGCGACTCCTGATGCCAACCAGGGCCAAATTTTCAGCGCCTCCGCTTCTCTCCACAATCTCATGGGCAATCCTGGTCAAAGCCCTCTGAATGGCACCCCTATCCATGATGGTGGTCTTTTCCTTGAAAGCCATCTCAAACACTCCCCATGCATAAAAAAACGCCTCCTACGAGACGGCAAGAGGCATTTTGGTTTCGCATATTCTTTTCACTCTCCTTGCTAGCCTCACAGGACTAGACTTAAAGGTTTTTTTAAGGATAGCAGAGAAACACCGAGACGTCAACAAAAACAAGAACCTCACCAAAAAGGGCACCTTCCGGATTCCCGTCACGCTTTATCGCAGAACCTGAACTGATTGCTGCGGGGTCGATTGGCTGGCGTATCCGCTTGAGCCAGCTATCTAAGTCCAGTCCGGTTTCGTTGGACGCCGCTACAAGAATATGGGCGGCCGCTTTCGCATCTTCTAAAGCATCGTGATGCGTAAATTCGTGCCCAAGCATTCTGCAAACATCATATAGGCCATATCCTTTCCATGCGCACTCTGTCCAAGTACGCCGGGCTACTCGCGCCGAATCGAGCCATATGCATTCTGGCGCAGTGATCTCGTAGCGCTGGGCTGCCTGGAGGATCGCCACCCGATCAAAGTGCGTGTGGCAGACAACTACTGTGTCTACAAGATAAGAACGAAGCGTATCGGCCAATTCCGGGAACGTTGGGGCACCCTTCACCGTAGACTCGTCGATCCCATGGATTGATACGTTTATATCATCGAAGTAGTCTTCTGGATCGATATAGCTTTTCCACTCGTCCGCAAGCAGGCCATTCTCGTACTTCGCAAGCCCGATCTGGCAAATCGATGCCATATCAGCATTTGCTGTCTCAACGTCGATGGCAACGAAATTCATGGTTTGACCTTACTCCCGATTACTCTAAAAGTCAGAGGTAATTTCCAAGGTGGCAATGGTTTCCGATGCCGGACCCCTCTTGAACTTTAGATACGGAGTCCCATCGTCAAGACAAAGCCGTTCTGCCTCAGTCGTGCTAACAGCCAGGATATCGAACAGAATAAAGCCCCGACCTTCAACCAAAAGCTTCTCGTCTTCGCTGTAGCACAAGCACGTCCAGTTCCGGATCAAGTTTGCTGAGCCGTTCCTGAAGCTCTCGAACCTTCATTTGTCCTCCTCCCCTCATAGTGGGGTCGCTTCATACCGCCTAACGACCAAGCTCACCTGCCGCTATGGAGCGCAGCGGAATAGCGGTCGGCTGGAGCTCCTTGTTAGGAGGCTTTCTATCCAATTTCGAATTGAACTGACTTGAATGCCTCTTCAAAGTAACGCTTCGGTCGATCTCTGCTGATAATGTACTCGACCAAGTCGAACAGGAACAAGATAAGGAAGAAGCCCGTGAAAAAACCCAGGATGAACCAAACCCACGGCCAGCCCCCTAGGGATGAATCACCGTCGACCCGATAGGTCAGTTGATTCCCTTCTATCTTGATCTTGGCCTCAGCCTTGGTTATCGCTCGTTCCCAAATGGACTTGAGATTGCCCTTTACAGTGATGCCTGTAGGCGTGATCGTGATATTCTCGTCCTTGTAGTACTTGGCAAGACTGGTCTTGAGCAATTGGGCTATTGTGTCAACCGTTACGCCATCCTTCTTGATCTCGCATTTTCCGTACACTTCGAAGTTTGCCATTTCTCTTGCCTCCTAACAATAATTAGGTACGCATCATGGATGATTCACGCTACGACTCGGGCTCTGGCGCCACACGCCACGAGGCAAGGCTGGCCCGTGCTTCCTCTTTGGTCTTGAGCCAGCCGTACTCGTGGATCGCCGGTGACCGCCTGAATGTCTGAAGCATCTTCAGATTAAAGCCGAAGCGAAGGAAGAGTCTCCACTTCTTCCAACGGGTCAGGCGCTTGCCGCCCCCGCTCTTGAACGAGACCACCCGAAACGCATCGTCATAGGCGAAGACTGCGCATGCGAGGTACAGCACCGGGATGAACATCGCTGACATCACGAATGGCAAGCCAAACGCGAAGAGTGCTTGGGTGTTCAGTAGTTGTTCGTAGTTCCTGACGGCTTGCCACACCACATAGCCGATCAACGCGAAGCCAACGAATGCCTGAACCCCGCTGAGCAGTCGGTGGGCTGGCTCAGCTCCCTCTTGGCGCTCTGTGACCGCGACAAGCATCACGAGAATGGTGATTCCGGGAACCACAAGGAGGAATTCGATCCAGAAGTTGAACGGGAAGAGGTCGGACAGGAAGGCAAACAGGACCATGACCTCGAGATTCACTAGAACAGTCTTGAGGAAGAACCGCAGGTCATACGTTACGCCTTGGGTAGCCGCGCGGGACACCGAGCCGACGGCGCCGACCGCGAAGAAAGTCAGCGTGTCGTAGAGCATCGTCGAATCCCAGTATCCAATCCGCCAGAGCCACCAAACCACGGCGACGTTGTAGGCGATGATGACTGTGAAGAGAGCTAGAAGCTTCGGCGAAAGAAGCGTCTTCAGTAATGACCCGATAGACGAACGAACGCCGTCCATGGTCAGTGCCCACACGATGAATATCGCGAGCCAAAGCACGATTGCGAGCTGGCGTGAGGTCAGCACTACAGAACCCCCGTGCCGAATGATCGCTACCGCAACAGGATAGCGAGGTGCACTGACATCTCGCGGCCGGCACCAATGCTGTGCCTAACGGGCTGCTCAGCCGCAGCGTTTAAGCTGTCGGCTGGACTAGCGGGTTATGTGCTAAAAGATGGAACTAATCAAGAATGACGAATTTCTTCAACAATCCTTGTTGTTCAACATCAGCTTGAATATCGTATCGAATAGCAGCAATAAAAAATTTCGCTTTTCTTTGCCGACGGGAAATTACGTTCTTTCCCCATTTCGAGACCAATTTACTGCAGCCTAGAGTACCCATTGGGCCAATACCAGAAAGAACCAATACAGTTTTTTTAGCATCCCACGGCGATTCATGGCAAACTACTACACCTTCATTTCCAGAAGCAAATTGTTGCTCGTTCAAAACGAAAGCATTATATCCTTCTCCCCAACGAAAATGGTCGTTTATGATTGGTTCCAACCGCCCGAAAATTTGACCCGAAATCATGTTAGAGGAGGGGCTTCCAAAGCAGATAAGGTTATTCTCGAAGCTGAAATTGGGATCAGAATCATATGAAACAGTAAAAGTTTTTCGTAGGCTTCCCAAGGTATGCCCGAGCTCAACTTGCCCAATCGCATCCCATGTTCCTGTTACCGGATAGCCACTGTGTATAAGTACTGCTGATCCATCAGACCTTGGTTTTAATAAAGGAGCTGCTCTTAGGACGCCACCAGGAGTTGGGACTTCTGTGCCTTCCTGAAGCGCATATAGATTGCTCGAAACTAAAGTAATTGGGCCTTTAAGTCTAGCGAGAGGATCCCGTTTTCTGAAAAGATTTACATGACTGGCTGCTGTGATCAATATAGGAGTAACATCAAATTCGATTTCTATATCATGATACCTTACAATCATAATTTCCTCTCCCAGTTATGCGTTTCTCGATTTATTTAAGGCCATAGTATTTCAATGCAGCTTCACTCAATACCTTTGTGGCTACAGTTACACCCATTTTCCACGTGCCTTGAGCGGCCTTCTTTAAATTTAATGCAATCCAATTTTTTGCTTTCTCGCCAAATGGCTCCTCGTTGCTTATCGGTTTTTCCTTTTCCATTATTTCGGCAATTTCAGTTGCATCGGCTTTGGGCATGCCAGACTTTGCAAGATATTCTATTAGTGATTTGGTGTCTCCCTCGCCGACTGAAACGCTAATGGTAGACCCGTGCCCACCCGCGACTGCGGTGGTTACGTTTCCATAAATAATCTGTTGGGAAATTTGTTGCACTCTATCTGAGTTTGTCTCTTGGGTTTTTTGGGCTCCGAAGGTCACGTGGGCTGCTGCGGGGATGGATTTCTCTAACTCAAGAGTAAGCTCAAGAATTCTGCTTCTTACCGCTTGTTGAATTTCAGACAGCGCAGTACGAGAAATTGAACCGCTAATATCATTACAGGCATAACCTTCATAGATCTTCCCTTGAAGCAACAGAATAAGGTTCGATGCATCTATTCCGAGGCTTCCTCCTTCCGCGCTGCTTTTTACAAGTTCATCAACGGCTGCGATGCTTTCTCTGATTTCATAGCGAGTCCAACTCTTACCAGCAAACTTTTCGATCAAATACGGCGGAATTGGAGCGTTCTTAATTCCTGAACCAAAAGGACCAGAAAACGTCCCTTTGTAGCTGACGCCGATTACGCGATAGGAAGGCACTTCTGCGTCTTTTGGGTACCCTTCTGATTCATGTTTCACCCATTCTTCGAGCACATTGCTTCCGAGTCTTGCCGCAAGGAGACGAAGTTTCAAAAGAACGGAGCCGAGGTCGCACCCTTCTTGTACAACAGACTCTTGAATTTGATGCAGTAAAGACACGTCGGATTCTCCAAAGCAACGGCTCTATCTTCTGTTACGCATAACTCGGCGCTTGAGCGGCGCGGGAACCGAGCCCGTCTCCAAGCGCCTGTTAGGCTTGTTAATCTCTTAATAGCTCGGTGAATCTCTTATCGTAGAATCCTTTTGCTTCTTCCCAGTAACTTCCTACTATAGTCCATATGTATTTTAGGTCTTGCTTAATCCCAAGGTTAGAAACCGCTTCAATTTCGGAAATAATGATAAGCAAATATAAAATAGACTTATACACAGCATCCGACTCAAATTTGCCAGGGTGCCAATGATTCTCTGGAAAACTGCTGAAAACAGTGGCTGACATTCCGCCCCATTGGAAGTGACTCAGCGCTGATTCCCAGCCATAGTGCCAGTCATAGAGTTCTTTGAGGAACAAGTGTCTGCTATCTGAGAAGATTCTATCTCTGAGCATTGTGGATGGAATAGGCCAATATGGAATATTTTCTCTGGGTGAATTGCGTTCACCATCAGATAGCTCATAGTTCTTCGCCGCAAATTCAAGCAGTTTTGCTTTATCGGCGAGATATCCATTCCAGTTTGGATCATTTCCATATTCTTGGACTTCTTTAGTGTATTCCTCCCACATCATCCTATATCCAGCTAGTGCATATGCCTTTGGGTATTTTCCAGGGTCTTCCGAAAAGGCCTCAATAACAAAAATCGAATCTAATAGAGAGCGGTTCAATATATGCGCTTGAGCAGGATACTTTGGGTCCTCGGCAACGAGTTTGCGAATGGCTTTATAGGTTTGATAACAGCCTGCAACGATCTTTTGGGCTAAAAAATCAAATTCGGAAAATTGTGCCCCACCCTTTCTCTCAAGAGTATCAATTGTTCTTTGCACCAGTTTTTCTAATGGCTCATTGACCACCTTGAAATCCAAAGGCTCTGGGTCGGTCGCCCAAGAGGGTTTTGTTATCCTATCGACCATTTCAAATATCCTTCCGGCCTAACGGCATGCGTAACCGGCGGAGCGAAGCGGAGTCCGGTTGACGCAAATGTTGGACACATCACTGCTTGTGCGATCCATCGGCTCAGAACACCGTCTTTGTAATCTTCATAACCCCATCCACCAAATCATTAACCTGCTCCGCCTTGGGTTCTGATTTCTTACTGTGATCGCATAGATTTCTGATGTCCGCTAAATGCTGTACAAAGCGCCATTGCGGAATATCGATGACGTTAGCTTCCTTCAATTTGTCGTTAAGATCGGCTATGCCCGGCGCTTTCTTTGTCACCTTCAACCCATGGTTTTCACAGACCTGCGTGAGGTGACGCTCTAGTACAACGCCTGCCAATGCGCCCGCTCCTCGCATGAATTTGTGCTTTGCTAATTCCTTTGCCGCATCGAGTTCCGAGTCAAAGAGATCCGCTTGGACCAGCTGACGTATGTCAAAGAGAGAGCTCTCAAATCGCGCTTTGACTGACTTCAGAATGGCCAATTGTTGTCTGAAATGTGGGATTGCGGCGTCAGGTCCAGCGACCTTCTCTTTTTCCCAACCGCGGGTTATGCTTAAACCTTGGAGGTAGTCCTCTATTCTATAGTTCTCGTACGTAATGTCTTTCCGTGGTTTAGGCTTCTCGTAAAGGCGGACAAAGTCAGAAAGACGGTCTGGCAACAACTGTTTGACTAATGCTTTCGCCTCCGAGTACCAGGACTGGTATTCCCCTGGAAATGATGGCAGAACTTTAATTATGTCGGCAGCCTCGGCCCCGAATTGCTTTTTAATGCTACTGTCCATCTCGTCAGGAAAGCACTCCCTTTGCATTGCCATATGCAGCATGGAGCCCTTTTCAATCAGAGAATCAAGTTCCTTCTTATATCGATCTATGTTTGGTAGCATTCCATCCTCTTAATATGTCCAGTTAATATGTCCAGAAATTTGAGGTCCAACGAAAAGGGTGAGGCGGCGGGCACTCACTCTAAAATGAGGCAGGGCTATTCACGCTCGCCTCGACCCACTTGTTAGACCGGTTTTCTTGTTTTCCTGGTTTCGGGCGAGATTCCTGGTTTCAGGGTCACGCGTGGTAACGCCTCACTACCAACCCTTTGAATGTGAACGACAAATTGACGAGATGATGTTCCTTCGCAGGAGGTATTACCCGGAAGGTTGCTTTTGTTTTCCTTCAACAACCAGGCGATGAGGTCATTCTCGATCCGCTCAATATCACGTTCCCATATTCGATCGAGGACTTTCCGAAGGTCCATCACCCACACCTGGATCCTGGCGTTGATCGCTCGAACCAAGCCGCGAAATGGGCCAGTGCTCCAATGCTCCCCGAGTCTTATGCTGATGTCGTTGGCCCATTTGTCTTGTTCCCCCGGTTTGATTCCGCCGGCCTTTCCAAGGTAAAGGGGTAAGCCATTTTCTTCGAGTACAAATGCATAAAGGCCAGCGGCGCCAATGGCCCTGCTGAAAGTCAATTTCTCATCAAGGAAACCCAAAAATTCCCAACTAGGTTGAACCTCGCGATCAAGTATCACACCGTGCAATGGGTTGAGTCTTTCACTGGACATTGTTCGTTTCTCTTTGGTCTAACGCTGGAACTCACCCGACCAAAAAGCGCCAGCTTTTTGGTCGGGTGCAGTGATTGGTTAGACTGTGTGAGAGCCAAAAGCGATTAATGCTGATTACTCTGTGCCGAACTCGCGATTCCAAATTTCTTCCATATGTTTCCATTGGTCCTTAGGTATGACTTGCGGCTTGCCGAAGAAGCCGCCCGAGAATGGCCCGATGGATAAGCCAGCTCCACATTTCTTGCATTTACGAATGGCTTTCCCTTGAAACTGACCCCGGACTTCGAAAGCTCCGCTGTCACCTATTAGCGCTTCGCCCATATTTCCGCAGGAAGGGCACACAATCTGTTTTGACATGCATATTCCTCCTCTTTACACGGGTGTCAAAAAATAAGCAAAAGAATTCCTATCGCGAGAATAACCCATGAAGCTATGTTCAAGAACGAGACCCACGATGGCACCAAACCTGTTCCTGCTGTGTGCTCGAGTAGTTGAGAAGGTAAGCCGCTCCTGTTAAACTTTTGTCTGGTTAGGATCGCCGACAGAATGATACCAACGACGCCAATAACAATTAAAACCATATTTCACCTCCATCAGTCTAACGCCCAGCATCAGCGGCGGCGCGAAGCGCCGTCCGCTGCAACCGGTTGTTAGCTGGCCGCATCAATCAGTCTACTGGTTCCATTCTTCCCACTATTGTGGATAGCCAATACCCAACCATCGAAACAAGGAAGAGCCACCAAAGGCCGGCAAACCACGGGTAGAGTAGGAATGTAAATGGGAAGAACACGACCTTGAGAATTGCCATGACCAAATCACCGGCCCGATACGACGCAAGAGCCCCATGACCGACGATTACGATCAGCCCGACCCAGAAGACCAATCGCCCGAGAAGTCCTATGAGAATTCGCATTCACCCTCCTGTTCCAGGCAGCTGCATCTATTACCGGCCAGATAACAATAATTATACAGCCTGTATAATACCACAAACAAAGGCTGCTTCCTTCTGCATAAGAAATCGAACAATCCTTGATGCCCGCCATCAATAGCTGCTTTTACCAGCGCTTGCATCATTCTGACCACGCGGCCCTTTCCGGCTTATGCAGGCTGCATAAGCCTGGCTCAAAGCCCGTCGATCGGGCTTTGAACACCCTGGCCACCCTTGCTCAATACATGCGTGTAAACCATAGTCGTGCTAACGTCCTTGTGTCCCATAAGTTCTTGGATGGTTCGAATGTCGTAGCCAACTTCAAGCAGGTGTGTCGCAAATGAATGCCGGAAGGTGTGACACCCAACGTGCTTGACGACATTGGTCTTGTTAACTGCCTCCTTGACAGCTCGCTGGAGAATGGTTTCATGAGTATGATGACGACCTTCTTCAGCAGTCTTTCTGTTCTTCCACCGCTTCTCCTGCGGAAATACCCACTGCCAGCACCAGTCGGCGGGCGCGTTGGGATACTTGCGATCCAGAGCCATCGGCATCTGAACCCGCCCCCAACCGGCGTCCAGATCCTTCTTGTGAATTGCTTTGACTTTCCGCAAGTGGTCATTGAGCGGCGACCTCAGTGACTCGGGGAGCATTGTGATTCGATCCTTGGCACCCTTCCCGTCACGAACCGTGATTTCATTGCGGGAGAAATCAATATCCTGAACTCGCAGGCGTAAACACTCCATGAGCCGCAGACCTGCACCATACATGAGCGAGGCCATGAGCCATTTGTCTCCGTTTAGCTGGCTGAGAACAGACTTCACCTCGTCTCGCGTCATTACCACGGGTAGACGTTTGGGCTTGCGGGCGCGGATCACGTTGCCAAGATCGCCGATGTCGCGACCGATCGCATGGCGATAGAGGAACAATAGCGCACTAAGGGCTTGATTCTGGGTTGAAGCACTGACCTTCTCCTTGACTGCCAGATGTGTCAAGAAAGCGTTGATTTCGGGTTCAGCCATCTCTTCTGGATGGCGCAGATTGTGGAAATGAATAAACCGCTTGACCCAAGAGCAATAGGTTTGTTCAGTCCGTCGACTGTAATGGCGGGAACGTAGAGCTTCGCGAAGGCGATCTAAGAGTTTTGGCCGCCTGCCAGCTGTTACCGGCTGTCGCTCATCTGCTACCGAAGAAATGGGTATAAGTCTTGCCCCTTTTGGTTGCATGATTCTTCCCCCTGCAGAGCAGTTCAAGCCTTTTCACCGTCGCCAATAAGAGCTCTTTTTGGCAATTGCACTTCTGTTCTGGTTCAAAAAATACCACAAGAGCACGCCTTTGTCGAGTTAACAAATTGTTAATTAAGACTCTCCCACGATCATCCTTCCGTTGATCATAACCATCTTGACCTCCTCGGAAGATGCTTTTGAGTATAATTCCCTGGATAAGTTTTGCCCATCTGAAGAAATCGAGGGGAGCTTCACGGCTATGATATCGGCTTTCTTCCCTTTCTCCAAACTCCCAATCAAATTATCAAATTTTAGAATCTTGGCTCCCTCTAAAGTCAGAATTCGCAAGCCCAGGTCAAAATCGAAAGAGTTCCCCTCGTTTTTCTGAATAGGCTTCAGGCTCTTCCGCACCTCCGAAAACAAGTCAAAACCGGGATTGCTTGCAAGGCTATCCGTGCCAACGCCGAAAGGTATCTCCCATCTTAAAAACTCATCCACCGGTGCCTGGCCCACACGCAGCATCTGATTGCTGGTTGGGCAGGTAACGATGGTCGCTTTCGCCTTCTTTAAAAGCTTCAAGTCCTCATCGCTTAAGTGAACACAATGAGCAGCTAAGGTGCGCTCGCTTAAGAGACCCAAATCCTCGAGATATTCGACGACAGAATGGAATTTATCTAGGTTCTTCGCAAACGGGAGACCAAATCTCTTCGATAAAACCCTGAAGGGGCCGGAGCCACACCTTACAAGTTCATTTTCGTAAGCCGTTTCCGCCAGGTGGATGGTCACCGGGTACTCATTTTGATCCACAAGCCCCCTCACAGCCCTCAAAGCCTCCTCAGAAAGAGTGTAGATTGAATGAGGAGAGACGCCCATTCGCGTTAGACCTCCACCCGTCAAAGATGAGAGTTCCCTAAGTTTATCTTCAAAGCGCTCAAATTCTTGAGAAACATCCGAAGAGCCCACACCCACCAACTCCAAGTAACTTATGCCACGCAAGCCAGTCTCCCTTAGGGCAACCGCTCCAGCACCAGTTCTGGTGATGTCGGCCACACACGTGATCCCTGCCTGCAACATCTTTCTCGCGCCGAAACGAGCCGATTCAACCCAGTCATCGTCGGAGAAACTGTCACTTCTTTTAATGAGTCTTTGAAGCCAGGGAAGGAAAGCAGTGGGCCTACAGATATCGCTAAAGAAAGAGTACTCCAGGTGACTATGGAGATTGACAAGCCCTGGTAAAAGAGCACAATCCTTCAAGTGAAGATGCTCTTCTTTTGGAAATCCTTTGAGGAGTCTTTCAGTGGAATCAATTTCAACTATTTGATCATCTTGAACGAGTATCCCCGCTTCGTAAATGGGGGGAGAAGTAACGGGCAAAACCACAGAAGCTGAGAGTATCATCGAACAACCCCTTACTTATCTCTTAGTAAAGTATCCTTCCGTAGTTCTTGACAGCGACAGGATCCCTTGAGCTCAATTTGACTCAAAGCGGAGAGCAACAAATCTCCGATATCCTTAGCCTCGCTTACGAAAATATCCTTGAACTCCGCATGCTCCCAGTCCTTAACAATCCCTTCAGCGTAGTTGACCACCTGATATATCCCGGCATAACAAGCACCAATCTCTCTAGCCAAGTACACCTCGGGACAGAGGCTCTGACCAACGATATCCGCTCCCCACTCCCTCATTGCACAAACCTCTACCCGGCTCTCAAAGTGGTAACCATCGGTGACCACGTAAACTCCTCCATCAACCACATTCTTCTGAGGAAAAAGATTCCTTGCCACATTAAAAAGTAGTTGTGAAAGATCCGGACAGATGGGCTCGCGCATTATCAGAAGATAGTCAGCGGATAAGGAAACATCTTTTCTCATGCTCTGGTCGATGTAGTCGTGGGGGATGATCAAATCACGCGGACGTAACTCCTCACGAATGCTGCCCACTCCACCCTCAGCAATAATTTTTTTAACTCCGGCTTGCTGAAGAACCCAGAATAGTTGGCGCGAAGCATCAGCACGACTTACACCCTTTCGCCAGCCGTGCATCTTTACCGCAAGCACAGGCTCCTTTTCCACCTCGATCAACTTAAATCTAGGGCTAGGGCCAAAGGGGGTCTGAAAGACCAGCTCCTTTTCCAAAACTGACGCTTCTCTCCAACCCAAGTCCTCGGGGAAGTCAATGGAAAAAGTGCTTGAGCCTCCGATAAACGCCTTTTCTGCTTTTGGGATGTGGCTTCTAATTCGCATAACAGTACACCCTCAAAACGTTAAACTCGGTATCTCGCTGAGCTGGAATCTTGCCAGCATTTTTTATAAGATGCACCATCTCCTCAATGGACATCTTGTGGGAGACCCCAGCTGCCCTCACCACATTTTCTTCTATCATTATGCTCCCCAAGTCGTTTGCCCCAAAAGAAAGAGAAATCTGGCCCACCTCTTTTCCTTGAGTCACCCAAGAACCCTGAATATTAGGGAAGTTATCAAGATACAAACGGCTGAGGGCCAACGTCCTAAGATATTCAAAGGAGGAGATCGGCTCACCGCCCAGGGCGGTGTTTCCGGGTTGGAACGTCCAGGGAATAAAAGAGATAAAACCGCCTGTTTTATCTTGGAGCTTTCTCACCCTCTCTAGGTGTTCGACTCTATCTTCAGCCGATTCAACCGAACCCATCATCATCGTCGCCGTGGTTGTAAAGCCGAGGTTGTGCGCTTCTTCCATTACTTTAAGCCAAAGAGCCGATGAAATCTTCCTGGGGCTTATCTTTTGTCTCACCTCATCGACCAAGATTTCGGCTCCTCCCCCGGGAAGAGAGTCCAATCCCGCTTCCTTTAGTTCCTCCAAGACCTCGGAAATTGTCATTCCCGACGATTCTGCTATATGGACAATCTCTGGAGGAGAAAAGCTATGGATCCTTATATCAAATTTCCTCTTTATCTTTTTCAGCATCTCTACATAGTAGTCTATTTTCAAATCCGGGTTAACCCCGCCCTGAAGCATCACCTGAGTTCCGGAGAGCTCGATGGCCTCAGCGACTTTATCCTCGATCTCCTGCTGACTCAAAACATAGGCCTCGGGGTCGTCAGCCGCCCGATAAAATGCACAAAATCGACACTCGTTTCGGCAAATGTTCGTATAGTTGATGTTGCGGTCAATTAAAAAAGTGGCCACACTATCTGGGTGTTTTTGACGACACACAAGATCAGCTGCCCTTCCAAGCTCAAGAAAGTCGGCTTCCTTTAGAAGAAAAATAGCTTCATCAAAGTTAAGCCTTCCCCCTTCTACCGTCTTCTCTAAAATATCGCCTACTCTCATACTGGTACCTCCGCCCGAATTTTCGCAAACTCGAGTTCAGGAGCCTCTTTTAGCTCTCTCAACTCCTCGGCCATCTTATAAAAAAGAGCCAAGCCTTCCTGGTAAACCGGACCGAAATCAAACCTTAGAGTCTTAAAATAATCCCTGAGGAAAGGGGAGCTAAAGGGCTCCCACCTCGCTGCGTGCTCTGCAATTTCATTAAGATGCTCTCGAGAGTAAATCATCGACTTTCTAAAAAGATCGAACACATGCCTACTCAAGTCGGAGCACTGCTCAGCAAACGACCTATTAACAGCCCAGACAGCAAAAACCATTCCTTTCCCCGTTAGCTTCTTCCACTCTTCCCCCAGATCGTAGAGGAAAAGACCGCCCTTTTCCAAAACAGACTTGAAATGGCACCTCAAAGCCTCATCCCCAATAAGCAGAGCGGCCTCCGCCTCAAAGAGCATCTTGCTCAAATCCGGTGGGCAGGAAAAATACTCTGGCTTCACCGAATATTTCCGCTCAAGAATTATCTTTAAAAGAACCTGGGAGGTCGCGGAAGTGTTGGTCAAAGCAATTTTTTTTCCCGAAAGCTCCTCAACGGGGCGCTTGCTCACAAGAAGAATGCTTTTCGCCTCGCCATCTGAACTCACAGTAAATTCAGGAAAGAGCAATAAAGACCGGTGATTGCGAGCGTACTCGATGGAAGAAATCGGCGATATATCAAGCTCTCCCGCTATTAAAAGCCGATTCAACTCAGTTGGGGTTCCCTTTACGAGCTCAATATCGAGCAGGACATGGTTTTTGACTAAACCGTAATAAAGAGGCAGACAGTTTAAAAACTGGATATGTCCGACCCGCGGCCTCAATCCATCACACCTTCTTCCCCATTCTCATAGATCCTTATGATGTTGTAGAGAGTGTCCCTTTCGACTGGTATCCTTCCAGTCTCACGGATTAAGCCAACGAGTTCGTTCTTGGCTATTGCTTGATCGGTCTCTGCACCAGCGGCATGGGTTATCTTCTCCTCAACCACTGTCCCGTCCAGATCATCAACACCAAAATGAAGGGAAAGCTGGGCCACCTTCAAGCCCAGCATGATCCAAAAGGCTTTGATGTGGGGGAAATTATCAAGGACAATCCTCGAAACGGCGAGCATCCTGAGGTTTTCTAAGGCAGTTACCATTCTCATTTCCTCGAACTCTGTGTTTCTGGGATGAAAAGGAAGGGGGACGAAAGACTGAAAACCCCCCGTCTCATCCTGAAGCTCCCGTAATCTAAAAAGATGGTCGATTCGCTCCTCAACTGTCTCGATGTGCCCATATAACATGGTGGCATTAGACTTAAGCCCGGTGGAGTGCGCCGTTCTCATCACCTCAAGCCACTCATCGGCGGTGCATTTCTTCGGGCAAACTGCCTCCCTCACCCGAGTATCTAAAATTTCAGCTCCACCCCCCGGAAGGGAACCTAGACCAACCTCCTTTAACCTCAAGAGAACTTCTTTCACCGGAAGTCCTGAAATTTCTGAAAAATAAGCTATCTCAACCGCCGTAAAGGCCTGTATGTGCACCTCAGGCATAGCCTCTTTTAACCTCTTTATAACCTCAAGATAGTAGTCAAAGGGTAGGTCTGGGTGAAGCCCGCTAACGATGTGAAGTTCGGTGATCCCGAGATCTCTGGCCGACTCGGCTGATTTAAGAACTTCCTCAATGCTCATGGTGTAAGAGCCCGGGTCGCCCTTGTCCTTGCTAAAAGCGCAAAATCTGCATCTTGATATGCAAACGTTGGTCAGGTTTATGTGGCGGTTGACATTAAAATAAGCGTAGTTGCCGGATTTTCTCTCCTTGACTTCTCGGGCAAGTTTTCCGAGAAAAAAGATGTCGTCCAGCTCAAAAAAAGAGAGGGCCTCCTCTTTTAAAAGCCTTTTCCCGCTCCTTACTTTTTCTTTAAGCTCACCAAGGTCGCTCCCCTTCATAAAATCTTCCCTTCCCTTAAGTTTGCCATCCTTTAAAAAGGTGGTGCTCTACCCCGAGGAGATCGAAAACCTTCCCCACAATGAAATTAACCAGACCCTCAATATCTTTCGGACTGTGATAAAAAGCTGGCATGGCCGGTAAGATATCGGCCCCGGCACGGGCAAGCTTCGCCATATTTTCCAGGTGAATCAAGTTGAGAGGAGTCTCTCGGGGAACCAGGACCAGCTGTCTCTTCTCCTTTAAGGCTACATCGGCTGCTCTCTCGAGCAAGTTTGACGAGATGCCATTGGCGAGAGCTCCCAGAGTCCCCATACTACAAGGAATAATGATCACCGCCCGCGGAGCCCTAGAGCCGCTTAAGAAGGCGGCGGAGTAATCATCGCTCTTCCAAATCCTCAACCGCGCTCCTCCTTTTCCAAAGTCCTTCTTAAGATCGAAACCGGGAAGCTCCTCAGCCATGACTCTCTCTCCAGCAGGCGTTATAGCAAGGTCAACCCCGTAACCACTCTTAAGGAGTTTCTCGACCAGCCTTACTCCATAGATGCTTCCGCTCGCCCCGGTGATTCCCACCACAAAATCAGACAACCTGAATCCCCCTACTAAAAACTATCTCCAGAGCCACAAAGAGAAATAGGACAAGGCTTATAACTCCGTTCATGGTAAAGAAGGCGAGGTTAAGTCGGGATAAGTCGTCCGGCTTAACCAGACTGTTCTCGTAAGCAAGTAGAGCCGCCGCAACAAAAACCCCCGTGAAGTAAAAAAAGCCAAGATTAAAGCTTATTCCCAGAAAGATAAGAATTAAAACCGAAAGGGCGTGAAGCACCTTAGCAAGGAGGAGAGCCTTTCCGATGCCAAACTGAGCGGGGATTGAAAACAGGCCCTCACGACGGTCGATCTCAACATCCTGAGTGGCATAGATGACATCAAAGCCCGCCGTCCATAAGACAACGGTCGCACCGATGACAAGGGGTCTCCAGTCAAGGGAATTCGCAATCGCTGCCCAGGCTCCAATCGGGGCCAAGCCCAAACAAGCTCCCAGAATAAAATGGGAAAGCCAGGTGAACCTCTTGGTGTAAGGATAAACCACAAAGGGAGCGACGAAAAAGGGCCAAAGATAGCGGCAGATGGGAGCCAAATTATAGACGGCGATCAAAAACAAGGCCAGGCTCGCCACGGCAAAAATGGAAACGTCAAAAACGGATAAAAGACCTTTCGGGAGAGCCCGTTCGGCAGTTCTGGGATTTCTCCGATCGATTTCCTTATCGATTAGGCGATTCAAGGACATGGCAAAACTTCTCGCCCCGACCATAGCCAGAGTTATCCAAAAAAGTACCGCCAAAACTGGGGGTTTCATTTGGGAAAGAAACGCTCCAAAATAGGCAAAGGGCAGAGCAAAAACACTGTGCTCAAACTTTATCATCTCAAGATATATCGCTACCCTAGTCCAAACCGTATTCCGCCCAGCGTTCATCGACAAGCTTTCTTACCTCCTCGTCCATAGAGATTTCATCCGGCCATTCCCGGTTGTGTCCTTCCTCGGGCCACTTCTTGGTTGCATCAATTCCCATCTTTGCCCCGTAGCAAGGGGTGTTCGAGGAATGATCCAGCACGTCGAGCGGTCCTTCGGAAAGTAGGCAATCCCGCTTGGGGTCGACGTTGTTAAAAACCCGCCAAGTGACTTCAGAGTAGTCGTGGACGTTCACGTGTTCATCCACCACCACTATGAACTTGCTGAACATCATCTGTCCCAGACTCCACAGGGCATTCATCACCTTGAAGGCGTGCTTGGGAAACTCCTTCCTTACGGAAACGACAACGCAGTTGTGAAAGACTCCCTCCAGGGGAAGGTCGATGTCTTTCACTTCCGGGAGCACCGCTTTGATCAGGGGAAGAAATATGCGCTCGGTGGCCTTGCCCATGTAGCAATCCTCCATAGGTGGTTTTCCCACCACCGTCGCCGGGTAGATGGGGTTTTTCCTCATGGTGATGGCCTTCACGTGGAAAATTGGGTATTCATCAGCCAGAGAGTAGTAGCCGGTGTGATCACCAAAGGGGCCCTCGAGCCTCTCATCCCCGTGGAGAACGTATCCCTCGAAAATCATCTCGGCGTTGGCTGGCACATGCAGATCCACCGTCTTTGCCCTGACCACCTCAATCGGCTCCCCTCTCAAAAAACCGGAGAAGATGAACTCATCCAGGCCGTGCGGCAGGGGAGCCGTGGCTGAGTATATGGTAGCCGGATCGCTCCCTAAGGCGACGGCCACTTCGAAAGGCTTGTTCGGGTCGCTCCTTCTGAAATTTTGAGCTCCATCGTGGTGTATTTGCCAGTGCATCCCCGTTGCTTGCCGGTCGAATAGCTGCATCCTGTACATACCGGTGTTCTGGTGACCGGTCTCGGGGTCTTTGGTCATCACAAGAGGCAGAGTAATGAATCTTCCCGCGTCCTGAGGCCAGCACTTGAGGACGGGCAATTGCGAGAGGTCGGCTTCTTCTCCTTCAAGCACAATTTCCTGGCAGGGTGCATTTTTCACAATTTTCGGCTTTATCCTTGAAATCGAGGCCAGTTTGAGCAGGCTTTTCAATCCCTCGCTGAGGGTTTTAGGAAGTCGAGGAATGGCCTCGGAAACGATGTTCTCCAACTCCCCGAAGGATTCTCTTCCCAGGGCCCAGGCCATCCTGTTGTAAGAGCCGAAAAGGTTGCTCACAACGGGTATCTCTGAGCCCTTTACTCTCTCAAAAAGGAGAGCCGGACCGCCCGATTTGACAACGCGGTCCACTATCTCGGTTATCTCAAGTTCGGGGTTGACCTCCGTCTTTACCCGTTTGAGTTCACCTTTTTTCTCCAAGAAATCTATGAAACCCCTCAAATCTTTAAAGGCCACTTTGAATCTCCTCCATCAAACCGGATTTCAGGATTCTTTTCAGGGTCTCCTTGGCCGCCTTGAGAGAGAAGCTCTCGGCTCCCTCCAGGAAAGCTCCGTGGATTATCCCTTGGGCAGCCCCGAAGATGACCATCCTGGTTGCTTTGGGATCTAAATCTCTCTTGTATATTCTCAGGGATTGTCCCTCCCGAATTATCCCTTCGATGAGGTCGAGGAAGCTGAGTAAGGATTGAACCTTCTTTTCATAAAAGAGGCTGCCGGGTTTGATTTCTATCAGGAAGACCTCGATCAGATGAGGATTTTTCTCGAAGAGACCCATCACTTCATCAAAGATCGCCTCCAGCTTATCGTTCGGGTGTTCAAGATTTGATATCCTCGTCTCGGCTCTCTCGGTGAGCTTCCGCCAGGTCTCCTCAAAGAGGGAGATGATGAGATCCTCTTTGTTTTCGAAATAGTTGTAAATGGTACCCTCGGCCACGCCGGCCAACTTGGCTATTTTAGAGGTGGTCGCTCCATGAAAGCCCTTGTTCGCGATGACTCGAAGGGCGGCTTCCATTATCGTCCTTCGTTTGTCGTTTAAGTTCCCCAAGAAAGCACCTCCTTGAGTGAGTGCTCACTCACTTTATAATCCTCTGCCTCCCTCTTGTCAACCCCTTGCGCCAGTTTACAACATCGTGGATACTTAAGTTTCAGTTTTATTCTATTTTTAAAGTCTGGCTCAGGCCAAAGTTCCTCAAATTGACAGCGAACACTAGTTCGGATATACTATTTTTGGCTTCTCGGCCTTCGTAGCTACTTCGGCGAAGGAGGCTGGGTCATGAACCCCCGACATGTCGGGGGGGCGAGATATCGTGCCAATCAACCCCGTTAGAGATTTATCTCTAACGGGGTATACCGAATAACTGAAAGGGCAAATACTGGAAAGAAGGGTAAAAAATGAAATTGAGCTTCTCCTCCATCTCAAGCTATCAGAACTGTCCACTGTCCTATAAATTTGCCTACTTGGACAAGCTGCCCAGAAAGCGGTCTCCCCAGCTAAGTTTCGGGAGCAGCATTCACGCTGCTCTGGCTCACTTGTATAATGTCTCCCTCCCCAAGCCCCCACCCCTCGAAGATGTGCTGAACCACCTGGAGAAAGTCTGGGAAAGAGACGGATACCAAGACGAGACCGAGGAAAAGCTATACTTAGAGGACGCCAAACGAATCCTCACCAATTTTTACCACACCAACGTCGGGGATTTTCGGGTCCCCGTTGCCCTTGAGCAAAAATTCAAAGTCAAGATGGATGGATATACTCTAGCCGGGATTATCGACAGAATGGATAAACTTCCCGGCGAAGGGTATGAAATCATCGACTACAAGACGAGCCGGCGTCTCCCACCCAAATCCAGAGTGGACGAGGACTTGCAACTCTCCATCTATCACCTGGCTGCCCAAGAGGTTTGGGGAATTGAGCCCGAGAAGTTGACCCTTTATTTCATCATCCCCAACCAAAAGATGAGCACCAGCAGGACCAAAAAGGACATCGAAAGGATAAAGGTATTAATTCAGGAAACGATAGAGGACATACAATCCCAAAAATTCGAAGCCCGAGAAAATCCCCTCTGTCCTTGGTGTGATTTTCAGGCCCACTGTCCCCTCTATAAGCACAAATTCTTAAAGGAAGCACCGCCTGAGGAAAAAGAAACAACCGACACCCAGATAGAAGAAGTGGTCAACGAGTATGTGGGGCTAAAGAGTCAATCCAGGCAAATCAACGAGCGCCTCGACGAACTGCAGGTAATAATTCACGACTACTGCGAGAGTCATGGCCTTTCCCGGCTCTACTCCGACAAGGGAATAATCTCCCGCAGCCAGCGGGTAATCGCCAGCTACAACATGGAAAAGCTGAGGGATATTTTGGAGCCCCTCGGTCTCTGGGAGAAAACCCTGAAGGTGGACGCAAAATCCTTAAAGGAAATTCTGGAAAGCGATGTCTTGGAGGAAGAGGTCAAGCGGATGATAGAGACGACCAAAGAGGTGGAAGAGATAACCTACGCACTCTACGTGAGAGAAATTCAAAAGGAACCTTGACGGCTATCTCGCCGTAGGCGGAGTCGGGGTACGATGACGGACAGTGCTCTGGGAACGACGCTAAATCTCATCGGAGTTTGACCAATGAGCTCCCCATCGGCCTGAACCAACACAGGATGAAGAGATTCGATGGAAACAGCTTTGGTGCGGAAATACTGAACATCCGAGTAGTCCAGATGTCTTCGTAGCAAAACCCCCGTCAGGTAGCGAACAAAACTCGCCATATCCCCCCTCTTGAAAATACAGACATCCAGCCAGCCATCGTCGATGCTGGCCTGGGTTGCGACGCTGAAGTAGCGCCCCGCATAGCATCTGGCATTGCCGACGACCGCGAAGTATCCCTCGATGGCTTTCCCGCCATCCAAAACTATCCTCATTAAGGTCGGTTTATAGGTTAAAAGAGTTTTGATCCCCGTCAAAACATAAGCCAGATCCTTGAGCATTTTCTTGACCTCGGGCTTGACCTCCTTAACAACCTGAGCATCGAATCCAATTCCTGCCATTAAAACGAAATAGCGGCCATCCGCTTTTCCTAGATCGATCTCTCTGATTTTATCCCCGATGACTACCCGGCAAGCCTCAACTGGATCGGTGGGCAGTCCCATCTCCGCGGCAAAGACCTCGCCCGTCCCCGCTGAAATGACACCCAGAACAGCTTTCGAGCCGGCAAGCCCATTTATCGCCTCCGAAATTGTCCCATCGCCCCCCAGAACGATCACCCTCTCACATCCCTCAGCTAAAGCTCTCTTTGTCAAGAGGGTAGCCTCTCCGGGCTTCTCTGTTCTAAAGACCTTAAGATCGAGGCCACCTGTTCGAAGAAGCTCCTCAACTTCGGAGAGGATCCTTCCCGCTCTCCCCTGCCCTGCCGTCGGATTCACAATAAGGACAGCTCTCGCACTCACTATCCGTTCCTCACCACTCGCTTCGAGTTTTGTTATTCGAAATTCGTTATTGGTTGGCAGTTCACGGTTGACAGTTGACAGATTCCATCAGCTTAGAGCATAGAGCTTGGAGCTTAGAGTATATCTCGTTATTAATAATTCGTTATTCGAAATTAACTAATTTCGAGTTCCGAATTTCTGGTTCCTTGCCCTTCGTCCTTCGTCCCTCGTCCTCCGACCACTGAACCCTGGTCCCTGGTTCCTCGTTCTCAATCCTGTCGGAAGTCGGATGTCGGATGGCAGATGGCTGATGGCTTATAGCTGATGGCAGGTTGCAGATAGTTTGAGCCATTAGCTATCGAGCGAACGGAGTGAGTGGGCCATATGCTATCGAGTAAGCGGAGCGAACGAGCTATATGCTATCGAGGCCGTGAGGCCGTGCTGTCAAGCTGGCGGCTGATTCATTTCCCCCCTCAGCCCCTCGAGCACTCTCTCGAGATCCTCGGGTAGCTTGTCCTCGAAACCCATCTCCTCCCCAGTGTGCGGATGGATAAATTGAAGGCGAAAGGCATGTAGAAATTGGCGTTTTAGACCGAGTTCCCTGTCGGCTCTCCTGCGACCATATTGGGGATCCCCAACCACAGGGTGCTTAATGAAAGACATATGGACTCGAATCTGATGAGTTCTGCCGGTCTCCAAGTCGACCTTGAGAAGAGCGTAACCCTTGAACCTCTCCCTCACCCAAAAGTGGGTTATGGCCTTCTTGCCCGCCCTGGAGATCACCGTCATCTTCTTTCTAAAAACCGGGCTTCTTCCGATGGATGCTTCAATCGTCCCAAAATCCACATCAAAATCTCCATGAACCAGGACCAGATAGCTCCGTTTGACCCCCCTCCTCTTCAACTGTCTCGCGAGATTCAGATGGGCCTCATCGTTCTTGGCCACCACAAGAAGACCGGATGTGTTCTTGTCCAGCCGGTGAACGATTCCCCGCCTCACGCCACCGATCTGAGAGAGCCGTTGCGTGTGGGCAAGAAGAGCGTTCACCAGAGTCCCCGTGGCATGTCCATGAGCGGGGTGAACCACCATCCCCACCGGTTTGGAGAGAACGATCACATCATCATCCTCGTAGAGGATATCAAGGGGAATATCTTCGGGGACCAGGCTGGTTTCCTCGGGAGGAGGAATTTTGAAGGAAACGATCTCCCCTTTCTTCAGATGATAGTTCTTGCCAACCACGCGGCCGTCAACGCAAACCAAATCACGGGAAATGAGGTGCTGAGCGAAGGATCTGGAAGGTATATCGGACCTTTTACTCAAAAACGAATCCAGACGTTCACCGGCATCCTCGGCCCCGATGGTCAACCTGTGAACCCTCCCATACTTCTTCTTGACCATCTCTCCATCACCTCTTGGATTCGTTGGCCCCGACGGTAGACGATCTTGCCATGATCATAATGGCGATCGCGGCCACCAAGAACACACCAACGCTTATTATCTGGAAGATCGTCAAACCTCCAAGCATAATGGGGCTCTCGCGAAAGAACTCTATCACGAAGCGAGCCACCGAGTATAAAGTCAGATAGAACCAGAAAAGCAGACCGGGCCAATTAAGTCTTTCCCTCAAGACCCAAAGGATTCCGAAGATGAACACCCCGTAAAGGAAGCTGTAGAGCTGTGTTGGGTGGCGAGGCAGAACATCGACGTCTGGAAAGACAACTGCCCAGGGTAAATTGCTCGGGCGACCATGGCAGCAGCCATTCAAAAAACAGCCAATCCTGGCGATCGCATAGCCCAGGGCAAGGGAGAGCGTTATCATGTCGGCTGTGTCCCAGATCGGAAGCCCCCTTTTCAGAACGAGGATCACAACCGCTAGTGCGCCTCCAGCAAGCCCTCCGTAATAAACCAAGCCTCCTTCCCAGATGGCAAAGATGGAGAGAGGCATCACGGCAAAAGATTCCCAATGACCGATCACGTAGAAGAGACGAGCCCCAACGATTCCCCCAATCGCTACCCAGATAACCAGATCATAAATGATATCGGGGTCGAAACCCTTGCGCTTTGCCTCGCGACGGGCCAATAGAGCACCGATCAAAAAGGCAACAGCGAGCATAAAACCATAGGAGTACACCACTAGTGGACCCAAACGCAATAAAATCGGATACACTCAACCTCCCCATCGTGCTGTCGGATGACGGATGTCAGGAATAAAGAATGTAGAATGAAAAATGTTATTAGGAATTCGTTATTCACTACTTCGTTATTCGTTATTGGTTCTGGCTTTCCGAGTCCAGAGTAGGAGATGGAATTGCTTCCATCGTCCCCTGCCTCAAACCGTGCGTGCGGATTTCCCGCACACGGCTTCCCTATACCGTTGCCCCTTTGCAGGGAGCAAGTTCAGTTGGTTAGGGTAAAAAGTCTCATTCAAGGTAGCCAATCCCAAGGCCTCAAATTTCCAGTGCGGCATTTTAAGATGGGTTCTCAAACCCCATCTTTTCACCTTGTATGCCCTCAGCCTATTTTCTATCCAGCAGTCCAGTTCCCAAAATATCCTCTTAGAATTGCCATATCTAAAGTAATTGCGCCATCCCCTTATTATGGGATTGAATTCCTTGATAATCTCTGACATCGATTTGGGCTGATTTCTACGGGTAAGTCTTCTTACCTTGTCCTTGAAGGTCTTTATGGCTCGCTTGCGGGGAACTTTATAGTCAGAATAACCAGAGCCAAAAAGATAGCCTAAGAATTCAAAGGTTTGCCTTTTATGAACTATCCTTGTCTTTTCTGTGTTAAGTTTAAGATTCAGCTTTCCTTCAAGGATTTCTCTTGTCTGGCTCAATGCCCTCTCTGCCTCTTTTCTGCTTCGACACATTATGAGGATGTCATCGGCATAGCGGACGGTCTTATAACCCGCCTGAGTCATCGCCTCATCGTAAGGATGAAGATAGATATTGGCCAGTAAGGGTGAGATAACCCCACCCTGAGGTGTGCCTGTAGTTTGATATTCTATCTTCATCTCCTCCATTACCCCGGACTCAAGGAATGAGCGTATCAGTCTTAG
>JASEEZ010000020.1 GCA_030019215.1 Actinomycetota bacterium
TGGTTATCAAGCATGAAGATATCATATCACAGTACCAATTCTTGGGGTATTACCAAAGGTTTTACTGACGACCATTGACTCATTGGCTCTAAACTCCGAGCTCTAAGCTGATAAGATCTGTCAACTGTCGTCTGTGAACCGCCAACTAATTCCGAATAACGAATTACGAATAACTAATTCTGCTACCCCTGGGCACTAGGTGTCCAGATGAGGGAGGGACGAATGTGCCGGCGATAGTCCTGGTTGGAGCACAATGGGGAGATGAAGGGAAAGGTAAGATAACCGATCTCCTGGCGGACCAAATGGATATGGTCGTGCGTTATCAGGGAGGAGATAATGCTGGTCACACCGTGGTCGATGGCGATCAGGAGTTTAGGTTTCATCTGATTCCCTCCGGTATTCTCTATCCTCACATCACGCCGGTCATCGCCAATGGTGTGGTGGTGAATCCAAAGGTTCTCATCGAGGAGATAGAGGGGCTGGAGGCCAAGGAGATAAGCACGGAAAAGCTCCTGGTTAGCTGCGATGCCCATCTCGTGATGCCCTATCACTTGATTTTGGATGGGGCGCGGGAACTCAAGTTAGGAAAGGCGAAAATCGGCACAACCCGCAAGGGCATTGGCCCCGCCTATGCTGATAAGGCGGCCAGGACTGGGCTTCGGGTGCAGGATATGTTGGATATGAAGATCTTTCGCGAGAAACTGGAGACCGCTTTAGTGGAGAAGAATGCCATCCTGACCAAACTATATGGCCTTGATCCCCTGGATGCCGAGGAGATCATCGAGAACTACGGGGGTTATGCCAAGGAGCTCAAAGGCTTCATCGCCGATACCTCCCTGGTCATCAATAAGGCCTTAGATGAAGACAAGAATGTCTTCTTCGAGGGTGCTCAAGGGACCCTTCTGGATCTGGATCACGGCACCTATCCTTTTGTCACCTCATCCTCGCCTGTTGCGGGAGGCGTTTGTGTCGGTGCGGGCATCGGCCCCAAGCGCATCGATAAAGTCCTGGGCGTGGTCAAGGCCTATGTGACTCGTGTGGGTTCTGGACCTTTCCCCACGGAGCTGAACAATGCGGTTGGAGATGCCCTGAGGGAGAGCGGGGGCGAATATGGGACCACCACCGGGAGGCCCAGACGCTGTGGCTGGTTCGATGCGGTGATCTTAAGATACGCCGCTCGAATTAATGGCCTCACGGGGGTAGTCGTGACCAAGATAGATGTCCTATCTCAATTCAGTTCCCTGAAGATATGCATGGGTTACAAATACAAGGGGAAGGTCTACAAGGATTTCCCGTCCCATCAGACGATCATTCACAAGTGTGTTCCCATCTATGAGGAGTTGGAGGGTTGGGCGGAGAGCCTGGCCGATATAACCGAATACGAAGATTTGCCTGAAGCAGCCAAGAAATACCTCGCTCGCATAGAGGAGCTCGGTGGAGTTCCCATTGAGATGGTCTCCGTGGGACCCAAGCGCAGACAGATCATCATGATGCGATGAGAGGATTTCTCTAAAGTTTTTAGAATTAATTAAAACAGGCTCTTCTCCAAAAATAGTGAGTGGAAACCACCCCGCCATCGGTGGGGTAAAGCGCCAAGAGAACTTTAGGATTCAAGGAATCAAGAGGTCAAGGGGTCGAGCGAAAATCTTGAAAAATGAAACACTTGAATCCTAAAACCCTAGAATCCTCGAACCCTTTATGAGCAGCTCCTTTAAAGACCTGCTTGTCGTCAGGTGGGAGAGCATGATGTGTGTTTTCTTTGGAGGTGGTCGGTGAAAGTTTTGGTGGTCGGCGGAGGAGGACGGGAAAACGCTCTGGTCTGGAAGTTGAGCCAGAGTTCCTCCGTGGACAAGATATATTGCATCCCTGGAAATGCCGGGATAGCTGAGCTGGCGGAGTGTCCCGCCATCGGCGGGGCCCTGGACATACAGGACAACTGTGCTTTGGCGAAGTTTGCTGAGGCGAGGGGGATTGATTTGACCGTGGTCGGTCCGGAAGCTCCTCTTGTCAATGGCATCGTTGACGAATTTGAGGCGAGGGGGCTTCCCATTTTTGGTCCACGCCGGGTGGGAGCCAAGATTGAGGGCAGCAAGAGTTTCGCCAAGGAGATAATGACGAGGTACGGCATTCCCACGGGGTTTGGCCAGGTCTTTGTTGGGTACGAGGAAGCTGTTGCCTATATGAAGACGCACGAGCTGCCCTTTGTGGTCAAGGCGGATGGGCTGGCGGCGGGTAAGGGAGTGACCGTCGCTTTCGATGAGAAGACAGCTCTGCGGGCTCTCGAGGATTGTTTTCTGAAGCTCAAGTTTGGCTCGGCTGGTGAGAAAGTCATCATCGAGGAGTATCTGGAGGGGGAAGAGGTATCGGTTCTGGCTTTCACGGATGGTAGAGCTGTCCTCGCTATGGTTCCCGCCCAAGATTACAAGCGAGTTTTCGATGGGGATGAGGGGCCGAACACGGGTGGCATGGGTTCCTATTCCCCGGTTCCCGCGGTGACCGATGAGATCTATGAGGAAATTGTGGACAAAATATTGAAGCCCACCATCCGGGGTTTGGCGAATGAGGGATTGGAATACCGCGGAGTTCTGTATGGCGGACTCATGCTCACCGCCGAGGGACCCAGGACGCTGGAGTTCAACTGCCGTTTTGGAGATCCCGAGACTCAGGCCATACTCCCTCGCTTCGAGGGGGACTTAGCCCGGGTCATGCTGGCCGTCGTTGAGGGAAAATTGGCCGGCCATGAGCTTCATTGGTTCCCGGATAAGTGTGTGACCGTGGTCATCGCCTCTGGCGGATATCCGACGGATTACAAAAAGGGCTACGAGATAGGCGGGTTGGAGGATGCTTCGAGGATGGATAAGGTCCAGATATTCCACGCGGGGACGCTCTTCAGCAACGGGAAGGTGGTCACCGCCGGGGGGAGGGTTCTCAACGTGAGCGCGTTGGGGAGTGATTTTGAGGAAGCTCGTGAACGCGCCTACGAGGCTGTTGGAAGGATTCATTTCGAAGGGATGCATTACAGGAAAGATATTGCCCTCCGGGCAGTGGAAAGCGAGAGGCGGGGAAGGTTGAGTGTCGGATAAACCCCTCGGGTCGGAACCCTACGGGGTGAGACCCTTAGTTGGAATAGTAATGGGAAGCAAGTCGGATGAGCCGATAATGGGGAAGGCGGCCGAGGTGCTAGATGAGTTCGACATTCCCTATGAGGTTAGAGTTATGTCGGCTCACCGAACCCCTAGAATTGTTTCCGAATATGCATCTTCCGCGGAGGAGCGGGGGCTGGAAGTGATCATCGCCGGAGCGGGCAAAGCTGCCCACCTGGCCGGCGTGGTGGCCTCAATGACTGTCCTGCCGGTGATCGGTGTTCCCATTCCCAGTAAGGACACGAACGGTCTGGATTCGCTTCTATCCATGGCCCAGATGCCCAGCGGTGCACCTGTGGCCACGGTGGCCATAGGGGGAGCAAAGAATGCCGCTATCCTGGCGGCCCAGATATTGAGCGTCAAATATCCCCAGATACGCCGGAGGATTCACCAGTTGAAAGCGGAACTCGCGGAAGGGAAGACCATCTAAATTTCTCGGGGAGGAGAGATGATAAAAAGATATACGCTTCCCGCGATGGGGACCATCTGGGAGGACGAGAGTAAGTTTCGGAAGTGGCTGGAGATAGAGATCTTAGCCTGCGAAGCCCAGGCAAAGCTGGGCAATATCCCCAAAGAGGCCGTTGCTGAGATTAAGACCAAGGCGAGGTTTGACCCCAAGCGTATCGCCGAGATCGAGAAGGAAGTTCAACATGACGTCGTTGCCTTCTTGACTAACGTTGCAGAGAACGTCGGTCCGGCCTCGAAATATATCCATTATGGGATGACTTCGTCCGACATTCTGGATACAGCTCTGGCTCTTCAAATGAGGGAGGCGGCGGATATCCTCATCGATGATGCAGAAAGGATTCTCCGCATTCTCAAGGAGAAATCTCTCGAGCATAAGGATACCATCATGATTGGGCGCACTCATGGTGTTCACGCCGAGCCGACGACCTTCGGCCTGAAAATGGCTCTCTGGTTTTTCGAGGTGGGAAGAAATCTGGAGCGGCTGAAGAAGGCCAAAGAGGCTGTGAGCTATGGGAAGATATCGGGGGCGGTGGGCACCTATGCGAGTGTCGATCCGTATGTGGAAGAGTACGTTTGTCGGAAGTTGGGTTTGAAACCAGCCGAGGTGTCCACTCAGGTTCTACAGCGGGATGGACACGCGGAGTACATGTGTGCACTCGCGGTGGTGGCCTCATCCCTGGATAAGTTCGCTACCGAGATACGCCACCTTCAACGGACGGAGGTTCTCGAGGCCGAAGAGCCCTTCGCTGGGGGCCAGAAGGGGTCCTCTGCTATGCCTCATAAGAGAAATCCCGTCATCTGCGAGCGGATAAGTGGTTTGTCCAGAGTCATCCGCTCCAATGCCCAGGCGGCCTTAGAGAACGTGGCCCTCTGGCACGAGAGGGATATCTCCCATTCCTCTGTCGAAAGAGTAGTCATCCCCGACAGCACCATCCTTCTCGATTACATTTTAAACAAGTTCATCGAGGTGATGGATGGTCTCATCGTTTATCCTGAGAACATGAAGGCGAATCTAGAGAGGACTCGCGGCCTCGTTTTTTCTCAACGCGTTTTGCTCGCTCTTGTTCAGAAGGGACTGTCGAGAGAAGACGCTTACAGACTCGTCCAACGATGCGCCATGAAGAGCTGGGGGGAGAAAGCCGACTTCAAGGAAGTACTCCTTACCGATGGGGAAGTGACGAGACATCTCTCCCGTGAGGAGCTGGACGACTTGTTCGACTACGAGCACTATTTAAGGAATGTGGGCAGGATTTTTGAGAGGCTGAAGGGGACCCCCTAAAAATTTTCTTCCGACTCCATTCTTGCTCATTTTGCTGGCTTGTTATTCTTTTCACGCTCCCCGATTTTTGCTACTATCGAACCAGTGAGCGTTTTTCCTGAGGGGTTCACCCTGAAGGTTCACCTTGAAGGGCGGGATTGAATCTGGCGGAAATACTTAAACCCACCAAGAGAGGGAAGGTCAGAGACATCTTTGATTTCGGTGACAAGCTGCTCATCGTAGCCACCGATAGGATATCCGCCTACGATTGTGTGCTTCCCAATGAAATTCCCCTCAAGGGAAAGATCTTAACTCAGCTTTCTGTCTACTGGTTTGAGCGCACCCACCACATCGTTGAGAACCACCTCATTTCCACCGATATTTCCCGCTTTCCCCCGCCGTTGGCGGGGCATGCTGACTATCTTGAGGGGAGAAGTATGCTGGTCAAAAGGACCGAGGTTATCCCGGTGGAATGCGTTGTCAGGGGCTATCTCTCTGGGTCGGGTTGGAGAGAGTATGGGGAGACGGGCTCCATTTGCGGAATTCCCTTGCCCGAAGGGTTGAGGGAGTCGGAGAAGTTGCCCTTCCCGATCTTTACCTCGACCACCAAGGCCACCTCTGGGCACGATGAGAGCATCTCCTTCGAGCGGATGACCGAGTTGATCGGCGAGGAAAGGGCGGAGGAGCTGAAGAGGGTGAGCCTTGAGTTGTACAAATTTGCCGTGAGGGAGGCCGAATCCAAAGGAATCATCATCGCCGATACGAAGTTCGAGTTTGGCAGGTGGCGAGGGAAAACGATTCTCATCGACGAGATATTTACCCCCGACTCCTCTCGGTTTTGGGCGGTGGCGGATTATTCACCTGGAGGGCCGCAGGGAAGTTTCGACAAACAATTCGTCAGGGACTGGCTCGACTCCACCGGTTGGAACCACGAACCGCCGCCACCATCCCTGCCGAAGTCGGTGATCAAGCAGACGACCAGGAGATACATCGAGGCGTATGAAAGGATAACGGGTAGGAAGTTTGCCGATAGCTGATTTATCCTGAGCGTAATCGAAGGAAGTCGAAGGATGGCTGATGGCAGATAGCAGATGGCTGATTTATCCTGAGCGGAGTCGAAGGATGGCAGGTGGCTTATGGCTGATAGTAGATGGTGAAAAGTGAAGAGTGAAAATTCGAAACTCGAAACTCGAAATTCGAAACTAGCAATTCGAAAGTAGAGGACGTACTAATTTATAATAACCAATAACGAATTTCCAATAACTAATTCCGAATAATGAATAACGTGTATTATTAACAAGATGGGTTGACACTATGGTCGGGGTGAAGTGCTCCGAAAACACGCGGTCGGCCTGGTTTTAGTTTTAACCAGATCATACTCCGGCCGCCGCTCGGGTCTTGTCCCGCCGCAAGCTTTACTCACATCAAACTCCTACCTAGCGGGACTCCGACACGGTTTTCCCCGCACTTACCCCTCCCTCGAATGTCTAAAGTGTAAACCTAACTCGTCAATAGTCCTAATAACGAATTCCTAATAACGAATTCCGAATAACCAGTAGAGAGTGAGAAGGCATGTGGAGGGTAGAGGTTGGATTTAGACCGGGTGTAGTCGACGCCCTGGGGAATTCGGTCAAAAGATCCATCCTGGAGGATCTGCGCATCCTCGTCGAGGACGTGAGGACCATTGATGTCTACACCATAAAGGCTGATCTTGCTCGGGATCAAGTTGAAAAGATCGCTCGCGATCTTTTAACCGATCCGATAACCCAGGAGTTTTCCTTCGATGGCACCCTGGCCCGTGATTTCTCGAGGTTGATCGAGGTCGGCTATAAACCCGGTGTTACGGATAACGTGGGCATGACCACAGTTGAGGGTATCGAGGATCTTCTGGGCATCGAGTTAAAGGAAGGGGAGTCCGTTCACACCTCCCGGTTGTATCTTGTTCGGGGAGAGCTTTCCAAAGACCAGGCCGAGCTGATATGCACGGGTCTTTTGGCCAACCCCATCATCGAGCACTTCTCCATCTGGGATGAGACCGGCTGGGCGAAACGACGAAGGGAAGATGCCTCCTATTTCATGATAGTCAAGACGCATAAACCACTAGTTGCCGAGGTTAATCTCGATGTCGGTGATAAAAAGCTCGTGCATATAAGCGAGGAGGGCGTGCTCTCCCTGAGTCTGGAGGAGATGCGAAAGATAAGGGCCTATTTCAAGGACGCCGGCGTGCTGGCGGAGCGGAAGAAGGTCGGTTTGGGAGATAAGCCCACCGATGTGGAGCTGGAGATGCTCGCCCAGACTTGGTCGGAGCATTGCAAGCACAAGGTTTTCAATGCCCTGATCGAATACGAAGAGGATGGGAAGTTCGGGCTCATCGATAGCATCTTCAAGAGTTACATCAGGCGAGCCACCGAAGAGATAGCCAAGGAGAAGGACTGGTTGGTCTCGGTCTTTGTCGACAACGCCGGGATTATAAGCTTCACCGGCGATTACAATCTGGTTTTCAAGGTAGAGACCCACAATCATCCCTCCGCCCTCGACCCCTACGGTGGAGCGCTCACGGGAATAGTGGGGGTCAACCGCGATCCGATGGGAACGGGTCTGGGGGCGAACCTCATCTTCAACACGGATGTCTTCTGTTTCGGCCCACCCGATTTCCCTTACGACAAACTTCCCCCCAAGGTTTTGCACCCCAAGCGCATCTTCAGGGGTGTGAGGAAAGGCGTGGAGCACGGCGGGAACAAGATTGGCATTCCCACAGTGAACGGGGCTATCCTTTTTGACGAGGCCTACGTTTACAATCCCCTTGTCTACTGTGGTACCGGGGGGATGATGCCCAAGAAGATAATGGGCCGGGATTCCCATACCAAAGAGGTTCACCCGGGGGACCTCATCGTGATGGTCGGTGGAAGGATCGGCAAGGATGGCATCCACGGGGCGACATTCTCCTCCACGAAGCTTGAGGAGGCGACCTCCCCGACGGCCGTTCAGATCGGTGCCCCCATTGTTCAGAAGAAGATGATGGACGCTCTTCTCGAGGCCCGCGATAGGGGACTTTACAATGCGATCACCGACAACGGTGCAGGGGGACTTTCTTCCTCCGTTGGGGAGATGGCGCAGTTTTGCGGTGGTTGCATGGTGCATCTGGAGAAGGCGCCCACAAAGTACGCCGGCCTCGATCCCTGGGAGCTCTGGGTTTCCGAATCCCAAGAGAGGATGACCCTGGCTGTTCCCCCCAACAAGATAGACGAATTTATGGACATTTGCCGGAAATGGGACGTTGAGGCGATGGTCATCGGGGAGTTTCAACCGACGGGCAAAGTTCATGTGCTCCACAAGGGCAAGACGGTACTTTACTTGGACATGGATTTCGTTCACGAGGGGGTTCCTCAACTGATGCTCAAGGCAAGATGGGAGAGGCCCTCTCGCGAGGAGCCCGACTTTGAACAGCCGACCGATCTCTCCCCCGCTCTCAAGGCCATCCTCTCTAGCCTCAATGTCTGTAGCAAGGAGTGGGTGATCAGGCAGTACGATCACGAGGTTCAAGGGGGGAGCGTCGTCAAGCCTTTGGTGGGCAAGAACGACGATGGCCCCTCGGATGCTGCTGTCATCAGGCCCCTTCTTGCCAGAAAGGAGGGGGTGGTGGTATCGAACGGCATTAATCCCAGATATGGCTTGATCGATGCGTACTGGATGGCGGCCTCCGCCATCGACGAGGCGGTAAGGAATGCTGTGGCCGTGGGGGCCAATCCGGAGAGGATAGCTATGCTGGATAACTTCTGTTGGGGGAATCCGATCCTCTCGGATGAAAACCCGGAAGGGGATTTTAAATTGGCCCAGTTGGTCAGGGCTGCTCGGGCATGTTACCATACCGCTGTTGGGTTGGGAGTGCCTTTCATCTCCGGGAAGGACAGTTTGCACAACGAGTATAGGCTCGAGGGCAAAACCATCTCTATCCCTCCCACGCTTCTCATCTCCGCAATGAGTGTGATCGAGGACTCCGATAAGGCTGTGACCATGGATGTCAAGAAGCCTGGCGACCTCGTCTACATCTTGGGTGTGACCCACGATGAGCTTGGGGGTTCACATTATTACATGATCAACGATTGTGTGGGGAGTAATGTGCCCAGGGTTGATACGAAGACTGCCAGGAGTCTTTACCGAACCCTCAACGAGGCCATTCAGCGGGGGCTGATTTCCTCCTGTCACGACTGCTCCGAGGGGGGTCTGGCCGTTGCGGCTGCGGAGAGCGCCTTTGCAGGGGACCTGGGCATGGAGATTGGCTTGAGAGAGGTTCCCGCCACTGGATTGGAGAGGGAGGACAAAGTACTCTTTTCCGAATCCAATGGGAGGTTTATCGTCACCGTCTCCCCCACGCATCAGGTAGAGTTCGAGAAGTTGATGAAGGGCAATACCTTTGCCTTGATCGGGTTGGTTCTGGAGGAGAAGGAGTTCAGGATATTTGATTTTAAGGGCTGTCCGATCGTACGCGCACCCATAGAAGATCTCAAAGAGGCCTGGCAGAGACCTTTGCGGTGGTAGGGGTAGCTTCCAGCTGCCAGCTACCAGGGGCCAGGGTACAGGGTTCAGAGATCAGGGGTCAGTTGACGGTTGACGGTTGGCAGTCACTAAAATTAAAAATGAAAAACTAAAAATGAAGAATGGTTTAAGGATTTAAAAACATTTTTCACTTTTCATTCTACATTCTTCATTCCTGATATCCGACTTCCGTCATCCGACAAGATTGGGAGCGATTGATGAAAAAGCCGAGGGTTTGCGTTTTGCTGGCGGCGGGAATAAATAGGGATTACGATGCGGTGTACGCTTTTGAGCTCGCGGGAGCTAAGGCGGAGAGGGTTCATGTCAATGAGCTTGCCGATCGTGGAAAAAGTCTTACCGACCATCACATCCTTATGCTCGGGGGAGGATTTTCCTTCGGGGACGACATTGCTTCTGGGAAAGTTCTGGCAAATAAATTAAAATATAAGTTGCGAGACCAAATCCAGCGGTTCATTCGGGACGGGAAGCTGGTTCTGGGCATCTGCAACGGTTTTCAGGTGATGGTTAAGTTCGGGCTCTTGCCCGGCTTCGATGGAGATTATGAGATCCAAAGGGTGACGCTCACATTCAATGATTCTGGCCAATTCGAGGATCGCTGGGTTTATCTGAAGGTTAATCCGGATTCCAAGTGCATCTTTACCCGGGGGATTGATTCTCTTCTCTACGCTCCCGTGTGTCATGGGGAGGGCAAGTTTGTTCCCGGCGGCGAGGGGGTACTGAGCAGACTCCACGATGATGGCCAAGTTGTTGTCCAGTATGTCGATGAGAAGGGTAACCCGGGTGATTACCCGGTGAATCCAAATGGCTCGGTCGATCACATCGCCGGTATCTGCGACAAGACGGGGAGACTATTTGGGATGATGCCACATCCGGAGGATTTTGTGAGAAGGACCCATCATCCTCGATGGATGCGAGAAAGTTTACCGGAAGAAGGTGCTGGCCTGGCGATCTTTAGAAACGCTGTCGAATATGTGCAAAGGGAGCTTTTGTGAGGTAAGCTTGAGGAGAGTCTGCAAAGGTGGTTGCGAGTTGAAAAAGAATCCATCGAGCGATGGTTTTCAAGAAGCCTGCGGCGTCTTTGGGATATATGCTCCTGGGGAGGACGTCGCCAGGGTCACCTACTTTGGCTTGCATGGCCTTCAACATCGAGGCCAGGAGAGCGCGGGAATAGCTGTGGCCAATGGTTCTTCTATCTTCATCCACAAAGACATGGGGTTGGTTCCCCAGGTCTTTGACGAGCAGGTCCTGGCCAATCTCAATGGGCACATCGCCGTGGGACACGCCCGCTATTCCACCACTGGTTCCACGCGTTTAGAGAACACCCAGCCGATCTATCGTTCCTACGCTGGCGGAAGTCTTGCGCTGGCCCACAACGGAAATTTAATCAACACTCAAGAACTCCGACAGACGCTCACGAGGAACGGCAGTATATTTCAGTCGACCAGCGATAGCGAGGTCATCGCCGAGCTAATCACCAGCTTCATTCATTTGGGTGTCGAGGAAGCCGTCAGGAAGACCATGGAAAAGCTTGAGGGGGCCTACTCGGTTGCTATCATGACCCAGGATAAACTCTTTGCCATCCGCGATCCCTACGGGATTCGGCCTCTCGCCATGGGCAAGAGGGGCAAGAACTATATCATCTCCTCTGAGACCTGCGGCCTAGATATAGTGGGTGCGAAGTATTTGAGGGAGGTTCAACCGGGCGAGATGGCGATCATCGACGAGGATGGCTTGCATTCCGAGCAGGCCATGCCTCCCCAGAAGCCGTCCCTTTGCATCTTCGAGTTCATTTATTTTGCCCGCCCCGATAGTTCCCTTTATGGTAGGCTTCTCTATCATGCCCGAAAGCATATGGGGATGAGCCTCGCAGAGGAATCTCCGGTGGAGGCCGATTTGGTCATCCCCGTTCCCGACTCTGGGACTTCGGCGGCCGTGGGATTTGCCGAGAAATCCGGCATACCCTTTGGGGAGGGAATGGTAAAGAACCGTTATATTGGTCGAACCTTCATTCAGCCCAACCAAACCATCAGGCAACTCGGTGTGAAGTTAAAGCTGAATCCCCTCAAGGCGATAATAGAAGGCAGGCGGCTCGTTGTCGTGGATGACTCCATCGTCAGGGGAACGACCAGCCGGAAGATTGTGGGTATGCTTAAAGAGGCCGGTGCCAAGGAGGTTCACATGAGGATAAGTTCGCCACCGGTCAGGTTCCCCTGCTTCTATGGGATTGATACGGCGACGAAGACCGAGCTCATTGCCTCTGATAAAACCGTCGAAGAGGTAAGGCAATTTTTGGGTGCGGATTCTTTGAGCTATCTCAGCTTCGAGGCGCTGGTGGCATCGACAAAGAGGACTTACGGCGATTTCTGCCTTGCTTGCTTTGACGGAGATTATCCCATCGAAATCTCTAAAGATCTTAAGATAAGTAAGTTTATGCTGGAGGAGAGCAAGGTTTAAGAGGGTGGATGAAAGAGAATTCACCTACAAGAAAGCGGGAGTAGACATAGAGGCGGGAGCCAAAGCTGTCGAGCTCATGAAGGCGGCCGTGAAGTCCACCTTTCGTCCGGAGGTGCTCACCGAAATCGGAGGTTTTGGTGGACTTTTTGCTTTCGATGGGGAGAAGTACAAGGAGCCGGTGCTCGTTTCGGCCACTGATGGCGTGGGAACCAAGCTCAAGATCGCCCAACTGATGGACAGACACGAAACGGTGGGGATAGATCTCGTGGCTATGTGCGCCGACGATGTGGTCGTCGCCGGGGCTGAACCCCTTTTCTTTCTCGATTACATCGCCATCGGAAAGGTTGTCCCGGAGAAAATGGCCAGGATAGTTGAGGGTATCGCGGAAGGATGCAGGATGGCGGGCTGTGCCCTGATCGGCGGAGAGGTAGCCGAACATCCCGGGGTGATGCCTCCCGACGAGTATGACCTGGCTGGATTCGCTGTGGGCGTGGTGGAAAGGGCGAAGATAATCGATGGCTCCTCCATTGGAGAGGGAGATGTAGTCCTGGGTCTTGCTTCCAGTGGGCTTCACAGCAACGGTTATTCTCTGGCGAGAAAACTCATCGATGAGTTCAAGCTCTCTCTCTCCGAAAAACCAGCCGGTCTTATTCGCTCTTTGGGGGAGGAGCTTCTGATCCCGACCAAGGTCTACACAAAGTCCATACTGAAGCTGCTGAGGACGTGTGATGTCCATGGCCTGGCCCACGTCACCGGCGGTGGTCTTATTGAGAATGTCCCCCGGATTTTGCCCAAGAATGCCGATGCCGCGATCGATCTTTCTTCCTGGTCACCTCCACCCATCTTTGAGTTTCTCCAGAAGCTCGGGAATATGGAGACACCGGAAATGCTGAGGACTTTCAATATGGGAGTCGGCATGGTGATTGTCTTGCCGGCTGGGGAAGTGAAGGAAGCCCAACTTCTCCTGAAAGGGTTGGGGGAAGAGGCGACGGTAATCGGAAAGATTGAATCGGGGAGAGGTGAGGTCAGATTTGTGTGAGACTAAAATGATCAGGTTGGGGGTTTTAGCTTCGGGGAGCGGGACGAATCTTCAGGCCATCATCGACTCCTCGCAGGCGGGGAAGATCCCCGCTAGAGTAGCAGTTGTCTTGAGCGATAAGGCCGATGCCTTTGCTCTCAAAAGGGCGGAGAAACATGGCGTTCCTCATTTTTTCGTTGACCCGAAAAAGTTCGATTCCAGAGAGGATTACGACGAGGAGCTGATCCGAATCTTGAAGGAGCACCAGGCCGATTTGGTGATTTTGGCTGGCTTCATGCGCCTGATGAGTTCCCTCTTCGTCCAGACATTCCGTAATCGGGTGATGAATATCCACCCCGCCCTTTTACCCTCTTTTCCGGGTACCCACGGTGTGAGGGATGCTCTGGATTATGGGGTCAAGGTGAGCGGCGTAACTGTACACTTCGCCGACGAGGGGCTCGACACCGGTCCAATTATCCTGCAGGAGGCTGTGCTAGTTTTGGAGGACGACACCGAAGAGACCCTCCACAATCGAATCCATCAAGCAGAGTACCGCATCTACCCGGAGGCGGTAAGGCTATTCGCCGAGGGCAAGCTCAAAATCGAGGGTAGAAGAGTTAGGATATTGGGCGACTAGTGCCGTTACAACTTTAAGATAGAACATTTTGTCAAGTAACCCTGTGTCTCTTTGGTAGGAAGAATAGTTGTAACGGTACTAGGTCACAGAAGGTTTGAGGTGAAAGGAGTATGTGTGGATAAGGTGAAGATCAAGCGAGCACTAATCAGTGTATCCAACAAGAAGGGCATCACCGATTTCGCGAAGGGTCTGGCAAAGTTTGGTGTGGAGATAATCTCCACGGGTGGAACGGCTAAGGCTCTGGAGAAAGCCGGCGTTTCCGTCGAGCAGGTCTCGGAGGTGACCAAATTCCCCGAAATGCTCGATGGACGGGTGAAGACGCTGCACCCCGCCATTCATGGAGCGCTTCTGGCGGTCAGGAACAAGAAGGAACACATGCGGCAGATAAAAGAGCAGGGCATCGAACCCATCGACATGGTGGTGGTGAATCTCTACCCCTTTGCCGAGACCATCGCCAGATCTGGGGTGACCCTTGCCGAGGCGATTGAACAGATAGATATCGGCGGACCTTCGATGGTCCGTTCGGCTGCCAAAAATTTTGAGGGAGTGGCAGTTGTCGTTTCCCCCGAGAGATACGAGGAAGTACTGGCCGAGATGAGGGAGAATGATGGCCGTTTGACCAAGGAAACCCGCCTTGACCTGGCCAGGGATGCTTTCAAGCACACCGCCGATTATGACGAAACGATCTACCAATACCTGGGGGGAGAAAAGGAATTTCCCGACCTGCTCAAAATGGTCTTCACCAAGATACAGGACTTGCGCTATGGGGAGAATCCCCACCAGAAGGCCGCTTGGTACAGGGAAGAGGGAGCTCCTCCCCACTCTCTGGTTTTCGCCCAGCAACTGCATGGCAAGGATCTCTCCTTCAACAACATCCTTGATTTGGATGCTGCCTGGGCTCTGGCCAACGAATTTACAGTCCCCGTGGCAGTGGTAGTCAAACACAACAATCCCTGTGGTGTTGCTCTGGCGGATAGCATCGTCACCGCCTACGAGCGGGCTCATGCCTGTGATCCCGTCTCCGCTTTTGGGAGTATCGTGGCCCTGAATAGGGTGGTTGACGAGGCGGTGGCCAAGCAGATTGCTCCAACCTTCGTCGAGGCGGTCATTGCTCCAGCTTATCTGGAGGAGGCCTTGGAGATATTGACCAAGAAGAAAGATGTCCGTCTGATGTACATGGGCGAGGAGAGGGAGCCCCATATCCCCACCAAGGATATCAAGCGCATAGATGGAGGAATTCTGCTTCAGGACAGGGATGCTGGTTATGAGGAGAAAAAGGGCATGAAGGTGGTTACCAAAGGGCGCCCAAATGAGGCGCAGTGGGGCGATCTGCTTTTCGCCTGGCGAGTGGCCAAACATGTGAAATCCAACACCATCGTTCTCGCCAGGGATCTTCAGACCGTTGGGATAGGCGCTGGCCAGATGAGTCGGATTGATGCCTGTGATATTGCCATTAAAAAGGCTGGGAAGGCTAAGTGTAAAAACTCCGTCTTGGCCTCGGATGCTTTCTTTCCCTTCAGGGATGTTGTGGATGCCGCGGCCAAGGTTGGGGTCAAGGCCATCATTCAACCGGGTGGCTCCATCCGCGATGACGAGGTAATCGCCGCCGCAAATGAGCACAAGATGGCCATGGTCTTCACGGGAAGGAGACATTTTAAACACTAGACCTTGGGATATAGCCGATTGACAACCTCTGCCAAGGTTGCTAACCTTTTGTCCGCTGTGTACAATAAAAGCGGTTGTTGGTAGTTTTTTTATTTTTAGTCTTATTTGCTAATTGAAAATCGGTTATTGGCTAAAAGCTAATTGTACTAATCGCAGACAACAACCAACGACTAGAAGGGCCGTTAGCTCAGCAGGTAGAGCACCGGACTTTTAATCCGGGTGTCGGAGGTTCGATTCCTCCACGGCTCACCGGCTTCGGGGCTTGGAATCGAAGCTCCGACAAGGGGGTTTGGGGGAAGGATTTCCCCCAGGCTTTTGGGGTACAGCCCCCGATTTCATCGGGGGCGTCCTAGGGGCGGAGCCCCTGGAAGGAGCGAAGCGACTGGAGGATGGTTCGATTCCTCCACGGCTCAACGGCTTCGGGGCTTGGAATCGAAGCTCCGACAAGGGGGTTTGGGGGAAGGATTTCCCCCAGGCTTTTGGGGTACAGCCCCCGATTTCATCGGGGGCGTCCTAGGGGCGGAGCCCCTGGAAGGAGCGAAGCGACTGGAGGATGGTTCGATTCCTCCACGGCTCACCACAAAAGCAGTCAAGAGGGATGAGTCAAGGGTCAAAAGGGAAGAAAGCTCTTGGTTTTGACTAGTGCCGTTACAACTATTTTCAGCTAATCTTGTTAGAAGGTTACTTTTCTAATGGAGTAAGACCAATTAGGCTAATTAAGTTGTAACGGTACTAGTGAGTGAAAGTGAGCGATTGACTAGGCCGCAAGGCCGGTTGACTGATTTTAGGCCCCCATCGTCTAGAGGCCTAGGACGCGGCCCTTTCAAGGCCGTGGCGGGGATTCGAATTCCCCTGGGGGCACCAAGCGAACGAAGTGAGCGAAGGTGACACCAGGCATTCCTCCTGGTGGGGCACCACTCCAAAATTGTTAAGCAATTTTGGAGAACGCAAAATTTTCCAAAGGAAAATTTTGAGGGCGATTAGCTCAGTGGGAGAGCACCTCCCTTACAAGGAGGGGGTCGTAGGTTCAAATCCTGCATCGCCCACAAGTGGGGATTTTACTGAAAATTGGATACAGTATAATTGGTTATAGGTGGTTGAGGATGTGGATTTGAACCTACGACAAGGGGGTTTGGGGGAAGGATTTCCCCCATGGTTTCGGGGTACAGCCCCCGATTTCATCGGGGGCGTCATAGGGGCAGAGCCCCTTGAACGAGCGATAGCGAGGGAGTACGGTTCAAATCCTGCATCGCCCACTAATCCCGCCATAGGCGGGAAGCCGGTAGTCAAAAGTTAGGAGTGAGGAGTAAAATAATTACAAGAGTAGCGAGTGGTTAGTTAATATGCAATTTTGTTCACTCCCAACTCCTAACTGTCAACTGAATTTAGGGGGCGTGGTGTAGTCTGGTTTAACACACTGGCCTGTCAAGCCAGAGATCGCGGGTTCAAATCCCGTCGCTCCCGCCAAAGAAGCAGCAAATAGCAGATGGCTGATAGCAGATAGTCGATGGTGAGGACTGGAGACTAGAAACTGGGTTGCTTCATTGCTACACTACTACTGATAGCCAATGGCTGGTAGCTAGTGCCGTTACAACTATTTTTAGCTGACCCTGCTAGAAGGTCACTTTTCTAACGGAGTAAGACCAATTAGGCTAATTAAGTTGTAACGGTACTAGTATGGCGGGATAGCTCAGTCGGTAGAGCGCGGGACTGAAAATCCCGGCGTCCGCGGTTCGATTCCGCGTCCCGCCACCAAAACAAGCTCAGGGCATGTGTTTGCTCTGGCTTTTTTGTTTGGGGGCAAGAAGGAATACCATCATGGGTGAAGAAAAAGTTTCTGGGACACCGGAAGGCAGCCGGACTCGCTCGGCGTGCCTTAGGCGATTGATGCAAAAGGAGTGAGATGAGTTCTTCATCGATGAAGAGGACCTTAATCTGGGTTACTTTTTTTGCTGTGGCCATGGCCTACGTCGAGGCGGCCGTGGTCGTTTACCTCCGGGAGCTTTACTACCCCGGGGGGCTTTCCTTTCCCCTCGGGATGATGTCCGGGAAGATGGTCCTCGTGGAAGTGGGGCGCGAGGCGGCGACCATCGTTATGCTTTTGACGCTTGCGCTCATAGCCGGCAAAAAACTTAAGGACAAGGTGGCCTATTTCCTTCTTTTGTTTGGGATTTGGGATATCTCTTATTACATCTGGCTGAAGGTCATCCTGGATTGGCCGAAGTCCCTGCTTGATTGGGACATCCTTTTTCTGATCCCCGTCCCCTGGCTTGGACCGGTCCTGGCACCGGTTTTGGTGTCGCTGGCCTTGATCCTGGCTGCTGTTACGGTATTATGGTTTGAGGAAGGAGAAAGGCCTCTGCAATTCTCACGGGGGAGCTGGCTGTTGGAGATTCTGGCCGGCTTGATTGTCCTCCTTTCCTTCGTTTGGAATTTCGGGGTCATCTTGAGGAGCGAAATACCCACCAATTTTCCCTGGAGCATTTTCCTTCTGGGCTTTATCTTGGGCATCTCCATTTTAGCCAGGGAGGTTGCCAGGCACCTGAAATAAAAGGATTTCCTCCCTTTTTGTATAAATACAGAGTGTGGGTGTCGGAGGTTTGTACTGGGGTGGGGAGATCCCTTGCGCAACTCTAGTGGTGTTTTGTTTCTTATCATCGCTTCCTTTGCGGGGATAACCTTTCTCATAGTTGTCACCCAAGGGGCGACGCTCTATTGGTATTTCTACTTGATACCCGTTCTTCTGGCCGCTCTTGCCTACGATGCTTGGGGAGGGGCTTTGGTCGCCTTGGGCGCCGGGTTGTTTTGCGCATCCTACATCTACAGGAGTTTCCTCTGGGAATTAGAGGGGCCTTCGCCTTTGGCGGGGAAGGGTTTGACCGCGTTGATGGAAATTGCTTTCGGCACGGTTCTGATGCTAGCAATAGGGGCGGTGGTTGGTTTGATCTCTGGGAGGCAGAAAGGAGAGCGGAGGAGGTTGGAAAAGTTTTCCATGGTCGACAGAGTGACAGGTCTTCATAACTACGCTTATTTTGTGGACAGATTGGAGGAGGAGAGGAAGAGGGCGGACAGGTTCGGGAGCAAGCTTTCTCTGATAATGATGGATATCGATTTTTTCAAGTCGTTCAATGATCGATTTGGTCACGCCAAGGGCAACCTTCTCCTCAAGAAGGTGGCGGAGGTACTCCGGAAGAATGTCAGGGCGATCGATGTGGTTGCCAGGTATGGTGGAGAGGAGTTTGCCCTGCTTTTGCCGAATACAGGCACCCGAGCAGCTCAAGAGGTAGCCGAGAGGGCGAGAAGGGACATCGAGACCACCGAGTTCGAAGGCGATGAAAAGGAGCCTAAGGTCAAGAGGACTATCAGTGCGGGTGTTGCCACTTATCCCGATGACACGAAGGATGAGGTGGAGCTGATTGACGGGGCGGATAGAGCCCTTTATTTTGCCAAGGAAGGTGGCAGGAATAGAGTTTGTGTCTATGGGCCAGAGATGAAAGAGTAGAAAGAAGGTTGTTTTGGGCACGATTGCACCCCCCGGCTCGCCGGGGGTTTGTTTTAAATATTGGCGGGATTGAATGAGAAAACATCTGATTGGAGTGGACATCGGGGGAACGAAGATTATGGGGGGTGTGGTTGATGATGGTGGGAATCTTCTCACATCATTAGGGAAGCCCACCCCCACAACCAATGCTCGGGTTCTCGTCGAAGTCGTTAAGGAGGTGATTGGCGAGCTCCTGACCCGAAACCCTGATGTCTTGGGTATCGGTTTGGGTGTGGCCGGTCTGGTCGATTGGGAAGAGGGGATGGTGATTTTCTCCCCCAACCTTCCCTTAAAGGAAGTCCCTTTGAGAGAAGAGGTTCGCAGCCGCTTTGGTTTGCCCACCTTTGTGGACAACGATGCTAACGTGGCCGCTCTGGGCGAATGGTGTTATGGTGCTGGTGGTGGAGCATCCAATTTAGTCTTCATCATCTTGGGAACGGGAATCGGAGGAGGTATTATAATCGATGGCAAGGTTTATCGGGGGACGCGAGGGTATGCTGGAGAGATAGGCCATATGGTCGTTGATCCCCAGGGCCCGCTTTGTGGCTGCGGGAATTACGGTTGTCTGGAGGCGCTCGCTTCTGGCCAGGCGATTGCTGCCAGAGCCAAGGAGGCCATAGCGGGCGGACGCGCCTCCTCGATCCTGGAGTTGGCCGGTGGTAAGGTTGAGGACATCACGGCTAAGACGGTAACCACCGCCGCTGGCAAAGAGGATGTTTTGGGAAGGGAGATACTTTCGGAGGCGGGGAGGATGCTGGGCATAGGCCTGGCCAACCTTGCAAATGTCTTTGATCCGGAGATCATCGTCGTCGGTGGTGGTCTGGCTGAAGCGGGCGAGCTCATCCTGAGCCCAGCGAGGGAGGAGTTGGAGAAAAGAGTGATGAATCTCGATTCGAGAGGGGTCGAGATCGTCCAAGCCAAACTCGGGACCGAGGCCGGGGTAATCGGTGCAGCAACCATGGCCTTGGAGGAGATGGGCGGAGCAGCTGGTTGCTAGGGGGGGAGCAGACGAGGGACAAAAGGTGAAGGACGAAGGACGAAGGACGAAGGGCGAGGCACCAGTTGCCAGCTTCCAGCTACCAGGGTGGATAGAAAGTCGGGAGTGGGGAGTCTGTTAGTCGGGAGTCAGGGGTCAAAGGCTGAAGACTGAAGTAGTTTTAGGATTCGAGGATTCGGGGAGCCAAGGGGTCAAGTGAAATGCTAAGAGACTATAACTTATTAAATCTTTAGAAAACAGACGCTTGAATCCTTGAACCCTCGAGACCTTGAACCCTCGAGACCTTGAACCCCTTATTGCTAGCTCTTTTGGAAAAGAACCAAATAGACAACTTAACGAGTAACGAGTTTTGAATAACGAATGGCGACACCCGTCATCCGACTTCCGACATCCTTCGACTTCGCTCAGGATAAATCCGACATCGGACAAGGAACCAGGACCCTGAACCCTGAATGAGGGAGAGAAAATGGCAGCTGATGTATATTTTGTGAACATGAGGGCACTTGAAAAGAGGAGCCTACTTGAGAAGGTTGACGATCTCTTCGAAAGAGCCGGTTTCCCGACTTTGATAGGAAAGGGAGACCTTGTGGCGGTCAAGGTTCACTTCGGGGAGCGCGGCAATACCGCCTACCTTCGCCCCATCTTCGTGCGTCGGGTGGTGGATAAGATCAAGACCTGTGGCGGGAAGCCCTTTCTTCTGGACACGAACACCCTTTACACCGGTTCTCGTTGGAACGCCGTTGACCATCTTCAGACCGCCATCGAGAACGGATTCACCTACGAGGTTGTTGGCGCTCCGCTGGTCATTGCCGATGGTTTAACCGGGAAGGATTACATTTCCGTTTCCATAGATGGCAAGCATTTCAAGGAGGTCAAGATAGGCAGCGCCGCTTGCCATGCCGATTGCCTTATTGCCCTCTCCCATTTCAAAGGACATGAGATGACCGGCTTCGGCGGGACGCTCAAGAACTTGGGAATGGGTTTGGGTTGTCGAAGCGCCAAGCAGATGATGCATTCAGATGTCCTTCCTGTTGTGGATGAGAAGGTGTGCGTTGGTTGTGGGAAGTGCCTTAAGTGGTGCCCCGCCGGCGCTATCTCTCTCCTTGGAGGATCGGGCAAAGCGAAAAAGGCGAGAATAGATTCGGAGAAGTGTTGGGGTTGTGGTGAGTGCACCGTGACCTGTCCCCATTCGGCCATCGCCATAAGTTGGAAGGCCGAGCCCGAAAATCTTCAGGAAAAGATCGTGGAGCACGTTCTCGGGGTTCTGAAGGAGAAGCGGGGCAAGGCCGGTTTCATGAACTTTCTCATGGACATCTCCCCGGACTGCGACTGTTGGGAATGGAGCGATGCCCCCATCGTGGCCGACGTGGGCATCCTGGCTTCCCTGGATCCTGTAGCCATCGATCAGGCTGGGGTCGATCTCATCAATAGAGCGCAGGGAATTAAGGGGACGAAGTTGGGCGAGCCCGGGAGCGGGGATAAGTTTCGCTCTCTCTATCCGGCTGTCGATTGGAGCATCCAGTTCAGATATGGGGAGGAAATTGGGCTGGGGACCAGAAAATACAATCTGATCGAAATAGGATGAGGGGCAATCAAATTATTATATGAAGCGTCTTAAATATTTGCGTATAATATTTCATTCATCATTAACTAACAAATTCTAAATCCAAAATCCTAAATTCTAAACAAATCCCAAATCCAAATTACCTAAATATAATACTCCCCAAAATTTAGACAAAGGGTTAAGGTGTATGTTAGCCTGCCATAACCGGCAAGGGGAGGGTAAAGTGCGGAGAAAACCGTGTCGGAACCCTGCCAGAAGAAAGCCTTAAAAAATCGGTAGTCTGCGGCGGGGCGAGACCTGGGCGGCGGCCAGAGTAAAATTTCGTTAAACTAAAACGGGGCCGACCGCGTGTTTTCGGAGTACTTCACCCGACCATGGTGTTAACCTATCTTGTTAACAATACACCTTAGTGCTTAGAATTTATTCATCTATCTGTATTTACAACCCTATTCCTATCCATGCACAATTATTTTTGTCGTTTCATATAGAAATGAGAGGGGGGTGCGAGGTTGGCCTACAGAATAACTGGTGATTGCCTCTGCTGCGGTGTCTGTGCCGATGAGTGCCCATCCAGCGCCATCGGCGAGGGCGAGGACAAATACGCGATCGATCAGGAGAAGTGCGTGGAGTGCGGGACTTGTGCTGAGAACTGTCCCGCCGAAGCCATCGTCGAGGAGTAAGCAAGAGGTTGGGCACCGCGATTTGGGGATCGGTCGATGGCGTTTTGGGCCTTGAAGGGCTATCATATTTCTATGAGCGAAGGGAAGCTTTTTGTCTGCGCTACCCCCATCGGAAATCTTAAAGATATCACCCTTCGGGTTTTGGAGACCCTGAAGGAAGTCGACCTAATCGCGGCCGAAGATACTAGGCGGACCCGCAAACTCCTTACCCGCTATGGGATTAAAACCCCGCTCACCAGCTACCATGAGCACAACGAGGTCACCAGGGGCAAAGAACTCCTCCGAAAGCTTAAAGAGGGACAAGACATTGCCTTGGTCTCCGATGCCGGGATGCCGGGTCTGGCTGACCCCGGACATAGGCTAATCAAAACTTGCCTCGAAGTCGGAATCGGGGTGGAGGTTCTTCCCGGTCCTTCCGCCTTCCTCACTGCCCTGGTCGTCTCGGGCCTTCCCACCGATAGCTTTATCTATCGGGGTTTTCTTCCCAGGAAGAGAGGCGAGCGCGTGAGAGCCCTCAAAGAACTTAGCAATGAGAAAAGAACCCTGGTCTTCTACGAATCACCTCATCGGATCGAGGGTCTTCTGGTGGATGCACTCGAGATTCTGGGAGACAGAAGGATGGTTTTAGCCAGGGAGTTGACCAAGAAATTCGAGGAGATCATCAGGGGAAGCATCTCTCAAGTGCTGGAGCGGCTTCGAGAGGGAAAGCTGAAAGGCGAGATGGTTGTGGTTATGGAGGGGGTCGTCGGAAAGGAAAAGAGCCTGGTGGATATTGGTTCCCTCGGCTCGCGAGTAATGTGGTTGATGAGAGAGGGTTTTACCAGAAGGGAAGCCGTTAGGAAGATTGCTGAGGAAGAGGGAGTTTCTCCAAGGATGCTCTACGAGGCAGTGAAAAGGGTTAAGATATCACGAGAGAAGGGTGACTAGCGGAGGCACTCGGAGCTCATTTTTCCCTTACAGTCCCGGCAGACATTTTTGCCCATGTAGATTTCGATGTTTTTGGTATTTTCACAGAAGATGCAGGCGGTCTCGTATTTGGTGAGAATGATCCTATCCTTGTCCACGTAGATTTCGAGGGGGTCCTTGACCTGGATGCCCAGAGTGCGACGAAGTTCCATGGGGATGGTGATCCTCCCCAACTCGTCTATCCTGCGAACTATCCCTGTCGATTTCATCTTTGACCTCCTCCACGACCTTGACAATGGTCAACTCCAATTATATGGTTGTGGAAAAATGCAGTCAAGCAGTTGGCAGATGGCCGATAGCGGATGGCAGATGGCAGATAGCAGATAGCAGTTAGTGAAGAATGGAGAATGAAAAATGTCTTTAAATCCTTAAATCATTCTTAATTCTTCATTTTTAATTCTTAATTTTGATGGATGGTAGCTAATGGCTGGCAACGAGAAAATATGAGTAGAGAGAAGTTTTATGTGACAACTCCTATATATTATGTGAATGATGTGCCACACATCGGGCATTCCTATACGACGATCGCCGCTGATGTCTTGACTCGCTATCATAGGCTCGCTGGACGCGATGCGTTCTTTTTAACCGGCACGGACGAACATGGCATCAAGGTTCAACAGGCCGCCGAGGGGGCGAGCAAACCGCCGCAGGTCTTCTGTGACGGAATAGTTGGTCAGTTCAAGAAGGCCTGGCAGGCCTTGAACATAAAATACGATAACTTCATCCGCACGACCGATGTCCATCATGAAGAAGCAGTGAAGAAGGTTTTACAAGATTTGCACGATGGTGGCTTCATCCATAAGGGAAAGTACGAGGCACTTTACTGTATCGGCTGCGAGCAGTTTAAGACCAAAAGCGATCTGGTGGATGGGAAGTGTCCCGACCACAAAATGGAACCGGAGGTGCGCTCGGAGGAGTGCTATTTGTTCAAACTCTCCACATTCCAAGAGCGCCTTTTAAAATCGATAAAGAAGGACGAGCTTAAGATCAGACCCCTAGAGCGCAAGAACGAGATGGTCTCCTTTCTCGAGAGAGAAGAACTTCAAGATGTGTCCATCTCCCGATCCAAAGAGAAAGTTTCATGGGGCATTCCTCTCCCCTTTGATCCCTCGCACACGACCTACGTTTGGGTGGATGCTTTCTTGAACTACCTCACTGGGCTTGGTTGGCCGGCGGACAGAAGAAATTTCGAGGGATTTTGGCCACCCGATGTACAGCTCATGGCCAAGGATATCCTGAGGGTTCACGCCACTATTTGGCCGTCTCTGCTCATGGCCCTGGGAGTTGAGCTACCCCGGGAATATTTCATTCACGGTTATTTCACGGTGAACGGGGAGAAGATGAGCAAATCTTTAGGTAATGTCATCGATCCCATCCAGCTCTCCAGGCAATATGGAGCCGATGCCATTCGCTATTTTATTCTCTCCGAGTTTCCCTTCGGCCAGGATGGCGATTTTTCAATAAAGAGGTTAGAGGAGTGTTACAACTCCGATCTGGCCAACGATCTGGGCAATCTCTTGCACCGAACCATCCCGATGATGGAAAAATATTATGGAGGGAAGACTCCTGAACCGGGCGAGCTCACCACCCTCGAAACCGAGCTGAGAGAGAAGGCGAGTGGGGTTGTTCGAAGGCTGGATCGCTTGATGGGTCAGCTAAAACTCAGGGAGAGTCTGGCTGAGATATGGACGGTTGTAAACATGGCGAATAAGTACATCGATACCGCCGCACCCTGGGCTTTGGCCAGAGAGGGAAAGACCGAGCGTCTGGCTACCGTGATGTATACCCTGCTCGATTGCATAAGGATCATCACCATTCTCACCTTTCCTTTTATGCCGGAGACGGCGGAGAAGATCTGGTCTCAGCTGGGGATACGGGAGAGTTTGAGCGATCAAACGATCTCCGATGCGACCGCCTGGGGACGAATCCAGCCGGGCACGGTTGTAACCAAGGAAAAGCCGCTGTTTCCGAGAATTGAATAGTTCACAGTTGCCAGTCGACAGCTACCAGCTACCAGGGTGGATAGAAAGTCGGGAGTGAGGAGTTGGGAGTCGGGAGTGAGGAGTTGGGAGTCGGGAGTGTAGAAAGGGTTCGGAGACCAGGGGTCAGCAACGAAGGGCGAGGGACGAAGAATAGCTAAGCTAGAGCTAGGAGCTAGGGGACGCTGTTTCAATCCTTGACTAAGCACGATTGCTCTTATATATTTCGTTTAGCTAGCTAGGGGACGCTGTTTCAATCCTTGACTAAGCACGATTGCTCTTATATATTTCGTTTATGCCTAGAAAACCAAGGATTGACGCTAAAGGATTTCTTTATCATGTCATTGCCAGAGGAATAGAGCGGTCTGAAATATTTCATGATGACAAAGACAGGGATTTCTTCTTATCTCGCCTAGGAGAGCTTTTAAAGAAAAGCAATACTCCAATCTATGCCTTTTCCCTGATGCCCAATCACTTTCATCTTTTGCTTCGAAGAGAAGGAACTCCAATCTCAGCACTCATGCGCCGGCTGCTCACCGGATATGCAATCTACTTCAATAAAAAATACTCAAGGTCGGGTCATCTCTTCCAAAATCGCTACAAGGCAACCATTTGCCAGGATGATCCTTACTTTCTTGAGCTAATAAGATATATTCATCTAAATCCGATCAGAGCTAATCTTGTAACCTCGATAAAAGAGCTAGAATGCTATCCGTTCTGTGGCCACAGCTACGTCTTGGGCAAGACCAAAACCGGTTGGTTTTTTCAAGATGCTATCCTATCCCACTTTGGCAAAACGGAAAAAAGGGCAAAGCATCAATATCTTGAATTTGTAAGCGATGGCCTCTTAATGGGAAAAAGAAAAGATCTAGTCGGCGGCGGTCTTAAACGGTCGTTGGGATATCCCAGAGAATATCCCAAGATAAAGCAGGCATTTGATGATCGGGTTCTGGGTGAGGGAAGCTTTGTAGAGGGAATTCATGCCGCAAGCCCCGAGCAAGCCGCCCCAAAGATAAATGATCCCGATCCACTTTTTTCCGCGGTATGCTCTGTATATAATGTAACCAGAGCTGAGCTCCTAGGGGTGAGTAAGAAGAAAAGGATAGCGGAGGCAAGAGCCAATCTCGCATATCGAATGTCGAAAGAGCTGGGCTACTCCGGAAGTGACATTGCGCGAGCGCTCCTAGCCAGTGAGTCGTCAGTCTCAAGGATGATAAGAAAAGGGGAGCTGCTTTTTGAACAGACTGGGGAGCAGGATAGACAGGTTGGAAACAACGTCCCCTAACGTCTAACGTCTGAGGGGGTGCAGCTTTTTCATCCAATCAGGTCTTGAAATATAAGATTTTCTTTGTTGCTTTTAAGCTCTATTGTAAATGGCTAGACCACTACGCCTTGAGTATCCTGGAGCCATCTATCACATAACCGAGACTTGACCCTCAAGTACCAAGTATAGACAGGTTGGAAACAACGTCCCCTATGGTTATGGTTGGTCTATGGTATGGCTATGGAGAGGGGCCATTATATCTCGGTTGCCGGTCCCGTCACCTTCAAAAATGCTGGCGAAATAGTGGATGTGGTTAAGTCCATTCCCCTGGAGCGCCTCATGCTGGAGACGGACTCTCCCTATCTTGCTCCCTATCCTCATCGTGGGAAGGTCAATCAACCCCATTTTCTCCCCCTCATTTCTCGGAGGATCGCCGAGATCAAAGGGGAGGAGTCCGAGGCGATTGCCCGGGCAACCACCGCAAATGCGCTGCGATTTTTCCATCTGGATTAAAGATTTAGGGTCGTTTTGACGATCCAGTAGTTTGCCTTTTGGGAGAATTTGCTATATAATTGGCGAACCGTGCCTCCAGAAGGACCTAGAAATCGAATAAATGCTGGTCATTTAACTGAAGGGAATGATTCAATGAAGGTACCTTTTCTGAAATTTTGGCACGTGACTTCTACGACCATTCGGGGTTGCGCAACTCGGCTGGTGGACTCTGTCCGCCGACGAACAAACTGTGCTTTGAGCCCCGGTCCCACCATAGGTGGAGCAGTTCTGGCTCTATTCCTTGTTTTGGGACTGACCTATTTTTATGGGCTCAAGAAGACAGTGGCGCTCACTGTGGACGGCAAGACATGTTATCTGAAAACGCGTGCCAGAAAGGTCAGTGATCTGCTGAAGGAGAGAGGAATAAGCATTGGCCAGGCCGATCTGGTAAAACCCGAACCCTCAGCTCCGCTTGAAGAGGGAACAGAAGTGGTGGTGAAACACGCCGTTCCCATCAAGGTTCGGGTTGATAACGGCGAGAAGAGATTGCTGACGACTGCTTCCACCGTTGGTGCGGCGATTAAGGTTGCCCCAATCCGGCTTGGGGTCAAAGATGAGGTTTTCCCCGATTCTAAATCGCCGATAGTCCAGGGCATGGTTGTTCGGGTGGTTAGGGTCACCGAAAGGATTGAGACCATCAAGGTGAGCACCCCCTTTGAGACAGTTTCTCGGGAGGACACGAGTCTTCTCAAGGGAAGAGTCAAGGTGGTGATCCCCGGTAGGGAAGGGACGGTTCTTCGTACACTTAAGATCACCTATCGGGATGGCCGGGAGGCCAAGAGGATTCTCCAAAGCGAAGAAGTGATCGACCCTCCGGTTAATCGGCTGGTCAGGTTTGGGACAGGGCGCCCGATCTATGCTGCTCTGCCGGGTCGCATCTCTCGAGGTGGCGAAAGGGTTCAGATGCTCATCGCCACGGCCTATACTCCGGGCTATGATTGCGGGACTCGCACGGCCACGGGGATGAAGGCCGGTCGTGGGGTGGTCGCCGTCGATCCCAGGGCGATTCCTTTGGGAACCCGCCTCTATATCGAGGGTTATGGAGAGGCGCTGGCGGCGGATACCGGTGGTGCCATCAAGGGAAATCGCATTGATCTTTGTTTCGACACTTTGGCGGAGGCAAGGGTCTTTGGGCGAAGAAGGGTAGCGGTCAGGATCTTGGATTGATGGATTTACTCTTTCACGGGGCGCGGCCTTGGCCATATAACTGTGGTGGGCTCGCTATTGGTAAAGTGCCTGCCCGCCATTGGCTTCCTGCCCGCCATCGCTGCGCTCAGGCGCTGGCAGGCGGGGCGGACATTTTCGCAAAGAGGCGATTTTTGTGTCTTTGGCCACACCTGGCAAAACCATTGAGATATTAAAGAAGTTTAATATTCGCCTCAGCAAAAGGCTGGGGCAGAATTTTTTAGTGGACCAGAATGTCCTGGGCAAGATCGTCAAGATTGCCGATCTGAAGTCGACGGATGTAGTTCTCGAGGTCGGACCAGGGATAGGTACTCTCACCCAGGAATTGGCAAAAAGGGCGAGCGCGGTTCTCGCGGTGGAGATCGATAAGAAACTCCTGGCAGTTTTAGGGGAGACACTCAAAGGTTTCGACAATGTGAAGCTCCTTCAATTGGACGCGCTGGATTTGGACCTGGATAACTTGCCCCCGAATATCCCACAACCCAGCAAGATGGTTTCAAATCTTCCCTATAACATAGCTTCTCCTCTTTTGATCAAGTTCCTGGTGGAGTGCCCTCGGATTGACGAGTTTGTATTCATGATCCAGAGGGAGGTGGCGGATCGGATCATCGCCTCCCCCGGTTGCAAAGACTATGGGATTCTTACTCTGAAGATTCAATACCACGCTCGACCCGAGATCGCCTTCTTCGTCTCAAGAAGGGCTTTTCTTCCTTCACCTGAGGTAGACTCCGCTGTGGTGAAACTGATGAGGTTGCCCTCTCCCCCCGCCATCGGCGGGGTTGGGGATTCGGTTCATCTGTTTCAGGTCATCGAGGCGGCCTTCGGTCATCGAAGGAAAACGGTGAGGAATGCTTTGTTGACAAGTGATCTCGGATACGAGAAAGGGTGGGTTGAGAGGGCCCTGAGGGTTGTCAATATTGATCCCCATCGCCGGGGGGAAACTTTGAGCCTCGAGGAGTTTGCTCGCTTGAGCGAAGCTCTTTCAGCCGATTCTCGCAGGTCTTTTTAGTGGTCATGACCGCTCTTCCTTGATTTTTCGAGCTTTTTAAGCTATCATAGTTGTGAATTATTGGTATTTGTCTGAAAGGGAAGGATCACCCAGGAAAGGATAAAGAATGCCTCTCTCGGAAATTCCTCAAACTGAGGTCGTTGACCGCATCAAGAGTGATCTTGAGACTTTGGTGGGTTCGAAGATGAGACTCCGCGCCAATTTGGGGCGATGTAAGATTGTAGAGAGAGAGGGGATATTGGAGGAAACCCACCCCAACCTCTTCGTGGTGAAGGTGGACGAGGAAAAAGAAAGGCCGCGAAGGGTCTCTTACAGCTATGCTGATGTATTGACCAGGACCGTCGAGCTCACTCACCCTCAGAGTGGTGAAAATTTGCTTCCGTGGCTGCATTGACGACCCACGATTTGGAAATGCTTTCACACAATTTTAGGCAAAGAGCACAGCAAGTGGCTGTGCTCTTTAATTTAGGGCATCTTTCAGAGGCACAATGAAGACGCTTGAACTTAGAGCACATGCTAAGATAAATCTGTACCTTGATGTTCTGGGGAAGAGAGGGGATGGTTACCACGATATTCAGAGCGTGATGCAGAGCCTCGAGCTCGCAGACGAGATCTCTCTTTCAGAAAGGTCCCTGGATATCGAGGTGGTTTGCAGTTCCCCTCTTCCTCGGGAGGAGAATCTGGCTTGGAAGGCGGCGAAACTTCTTCGGGACGAGGTGGGGGTGGAGCGCGGCGTCCTCATAGAGATCACCAAGCACATCCCCATCGCGGCTGGTCTGGCCGGGGGGAGTGCTGATGTGGCCGCCGTGTTGGTGGGTTTGAATCTTCTCTGGGGTCTTGATCTCTCCCATGATCGCCTTCTCGAGCTGGGAGAGAGGATCGGCGCCGATGTCCCCTTTTGTCTCAAGGGAGGGACGTGCTTGGTGGAGGGAAAGGGGGAGAGGGTCACCTCGTTGGCCAGTCTGCCTCATGTCTGGACGGTCGTCGCCAAGCCGGATTTTGAGATCCCGACGGGTTGGGCCTATGGCCGCCTTGATCGAATGGGGGTATCCTCCCTCCTGGGCATTTCGGAAGTGTTGGTCGCTTTAGAGAGAAAGGATTTGAGGGGGATCGGCTTGGTCATAGCCAACATTTTTGAGAGAGTGACGATCGAGGAGCACCCCGAGATAGAGAGTTTAAAGAAAAAATTCATCGAGGCTGGGGCACTGGGTGCGTTGATGTCGGGCAGTGGCCCCAGCGTCTTCGCTTTGTTTGAGGGGAGGGAGGGGGCCGAGAAGGCTGCTCGGTTGCTTGAGCATCTTTGTTCAACGGTCATCGTCACGGCCACTTATCCTTGCGGATGGGATGTTCTTTGCTGAAAATAAAGAGGAGCGTCGAGGTCGACAACGAAAATATTGATTGTTTGCTGGTGGGATTCGTATGCAAAAGGTTGATGCGGTAGTATTGGCGGGTGGGAGCTTGAAGGGAATCTCCTTACCGGGAATCCCTGCAAAGGGGCTCCTGCCCATAGGTGACCGGCTTATGCTCAACTATGTGGTTGAGGCTCTCAAGGGTTGTTCGAGGATCGGGAGGATAGTCGTGGTTATTCCCTCAGCCAAAGGGGTAGCATTGCCCGAAGGTGCGGAGTTCATTCTAAATGACGGTTCTCTCACGGACAATATTTATGCTGGAATGGGGCATTTAAAAGCGGGTAGAATGATACTCCTCGTTTCGGGAGATATTCCTCTCCTCACGACCGAGGCGGTGGACAATTTTCTCAAGTGTTGCGAGCGGGAGAAAGCTCAAGTATACTATCCCATCATCCCCCAGAAGGATGTGGAGAGACGCTTCCCTCGGGTCAGGAGGACTTATGCCGTTCTCAGAGATGGCACTTTTACGGGTGGGAATTTAGCCTTAGTCGATCCGGGGCTTTTTGAGAGCAACAGAGATTTACTGGAAAGGTTGTATGGTTTTCGTAAAAGTCCCCCGAAGTTAGCACGGGTTTTGGGTTTTAGTTTCGTCCTCAAATTTTTGCTACATCTGTTGACCATAGAGGCGGCGGAGAAAAGACTATCGAATTTGATTGGGGGCCAAGGACGGGCTGTGATCACTCCCCATCCTGAGATTGGTATGGATGTGGACAAGGATTCTGACCTGGAATTGGCCAGACAAATCTTGAGCTGAAGGAGGCGGGTTATGAAGGTGGCTATAATCACGGAGGATGCACCACTGCCGGTTGGTCACTATTCTCAGGCCATCAAGGTGGGTGGTTTTATCTTTGTCTCTGGGCAAATTCCCATCGATCCAAAAACTGGCGAGACGGTGAAAGGGGGTATTGAGGAGCAAACTAGACGGGTGCTTGAAAACATCAAAGCTATTTTGGAGGCGAGCGATGGTTCTTTAAGTAAGGTGGTGAAGATCTCGGTATTCTTGTGGAATTTGGCGGATTTCGGAAAGGTCGATGCCATTTTTGGAGAGTATTTTCCCTTGGAGCCGCCGGCTCGGGAAACGGTGGAGGTCTCTCGGCTTCCAAAGGATGCCAGCATCGAAATCTCCACTATCGCTCAAATAAATCCGTAAAGTGAAGGGGTGCAAAGATGAAGATCACGAGAATAGTTGTTCGACCTGTGGATAGAGAGAAGGTAAAGGCCGTAGCCAGTGTAACCTTCGACGATGAGTTTGTGGTGCACAATCTACGGATAGTTGAAGGTGAAAGAGGGTTATTTGTGGCTATGCCCAGCCGGAAGCTTCCCAGTGGTGAGTTTCGGGATGTTGCCCACCCTGTTACCACGGAGACCAGGGAGAAGATCCAGAAGGCGGTTCTGGAGGAGTTCGAGAGAACTCGTCTGCCTGAGGAGATCGAGGTGCCTGAGAAGGTCCAAGAGCCTGAGGAGACAAAGGAGCCTGAAGAGACCGAGGAGCCTGAGGAGACCGAGGAATCTTAGGTCGATTTCTCGCTGACTCCACCAACGGCGGGCGTGATATAATGGTCTGGGGTGCCCCACCGGCGGCGGGGTGATAGGGTAGTGGTTTTACTCGCTCCGTAGAACCAGGCTTGTCGCAACGACCGACGATTGCTCCCCGATGGAATACAGACTCCGAGGCCGCAGGCGAGGGTTCGGATGGGTCTTTCTCGATAGCCATTTTGGAGGCGGCAATCCGTCACCCCGGGCTTGCTCTACGGGATTTTATCTATGGGGCGTGTCTCGGAAAGGCATTCCGGGGTCGTCTAATGGTAGGACAGCGGACTTTGGATCCGCTAATCTAGGTTCGAATCCTAGCCCCGGAGCCGTGAACTTGAAATGGCGGTGCCCAGCCAAAATCTATGAATAGGAGATTGGGAGGAGCAAAGTGGAACTGGCGGCGGTGATCCTCGCGGCCGGGGAGGGGACTCGGATGAAGTCTTCTTTGCCCAAGGTCCTTCACCGGGTTTGCGGGAAACCCATGATAAAGTACGTCGCTGAAACTGCCCGAAGCATAGGGATGAAGCGGGTGGTGGTGGTCGTCGGTCATGGGGCTGAGGAAGTCATCTCCTCTTTGTCGAATGTGGATTTTGTGGTTCAGGAGAGACAGTTGGGGACGGGTCATGCCGTCCAGGTGGCCGAGGGGAAATTGAGTGATTTCGAAGGCGATGTGCTCGTTCTCAGTGGGGATACCCCCTTGCTTAGACAGCAGACTTTAAGTTGCTTAGTTGCTCTTCATTGCGACAGTGAGGCGGCGGCCACTCTTCTTACCGCGGAGATGGTAGACCCCACGGGTTACGGAAGGGTTATCCGGGATGATTCAGGGCGGGTAAAACGGATAGTGGAAGAGAAGGATGCCTCCCCCAAGGAGCGAAAAATTAAGGAGATAAACTCGGGGATATACTGTTTCAAAAAAGATAAACTCTTTCCCGCTCTAAAGAAGTTGACTCCCGAGAACAAGCAGAGTGAGTTTTACTTGACCGACGTCGTGCGGCTGCTCGTGAAGGATGGGGAGAGAGTATTTGCTCTCAGGACGGATGATCCCTCCGAGGTTGTGGGGGTTAACTCTAGAAGACAGCTGGCTGAGGCGGAGAGGATAATGCGCGACAGGATCAATTCTCGATGGATGGAGGAGGGGGTGACCCTGATCGATCCGGCCTCTACCTTCATCGGTCCCGATGTCGTTCTGGATAGGGATACGATAATTCATCCCTTCACTTTCTTGGAGGGGGATACCTCCGTTGGCGAGGGGTGTTCAATTGGCCCCTCAGCTCATCTCGTCGACGTGAAGGTAGGCGATGAAGTGGAGATAGCCCATTCTGTGGTACTGGATAGTGTCATCGAGGACGGAGCCCAAGTTGGACCCTTCTGCCGTTTGAGACCGGGCACTAAGGTCGGCAAGAAAGCCAGGGTCGGGACGTTTGTTGAAACAAAAAAGTCCATCATTGGTGAGGAGAGCAGGATTCCTCACCTCAGTTACATAGGGGATGCCAAGATTGGCAGAAGAGTAAATATTGGAGCCGGAACGATAACCTGTAATTATGATGGATTTGAAAAGCACGAGACGGTCATCGGGGACGACGTCTTTGTGGGGAGTGATACAATGCTCGTGGCTCCAATCAGGATAGGCAAGGGAGCCATGACGGGAGCTGGGTCAGCGATCACCAAGGACGTACCCGATGGCAGTCTGGCGATCGAACGCTCGGAGCAAAGAACGATCAAAGATTGGGCCAAGAGTCGCCGGAAAAGGAAGAAAAAATAGAAACGCATCAAACGTTTGGGGGGGGAGATATGGCCGGTTTTGAGCAGAAGTTGATGATCTTTGCTGGGAGCGCGAATTCGGATCTCAGCCAGGAGATCGCCACCCATCTGGGTGCCAAATTGGGTGAGGTGAAAATTCACCGGTTCAGCGATGGGGAGATATATGTGCGCTTTCTGGAGAGTGTCAGAGGAGCGGATGTCTTTCTCATCCAATCCCTTTCCTCCCCTGTTAACAGGAACTTAATGGAGCTCCTGATCATGATAGATGCATTGAAGAGAGCTTCAGCGGAAAGGATATCGGCGGTCATCCCCTATTATGCCTACGCTAGGCAGGACAAGAAGACCGAGGCCAGGGAGTCGATCACCGCCAAGCTCGTGGCCGATCTGCTCGCCGTCGCCGGAGCGGATAGGGTGCTCACTATGGATCTTCACGCTGGGCAGGTACAAGGCTTTTTCGACGTACCTGTGGATCACTTAACTGCTTTGCCTCTGCTGGGTAAGTATTTTGCCGAAAAGGGTCTGGAGGATTTGGTCGTTGTCTCTCCCGATGTAGGTAGGGTGAAGATGGCCAAGAGGTTTTCGGATAAGCTCGGCGCCACCCTGGCCATTTTGCACAAGGCTCGGCCTGAGCACAATGTAGCTGAGATAACCCAGGTAGTTGGAAAGGTTAAAGAGAAGACAGCTCTTTTGGTAGACGACATGATCGATACGGCCGGAACGATGGTCAACGGGGCGAAGGCGCTGATCGAAAAGGGGGCAAGAGAGGTATATGCCTGCGCCACGCATGCCATTTTCTCCGAGCCGGCTGTTGGGAGATTGAAGGCCTCCCCGATCAAAGAGGTAGTCGTGACCAATACCGTTTTCCTTCCCCCGGAGAAGCGGATCGAAAAAATAAAGGTTCTGTCCATAGCTCCTCTTTTCGCTCAAACGATTCTCAATGTTCATCAAAATGAATCGGTGAGCCAGCTGTTTGAGGGAAACAACCAGCCTTAGATCGATAAGCAACAGAAGGGGTGAGTTTCATCCATGGAGATAGTGGGATTGAAGGTTGAAAAAAGAGAGGTTGGAAAGAGTGCCTCCAGGCGCCTGAGATCGGTCGGAAAAGTCCCGGCCATTCTCTACGGAGAGAAAATTGAGCCTCTTCCCCTGGTAGTGAACGTTCGGGATCTTGCCTCCCTTTTCCGCAAGAGTATGGGGGGGAGTATAATTGTGAAGTTGGAGATCGAGGGGGAAAAGAGAGGTCATACCGTTCTCATTAAGGAGATACAGAGGCATCCTGCCAGAAGGTCTTACGTCCACATCGACTTCCAGAAAATTGCCATGGACGAGAAGATCCACGCATCCGTGCCTTTAAAGATCGTTGGCGAGGCTCCGGGTGTCAAGGAGGGGGGAGTTCTCCAGCATGTATTGTGGGAAGTGGAGGCAGAAGCCTTGCCCAAGGATTTACCGGACCACATTGAGGTGGATGTGGGCGAGCTCAACATCGGAGACACCATCCGGGTTTTGGATTTACCACAGATCGAGGGATTGGAAACCTTAACGAATTCCGAGGAGATTGTCCTTTCCATCGTTCCACCTACCGTGGTCAAAGAGGTGGAGGAGGTAGCCGAGGAGGTTGAGGAGGCCGTTGAACCGGAGGTTATCGGAGAGAAGGTAGAAGAGGAAGAGGAGAAAGAAGAAAAGGAGGGAGAAGAGTAGCATTGTGTCAATCAACCTCTTTAAGGGTTTTGTGTTTGAGCCCCGCCTCTGGCGGGGCTTTTTGTCGAGGAGGGGGATGAGGTGTTTTTGATCCTTGGTTTGGGCAATCCTGGGGAAGAATACCGGGATACCCGACACAACGTTGGCTACATGGTTGTGGACAGGATGGCGCGGGATCTTGGAATTCCTCTCGAGCAGACTGCTTTCAAGGCCCTCTTTGGTTGGGGGAAGGTGGGTAGCGAGGACATCCTTCTCGCGAAGCCCCTCACTTTTGTCAATCTCAGCGGGGGGAGCGCCAAAGCCTTGCTCGACGGATTCGAAATTACTTTCTTCAATTTCCTGGTGATCCACGACGATCTCGATTTACCCCTCGGCACCATCAGGGTGAAAATGGGAGGTCGGAGTGGGGGACATCGTGGGCTCGAGTCCATCATCGAGCATCTGGGGACGAATGAATTTGGCCGGATTCGAATCGGGATTGGGCGCCCACCCGGCAGACAGGACCCGGCCACCTATGTCTTGCGCCCCTTCACTCAGCGTCAATGGCGGGAGGTGGATTTGGCCATAGGAAGAGCGGTCGATGCTATTCTCGTGGTCGTCCGGGAAGGTTACCAGAGAGCGATGAGCGAGTATAATAAAAGTTAGACAAAGCTGCCAGCCGCCAACTACCAGGGGCCAGGATTCAGGGTCCAGGGACCGGGAAAAATTTAATTCTTGAACGAAGAACCATTAATTATCACCTACGCGGTGATAATGGTGATACGAAAAGGGCCAGTTCGGAATTCGGAATTAGGAACTAGATCTCAAATAGCATTACATCGTTAACAGTTTTTTAACGCTAAGTTGTAGCAGCACA
>JASEEZ010000021.1 GCA_030019215.1 Actinomycetota bacterium
CGGGACTTTCACCCGCTAGTCCCCTTAGCTGCAGGGCACACATTCCTAATTCCGAGTTTCCTAATTTCTAATTTCTAATTTCTAAATTAGCTCCAGCTTTTATCCTCGACTCCGAGAATTTTCTTTGTCTTCTGGTAAGCTCGCCACAGTCTAGGAAAGCGAAAGGCGGGTCCGGCGAGCAAGTGCTTCAGTGCCCGCCACAGAAAACCGTGTTCCCGCAGGCACTTCCTCAAGAAACCAAGGGAGAAGACATCCGAAAAACTCAGCTTATTATATCTTCCTCTCTTTAACTGCAAAACCTGAAACTTCCTGTAAATCTTGAGAAATTCGTCGGGAGAGATGCCATCCAACATCAAAAATTGCCTGTATTGGTCAAAGTTCTCGATGAAAGTTATGGGATTGAAATCGTAAAGGGTATCAAAATTCATCGTGTCGCTGACAAGACCTCTCTCTTTGGCCATTTCCCAGAGCTCGGTTCCCGGAAGAGGCGTTGTCACCTGTATCCCGAACGAGTCGATGGGGTTATTCTCGATGAAATGGTAGGTCTTCATCATATCTTCTTTTGTTTCAAACGGAGAGCCGACCATAAAGTTACCCTCGACATCGAAACCGTATTTTTTGGACAAGGCCAGGGCACTTCTGTTCTGTTCCACGCTGACCGTATCCTTCTTTAGGAATTTCAGGACGGGCTCCGAACAGGATTCAAAGCCAAAGGTGATATGCCACAGATTCATCTCCTTGAGCAGTGAACAAACTTCTTCATCGACCAAATTCGCCCGTGCATTGGCCCAAAATCTCACCTCTTCGTCTATACCCTCTTCCTTTATCAGCGAAACGATCTCGCGGAGACGCTTTCTATCGCCAATGAAAAGGTCATCCGCAATGTAGATGACATCCACCGGGTAGTCTGCGAGAATCGTTTTAAGCTCATCGACGACGTACTCTGCGGAGAAGCCGCGATACCCTCGCCAAAAAACGGAGGCCGAACAATAAACACAGTTATAGGGACAACCCCTTGACGTGGAGATCGAGGCAATCCGCAATGGTTCCATAAAAGACCAGTGATAAACTGGCTGGGTGTGCTTCTCCATATCCAGAAGATCCCTGGCCGGGTAGGGAACATTATCCAGGGGTTTGATTAATTCACGAGGGGGTGTTACTCGAACCTCACCCACGGAAGAGTGAAAAGCAATTCCCTTGATCTTCTCAAGCTCCTCGGGAGGAAAAATACCCCTCTTCAAAAACAAATCCATCACTTCGAGCATGGTTTGCTCTCCCTCGCCCAGCACCGCTAAATCAAACTCTTTGGGGAGGATATGAGGGATGGGAGTGATATGATGGCCACCAAGGATCGTCGGGATCCTCAATTCTGTCTTCACGCGCCTCGCCAAATCCCGAATCCGATTGTAGTGCCGAGTGACGCAGGAAAATCCGACTATGTCGGGATCATGCTTCTTAATATCCTCAAAGGAGCCGGATTCCGAGAGCTCTACCACCGTGTTGTCGTAGCCAAGATACCGCCTTAAATATGCCGGGATGTAGGCAACTCCCAGAGGAGGAGTTATCCCTTTAAACAGAGCAAAGATTAAAAGTTTTGGTGCCATGGAGTCTCCCAACTAGTTGACAGTTCACGGTTCACAGTTGACGGACGTCGGCTATGGTTATTCGTTATTCGGAATTCGTTATTAGTAAAGGGTTCGAGGAGTCGAGGATTCTAGGATTCAAGTGCTAAAGCATTTATTTTCACTTGAATCCTTGACCCCTTGAATCCTCCGATCCTAAAGCCACTCCAGTCTTTAGCTCCCGACTCCTTACTCCCGACTCTCCACTCTCCACTCCCGACTTTTTATGGTCCCTGGCAGCTGGCAGCTGCTCGTTCTCCACTCCCGACTAACAGACCCTTTGCTCTTCGCCCTTCGCCCTTCGTCGCTAACCCATGCTCTCTACTCTCTGCTCCGCGCTCTCTGCTATTATCTCTACGCTATATCTTTCCTTCAGCTACCTCTAAGGGCACTGTCATCCTCAAAACTTTCACCACAACATAGGCCGTAATTATTATCGATCCCAAGATGGTGAGAGTGAGAAAAGTGTAAGCCGCTCCGTAGCCCCCATAGATGGGAATGAGGAGGAAGTTGCCCACGAGACTTATCACCAGTTGCCCAAAATTGGTATAGGTTGTGACCATCGGCTTGTTTAAGGCAAAAACGATGGTTCCAATCGGATTGCAAACTATGTTTATCATGAAATTGACAAAAAGTATCCGGAAGACCCCGCTAGAAGCCAAATACTGCGTCCCAAAAACCAGACCTATCAGCGGCCTTGCAAATATAAAAACCGGTATCAGCCCCACGACAATTAACGTGGACATTGAGAGCGACTTTTTCATGAAGAAGATGAACTCTTCCCTGTGAGTTAATCGGCTGACCTGCGGCATCAATACAGTTATGAGGGATCCCATGATCAACGGGAACACCATCGACAACTGATAAGCCGCTGAATAAATCCCCACCGCCTCGGCTCCCTTATAGTGAGAAAGAATCAGGACATCAATGCGGGTAATAACGGTGTTGGCAAGATAAGAGAGCATAATCCATTTGCTGAAATGAAACAGTTGCGAAAATAAATGCCTCCTGTGCGTTCTATCCTTCTCCTTCAGAAAATCTCTGGGGATTAGCGCCATGCCCAATATCAGGCCAAACAAGGGAACAATTGCGTAGACCACCATGACATTCAGAAGATGGAGGCAATGACAGAGAAAAAGAAGGAGAACCAGACTTAACTTCAGCACATTGGTCAGAACCGAATAAAGGGAAAGCTTAACGAACGATTGCCAGGCCTGCAAGACGGCAACGATGTAGGAACCCATGGACATACTCGCCGCACCCAGGAAAGCGAGTCTCAGGGGAATCACCAACTCCTCCTTGCCAAGGATCAACATAGCTAGAGGGCGGGCGAGGATAAAACCCAAAATCAAGATGGCGAGACTGATAAGTATCTCCACATCAAAGGTTAATTTAAACATCACATCTGCTCGCTTTTTATCCTTTTCAAGATACAGGGAAGCGAATCTGACCAAACCAGTTCCGATGCCTAGGTCCGCCAGCCCAACCACCATGGCCATTACCGCAACCGCTGTTGAGAATAGACCGAAGTTGTAGGGGCCCAAAACCCGCGAGATTATGACCACGCAGAAAAAGCCAAGGGCAGCCGTGGTTAAATTCCCTGAGAAGACGATGAAGGTGCTCTTGGCCGTCCTTGACCTCAAAAGCCTATTAATCTGCTGAAACGCGCTACTTAGAGAAACGGTCAACTCTTCTCCCGCGCCATCCCCCTCGGGTTAGAGACCCTCCGGGGTTGTAGACCAAAATGTGTGAGAATAATTTCGACGATTCTCTCGCTGGCTCGTCCATCGCCATAGGGATTCACCGCTTTGGCCATCTTGTTGTATTCATTGGAGTCCTTGAGTAATAAGTTGGTTTCCTCAAGAATGCGTTGCGCATCCGTCCCAACCAGCTTCACCGTTCCAGCCTCCAAGCCCTCAGGTCTCTCAGTGACCTCCCTCATAACCAGAACGGGTTTCCCTAAGGAGGGAGCTTCCTCCTGAATCCCTCCGGAATCGGTCAGAATCAGATAGCACCTTTTCATCAGTTGAACGAACGGTTCATAATCGAGGGGGTCGAGCAAATGGACCCTTCTCTCATCTCCCAAGATGCGCCCAACCACCTCTCGAACTCTAGGGTTGAGATGAACAGAAAACACTACCTCCACATCCTCGTTGCCCGAGATCAAATCCCGGATGGCGCGACAGATATTCTCCAGGGGCTTACCCCCTTCGACTTCGCTCCCCTCGACTTTGGCTCGGGGACCTTGAGCTTGTCGAAAGGTCGGAGTACACCAACTCTCCCGTCTGTGGGCAGTTACCAGAATGACTTTCCTGGAATCGAAATCCACGCTTTTAAGAACGGGATCGTCGAATCCATAGTCTTCCTTCAACCCCGCCAACGGCGGGGCCAGAAGAGCATCGATCACGGTATTCCCGGTCACATGGACTTTCTCCCGAGGTACCCCTTCTTTAAGAAGATTTTCCCGTGCCCTGGTGGTGGGCGCGAAATGGAGGTCGGCTAGAGAGCTAGTGAGTCTGCGATTCATCTCTTCCGGGAAGGGACGATGCTTGTCAAAGGTCCTCAGCCCCGCCTCGACATGCCCGATTGGAATCTTTAAATAAAAGGCGGCGAGGGCTGCCGCAAAAGTAGTCGTGGTATCCCCTTGCACCAGCAAGATATCCGGTCTCTCCTTTTCCAAAACGGGTTTCAACCCATCGATCGCCCTTAGAACAACATCAAACAAACTCTGATCGGCACGCATTATGTCCAAATCGTAATCGGGTGTGATCCCAAATAGACCGAGAACCTGATCCAGCATCTCTCGATGCTGAGCCGTGACCACCACTACGGATTGAATCCTATCGGGGTGCTTTTCAAGCTCTTTGATCACTGGGGCGAGCTTGATCGCCTCCGGCCTGGTGCCAAACACTGTCATAACCTTGAGTTCTTCTCCATTTTTAGTGGGCATTTTTCTCGTCTCCTTCCTCGATAGGAGAATACCCTCCCTTTTCTCCTCCTCGTACCCCCCTCCTACCTCCCCCCACAAGTGGGGGAGGATAAAGGAGGGGAAGAAATCTTTTTTGCTTCCCCTCCTTTGATGGGAGAATATCCTTTTCTTCCCCTCCCTTGATGGGAGGGGATAGAGGGGAGGGTGTTACAAAGAACTTTTCCTTATTACCTCCAACACTCCCTCGATATTTTTAAGAACCTCATTGTCCCAAAATCTTAGAACTTTAAAGCCCTGGTCTCGGAGCCACCTGTCCCTTTCGATATCTTTATCTTTTTCTTTTTGATGTTGTCCACCATCGACTTCTACTACAATCCTTCTCTCAAAACAAACAAAATCTATGATATGCTTACCAATTGGCTGTTGCCGCCTAAACTTTAAACCACTTAATTGTCTTCGGCGTAAATGTTTCCATAAGAATCTTTCTGTATCGGTAGATCTTTTTCTAAGGCTCTTTGCAGCCCTTGTAAGATTTCTGCTCAGGCTCAACCACCCCTACCTAACCTCCCCCTACCCCCCTCCTACCTCCCCCCACAAGTGGGGGAGGATAAAGGAGGGTTGCAAACCCTTCCAAGCTCAGAGAGCTGCACTTTTCCTCTTACCTCCCCCCACAAGTGGGGGAGGATAAAGGAGGGGGAGGAATCTCTAGATAATCTCAAAAACAGCTATTCCATCCATCATCCCAACCCATTTGAAATCGTCTCTCCCCTGTAGATACTCGCACATATTTTGCCACTTAGCTTCATAGTGAGCAACATCAACGAGAACGTAGCGGACCTTCTTCTTTTTGAGAACACCAATGCTGGCCTCGTCGGGAAACCCCTTCAGGTTATAGCGATCGATATTATAATCGGGTGTCAAAAAGGTTCCCGTCCCCACCGCTATCCTCTTCCCGTGAATGATGGAGTAGTACATCTGCAGGCCAGCGAAGTCAGGCGGAAGCTGAATGATGTTAAACATGCCCGCCTGTCGTGCCAACCATAAATCCACCGGTCTTGGTTCAACTTTGCTCATCGGTAAGGGAACGGCCAAAAAGTCGAAGAGGACAAGGGTAAGAAGAACCACGCTTAGGAAAGCATCTCTTTTGCCCTTCAACTGAGCCAGTAATTCGACCAGACCAAACCCCGCCAGGACCGCCACGGCAAAGACGGTCATGACGCCAAACCGCGTCCACACCCTCATCGAACCGAAGATGGGGAAAGCCAAAAAGAGGGGGAGGATGGGTAAGGGGATGGGAAATCTTCCAATCAAAACACGCTTTCCCAATATATGAAGTGTGGTTCCCAGTGCCAAAATGAAAGATGCCAGGCCCACAAAGCCAAAAGCCCTCACTTTCGCTTCCTTTCCCCTCCTCATAAAAGCAAATAAGGCCAGTAACAAAGGGACCATTCCCAGATAAAGGAGGTTTTCTGTCCAGTCCTCCTTCAAAACGCTTAAATGTTTCAAGACGTATCCGCCCCATACTGGGTGGAAGGGGCTGGGAATTAGAAAGTCGTCTATGTTCGCCGAGTATTGATCGACCTCCCCCAAGGGATACCGCATCATCCCCTTCTCTCTGAACTGCAAATACGGGGGAATGAAGGGGCCCACTAAAACTAGAGTCACGAGAAGAAAGACAGCAGCGTATTTAAGAGATTGGGCACTGAAAAATTTCTTTAAAGACCTTACTCGAAAAAGAGCATATATCAAAACCATCAAACCGACGGAGACAGCATAGTACCAGGAGGAAAGAGCCGACAGCGAGTAAAACAGACCGGCCAATCCAGCATATCGCAGTCTCTTCTCAACCAGGGTCTTCTCGAAAAATAAAAAGAATAAAGGTATCCACTGGATGCCCGCCAAAGGTAATTGCTTCAAGGCATGAGCAACATGGTATGGGCAAAAAGTGAAGATGACCCCGCTGAGAACTCCGGCCCATGGATTCTTGGTGAGATAATAAACCAACAGGTACATTCCAAAGCCGGCCAGAACGAAGGATAAGAAAATCATCAAGTTGTAACTCACCGTATAACCAAAGACCACAGTAAGTGGAATCGCCAGCACAGTATTAGCGGGAGTCATTTCCGCATTGGCCAGGTAAAATCCATCCGGATAGAATATATGAGGGGCGAAAAAAGGCGAAACATGCTTATCAACGAGGGCGTGCTTGAACCACCAAACTTTCCACAGATACTCGAAGTTATCTCCGGGTGGCGAGCCGGGGATGGCTGAATTGAGCTTAAAAATCAGGGGATAGGTCATCAATACGCTCAACAGGAAAAAAAAGATAAAGACAACGAAAGTGAGCTTGCCCCGTAGATGAAGTTCTTTACGGGGCGAGCTCTCAGGTATGGGTGAGATGGAATTCGATGTCATCCTTTGTCTCAGCCTCTTCACCTTCGGCGGGGCACTTTTGGCTCATTATACCCGTCGGAAAATATAGTGTAAAATGTGCTTCAGAAATTAGGATTCGAGGATTCTAGGGGCCAAGGGGTCAAGTGAAGTGCTAAAAACTATAGCCTATTAAATCTTTAGAAAACAAACACTCGAATCCTTGAATCCTCTTATCGCGTGGAGCATAGAGCACAGAGCGTAGAGACAGAAGATTTTTCTCTAGGCTCTTGGCTCCAAGCTCTAAGCCGATGGGTGAACTGTTAACAAACTATGAAACTAGCTATTGTTCATGATTATCTAAACCAATTTGGTGGCGCCGAGCGCGTCGTGGAGACACTCCACGAATGTTTCCCCGATGCGCCGATTTATACCTCCATTTACCTGCCAGAAAACATGCCAGACTCCTTTAGAAAAATGGATATTCGCACTTCATTTATGCAGAAACTCCCCTTCCTTAACAACCATTTCAAGAAGTATCTGCTCCTTTACCCTTATGCCTTTGAGCGATTCGACTTAAGCGATTATGATGTGGTTCTCAGCAGCAGTAGCGGCTGGGCTAAGGGCATCGCCACGAGACCGGAGACCTGCCACATCTGCTACTGTTACACCCCGATGCGCTGGGTCTGGAACTATGAGGATTATGTGGCCCGAGAAAATTTCGGCTGGCTCATTCGCAAGATGCTTCCTCTGGCCATAAACCGGCTGGGCAGATGGGACCTGGCAACCACCAACAGAGTTGACTGTCTCATCACCATCTCCAATCACGTAGCCGAAAGAATTCGCCGATGCTACAACAGAGAGCCAATCGTAATCTACCCTCCGGCAAATACTTCCCTATTCAAGCCAGCGAAGACAACGGAGGATTACTTCCTCATAGTCTCCCGCCTAAACACCTATAAAAGGATAGACCTGGTGATAGAAGTCCTCAACGAACTAAAGATTCCCTTAAAAATCATCGGCGATGGGCCCTATCGTCACACCTTGAAGCACATAGCCGGGTCAAATGTGGAATTCCTGGGCAAGGTCTCCGATTCTGAGTTAGCCAAATATTACGCAAATTGCAAGGCCTTGATATTCCCAGGTGAAGAAGATTTCGGACTGGCCCCGGTGGAAGCCCAATCAGCGGGCAGGCCGGTCATCGCCTACGCGAGAGGCGGTGCTCTGGAGACCATTGTGGAGGGAGAAACCGGGGTATTCTTCGAAGAACAAACACCCGAAGCCCTAAAAGAGGCAATAAAATCCTTCGAAAAAATCTTCTTCGATCCAGAGAAGATTCGAAAACACGCCAAAAAATTCGATAAAGGTGCATTCATGTTCAAGCTGAAGTCCTTCATCAACCAGAAGTACAAAGAACATCAATAAAAAGTGAAGCTAAGGAAAGGGAACTTGTGAAGCAGGGCAAGGATAAAAAGCAAAATAATACAACGTTTTTGTCGGTTGTTATTCCAACTTATAACGAAGAGGGGCGGATTAAGGAAACACTCAGCCACATAGCTAAATATTTAGGCGATCAACACTATAGCCACGAAATAATAGTGATAGACGATGGAAGTTCAGATAACACGGTGAAAGTCGTAAAAGACATGTGTAAGCAACAAAACAATATTTCTATTACCCAAAATGATCAAAACAGAGGCAAGGGATATTCCGTCAGAAGAGGCATTTTGCAATCTCGGGGGGAGTTCATTTTATTCTCAGATGCGGATCTCTCCACCCCAATCGAAGAGGTTGAGGAATTTTTAACCTATCTCCGTAAAGATTATGACATTGCCATAGGCTCAAGAGCACTTGCTGGCTCTTATATACAAATACGCCAGCCTTGGTGGCGAGAGAAAATGGGGAAAGTATTCAACCTATTGGCCCGTGGCTTAAAGTTAACAGAAATAAAAGATACGCAATGTGGATTCAAATGTTTCAAGAAAGATGTTGCTCATGACATCTTCAGGAAACAAAAGATCAATCATTTCTGCTTTGATCTAGAAGTGCTTTATGTCGCTGGAAAGCGCGGTTATAAAATTAAGGAAATTCCGGTACAGTGGCAAAATTCCCCTACCTCAAAAGTTAACCCAGTCACGGACTCCATCAAAATGCTCTTTGATTTATTAAAAATTAAATTCATCCACCCCACTGCCTCTTTCGGGAGAAAATGAAAAATTGAACTGAAGCCATTAGCAGTCGAATATTGGGAATGCAAGGATGAGAAGAAAGACATCTTTAGACCAGAAAATCGAGTGGGCACAGAATTTCGTCAATAGATACTACCCCAACTTTAAAGATGCCGAGACACGCTACGAGGAATTAATCAAGTCCTCGCTGAATAAAGGTATGATCGTCCTCGATGCCGGCTGCGGAAAAGCGGGAATCCTGGGAAAACACGTTGGTGAAGCGAAAACCGCCGTAGGCATCGATGTTGATAGAGAATCGCTCAAAGGCAATGTCCTCTTGAATAATCTAGTCGTTGGAAATCTGGAGGAGTTGCCTTTCAAGGACGAAACCCTCGATGTTATCGCCTGCCAGTGGGTTTTAGAGCACCTCAAGGAACCCCAAGGGGCACTCAGGGAACTCTATAGGACACTTAAAAAAGGGGGACAACTGGTCGTTGTAACCTCTAACATCTACAACTATGTAATGATCTTGAGCAGGCTAATGCCACTCAACCTAAAACAGAAGATCCTTGCCAAACTGGGACGAGGTGAATCCGATACCTTTCCCACCTACTACCGATGTAACTCTCCTTCAAAGCTTTTGAAAATGACCGAGTCTGCTGGCTTTCAAAAGGAAGAGTTCCATCTGGTGGGCAACCCCTTTTATTTCTTCACCTCTAAACATCTTTTTGCGCTGGCGGTGCTCTACGAGAAACTCACCGACCTCCCCTTTCTCGGGAAGGGGAAAATCCACATGGTAGCATTATTCGTAAAAGAATAATCAAGTACTCACACCGCGGCTCTTCTTAATCCAGCTTTGAAGTTTTTGAGACACACACATCGCCATCAACCCTATAATCACAGACAACAAAGCTAACCCTGCCACCCTACCAAGCACTGAAAGATAAAAGTAGCTAACAGAAACCCCATAAAGAGCAGGAATACCTTTAACATATTTGGCAAAGAAAAATAGGTAAATATCTTTTAAGGGTAGTTGGAACTTTTCAATTACCATCTGGCGGAAAGTCAACCCAGTCATAGGAGGAATGAGAAGCCGACAATATTGAACAAGGAAAAGTAAGTTCCAAACAAGCAAAAGTGCGCCAATTAGACTTCCCACTATCACAAGGAGCTTTGTTTTGAACCTATCTACCCAACAAGCCAAGCTCAGAATAAAAACAGGTAGAACTTCAATTAGCTTTCGAGAGCCAAAACAGGCGCCACCATACCAATCCTTTGAACAACCATTTATATACACTTGCAAAATGATAGCAACAAGCAAAGAAAGTGTAATTGCTTTTTCTCTCTTATAGAGGTAAAAAAAACCTGGGAGAGCAAAAAGAAGAACTGGTGTCCATGTAAATAAACCATGGCATGGGGAAAATAATACTTTTAGAAAATGCGGGCATGTCCAATCCATAAATGCCTCTCCTTGAGGAAGCAAAACATCTTGGGGAACTAAAAAATAAGATCCATAAATAATTTTCCACGCTGCGGCCTGTGGGAGAAAAAAGGCAAAAATAGCCACCAAGAAGCCCAACCATTGGTAAACCAGTCCCTTAATTTGCTTAAAATTGTATCTTTTCATCAAATATCTTCCCTCTTGAACAGAGTGGAATAGAGGAAGGGCCAAAAAGGCGACAGTTTGCCATCGAACCAGAATCATAACGCCCGCAACTGCGCCCAATACTACCCATTGAAAAGTAGTTCTACCCTCTTTCATAAAGAAAAACAGGTACAAGAAGAGGCTTACCGCAAAGAAAGCAAAGGTGTGGGATAGGGTTGGTTCTCGATACATATACATAGTTAAAGAAGATGCCAACCAAACTGAAATTGTTGCCAGTAGAGAGGCAAACTTTGAAAAGTTAAAGTATGACCTGCAGAGATCATAAATCAACAATATTCCCACGAAGGCATAGAACACCGAGCCGAGGCTCGCTGCCAGGGTGTACAAAAGCGAGTAGCCATCCATGGGAATGCTAAACCCGAGCAAATTCAAAATATAAGTCCCCAGGTGAGCAGCGTAGAAAAAGGGTATCCATAAGATAGCTGGTCCTACCGACCAGGGATTCTGAACATAACCCGTGACTGTTTTAACTTCAACATTCGGTAAAGCTCGGGGGTCATCGGTATAAACAGAAAACTCGTTGGTGAAATCCAGATCGTGATCTATTGCCAGTGAGCGAATGTAGGCATAATACCCCCGCCCATCTCCCTGGATACGGGGAACAAAAAGCAAAATCATAGAAAGAACAAAAACAACCACCAAGATCTTGTGCTTCCCATCTCCAAGAAAACCCATTAACACCTCGCTCCGATTACCACAAGTAAAAATCAAAAAGAATGTAAACCCGCACTCCAGGTTTCATTATTCTCTCACTTTGTGTAGAAGCCCCGACTGCACACGCTTGGCAGCAAGAACCCGAGAAAAGGTAACTTCGCCATAGCTGCTAAAAATCCTTTCACAAGCTGTGATCATTAATCTCCTCGTTTTGTCGGTAAATAAAATATCTTCCAATCTTCTTTTCAAACAAATACCTGTTGAACACAAAGTTGCGGAGATTTTCAAATCTTTCAAACTCAACCCAATCTAAGGAGGCTTTGGGATTAGATTCCCAGGTTGAAATTATAATGTATTTCGGTTCTGAGCTTTCTAATTCCCGCACCAAGGTTTTTCTCATTCCTCCTCTCATCGGAGCATAAGAAGAAGGAATCATCTCACCAAGAATATACGTGAGAAACGGATAGTTGAATATAAATCTGCTTGCGTTTTTCCGATCCGATAAAAAATAGACAGCCGGCTGATAGCCCCAGACAAAAATGCAATCCTCCTCATCGGTACGCCCCGCCACATACCTTGCAGTCACATGGGCGGGATAATAAGAAAACTCGCCTCCAGAAACGTACTCGCCAAGGTAATCTCTTTTCGATAAATCTCCTCTGATATAGGAAAACCACCTTGAATAATGCGGAGCCTCTGCTAAACAAAAAATCACTGCGCTCCAAAGAAAAATGAAGATCATAAAGGCATATTTCAAGATCGATAGATCCAATCTTCTAAATCGGGCGCTAATCATATAACCTAATCCACAACCTGCAAGTACGGAGAGAGGCGGAATGAGAGGCACATGGTGGTAGTTAAACATGTGTTTTAGCACCCAAAGGCCAATGAATGAAGCGAGAGTCCACATCCCGATAAGAAAAATATTCCTCTCTCGCCGAAGTAGACCGTAAGAGAGACCCAAAAGAGAGAAAACCCCCAAAAGGGGAAATGAAAGAAAGAAAGCTTTGATATCGGCGACCGCTCTTCCAAAAAGTTTAAAATTATAGGGCTGTTGCAGATAGTAGTAGTTGAAAACAAAAACTGCCTCAATGAGATCCCTTAAAGCTCCCCGTAAGTAGAAGTAAACTACCACGGGAATTTGGATTGCAACAAAACCGCCGATTAAGAGAGCCGACTTTTTAAAGATGATTTTTGCCCCCGTCTTATCCCTCACCAAAGACGCGGCCAAAAAAAAGGAGGAGTCCCGCAAAGACAAAGCCGGCAACCGTTTTTATCAAGAAAGCGAGCCCAAAGAGAACGCCAGTAACAAAAAGCCAAAGATCGCTCTTATCTTTGCTAATAACGAGGCAATAAATTCCGCCAATTATTGGCAGCATCATGAAAGATTCGGATTGTCCGTTAGCCCACCAACCACCAACTGCATAGTAATTGGCCGAGAAAAGACCATAGATGAAGGCAGCAATAAAAGCAATCTTCTCGCCGAACATACGCCTGGATAAAACAAAGATCATTATCATAACCGCGACGGAGCATAGAAGATCCGCAAGACGCACGGCAAAAGCAGTTCTGCCGAAGACTGCGAGGATTAAGGAGTACAAATAAAATATCCCCGGAGGATTATTGCCCCAAACATCCCGGTATGGAACAGCGCCCTGCAATATGCGAGTGCCGACGTAAGCAAAGCAAGCTTGATCGTTGCCTAGCGGCTCTGGTAAAGAGGGGAGTCTTAAAAGTAAAGTGAATAAGATAAGTAAAGAGATCAACAGTATGAACATCAGTCTAACTCGATAACTGCTGATCATCGTCCATCAACCACGCTTTTGGACTCTCTATCGTTTCTAAAAACTACTAACTCGCCCTGTGCCACTTTAAAGTCCTCAGCTTTAAACACCAAAAGGTACAACATGTACCATAGTAAAAGATTTCGGGCAATCAGGATTCCCATGAAAGTCAAGTGGAGATTGATCAGGTCCCAGATGTTAAAAATCATTACCTGTGTCAGTATGCAAGCTAATAGAAAAACGAGCCACATTTTTAGAGTTTGACGCTCATTCTGAAGTCGGACAAGTGGAATTAAAGGGCAAAGCCAGATGAGATACTGCGGGGAGAAAACCTTAAAGGTGAGAGTGAAAGCTAATATCGCCGCGGTGGAATATCTAAAAAAAACTTGCGCCTTAGAAATCTCGCGATCAATCATCCACCTCCTTGATAAAAATAAGTGGAGATAAATCAAGGCTAAAATGATAGCCATGAAAAACACGGATGTTTTAGCAATGAAAGGAGCGTATTGAGATACTACCTCGATGGCCTGGTAACCCTTTTCCTCAAGTTTAACCTGCAAAGGCAAACCAAAACGGTTGAGCACCATGAGTACAGAAGCATAGGTGCTTCCAATCTCTAAACCTCTCCTCGCGTGGATGGCAAAAGACTCCATGCGCCCTCCCGGCGCTAAGATGTAATAAGGTAAGTAAAAAAACCAATCCCCGCCAAGAAAAGAGTAAATCCTTTCACGGTCTTCAAAATCGGTTCCCTAAACAAAAAGATTAGAAAAACAGGGACTATAACAATCGCAAACCCCTTCGTGGCAACCGCCAAGGCCAAGGCTAACCAGGTCAGTAACGGGGAACGGGCTTGAAAAAAGAAAAGGGCCAAAAGAACCAAAAAAGCGGGGGCCAGATCATACCTAAAATAGATAAGATGACCAATGAAAAGAAGAAACATCATATAGATCAGCGGAACGAGAGGTCTCCAAAGCTTGTTGCTGGCGTAAGTTCTGCCAGCTACCCTAACAACAACAGAAAAACTCAAAAAATCAAAGACCATCATGATCAAGAAGAAAACCCGCTGATAATTAACAAGCATCGGAGTAAAAAGCCTGGTGAATGTGAACAGTAGCATGGCAATCGGTGGATAGACGAGGGGAAAGCTTTTTTCGGGAAAACCAGCGAGAACAAGATTGGCATAAGTTAAGTATTGCTGAATATCCTCCCTAAGAGGCACTTTAGAAAATAGATCAAAATAGAAAAATGATAAAATTACCAAGCTGTGCACAAAAAACCAAAGGGAATAAATTAGAAAGATTTCGGCGATTTTGCTCTTATTAGAGCTTCCGTCCGATACAGTGTGCATCAGTACCTCTTAAATAACTTTCCCCACTCGGTTTGCATAAATTCTTTGATCCTTTTTCTTCCAATAGTGAGGTACCACAGAAGATCATGATAGATATTTGAAGCAAAGGGAGCCCAGACAACCAATGGAGAATTTCAGCATCCATACCTCCTAATGACATTCGGGCAATTCACGCCCTCAATGATACTTTTTGGCCGTTTCTCCTGTCAATTTGAGAAGAAGGTAGCCAGAGAAACTCACGGATGAAAGCAAAATAACCAATGCAAGCAAAATCAAGCTCGAGGGAAAACCCGAATAGTAAAGGTAAAAAAGCCAAAAATTGGGACAGTTCAAGGCCAGGGCATGTTTGAGAAAATACTCCTTGCCCCCATTTTCCTCCATCAAGCCCTGAAACCTTTGCTCTTGAGCCAGTGTCCGCAAAAAGTCTTTTCGCCCCATATTCCCAATCACCGCAGAGATGCTCCGCGCCTGTCCCACCAGTGGTGAATAGCGGGGCTCAAATTCTATCTTTTGCATGTGATTCTCGGGATACCGAATGTACATTTCGTAAAGATATCGAGCATAGGTAACCGGAAGAGCGTAGATCTGAACGATGAAACCCAAGGCCAGCAAAACTGCAAGCACTCTCTTAAGGGAAATGGCCCAGTTTCCCTCCAAAAACACGCCCAGGGGAAGAACCAAAAAGGGAATGACGACCAAAAGATATCGGGGGCCCCACCACCATGCATCCCAGCCGGCCCACATAGCGTAGAAAATTACGTAGATGAGAGCCATCAAAGAAAAACCAATCGCCTCATCCCTATATTTTCTATAGAAGTAAATCAGACTCACAACGGAAAGAATCAAAATTGGATTGTAAAGAAACACGCTCTTCCCCGAACTGAACAGAAAACCATATAGGCCCACAAACAGAGGATTGGTAAAGCTCTCCATGCCATATCCGGCCTGAAGGGGATTTCCAAACCTATAGGCATTGTAGAAACCAAGAAAAACGAAGACGGGAATCAAGGGAGAAAGAACCCTTGCCAAATTCTTGAAAGCCCGAGACCAACCTTTCTCTTTCGAGATCAACAGGACATAAAGTGCGAGGATGGGCACAGCTATCAGAGCCGCCATCCTCGTCAACACGGCAATGGCAAGAGACAATCCAGCCCACAACAACCACCTTCCCTCGCCTCGACAGGACACAATCGCTCCCGTTTTCCTGTAACTAAGCACCGCATAAAAAGAAAGGAGCAGCATCAAAGCCGTAAAGGGCTCACTAAAGAACGTTTGAGAATACGGCCAAGCCATCGTCCCCAGTCCGTATACGAAAGAAAGAGCGAGAGATGTTCGGACAGAATAATCCAACTTAAGACCAAAGAGAAATAATAATAGACAAGTTAAAGCGGTAACTATGGGATTAAACATCGAAGTCATGAATTTTGTAACATAGGTGCCTCCAAAACCTGGATTAAAAAACAGTAGAATAACCTTGCCGATAAGATAAAGTGGAATAACAGCGATGGACTGCCCGATCCCATATTTCGAGTACAGTCGACCATCGATGCCCTCCACTCCAGCCGGATTGCTGATGGCCACACTTCCCCTCTCAGCCAAGCTCTCCGTGAGCTCGTACATAATCTGTCCATCGAGGGATTGGATGCTCCCCTGGGCAGTCAAAACATAAAGAGCAACGAAGAAAACCAGGATGAGCAAAGCAACACGACGAACAGGAAACATCATCTACTCCTCAGGGAAGGGGCAAATTTTTCGGATCGATCTCCTCAGAAAAAGAATGATAAATAACGTTCCCCACCACTTCATCCCTTAAATAAGTAACATCCAACTCATCAAGCTCACTCTCGAAAAGTTGCCATCTAGATTCGCCGGCCGGGAAAATAAAACCCGACGAGTCAAGGGGGGCAGCCTTGACCGCCTCCGTATACGCGGGATAGACATCCGGTCCGGAGCTGGGCGAACAAATGACCTTCTCCTTAGCAACGAAGGTGAGCTGATAGGCAGTCCAGAATCCCGCATAAGCATACTCTATATCCCTAGACTCGAGGAATTTGGCCAACAGGTCAGCACGAGGAGGACTTATCCTGGAATCGGCAAGATTACCGGCCAGGTTGGAGAGTAAAACGAAGCAGAGAAAGACTCCTGCCAGCACCTTTGAGCGCCGCCCAACAGCGTAAAGAAAAGCGCCCAGGAAAATCGGAAGAACGGTATAAAGACCCAGAACATAGCGGGCTTCGTTGAGTGCACCGTATTTCGTGAAAACGAAGAAAAGAATCAAAAAGAGAAAGAAGGCAGACAATGTCTCTATGCCCGCCCCATACCCCGAAGAGACCGCCTGCCAGAAAAACAAAATTCTCTTGCGGAATTGATACAAAACATAAATAAAAGTACTGGCGTAAAGGAGATAAACGAGAATATCAACCGGGTAAATTGTATAACCCAGCCCCATTATCGGAAGTATCACCCCGCCAAATAGCTTGTAGAAGTTAGAGCCGATCTGCAGCAACTTCTCCGAAATGGAAGGAGCAGCCGTCCCCTCAAACAAAAGACGAAAGGTGCGCCAGGAATGACGAAGGTTGAAATAGAGCAGCGGCGAGCAGCCCAGAGCGAAAAAGAAGACCAAATAAGCGAGCTTCCTGCCGAAAATAGAGAGTCTCTCTTTCAGGAGGAGGAAGAGTCCCGCCGTAGCGATGTACATCACAACCGTCAGATTGTTCCAGAAGGCAACCCCCGCCAGGAAGCCGAGGAACGCATACAGTTTGGTCTTCTCCAGCGCATCGCCTCCGTAAACTATCCTATGAAGCAGAATTAAGATGAGAGTTCCATAGACCAGGTTTTCCATATAGGCATTAGCCAAGGTGCTGAAGACGGTCAGAAAAACCGGTGAGACTGCAACGACCAGAGCACTCAGCAAACCAACCTCCTCGTTGAAAATCCGCGCGGCAAGAACGTAAATCAAGATGATGAAAATGATGGAGAAGGTGAAGGGAACCAGCTTGAGGGAAAGGGAAGAGGCCCCGAATAAAAAGAAAATTGGAACAGCCATAAGCGCCTCCAAGCTTCCCATATATGGCTGCCCCCAAAGGAAAACATGGCACTCCCCTTTCAGCAAGATATGCCTGCCCATGAGGCCCATAATCGCCTCTTCCGAGCCCACCATCCAGTGGGAAGTAAGCAAAAGATAAAGACGGAGGGCAAACCCGACCAACACGATGCCAATTAAAGACAAGTAGATAAAGGCTTCCTCAGGGGTCCTATTTTTCCGAATGTATTTTTGAAGGAGATAGAGTTTACCAATCACCACCAAACCCAGAGCAACGCAAAAGAGGCTCGGCCCCAAAAGGGAGAGCACACACCTGTAACTGATAACGTAGGGCAACAATAAGACTATTGGAAAAAGTGTCGGTAAATCAATTTGGGCCGCTTCCTGGAGATCAGTTCGAGTCAAATGAGAAAACAGCAGAATATAGGCGAAAGAAAGAGTGAGGTAGGCAAGGCAAAACGAAAGGGAGTAAAGACAGGGATAGTAGCAAAAGTGCTCCAAAAGTTCTCTAATCTCGCCCAGATCGAGGAAGGTGAGATAGCTAAAGCGGCTCACCATCACGCCGCTCAATGCTACAACAAACAAATATTTGGAGAACAGCTTCCCCTTCGAGGAACTGAGTATCTCAGACATGCCCACTTCTCTAGCCAGTGAATCTATATTTAATGAGGGTCCAGATGGCTTCTATTCCATCTCTCCAGCCTATCTTCTTTCCCTGTTCGATGGAGCGAGGATGATAGGAGATGGGCACCTCCTGGATTTTATATCCCCTCTTGCACAACTTTGCCGTAACCTCAGGACAAAACTCAAACCTCCTGCATCTCAAATCCAAACCCTTCAACACGTCCGCCTTAAACACTTTGTAGCAAGTGGGCTCGTCGGTGATGTTGGCCCCATACAACAAATTGGTTAACCAGGATAAAAATCTACCACCGAAGTAATACCTGAGATAGGAGATTTCCACATCTCTTCTTAAAACCCTCGAGCCATAGACGACCTCGGCTCTCCCTTCCAGAACTGGTTTTACGAGCTCGTAGTAGTCGTTCGGATCGTATTCCAAATCAGCATCCTGGATGATCACGATATCGCCCGTCACCTGCTGAAGGCCGGTTCGGATAGCCGAACCCTTCCCTTTATTTTCAGCATGATGAATTACCCTCGCCCGCTCCGGAGGAAGGGTGACCAGTACCTCCCGCGTGCCATCCGTAGAACAGTCATCCACGATGATTATCTCCTTTTCCAGGTCAACTGCCTCTACCCTCTTTAAAATCTCAAGAATATTCTCTTTCTCGTTGTAGCACGGAATAATGACGGATAATTTCATTCGCTCCCCTTTATTCACACACATAGAGCCTCATAGTAGCATGAAATGGCCCTCAGTAACCAATCGAATAGCCAGTCAAAGTAAATCTGTTGGGAATTATCGCAGCCTCCTCGGCTCTGATTTCATTCTTCTCAACAAATACCTCATCCAACTTTAAGGGACCCGTATTCTCCTGGTAAGTCACGTAGCAAAAGCGCTTTAATCCCCTTTCCAGCAGGATGGCAACGAGTTCACGGAGCTCCTCCTCGTCGTTCACGGAAAAGAACACCTTCGATGAATACACCGAGGCACTTTCCTGAGGAAACCAAAAAGTATCGGTGATAAAAATCCCCTCTTCGCGAGAGCGGATATATTGAGCCAATTCCGCTCCAGATCTTCTATCCAACTGAAGAAATTGTATCCCGATAACCTGTATTACAACGCTAACTAAAACCAGAACCAACAAACCGCCTTTCGCTATAACTCCAACATGTTTTCTTAAACCCAATCGCTGAAAATTTTCGTAAACAAAATAGACCAAAACGACCAGTAAGGGGAATGCGGGAAGCAAAAACCGCGGCCCCCACTGGGTACCACCGTAAGAGGAGCTAAACAGGAGAACAAGAAGGATGAAAAAGAAACAGATGTAAAAGAGGAAATCCACCCCAGAATTGGATGAAGAATCAGAGGAAACTGGTCTTGCAAGCAAAGCATATACAATAAAGGGAGATACCGTTAGCAAACCAAAAAGATACCAGTAACATTGGCTAAAAAGAGCTAAAAATGCCGTAAAAATGACGCTCCCAATCGCAATGGGCAAGATAAAATTTCCCCTACGAAGCTTTGGGTGAAAGACCGCTACAGCAAATAACAAAAAAGGAAAACCATAATAAGCATTTTCCTTATGGTTAAAGGGGTGCAAAATCAAAGTGGCAATGATGTAAAGCTTGTACAAAATGAAGGAGCCAACGTCCCGTAGATAGGGAGTGGTCTCGGTAATGACTTCCTTGCTCAAAAACTGACTCACATCCGTTCCCAGAAAAGCTCCCGTAGTCGCCTTTTGAAAGATCCACATAGGCACTAAAATGAGCACCAAACCAAGAACCAGATACCTTAATTGGAATATGTCTCTCCTCTTTCTACAAGAAACCACAACGTATGAAATGAGCATGGCCAGAGCCAGTGCGTAAAGCTCGTTTCTTGCCCAGATAGCAAAACCCAGAGCAATGCCAGAGGCCAAATAGTACCTATTCTGGGGCTCAAAAAACGTCTTAAGTAGAAAGAAGACGGCAAGCGTCGCAAGCATCGTGCCGAAAGAGTGCTCCCAGAAAACCAGACTGTAGAAGAAAAGGGGCGTCCCAAAAGCGAGGGCCACCACGGGTAATACAGAGAGTTTATTGGTCAACATTCGACTCATATAGGCGACCAAAATTAGGGTCACAAGAGAAGAAAGCACGGGAACAACATAAAGTCCCCGCATGCCAAAACACCTGTAGAAAATCGAGTTGACGACGGGATAAAAAAGGGGCCAGGTGGAGTACATCTTCCCCTGACGTATGAAGACATAGGGTGGATTAAAAGGGTAAAACTTGCCCTTGATATCAAATTCTCGTCCGGGATAGTCGATAAACGGATCTTTCCACCCTTTCTCGGTTAGGCTCTTCGTCTGCAAAAACTTGACTCCCTCATCCCCGGCGAAAAAGGAGTTCGATGGCAGAACGAAAAAGGCCAGCACGGAATAGATGACCGCAACCACCAGTAGTGTTAAGATCAACTTTCTCGTTTCATCAAACTCCACGTTTCCCCCAACTCGTTATTAGTTGTTCGGAATTCGTAATTGGTTATTAGTAATTCGTGTATTCGGAATTAGTTATTGGGAATTAGTTATTGGGAATCCGTTGACAGCTAACCTGTTAGCTTAGAGCGTAGAGCCAAGAGCTTAGAGAAAAATCTTTTGTCTCTACGCTCTACGCTCTGTGCTCTGTACTCCATGCTCTCGGCTCCTTGATCCACATCTATGGAATATAGTTTAGCTCCTCTGGTGGCATTCGATTTGACCGTCGCCGGCAGCTCTCTGTTATAGATCAAGGGGAAATATCTCGCTGCCTCCGGCTTATCGATCGATCCAACCAGCAGCAAAATGTGAGTGAAACCCTGCTCCTTGAGCCTTCTTGCCCTCTCCTCGTAGGATGCCGCCTGAGGACCAGAACCGTAAACGTAGTTAAAGTCGAAATAATAAAAGAAAGGGGCGCCACCGACCAGGATTTTATGTGACGCTGGAAGATTCTCCCTTATATAACGATTGACATCATACCAGACCAGAGTATCTGCCAGATACTTTTCCCTCGACTCAAGGCCAGCCACAACGGGCAAAACGGACACACTTTTGAAGAAAAGTGTTCCCAGATTGGCCAACAGGACAACGACCACTATCCCCGAGCAAAACCCCTTCAAAAACCGATCAAAATGAGACATTCTCTCCCAAACATAAGCACAGGCCACAGCCAGAACGGGCAAACCGGGCAGAAAATAACGCAGGGTGTAAAACGGGACTATCACAAAATAGACCGTGTAAAATAGTAGCCCAAACACCAGCGACAACTTGAACATCCGCGGCTTTTCTCTGATTAAAAGAGTTAACGGAAGGAGAAAGAGGAAAAGTGGCGAGAGCCAGCCCTCGTACTCGCCCTCAATGAACTTCCAGGGAAGCGTGAAGTATTCGAGCAAACTGTGCCCATGATACCAGCCTTCTTTGCTGGTGCTGGCAAACATAGCCTTCTCCCAGGACTCCCCCGTTCCAAAGAGAGTGTTGAGCAAGGGATAAACCGGGTTACCGGTTTTAATGTAGCTGTCCAGATACCAGGGGAAGACGATCAAAAAAGCGGGCAAACAAAGAAAAGCCAGATTTTTGATCAACTCCCCCATCCCCTCTCGTCTGGAGGTAAGGAGAAAATCCAAGAGCATACCTGCAACCAGGACGAGGAGGAGAAGCACCGCATAATGTTTTATCCCCAGGGAAAATCCAAGGAATACGGCGGATAATAGAAGCCATCTCCTCTCACGAGAAGAAAGCCAGACGGCGAAGGCATAGACCGCCAGGAGTTCGTAGAAGGCAAGCCCAAGATCAATGTAGGCGGTGGCGGAAAGCATGTTCACCGGTTGCATACAGTAAAAGATGGCACCGGCCAATAGAGAAACTTCTTTGGAGAAAAACCTCCTGGATAAAGAATAGATGCCCAGAACAATGAGAACTCCCATGGCAAAGTGAATGAGTTTTGCCAGAGCTTCCCCCTTCAAAGCTAAGGCCAGGGTATAGAGCATCTCCATCATCCGTGGAAAAGCTGCGTAATCGACGTAAGAAACGAAAAAGACCTTGTGGTTCTGGAGGTACATCTCGGGCAGTGCCAGGTGATACCAGATGGCATCGAAGATGGTCTCGGGAGCCAGAGCGCCAATCAAGTTGAATATCACGTGTAAACTCAAGAAAGTGAGGATTGAGACAAGAAATATGTTCTTCTTCTCAAGCTTGGGAAGCTCTGGTCTAGACAGCTTCCCCCAAATGCTTCTGAGATGAGAAAGAATGTCCCTGCCCAGGAGAACGGCTAAAACCAAGGTGACCAACCAGATGAGCCAGGTGTAAAGGAGACCCAAGAGCCCAATCAGATAGACTCCACAAGCAAGGACACCGAGGCCGAGACCAATGGAGAAAACGGCTTTCTCAAGAAAAGTCTCGGTCTTAATCCTTATGAGACACAATATCCTCTCGCCCAAAGCAAGGGAGAGGAGGAGCAAAAAGAGCAACAGAAGAATGTCAAGCATGGTTTTCTCCGCTAAAGCTTGATTCCGAACAAGTTAAAGAAAGGCTGCAGTCGCCCGGCAAAGAAGCGAAGCTGAGACCAGAGAAAAGATGCCAACAACAAAACAGCCCAGCAAAACACAATCACCCTGATTAAAAGCAAGAGTTCTCTGCTTTCCCTAATCCCATCGGGGAAAAACTTCTTCCCGGCTATCAACTAGACCTCCTCCCAACCACCCATCTGCCGAGTTCAAACCCGAGGAAAAGAACAACTGCCGCCAATGTGAAAAGAGTTATCCGAAGCCCCATTTTATAGGAATCCGGCTCAAAGACCATCCTAACTTGATGTTTGCCTTCCCTGAGATAGACCGCTCGCAAAAGATAGTTGGCTCGATAAACCTTCTCTTCTTTTCCATCAACATATGCCTTCCAGCCGGGGTAGTAGATTTCGCTGAGCACCAGGAATCCATCGTTTTTCAGATCAGCCGACAACCGAATCTCATTTGGACTGTAGGCATCTATGTTAACGTGGGCCTTTCCCGGCCCAGATGAAGCCACTGGCATTGCTCCGGCAAGATTCTCGCTTATTATAACGGTTCTCCTTGGATCAAAGTCGGGCGAGTTCAGTAGCGCAAGAGTTTGAGCATCATTGGTGACCACTTTGCCATCTGATACCACGAGAGCTCTGGGTAAGACGTTCCGCTTCTGAAATACCTTATTATCCCCCTCGCTGAAAACAAGATCACAATCGCCCACCGAGCACTCAGTGCCCTGAGTGCTCGGTCTTTTCTTGGACAAAATGTACTTCACGTTGAGCAAATCGTATTGATCTTTGAACCCTTCATATTGCCTTAAAGAAAGTGGATTAGACCCCGTGGTGGTAAAGATGGAATAGACCGCCCCAGCATTTACGGGCAAAACACCGTCATTGACAACGCGGAAATAATCTTTGTCGCTTTGCAAAAACTGAACTATTTCGCTTTGAGGATAATACTCCTCGGGCTTGACCTCCTCCACATACCATTTCCAGCCAAAGGTAAATAGGTCGAATAAAATCAAGGCCACCACGAGGAGTTTTATAACTGAGACATTAACTCGTTCCCTTAATCGAAGGAAAATCAAGGCGATGCTCAAAAAAAGCAACAAGAGGAAGAGATTATAACCGTTGACTATATTCCCAAAGATCAGGTGGCCGGGAGTATTCGCATTCTTTGCCAGACCGTAATAGAAAAAAAACGCAACCACCACGGCACCGATGGCGACTCGACCGAGAACCCGATAGAATTTCGCGAGAACTTGTTTGGCTTCACCGGTCAAGGAAGCCACGAAAGCGCTGGCACCGAAACCGGCCAGGATGGCAAGGGAAAAATCCAGAAGATACAGAAACCTTGCCGGTGCCCGATTCAGGTGAAAACCGGGCGCAAATAGATACATCACTGGGTGCAAAAATGTATGCCCGCCGAAGGCAAGGAACAAAGAAACTGCTCCTAGACCCGCAAAGAACTTAACATACCTATTTTTTGTAAAAATTAACGCCAACAAAGTTAGAACCAGGGGAAATATGCCAACATATCCGCACATCTCCCACCAATAAGTCCAAGGCCCCCAGTATCTGCCCGGGTTTCCGCCGAAAAAGTTCGGAACGAGAAAGGTAACCAGGTTCTGAAACTCAAAGGAAAAATCGGTCGTCATATGGTAGCTGACATCGGAGGAGCGAACCGTTTGAGGGAGAAGTTCCGCAGTCGGAAGAAATTGAACTGAACACAAACATAAAGCCACGACAAAAATCGCTACGGAAAGATAGATGGATTTGAGTGCCTCTTTCCAAGAACCACCATCTCCAACCTGGCAATAAATCTTGAAAGCAATATACAGCGCCAGAGCAAAAACCACGTAAAGCATCATCTGAAGATGCCCGCCTATGAGCGAGGCGGCAAAGGCCAAACCTCCCAGGATACTGTAGGCCAAGCGTTTCTCGCTCAGTGCCTTCTCCGCAAAGAGGAAGATCAAAGGGAGCCAAACTACCACATTTAAGACGGGCAGATGCCGAATATGGGCCACGAGAAAACCACCGAACATAAAGACTAGAGCAGAGATTAAAGAACCAAAGGGAGTCAGCTTTATAGTCCTTGCGTAGAAATACATCGCAAGCCCAGCGATAAAAAGATTGATGACCACCGCATACTGGCCAGCCTTGTAAGCAAGAGAGCCTGCGGAAACAAACAAGGTCAGTAGGAGATTTACCGGATGAAAGACCGCCGCCTGGGAGTCGGCAAGAAAAGGCATTCCACCAAACACAAATGGGTTCCAGAGGGGAATGATTCCGTCTCTCAGCGTGGTCGCCGCAAAAAATCTAAAAGGGAAAAACACAAGAATATCATCGCTGATGGACCCCTCGTGAAGAGGACTATTTGAGAGTATTCTCCAGAAGAAAAGCAAAGTTAAACATGCCAGAAAGAATACAACGGCCGCATTGACCAAAAACTTTCTCTCGGAAATACGTGAAAGTACAGAGTATTTCTTCATCAACCGTACCTTTAAAGCACAAACACCCACCCCAGCAAGCAGCAGCAAAGTTTTGTCCAAGTTAATAAAAGGAATGAAAAAACTTATGCAACTACCGAGGAGTATAAATATTGGGGAGTAAGTCAGGGCATCCAGCCGTAAAGACTCAGAAACATCTAGACCAGCCATTCTAGAAAAAAGCACCGACCACACTATCCAAACAAGCAAAAGAAAAAAAATGGAGGCAACTACCATTACAAAAAGTCTCCAGCTCCAAAAAGGGCCGTACCCCCGATGGGCCAGAACCATTTGAGCGAAAAGACCTAAAGCCCCCCCGGCTCCAAAAACCATTAAAGAGTATCCCGCACTTATCGCCGACTTGAAGAAACGAGATATTTCTCCAGCTCGCTCCATTGAACTGTGCAAATCAATCCCCCTTCATCTTGGCAAGTTGCGCGGTGACCATACTCATTCCCAACATAAACCAGGTCCAGATGGCATAGAAAGGAGAGTAAGTTAGATACTGGAAGGCAAGACCAAAGAAGCTCGCCATAAATCCAACCAAAAGAGCATAGATGAATGGATCCGGGGTTCTCTTAATGGCACCCCACATACTCCGCACATAGCGAAGGAGAACCCACGCTAGAGCCAGGAAGCCAAAAATTCCCGTCTCGGTCAATATCTCCATGGGCACATTATTAACCGTCCTGAAATCAGCTACAGCGGTGGAGGGGATCTTGTAAAACCTGTTGTAATAAGGCCCGAAGTTTCCTACCCCTATCCCAAGAAGAGGATGACTCTCAAGCATCCCCCAAGCATCCTTGATCAATAACATCCTGGTAAAGCTTGATCCCGCCCTGACTGCGGTACCTCCCACTATGGTCTCCCTGAGCATGCCCGGAGCCAGAAGAGCTACCACGATGGCAAGAATGACTGCACCACAAATCAAGGCCACGAGGATTTTTTTTCCGCCACCCCTTGTCTGTGCATTTCTCTTAGACAACAAGAAAATGACAAACACCGCAAGAACTAACCCAACATAGCCGCCCCTTGCTATGGTCATAAGCATCGCGATTCCCATAATGACCAAACCGAAAAAAAGCAACGACCGGCTAAAAATGGCAGATCTTGATTGATAAAGTGCAGCGGTGACGGGGATGACAACCAACAAGTAACTGGCAAAGTGAAGTGGTTCAAGGGCGGTTGAATGGATTCTGGTTAAATACCAGCCCGTGGGCCCATAGACATCCCGCAAAAAGGTAGGCAAACCCAAATAGCTGCCAATGAACTGATATATACCAAAAATGGATGTCGAGACCCCTGAAATAATCAGCACCTTAATTACTTTTTTTAATATCTCCTCATTCCTAACAGTGTTAACGAGCAAGAAGTAAACCATAACCGAGAAGGTTGCCCACATAAAAATGGCGATTGCTCTGGTCACGTTAATGGCATTCCAGATGGAAACAAGATTAGCCAACAAAAAGATGAGCAAGGGAACATTCAAAGGTGTCTTAACGAGTTTTACCTCTTCCCTCTCAAGCATGTTCAAAAACCAAATAAGAAAGGTGATGATCACCATGGCCTGAGCTACCTGAAGTGTATAGCCAGCAACCTCCAGAGTGAGGAGCCTTTGAAAAGGAAGAAAGAAAGCCATCAGGAGAAGGCCCCATTCGTGATTCTTGCTAACAAGCATCAGGGAAGCGACCCCAAAAACCAGAATTATCACGACCACAGTGGCCCTTGACGCCAGGAATCCAACAGTGACACCGATCAGCAAGATTAAGAGCACCAAAGGGGGCAAGAGAAATACTTGGTTTTTTTTCGCTGCGATGAACTCCGTCATCCCACCCTCACTAAACCTTAGATAAGTACCAGTGAGTTTGGCTTACACCCCACTATTGGTGGGGTGAGGACTATGTGTTGAGAAGACCGTGTCGGAGCCCCGCCAGAAAAAGCTTTAGGAAATCAAAAGTCCGCGGTGGGGCGAGACCCGAGCGGCGGCCAAGAGAGAGTTTTAGTTAAACCACGACGAGGTCGACCGCGTGTCTTCGAGACATTTAAGTCCGAACCATTTATCAGCCCGTCTTGTTGATAATCTATCCTAAGGAACATCAACTCGCTCACTTACTCTCCTGGCCAGAACCCAGCGATAAGGTACAAGCAACATCCTCAGGACTAATCTCGCGAGCAAACTATAATGCTTCCTATAAAAATAAATCAAACTTTTGTAATAATCTTCCTTTCGGCTTGGCCTATCTGCACTTCGCCCACAGAGATGAGTTATCTGGACAAAAGGGCAATAATAAATCTTCCAGCCCCTCTTGCGCATTCGATAGCACCAGTCATTATCTTCAAAGTACATAAACATGTTTTCGTCCAGTAATCCTATCTCATCAATGGTTTTTTTGCGAACCATCATGCAAGCCCCCGTGACCCAATCGGTCTCGATAACTTCCGCCCCCCGCCAGTCGTGCATAAATCGGCCTTTAAGCAACATCCTCAAGATACGCTTGACCAGATAACTAAGAGTGGGGTCCTCTCCATAGATAAAGGGCTGCGGCACACCATCGGTGAGAAGAAGTGTGCAGGTAGCCGCACCCGCCTTGGGATGCTCATCCATGAAACGGATCATCTCCCCCAAGGCCTCATCGGAAACGACCGTGTCACTGTTTAAAAGGAGGACGTACTCCCCTTTGCTTGCCCTTACTGCCTGATTGTTCGCCCTCGAAAAGCCCAGATTTTGATCATTGGCAATCAACTTCACCTGGGGGAAATCACTCTTTATCAAATCCTGGCTGCCATCGGTAGAGGCATTATCCACCACAATAACCTCGAACCTCTCTTTAAGTGGACTGCCATATATGGAGCTCAAGCAATCTCTCAGAAGACCTCTAGTATTCCAGTTTACGATAACAATAGATAGTTTCACTGCCACTCCAGTTTAAGAAACTAGTGGAGATTTATGAAAGCTTTATACGTAACCACCTGGGCAAATTGCAAAAATAGTAAAAGCACGATGGAGAATGATCTACTGAAGAGAACTTTTCCCTTTAAGATATCCAAATCTTTTAACTCAGAAACACCAACAAGAACTGCTAAAGGCACCAGAAACATCCACATTCTAGCCACCTCTCCCCTGGTAACACCGAGCACATCCAGTATAACCAATGTTAGCGCAGAGGCAAAAAACATAACATCCAGCTGTTTGATGCCATCCTCTTTGACTTTTTTAAACTGCCATATTAATTTCCTCGCCAACAAAAAGCAGATAGGCACCCCTAGAAACGCAAAAAAATCATAGAGATTGCGAACGACCCACGTTGAATAAACACGTGACTGATTAAAGACCTCTTGATGTATTAAAATTCTTCTAAAAACCTCAATTATATTAAAACCAAAAAGGAAGGTAATTCCTATACATCTGGTACTGGTTTGACCAATAGTTGTGCAATAAAGGC
>JASEEZ010000022.1 GCA_030019215.1 Actinomycetota bacterium
AGAGCGTAGAGACAAAAGATTTTTCTCTAAGCTCTAAGCTCCGAGCTCTAAGCTGGTGCGTTAACTGTCAACTAATAACGAATTCCGAATAACCAAAAATGGGGGGTTATCTTGAGGGAGATATCGACCCGAGAAGTTACTCAGGCGGTCAAGAGGTTGTGTATAGGGGCCAACTCTAGCCTGCGCGGAGATATTTTAAATGCTCTTCAGGAGGCTTTGCGGGTGGAAGAGTCACCAGCGGGAAGAAAGGTCCTCGAGTGGCTGGTTGAAAATGCCCGGATTGCCAAGGAGGAAGGTGTTCCCATTTGCCAGGATTGCGGTATGGTTACTGTTCTTCTTCAACTGGGACAAGGGGTGAGGATCGTTGGCGGGGACTTGAGAGAGGCCATAGATCAAGGGGTGCGTGAAGGCTACCGAGAAGGTTATTTAAGGAAGTCCGTTGTTGAAGACCCCTGTTTTTCCCGCCGCAATACGGGAGATAATACACCGGCCATAATCTATACAGAGGTGGTTCCGGGAGACGGTTTAAAGATAATCGTGGTACCCAAGGGAGCCGGTAGTGATAACTCGAGTGCTCTCAAGATGCTCAATCCAACTGATGGGATATTGGAAGTAAAGGCCTTTGTTTTGGAGACCGTAAAGAAGGCTGGGGCCGATTCTTGCCCTCCCCTAGTGATCGGCGTGGGGGTCGGAGGTAGCTTTGATAGCGTAGGGCTTCTTTCCAAGAAAGCTCTGCTTCGTCCTTTGGGTATGGCCAACCCCGATGCAAGAATTGCTCAATTGGAGAAAGAAATTTTTGGGGAGGTCAATGGTCTGGGGATTGGTCCCGCTGGTTTTGGGGGAAGGGTCACCACCCTCTCGGTGAGCATCGAGACTTCTCCCACTCACATGGCTTCTCTCCCCGTGGCGGTGAATCTCGGATGTCACGCTCTACGCTCCGCGGAGGCGGTTTTATAGGGGAGGATTATGTCTGACAGGAAGCGTGGGGGCCCCGCCTACGGCGGGGTGGATCAACTGAAAGAGGAAAAGATAAGGGAAGCCATCGAGCACGTTTGGAAGCCCTCCCCCTACATTGAACTCTTGAGAAATAGAGACTTTCTTCTCCTCTGGCTGGGCCAGGGCATTTCCCAACTGGGAGATTGGTTGATCGTCGTTGCTCTAGTTCTTTTAGTTCGAGACCTTACTGGTTCTGCTCTGGCGGTGGGAACCCTCATGATCTTCAAGATTTTACCCGTTCTTCTCTTTGGTTCCGTCGTTGGGGTATTTGTAGATCGTCTGAACCGCAAGAGAACCATGATCTTTTGCGATCTTTTTCGTGGCGTTTTGGTGGCTCTGTTGCCATTCGTTCGTGGTGTTTTTCAGGTCTATCTGATAGTTTTTTTGATGGAGACCTTTTCTCTCTTCTTCATGCCGGCTAAAGATGCCAGCCTTCCCAATTTGGTGGAGGACGATCATATCCTTACCGCCAACTCTCTATCCTACACCACGAATCAGCTGACCATGATCTTGGGATTGGGGTTTGGCTCCACCATCATTCTAGTGGTTCATAGATTAGTTCAGGCCATTCCCACCCCCGTTCTGGGGGCAATAAGCGAGGTGCCACTCATCCGATATTTTGTACCTCAGTTGGCCGGCTCGCAGGCTATTTTTGTGGTGGACGCCTTTTCCTTTATCGTCTCGGCGATTCTCATTGGTTTCATCCACCTGCCCCCGGCCGAGCACTTAATTCGAAGGATCAATTACTCCCAGGTTAAGGACGATGTATTGGAGGGTCTGCGTTTTCTCAAAACTCATCCTCGCATCAGGCCGATGATCATAAGTGCCGGCATGGCTCTTCTGGGAGGAGGCTCCATCTACACTCTGGGTGTTTTCTATTGTGAGGAGATATTGGGGATTGGCAAGACCGGTTTTGGCTTCTTGCTCACTTTGCTGGCGGTGGGTATGTTGTTGGGAGGGATCCTCTCCGGATTGGTTGGGCGCCTTCTCTCGAGACACTACCTTTTCAATGGTTCCATCCTCATCTTGGGAGTGGCATTATTGTTGTTCTCGCTCATTCCTTATTATGGGGTGACCATTTTGCTCAGCGTCGCCGCCGGTGTGGCTCTCGGCCTTATCTTTGTATCCGGATACACATTCTTGCATGAAACGGTGGAAGATAAGCTGATGGGCAGGGTATTTGCGACCCTCGAGTCCCTTCTCAGAGTTTCATTGCTTCTTTCCCTGGTCCTTACGGGTTTGATCGCTGATATAATTGGTCGTAGGGTTTTATCTCTGGGGGATTTTAGCTTGCATCTTAATGGGCCCAGAATTACCCTGGTTTTGGGGGCTCTGGTGGTCATGTTGGCCGGCGTGTACGCCTTTCGATCCGATAAATTGGCCCCGCCATCGGCGGGGCAGGCGGGTGAGATCTGATGCTGAGAGTAACAACTCCTCTTCACGATGATGTGATTGACAAATTGAGAGCGGGCGACGAGGCCGCCATCAGCGGAGTAGTGTATACTGCCAGGGATCAGGCCCATCGAAGATTGGTGGAGGCATTGACGAGAGGAGAGGAAGTGCCCTTCAATTTGGAAGGGCAGGTCATTTACTATGCTGGACCGGCTCCAGCCAAACCCGGATGTGTGATCGGTTCCGCTGGCCCGACAACCAGCTCTCGTATGGACGTTTTCACCCCCCTGCTCCTGGCACACGGCTTAAAGGGAATGATTGGCAAGGGGAGGCGATCTGAAGAAGTCAAGAAGGCGATCAAAAAACATAAGGCGGTCTACTTTGCCACCGTCGGTGGAGCGGGGGCACTCCTTTCGAAGTTTGTGAAGGGGTTCAAGGTGATCGCTTATGAGGACCTTGGGCCCGAGGCGGTGTTCGAGTTGGAAGTGGAGGATTTTCCAGCCGTCGTGGCCATCGATGCCCTTGGAAATGATATTTACGAGGAAGCGATCAGGAAATGGGGGCGACCAGCAAAAAACGAGTGACGAGTGACGAAGGACGAGGCACCAGTCGCCAGCCACCAGCTACCAGCCACCAGAAATCAGGGTTCAGGGTTCAGGGACGAAGGACGAGGGACGAAAGACGAAGAACAGGAGACGAAGAGTGAAAAAAGGATTTTTCATCACCTTTGAGGGAATTGAGGGATCGGGTAAAAGTACTCAAATGGAGCTTTTGGCAGCTCATCTCTCGAAGAAGGGGTGTTTCGTCGTCACTACCAGGGAACCAGGGGGAACACGGATCGGGAATGAGATAAGAAGGATTCTGCTCAATCCGAAATTCGAAGAGATGGATTTCCGAGCCGAAGCTCTCCTTTACGCTGCCAGCCGGGCTCAGCATGTCTGTGAGGTGATAAAGCCGGCTTTGGATGCGGGTAAGGTGGTCATCAGCGATCGGTACGTTGATTCTTCCTTGGCCTATCAGGTCTTTGGACGCGGTCTGTTGTGGGAGGAGATTGAGAAAGTCAACAGATGGGCCACTGGCGGCCTGAAGCCAGATTTGACCATCCTTCTCTACATTCCGGCGGAGGAGGGTTTGAGCAGGGCTACAGAGTCCGCGGCGGACCGGATTGAGCGAGAGAGCGTAGAGTTTCACCACCGGGTTCAGGAAGGGTATAAGGAGTTGGCCCGAAGATTTCCTGAAAGATATAGCGTTGTGGATGCGACTGGAAGTGCAGAGAGCATTCACCGCAGGATCCTTCAGGCGGTGGAGTCCAGGTTACCTGTGTTATAATTGTGAGGAAGACGGTGGTTTGGGATAACGTTTTTGGTCAGCAGGAGGCCATCGATGTTCTTCGGAGGGCCCTCGAGAGCAATAGCTTGAGTCATGCCTATCTATTTTTTGGGCCTCCAGGGGTTGGGAAACGCACCGTGGCTAAGGGATTGGCCTCGGTTTTGAACTGTGAGAAGGGGGGTTGTGGCGGTTGTCCCTCCTGTTTGAAGATAGCCCACGAAGCCCACCCCGATGTTTTCCACATCGAGCCAGAGGGCAATTTCATCACCATTGGCCAGGTGAGAGAGCTTCAGCATGAAGCTGAACTCAAACCCTTTGAGGGTTTGAGGAAGGTCTGTGTAGTGGACGATGTGGACAGCCTGACTTCGGAGGCAGCCAGTGCTCTCCTTAAGATTTTGGAGGAGCCTCCATCCGATCTCACCCTCGCCCTTCTTGCCACCAACCTGGAGGGTGTTCTTCCTACCATCGTCTCTCGATGTCAACTGGTTCGCTTCAAGGCCATTCCGCCGGGGAGGATGGCGGAAATTCTTGTAGCTAACTACGGGTTTTCCCCGGAGTGGGCCAGGTTGCTGACGAAGATAAGCGGGGGGGTCTTAGGGGATGCCCTGGATCTGGCCAATTCTCCGTGGCGGCTTGAGAGGCGAGGAGTGATTTTGGGAATTGCTCAAGGAATCCCCCGGGCTGATGCATTGGAGTTGGCTGAAGCTGCCGAGGAGCTTATCTTGGAGGTCGAGAGGCCGCTGGAAAGATTGAAGGTGAGGCAGGAGCGAGAATTAAATGAGGCACGGGAGCTGGCCTTCGACAACAGCCATGCTGCTTACTTGAAGAGAAGGTTTGGTGACAAACACAAGAGGGAAAGGAATAGATGGAAGCGTCGGGGCTTCGAGGAAATACTGGATATTTTCGCCTCGTGGTATCGGGATTTGATGATCCTGGCCGAGACATTCGATGAGAATCTGCTCGTCAACGTCGACCAGGTTGAAAGATTAAAGGAGTTTAGAAACGTCAGCACTTTTAAGCTAAGCAAAGCTTTGGAGATCGTTCACAAAAGCAAGGAAATTTTGAGATTCAATGTGAACGCGCTCTTGGCTTTTGAAGTGATGCTTTTTAAATTGCGGGAGGTACTGGTGTAAATGCCAACTGTGGTGGGTGTAGTCTTCAAGGAAGCTGGTAAGATCTATTATTTCGATCCGAACGGTTTGAATCTGAAGCCCGGGGATAATGTCATTGTCAAGACCTCCCGGGATCTGGAGTTTGGGGAGATTGTTTCTTTCCCCAAAGATGTCCCCGAAGAAGAAATCTCCGCTCCCCTAAAGAAGGTTCTTAGAAAGGCCAGCGAAGAAGACAAAGCCAAGGTTGAGAGGAACAGAGAGAAGGAAAAAGAGGCCTTTGAGGTCTGCGAGAAGAAGATCGAGGAACACGGTCTTCCCATGAAACTCGTGGATGTGGAATATGTCTTTGACGCCAGCCGAATAATCTTCTTTTTCACAGCCGAGGGGAGGATTGACTTTCGGGACTTGGTGAAGGATTTGGCCTCCACTCTCAAAACCCGCATTGAGCTGAGGCAGATTGGAGTGCGGGATGAAGCCAAGTTGATCGGGGGGCTGGGTCCCTGCGGGCGACGCTTATGTTGCACCCTATTTTTAAGCGACTTTGAACCGGTCTCCATCCGTATGGCCAAGGAACAAGATTTGCCGTTGAACCCTCTGAAGATATCGGGGATTTGTGGTCGCTTAATGTGTTGTTTGAAATATGAGTACGATGCCTATAAGGATTTCAAGAAGAGAGTACCCTCCAGAGGCACTCAAGTGGAGACCCCACGTGGCGTTGGCGTGGTTGTGAACTACAATGTTCCCCGAGAAAGGGTTATAGTAGAGGTTGGAGAGGGTTTAAGGTTTGAAGTTCCCGTATCTGAAGTGAAAGAAGTCGATTAGCGATCGATCTTGATGGACCATAGTCGATAGTAAAGAGACATTAAAAATATTTTTCAGTAACAATCGACAATTGGCTATCGGCGGGTTTTATTGCCGGCGTAGCTCAGCAGGTAGAGCAGCTCACTCGTAATGAGCAGGGCAGCGGTTCGAGTCCGCTCGCCGGCTCTAGTTGGCTTCTTTCGGGGAGGATTAGGGTCCTTCTATTTCTTTTCGGATAGCTCTTTGGCCTTTTTTATTAGTTGAAGGACCATCGTCTTAGTCTGATCGTCAATTTCCGTTGCCCTTAAGGCTATTTCTTTGATCTGGGGATCGGCCAGCATCTTTTTGAGCTCTTCGCAGTCTTGTTCATAGTATTTTCGGGCAGCTTCCTCATTGTAAAAGTAGCAGGGCAACACGCCGAAAAAGTCGGCCAAAGCTTTGATCTTTTCATAGGTGGGATTCTTGTAAGTACCCTTCCTCAGATTCTGCAGGTAAGCCGGGGAGATTTTACTCCCCGTACCTTTACTAACTTCTCTGAGGGAATACTTGTCTCCGTCTGGGGAAAGTTTGGTGGCGAAGAGAAAGTTGAGTTTATCCTTGAAAGTCTCAGCCATACTTATACTCCTTTACTCCTTTAAGTTTATTGAGGATCGATTCAAGGGTAGTATTGACGACATTTCTTGTTCGGCATAAAATGCGTTTAAATATTCCTTCTATTTGACAGAAAGATAACACGAGCCAGAAAAAATGGCAACCTTGGTCGAAGATTTGGCTAAGGAAAAGGTGCATTTGTGCCGATAGAATTTAGGGAAGATAGAATCGATTAAGATCCTAAATTTGGAGCTGAGAGATGTTGACGCACTTGGATAAGGATGTACAAAAGTTCGTTGGAGATTATATCGATTGCTTCATCTGTTGGGATTTGTTCGTGTTTTTTAGCCAGAATCCCGGAGCAAGGGATACAGCACGGAGTTTGGCTGAACATTTGGGCAGGACCGAGGAGGAAGTGAGAAAGGCTTTGGAGCTTTTGGTGGACAAGGATATTGTCGTGAAGGAAGTTACCCAAATCGCGGATTCTCAAGCCGAGGTTTATTCCTACCATCCCGCCCCTGAGGTCAGCGACTGCGTGGAAAAGTTTGTCGAGTGTCTCAGTGAGAGGGAAAAGAGACTAGCAGTCCTCACCGAGGTCTTGAAGAAGCTCAGGCATTGAGACACGCCCCGTATAATAACGGGGCACGCCCCAATTTTTGTAAACGCCCCTTTTCTAATCCTCTTCTTTGCATCTATAATAAGGATGTCAGAGGGTAACGCTGAAATGAAGAGGGGTTTTTATTTTGTCCGCTTTTTCTAAAGAAGGAACTCCGACTTCCCTACCACCGGCGGGGCCGGTTGAAAAACCTGCAAAATCTTCGAAGGCAAGAGTGGTTGCCTTAATATTAATCACCGCATTTATCTGTGCAGTTATCGGGGGAGCGGTAGCCTCCTTTACCGTTCCTTATATGTTTGGAGTGAACCCCATCGATTTATTGCGGGGAGGATATCCTTCTGGGCTTGAGCGTGCAGCCCCACCATCACTAGAGCAACCGCCAGTCTCGATTGAGCCAGAGCTGGAAGATGCCGACCCCGCTGTAGCTGTGGCCAGAAAGGTTCAGCCCTCCGTGGTTAATATCCGCATAGAGAAAGTCGTCCCCGGTTTTTTTGAGATGCAGAGGGTGAGGGGGGTTGGATCTGGGGTGGTATACGGGAGCGATGGCTATATCATCACAAATCATCATGTGGTCGAGGATGCCGATGAGATCTGGGTCACCCTCGGAGGGGAGCCGGATGTCAAGGGGCGAGTGATAGGCAGAGATCCGGAAACTGACATAGCTGTTGTGAAAGTGGACAGGACCGTTCTTCCCGAGGCGGAGTTGGGTTCGGCCAAGGATCTCCAAGTAGGAGAGCTGGTGGTGGCCATCGGAAGTCCCTACGGTTTTGAACACACGGTGACTACAGGGGTTGTAAGTGCTCTCCATAGGAACGTGACCGCCCAGGGTTCTCAAGGAGAGATGATAACCTTCACCGATCTTATCCAAACGGATGCCGCAATTAACCCCGGTAGTAGTGGAGGAGCTTTATGTAATGCCAAAGGTCAAATCATCGGCATAAACACCCTCATTTATTCGGAGACCGGTGGCTATCAGGGTATAGGTTTTGCCATCCCCATCGATCTTGCCAAGGACGTAGTGGATGAGTTGATAAAGACGGGCCGGGTGAGTCATCCCTATATTGGTGTTCTGGGACAAACGGTCGACAGGGATATCGCCAGGGAATACAAACTCTCTGTGGATGAGGGAGCCCTCATTGTAAGGGTTGTTGAGGGCACACCCGCTTTCGAAGCAGGTGTGAGAGAAGGAGACATCGTCGTGGCCTTCGATGGTGAATCAATAAAGAGCATGGACGAATTTATAGCTGCCATAAGAAGCAAGAAGGTTGGGGATAGGATTAAACTAACCTACGTGCACGAGGGGAAAAGAGTCTCCGTGGAACTCACGTTGGCGGAAAAACCCAGACTCCTTCGTTGAACTTGCATAAACTACCATTCGATTGGAGGGGAAATGGCCGACGGGCAAATTGAGCGGAAATTCGCTACCTTGATTGAGATAGGTGGGGCCCTTAAATGTCTACCCGATCTCACATCCTTCACCGATAGGTTGGTGGCCTCCGTTACCGAGGCTCTCGGGGTAAGTGCTTGCACCCTTTCCATCGAAGAGACCACCGACTTGGTCTGTCTCTCCGCCATTGGCTCCGGGGTGAGTGAGCCCCAGTTTTTAAAGCTCGAGCGGGAGATGTCACGGCGTGCCATCGAGAAGAAATCGACCGAGTCCCAACGGGTTTCGGACGAGAAGAGAGTGAGATATTATTCGGCCATACCCCTACCCACCCAGCGGACCAAGGGTAGCTTGTTCGTGGGTTCCCTGCATCCTCTGTCTCGGGAGGATTGGGAGTTTTTGACCGCGGTGACCCACATAGCTGCTCTGGCCGTGGATAGAACGAGGCTTGAGGAACAGATGGATATCGATCTCTCCGAGTTTCAGGCGCTTTTGGAGATGGGCGTGACCGTTGGCTCTGTTCTGGATATCCGAAAGTTGATGGACGTCATCGTCCACATCGCCTTACGGCTGGCCGGCGGGGACTCGGTTTCCTTGATGATCCTTGATCCAAGGACGAATGAACTGACCATAGAAGCGGCCTATGGTCTGGACAGGGACATCATCGAGGGAACGCGGGTGAAACTGGGAGAGCAGATCGCCGGCTGGGTGGCCGAAAAGGGCATCCCGCTTCTACTTGGCGATGTTTCCAAGGACAACCGCTTCAGGAATCTAGTTAGGAAGGACAGGGGAATAAAATCGGCTTTGTCCGTTCCCATTGGAGATGAGCAGATAATAGGAGTCTTAAACGTTGATGTCGTCGAGAGCGATCGGCAATTTACCGACCACGATCTGGATTTATTGAATATCCTGGTGAAACAGGTCTCAGTCTCTCTGAAGAATGTCCGGCTCTATGCGCAGGCACGCGATGCTTGTCTTGAAGTCATGCAGTCTCTGGTGCGCACGGTGGAGACTAGGGAGGAGTATATCAAGGGCCATTCGGAGAGAGTGACCAAATACGCCCTGGCCATAGCCAAGAGATTAAATCTACCAGATAAAGAGGTCGAAGCCATCCGTTACGCCGCCATCCTTCACGATATAGGTCGATTGGGTGTGAGCAGGAGGATACTTTCCAAAAAAGGGCCCTTTACCGAAGAGGAAAGAAGGATGGTTGAGGCGCATCCCAGGTTGACCGTGGAGATGCTAAAACCGCTGACGGCCTTTGGTGATGTTCTGCCCATCATCTACCATCACCATGAAAGGTACGATGGGCATGGCTATGTGGGTGGTCTGAAAAAGACGGATATACCCATGGGCTCCCGTATCCTGGCCGTCGCCGATGCCTACGAGGCGATGATCTCTGAACGTCCCCACAGACCCCCCATGTCGAAGGAAGAGGCCATCAATGAGCTCAAAAAATGCTCCGGAACTCAGTTCGATCCCGAGGTGGTAGAGGCATTCCTTGCTGTGTTAGAGAAGAAAAATCGGTCGAGGGAGTCCTCCAAAAAGAGTGAGCGACCCCGCCAATGGCGGGGTTCTAAAGGAATTGAAGGATGACCCTTCGACTTTACTCAGGGTCATTCTGAATGGAGTTGAAGAATGAAGGAAAAACTCAGCGATCTCATATTTCGGGCCATCGAAAGGGCCAAAAAGTCGGGAGAGATTGAGATCGAAGAGACCCCCGAGATAGTTTTAGAGCGTCCCAAGGAAAAGATCCACGGTGACTGGGCTACCAATATTGCCATGGTGTTGGCTAGCCAGGTGAAAACCTCCCCCCTCAAAGTGGCCAAGAGTATCATTGATCACCTCGATGACAAGCAGCACTATCTGGCCCGCGTGGAGATAGCCGGACCAGGTTTCATTAATTTTTACCTCAGCAATGCCTGGCTTTATGATGTCTTGAGAGAGATAGAGAGGAAGGGCGAAAATTTTGGAACCTGCAATGTCGGTCAGGGAATCAGGGTTCAGGTGGAATTTGTCAGCGCCAATCCGGTCGGTCCCATGCACATTGGGCACGGCAGATGGGCCGCGGTCGGCGACAGTCTGGCCAACTTACTGACGGCAGCTGGTTACGATGCCCAGAGGGAGTTTTATATAAATGATTATGGGACTCAGATGAGTATCTTCGGCAAGTCGGTGGCGGCAAGATACTGCGAACTCCTGGGCCGGGAGATCTCATTTCCGGAGGGTGGTTATGAGGGCGAGTACGTCAGAGACATCGCCCGGGAGGTCATGGAGGAGGAAGGGGGTAAATACCTCGAGCTTTCCGAGGATGAGCGAGAAGAGGTCTTTCTGGAGCGCGCTTACTCTCAGGTTCTGGAGCACACGGAAAGAGTCTTGTCGGAGATGGGCGCCGAATTTGACGTCTGGTTTTCCGAGAGGACTCTCCACAAATCGGGGGCCATTCGAGCCACCATCGATGAGCTGAGGGAGAAGGGCTACGTCTATGACAAGGATGGAGCAGTTTGGTTGCGAACGACTACTTTTGGGGATGACAAGGACAGGGTGCTCATTCGAGAGAACGGCGAGCCAACCTACTTCGCTGCTGACATTGCCTATCACAAGAACAAGCTGGAGAGGGGTTTTGATAGGCTAATCAATATCTGGGGAGCGGATCATCATGGCTATGTCGGGAGGATGAAGGCGGCCATTCAGGCTTTGGGTTATCCTTCGGAGGTTCTGGAGGTCATCATCGGCCAGCTGGTCAATCTCCTTCGGGGAGGGGAGCCCGTGCGGATGTCCAAGCGCACCGGCGAAATGGTCACCCTGGAGGAGCTTCTTCAAGAGGTTGGGAGGGATGCTACCCGTTTCTTCTTCCTCATGAGGGGTACCGACAGCCCCCTCGATTTCGATATCGAGCTCGCCAAGAGCCAGTCCAGCGAGAACCCCGTCTACTATGTTCAATATGCCCATGCTCGTATCTGCAGCATCATGAAGTTTGCCGAGGATCGAGGTTTCTCCCCGGTTTCAGCTGAGGATGCCCTACTTGAACTTCTGGCGGAGGAATCGGAGTTGGATCTGATTCGCAAGCTGGCCGAGTTCGAGGAGATCGTAGAGCGAGCTGCTCTATCACGAATCCCCCACATTCTGACCAAATATGCTCAAGATCTGGCCGCCCTTTTTCACGTCTTTTACACGCAATGCCGGGTGATAAGCGAGGACTTAGAGCTCTCCAGGGCGAGGTTTGTCTTAGCTCGCTGTAGCCGGCAGGTTTTAAGAAATGCCCTTGCTCTCATCGGGGTAAGTGCCCCTGGGAGTATGTAGTAGACCGCCACATTTAAAAGCTAGAGGTAAATGATCAATTTTGGCAAAGGCCAGAGGCAAATTAAGAACTTAAAACGAAAAATTAATGTATTATTAACAAGATGGGTTGATGCTATGGTCGGGGTGAAGTGCTCCGAAAACACGCGGTCGGCCTGGCTTTTAGTTTTAGCCGAATTATACTCCGGCCGCCGCTCGGGTCTCGCCTCACTACAGAACCGTGGGTATGTTCAAAAGTTTTCACAGGCGAGGCTCCGACACGGTTTTCTAAGCACTTACCCCTCCCTCGAATGTCTAAAGTGTAAACCTAACTCGTTAATAGTCCAGTTCAGCATATAGTCGGCGGCGCGGATTGAGTACATGAAATTTGGTTGTCACGTGTCCATAACGGGGAAGGTGCATCTGGCGATCGATCGAGCGATCGCCCGTGGTTGCGAAACGATGCAAATTTTTTCGGGTAGTCCTCGCAACTGGCGGGTGACCGAACTTGACTCTCGGGATGTTGAAATCTTCAATCTGAAGCGGGCAAAGTCCGGGATGGACCCCTTAATACTTCACGCTCCCTACCTCGTCAATCTGGGTTCGCCGGTCCGGGGAGTTTACGAAAAGTCGATTCGGACAATGATGGCTACGGTTAAGCGAGCTGGGGAACTCGGTGCGGCTTACGTCGTTTTTCATGTGGGAAGCCATGGCGGGGCGGGTAAAGAGATTGGCTTGAGGCGGGTCGGTAAAGCGCTGGAAAAGATCCTTTTGGAGACGCCCCCGGGCGTGGTGGTTCTTCTCGAGAACACCGCTGGGGCGGGTTTTGCACTGGGCTCGACCTTTCAGGAGATAAGGTCCCTTTTGGAGCAGCTCCGTTGGAGCGAGAGGATCGGTCTTTGTCTCGATATCAGCCACGCTTATGCTGCTGGGTACGATGTTTCAACGAAAAGAGGATTGGAGGAATCGGTTTCTCAGCTGGAGGAGGTCATTGGCCTTGACAGGCTCAAAGTCATTCACGCCAACGATTCCCGAGCACCTCTTGGTTCCCACATCGACCGGCACGAAAATATTGGCGAGGGATTCATCGGGCTCCCGGGATTCAGACGGATAGTCAATCACCCAGGCTTTGCTGACCTGCCTTTTATCCTGGAGACGCCCAGGATGAATCCGGAAGACGACACCAGAAATTTATCCATCATCAAGGGATTAGCTAGAAGCTAGTTTAGGGGCGATAAGCTTTGACTATCCTCTTTTGCTGTGTTAAACTGGGAAAACCCGACTCATCGGGGTTTTTTGATAGAAGATCGACCCTGTCGCGAGAGGGACGTTCTTTCCTGTAATCTAAGGAGTCCATCCATGGTCCTTCCCATCACGGCCAGAGTGAATGAGAAAAATCACCTGGAAATCGGCGGATGCGATGCCATTGAACTCGCACGACGATTTGGTACTCCCCTATTTGTTGTGGATGAGGAGACCATTCGCTCCCAATGCAAGCGTTACCTCAAGTCTTTCAGGGACTTGAGCTCCGACACCGAGGTCATATACGCCGGTAAGGCCTTTCTTTCCTTGGCCATGTGCCAGATAATTCACCAGGAGAATCTTTCCTTGGATGTGTCCTCCGGCGGCGAACTTTACCTGGCTCACCGCTCGGGCTTTCCGATGGAGAGGGTTTTCTTTCACGGTAACAACAAGACTCCCGTGGAGCTTGAGCTCGCTCTGGACCTTGGTGTGGGAAGGATAGTCGTCGATAGTGACAATGAGCTTGATCTTTTAAATAGATTGGCGGAGAAAAAGGGCAAGTTAGTGAGAATCTTGCTGAGGATTACCCCGGGGATTGTTCCTTCCACCCATGCCCACATTCAAACGGGGGGAGTCGATTCGAAATTCGGTTTTGGTTTAGCCGATGGTGTGGCTTTGGCCGCAGTCAAAAAAGCTCTTTCCTTAAAGTGGCTGGAACTGGTTGGTTTCCACATCCATATAGGCTCTCAGATATTTCTCCTCCACTCTTACGCTAGGGCGATAGAAATGATAATGGGATTCATTCATCAGACGAGAGAAGAAGTTGGCTTTGTTGCCAGGGAGCTCAATACTGGAGGGGGTTTGGGGATAAGGTATAAGGTAACCGACGAGCCCTCGACCGTTGAGGAGTATGCTCGGGTTATTGTGAGTGGTGTCGAGGGGGAGGCCAAGGGGTTTGGTCTTCCCGTACCCAAGATAATGATAGAGCCCGGCCGATCTATCGTGGGAAATGCGGGGGTTACCCTTTATACCATAGGTACCATCAAGGAGATACCCGGGGTTAGAACCTACGTCTCCGTCGATGGTGGAATGTCCGACAATCTCCGACCAATGCTCTACGGTGCCGTCTATGAGGTGATGATCGCCAATAAGGCTGGTGATAAACCCGTGGTTAAAGTTACGGTGGCGGGAAGGCACTGTGAATCGGGGGATATTTTAATTAAGAATGCCAGGCTCCCCCATGTGGAGATCGGGGACATTCTCTGTACGCCCGCCACGGGTGCTTATGGCTATGTGATGGCGAACAACTATAATAAGCAGCCTCGCCCGGCCGTTGTGCTGGTAAAGGGCGGCAAGGTGAAGATGATCGTTCGAAGAGAAACCTGCGACGACTTGCTGAGATTGGAGGAACCCCTCGGGTCGGAACCCTACGGGGTGAGACCACTTCAATAGTCGGTAGTCAGGTCTACGACCTCGGTCTTCGACCCGAGAGGAGTCGGGAGCGAAGAGTTAATTAAGAATTAAAAAGTAAGAAGTAAGAAATTCAAAGCTCAAAATTTTTGGTTTTAGATTGGCATTTTTCATTTTTAATTCTTAGTTTGGATGGCTGACAACCGTGAACCGTCAACTGTCAACTAGGAATCCGACAACTGTTGTCTGTGTGAACTGTTAACTAATTTCGAATAACTAATAACGAGTTCCGAATAACCAATTGCTAGTCCTGATTTCCTGGTTTCGAGGTTGGATGGGAGATGAAAAAGGATATCAATATCGGTCTTCTGGGTTTGGGAACCGTTGGATCGGGGGTCTACAAGATTTTGACCCGACACCACGATGATTTTGCCCTCAAAGTCGGAGCGAATCTCAACATCAAGGCCATTCTGGAGAGAGATATCACTAAAGCCGATGCCGTGGGGGCGGACAGGAGCCTGATCACCAATGATGCCTCCAGTATAATCGACGATCCCGACATCGACATCGTGGTCGAGGTACTGGGAGGCATCGAGCCGGCCAGAACTTTTATCCTGAAGGCCATCGAATCCGGCAAGCACATCGTGACCGCCAACAAGGAGCTCCTGGCCAGTTATGGCAAGGATATCTTCGAGGCGGCCGACGCCAAAGGGGTCGATGTCTACTTCGAGGCCAGCGTGGGAGGGGGGATTCCAATAATTCATCCTCTCAAGGAGTGCCTGGCCAGCAATAAGATCATTAAGGTTATGGGAATAGTCAATGGTACCACCAACTATGTTCTCACCAGGATGGCGGAGGAGGGCTGCCTCTTCAAAGAGGCCTTGGAGGAAGCCCAGGCCAAGGGATATGCGGAGAGAGATCCCAGTGCTGATATCGAGGGTCGCGATGCGGCCGCTAAGATTGCCATTCTTGCCTCCATTGCTTTCAATAGCAGGGTGACGTCACCGGATGTTTACATGGAGGGTATTTCGAGAGTGACACCCGAGGATATCATGTATGCTGGCGAGATGGGGTATGTGATCAAGCTGATTGCTCTGGCTAAAGAGGAGAAGGACGGGTTAGATGTTCGAGTCCATCCCGCGATGATTCCCAGGGATCATCCCTTGGCCTCTGTTAGAGGAGTTTACAACGCCATTTTTGTAGAGGGGGATGCCGTGGGAGAGGTTATGTTCTTTGGACCGGGGGCGGGGAGCATGCCCGCTGCCAGTGCTGTGGTGGGAGACATTCTCGATGTAGCCAGGAACCTCCAGTATGGGCGAAGCGGGAAGGTCGGCTGCACCTGCTTTGAGACCAAGAAGATAAAAAAGATAGAGGAGATCAACAGTGGTTACTATCTCCTCATGAATGTAGTGGACAGGCCCGGGGTGCTGGCCAAGATCGCCAAGGCTTTTGGGGATAATGATGTGAGTCTCGCCAGCGTGATCCAGAAGGGTCCCCGCGGGGCCAATGCGGAGTTGGTTTTCGTCACTCACCTGACCCGCGAGAAGAATCTTAGAGTTGCCTTGAAGGCAATTGAGGGGCTGGATGTGGTCAACGAAGTTTGCAATGTCATCAGGGTAGAGGGTCCCAATGGCTAGGTGGAGAGGTGTCATCGAAGAATACCGAGATTTTTTGCCCATCTCGGATAGAACCCCAGTTGTAACTCTGCTCGAAGGAGGAACCCCCTTAATTTATGCCCGCCGGTTGAGCGAGGAGTTGGGTTTGGAGATATTTCTGAAGTACGAGGGCCTCAATCCTACTGGTTCCTTCAAGGATCGCGGGATGACCATGGCCATCAGTAAGGCATTGGAGGAGGAAGCAGTTGCGGTGATGTGTGCTTCCACCGGGAATACCTCGGCTTCGGCGGCGGCCTATGCAGCTAGAAGTGGCCTTAAATGTATTGTGGTTATTCCCGGTGGCAAGATAGCCCTGGGCAAGCTGGCCCAAGCTCTGATGCACGGGGCCAAAGTGATCGCGATCAAGGGGAATTTTGATGTTGCCCTAAAGATTGTCAGAGAGTTGACCGATAAACACCCTATAGCCTTGGTCAATTCTCTCAACCCATATCGGTTGGAGGGGCAAAAGACTGGCGCTTTTGAGGTCTGCGATGTCTTGGGCGATGCCCCCGATTATCTGGCCATACCCGTGGGGAATGCCGGAAACATTACGGCCTACTGGATGGGCTTTCGCCAGTATTACGAGGCCAAGATATCTAAGAAGCTTCCTAGAATGATCGGTTTTCAGGCGGAGGGAGCAGCCCCGATTGTTAGAGGTCATCCCATAGAAAAACCGGAGACCATTGCCACCGCCATCAGAATAGGTAATCCTGCCAGATGGAAGGAGGCGGTTGAGGCGGCTTCCTCCTCGAGTGGCTGGATAGATATGGTCAGCGATGACGAGATACTCACTGCATATGGTTTGCTGGCTTCCACCGAGGGCATCTTCGCCGAGCCTGCTTCCGCGGCCTCCGTCGCCGGGGTGAAAAAATTTGTGATGGCTGGGAGGATTGAAAAGGGCGCTCGGGTGGTCTGTGTACTCACGGGACATGGCCTCAAGGATCCGGACATTGCGATAAAAGCCAGTGGGAAAGTTATCGAGGTTGAGGCAACAACCGAGGCGGTAGAAAGCATCATATAACGAATTCCGAATAACTAGTTTCTGATTTCTGGCAACTGGTAGCTGGAAGCTAGGAGCTGGAGGCTTTTAATGAAGTATGTTGTGTTGGTTCCCGATGGAGCGGCCGATTATCCTCTCAAGGAGCTGGGGGATAAGACCCCCCTGCAAGTGGCGAGGAAGCCCAACATGGATTTTTTGGCCAGATGTGGGATAACGGGAACCGTTAAAACGGTACCCGATGATATGGATCCCGGAAGCGATGTCGCAAATCTGTCCCTCTTCGGTTACGACCCGAGGAGGCACTATACTGGGAGGGGTCCCCTTGAGGCGGCGAGCAGAGGCATAAGACTTGGCCAGAATGAGGTTGCCTTCAGATGCAATCTGGTCACGGTGGATGGCGACAGTTTGAAGGACTATAGTGCCGGTCACATATCGAGTGAAGAGGCGAAGGAGCTCATCAAATATGTGGGCAAGAAACTGGGCCGTAGTGGTTTGGCTTTTTACCCCGGGGTTAGCTATCGGCATCTGATGGTCATCGAAGGGGATTTCTCCGCGGTTCAGTGTGTTCCACCGCACGATATTGTTGGAGGCCCTGTTCGAGGAAATCTCCCTCGGGGCGAGGGAGCGGCCATCTTTAGGGAGCTGATGCTGGCTTCGAGGGATATCCTGGAGGAGCACCCGATCAATCTCGAACGCGGGGATCTGGGAAGGAACCCCGCCAATATGATCTGGCTCTGGGGGCAGGGCAAGGCGCCCACCATGCCATCCTTTGCTGAAAAGTATGGTCTCAAGGGATGCGTTATCTCCGCCGTCGATTTGATCAAGGGAATCGGTGTTTATGCTGGCCTTAAGGTCATCGATGTCCCCGGGGCGACCGGTTATTTTGACACCGATTATGGGGCCAAGGCCGATTATGCCCTGAAAGCACTCGAGGAAGGGGATTTCGCCTTCGTTCACGTGGAGGCCCCCGACGAAGCCGGTCACGCTGGAGACATCGAAGCTAAGATAGAGGCGATAGAAAGGTTCGACGAGAGGCTGGTGGGAAGGGTGATGGAGGGCCTTGACGTTTACGGGGGTTACAAGATTTTGGTCGCCCCAGATCACCCAACGCCGATAACAGTTAGAACGCACGTTATCGATGCCGTGCCCTTTGCTATCTACTCTACCTCGGGTCAAGCCGATGACGTAAAGACCTTTGACGAGGTTTCCGCTAAAGCCGGTTCCATACATCTTGCCGAGGGCTATAAATTGATGGATGTATTCTTGTGTGATCAATCTTAGGAGGTGGTGTTATGCCTGGTGGAGAGAGAAAATTGAAGATTGGGATGGTTGCACCGGTTTGGGAGAGGGTACCTCCCACCAAATATGGCGGGATAGAACTGGTCGTTTATTTGCTCACCGAGGAGCTGGTTAAAAGGGGTCACGAGGTTACACTCTTTGCTACGGGGGACTCAAAAACAAGCGCGAAGCTGGCCTCGGTTTACCATTGCCGCCCTCCCAGGGAGTTGTTGGGTAACCCTGTTCCCGATCTTCTGCATGTGACCACCGCCTACAAGCGCGCTGCCGAATTCGATATCATCCATAATCATGCCGGTTATTCCGGTATAGCGCTGGCTAACTTCATTGATGTCCCGGTCATCACGACACTGCACGGCATCTTCACCGACATCAATGTTCCATTTTTTAAAGCTTTTAAGGATGCTGTGTACTACAACTCCATAAGCGATGAGCAGAGAAAGGGTTGTCCCGGTTTGAACTACGTGGGGACTGTTTACAATGCTATAGACATAGATTCCTACCCGTTCGAAGCGGAGAAGAAGGATTTTTTCATCTCGCTGGGCAGGGTCACTCCGCTGAAGGGCACCCATCTGGCTGTAGAGGTTGCCCGGCGATCTGGCGTGAAGCTCATCATTGCTGGCAAGATAGACCCCGGCAGGGATCACGATTACTTTGACGAAAAGGTCAAGCCGTATATAGACGGGAAGCAGATCGAGTTCCACGGAGAGATAAGCGAGAAGAAGAAGCGCGAACTGCTTAGAGATGCAAAGGCCTTCATCTTTCCCCTTCAATGGCCTGAACCCTTTGGTTTGGTTATGGTCGAGGCCATGACCGCCGGCACCCCGGTCATAGCTTTTCCAAGAGGGAGCGTGCCCGAGGTGATCGAGGACAAAAGGACCGGGTTTATAGTGGATACAATCGATGAGATGGTGAAAGCCGTGGGGAGAATCGGCGAAATTGATCCCCACGAATGCCGCAATTATGCGGAGGAACGATTCGGCATCTCCCATATGACCAGGGATTATGAGGCCCTTTACCTAAAGATATTGGAGAAGGGAAAACCTGGATCCAAGGGCTAGATTTAGCCGTTGATCTTGAAACAGTTGACCTGGCGGAAAAAATGGATAAAATAGAGGTTGAATCGGACAATTGAGCGGAAATCCCAACCAATGTTTACCCTGTTAGAGGTAAACCTCTAACAGGGTTTACCCTCTAGGCGGGTCAAGGATTAATTCGCTTTTCGAGAACCTTCAGTTAACTTCTTGAGGTCTAAACGGAGCTTCGCAAAATTCACTCACATTTCCATCTGGGCAAAGATTTTAATGCCCCGTTTATTGGGGAGGAAAATGGCGGCGAGGAATCCGAAGAGCAAACGATCAACTATCACGATCGCTCACGTGTCAGATCTTCACGTTGGTTCTCAGTATTTCATATCCAATCTGATAACCCGCACCGTGGACGAGTTGAATGAACTGGCTCCTCAGGCGGTTGTGGCGACGGGAGATCTGACCGATGAGGGACTCCGGCAGGAATATAAGACGGTGAAAATTTTCCTGGATAGGCTGGATTGCAAGAATGTGGTGACCGTACCCGGCAATCACGACTCTCGAAATGTTGGCTATCTTCACTTCGAGGAATTTTTGGGGACGAGGAACAAGGTTTTGAAATTTGATGGGGCGACCATCGTGGGAGAGGATTCAAGCGAACCGGATTTGGATGGTGGCCGCATCGGGCGGGAACGCTATAAGTGGATACACGATCAATTTGAGGAGAACAACTTCAAGATATTTGCTCTCCACCATCATCTCCTTCCCGTTCCTGGCACTGGAAGGGAGAGGAATATAGTCTACGATGCCGGCGATTTATTGGAGGTTCTCCTTCGCGTTGGCGTTGATGTAGTTCTCTGCGGACACAAGCACGTCCCCTACGTTTGGCGTTTGGAGAACTTGATTGTGATAAATGCCGGGACTGTTTCCTCTCTCAGGCTCCGGGGTCTAACGAAGCCCTGTTACAATCTCATAGTGGTGGAGGACGGTCGGGTCAGGATATATCGAAAGTATCCCTTTGGGGGACGAGAGCTCATTGTTGATTTCTCTCTGGTGGAGGGGAAGTATTGCAAGTGGGAGAGGATCGATTCGGAGATAATGGCGAGGGGTGATTTGCTGTAAAAGTTATCGCTCTGGTCGATGGAGAGCATTATCTGCCGGTTATCAAAGCTGCCCTGGAGAGTTTGGAGAGGGATCACAAACACGATATCCTGGCGGTGGTTTTCGTCGGGGGGACGGAGAAGGTTACCGAGAGCTCTGAGTTAAGATCCCTGGGATTCCCCGTGATTCTGGAGAGGGAGGCCATGGCCGGTGTCGAGGAGGCTCTCGGGCGCTATCAGCCGGATCTAGTGATTGATTTGAGTGACGAACCCGTCGTTGGCTACAAAGAGCGTTTTAAATTTGCCAGTCTCGCACTGGCGCACGGCGTTTCCTACGTCGGAGCCGATTTTCGATTTGATCCTCCCCTCTTTCACGATGTCGTTGAGAAACCGTCCATCTCCATTATCGGAACGGGCAAGCGGGTTGGGAAAACGGCCATCTCTGCCTATTTTGCTCGGGAGTTGGATAAGGTGGGGTTTTCTCCCTGTGTGGTGGCCATGGGCAGGGGAGGTTCCACTGAGCCGGAGGTTTTACACGGAGCGAGAGAGGAGATGACTCCGGAATTTTTACTTAAGGTCAGCCGTGAGGGGAAGCATGCTGCCTCCGATTACTACGAGGATGCGCTCATGAGCAGGATAACCACGGTGGGTTGCCGGAGGTGCGGTGGAGGATTGGCGGGAGCCCCTTTCATATCCAATGTTTTGGCGGGAGCAAAGCTGGCCAATGAGCTGGAGGCGCGTCTCGTCATCTTCGAGGGAAGTGGAGCGGCCCTTCCACCCGTCAGAACAGATGCCTGTGTGGTGACGGTCGGGGCACATCAGCCGCTGGATTATATAGACGGTTACTTTGGGACATATAGGCTTCTCATCTCCGATCTGGCCATTCTTACCATGTGCGAAAGCCCCATGGCCGATAAGGAAAAGGTTCGTTTTGTGGAAGCGGCTGCGAGAAGGGCGAACCCCGATCTAAAGATTATCCATACCGTTTTCAGGCCCCGTCCGCTGCATTCAGTAACCGGCAAGCGAGTCTTTTTGACCACCACCGCCTCTCCCGCTGTGACTCAGGACTTGAGGGATTATCTGGAGAGGGAGTGCGAGTGCGAGGTGGTGGGTGTGAGCACCAACCTTTCCAACCGGAAACTGCTTCGAAAAGATCTCGAAACGGCTCGGGGTAAGTTCACCACCCTTTTGACGGAGCTCAAGGCCGCCTCGGTGGATGTGGTCACCGATCTGGGCTTGAGTTTGGGCAAAGAGGTCATTTACGTGGATAACGTTCCGGTCACGGTCGGGGGCGATGGAGATTTGAGGGAACTATTGGTGGATTTAGCAAAGGAGGTCACCTCTTCTTTCGAGGGGCGGGAACGATCATGACCTGGAAGGGCGATTTCTATCGAAAACGAATTGTGATCAGCGATGAGAGACATGGACTTCCCTATTCCAAGGGAATCATGGCCTCCTCTATTATGGCCACGGGCATTCCTCCCAAGAGAGCTTATCGCATGGCTGAGCTTGTCGAGAAGCGCTTGCAGGAAAGCAATCACTTTTCGGTGAGTACCGAAGAATTGAGGGCCGTGGTCGTGGAGGTTCTTCGGGAGCACGTGGGCGAGAAACATGTTCAAAGGTATGTTCGGTGGCAATCTCTTGGTAAACTGGAAAAACCCCTTATCGTTCTCATTGGGGGGACCACTGGCGTGGGAAAGTCGACCATCGCCACGGAGATCGCTCATAGATTGGGAATAACGCGTGTGGTCTCCACAGATGCTCTTCGCGAGGTGATGCGGGCTATTTTCTCCAAGGAACTCATGCCCACTCTTTACGATTCGTCCTTTAGTGCCTGGCGTGGTTTGCGGGAGCCACTCCCCGCGGCTACCGATCCAGTCATTGTCGGGTTCCGTGAACAAACCATTACCGTGGCGGTGGGTGTGAAGGCGGTTATAGATAGAGCCATTGGGGAGGGACTGAATTTGGTGGTGGAGGGTGTCCACATCGTTCCTGGTTTCATCGATCCCGAACATTTCAAAAATGCTTTCGTTGTTCATTTGGTCGTAACCGTGGAAGATGAAAATTTCCATCGGAGCCATTTCTATATCCGCGAGGTGGAAACGGAGGGCTTTCGGCCCTTCGAAAGGTATAGGGCAAACTTTGATAGTATTCGAAAGATAGGAAAATATATCGGGGATTTGGCCGAAAAGAAGGGCGTTCCCATTATCTCCAGCCGTAATCTGGATACCACCGTGGCCATGGTTTTGGAAGAGATCCTCGATCGGGTTTTTCCTTCTAGCGAAGAAGAAGTCACATTGGAGCCAGAAAGGGAGGTTTTATGAAGATCTTTATCGACACCGCCAACATCGATCACATCAGGGAGGTCAACTCCTGGGGGATTTTGAGTGGTGTGACCACCAATCCCACCCTTTATGCGAGGGAAGGCCGAGAATTTTGCTCTGCCGTGAAGGAGATATGTGAGATAGTGAAGGGGCCCGTGAGCGCTGAGGCGGTGAGTATGGATCGGCAAGGAATAATAGAGGAAGCTCGTGAACTGAGCAAGATTGCTGAGAACATCGTGGTTAAGATCCCGATGATGGTAGAGGGACTGGCAGCTACGAAAATGCTCAGCCAGGAAGGCATCAAAGTGAACACAACTCTGGTTTTCTCGGTCAATCAAGCTCTTTTGGCTGCCCAAGTTGGTGCAGCTTATGTCAGTCCCTTTATTGGGCGATTGGATGATGCAGGAAACGACGGGATGTCTATTCTGGCGGATATCGTTGCGGCGTATGACAACTACGGCATCGAGACAGAGATAATTGCCGCCAGCATTAGGCACCCTATGCATGTTACTCAGGCGGCTCTCATCGGTGCGGACATTGCCACGGTTCCCTACGATGTCCTCAAGGCGATGGTGAAACACCCGCTAACCGATAGAGGAATAGAAATGTTCTTGGAAGATTGGAATAAACTAAAAGGGGTTACTCGTTAGCTTGCCTGCCTGACGGCAGTCAGGCCTGTCTGTCGGTAGGCAGGCAGCTCGTTTTAGGATGTTCTCGAGCGAGTAGTTACTGGCGACGAGTGGCTGAAAAGGGAAGGTGTGTCAATTGGAAAAAACTGTTCTAGGCAGAGCCGAATTGGAGGACAAGAAGCTAAGCGAGCTTCAACCCATTGCGACGGAATTGGGGATCACTGGTATCAACAGGATGAAAAAGCAGGATCTCATTATGGCCATTCTCAAGAGTCGGGCTGAAGGGGAGGGACTCCTTTTCAGGCGGGGGATTCTGGATATCCTCAGCGAGGGCTATGGGTTCTTGAGGACGAGCGGTTATCTCCCCGGCGATAGCGACATTTATGTCTCGCTTTCTCAGATTCGGCGATTTAATCTAAGGAGGGGGGACGAGGTCGCTGGCCAGGTGAGGCCACCAAAGGACAACGAGAAATATTTTGCCTTACTCAAGATTGAGGCTGTTAATGGGGAGGATCCAGAGATAGCGCGGAAGCGAACGTATTTTGAGTCTCTCACCCCTGTCTATCCCGACGAACAATTCAAGCTAGAGACGGTGTCTCGAGAGATCACTCCTCGCATTCTGGATCTCATTGCTCCCATCGGAAAGGGTCAGCGAGGATTGATCGTTTCGCCTCCCAAGGCTGGTAAGACCACTATCTTAAAACAGATTGCCAACAGCGTTACCGCCAATAATCCCGAGGTTCATCTAATAGTGCTCCTGGTGGATGAGCGCCCTGAAGAGGTTACCGATATGGAGCGCTCGGTCAAAGGGGAGGTCGTGAGCTCAACTTTTGATCAGCCTTCTGAGAATCATATTCAGGTGGCCGAACTAGTGCTGGAGAGAGTCAAGCGTCTTGTGGAACACAAGAAAGACGTGGTTGTTCTCTTGGATAGCATCACCAGAATGGCCAGAGCCTATAATCTAACGGTTCCCCCAAGTGGACGGATATTGTCGGGTGGCGTTGACTCCACTGCTTTATATCCACCCAAGCGCTTCTTCGGGGCGGCTAGAAACATCGAGGCCGGTGGAAGTCTGACCATCTTGGCAACGGCTTTGGTGGAGACAGGGAGCCGCATGGATGAGGTTATCTACGAAGAGTTTAAGGGTACGGGAAATATGGAGGTGCATCTCGACAGGAAGCTAGCGGATAAGCGTATCTTCCCGGCCATCAATATAGAGAAATCCGGCACCAGGAAGGAGGAGCTCCTCCTTCCAGAGGAGCAAGCTCAGCTCATCTGGAAGCTGAGAAGAGTTTTGCACACCCTCGATCCCTCTGCTGCCATTGAGCTTCTCATCGGTAAGATGAAAGAGACTAAATCCAATGCCCAGTTCCTGACACAAATTCAGAAGGCTCCCGCCCAGGAGTATTAAGTCCAGCCACCAGTTGCCAGCTACCAGGAACCAGTTTACAGTTGACGGTTCACAGTTCACAGTTACCAGTTACCAGGGAGTTAAGTAAGTGATAAATAGCAGTACATCGATAACTTAAAAATAGCATAACATCGCTAACACTT
>JASEEZ010000023.1 GCA_030019215.1 Actinomycetota bacterium
ACGCACGGTTTGAGGCAGGGGACGATGGAAGCAATTCCATCTCCTACTCTGGACTGAGCAGAGAGCGGAGAGCAGAGAGCAGAGAGCAGAGAGCAGAGAGCAGAGAGACATAAGATTTCTCTTAGCTTCGAGCTCTGTGCTCTAAGCTAAAAGAGAACCAACCAGGAACCAGAAGTTTTTCTCTAGGCTCAAAGCTCTATGCTCTAAGCTGAGATTTGTTGAGATTAGGGGAGAAAATGTTGAGTAGCAAAAGGTGGTTTGGGCTAGCAATTATAATCATTGCAATATTGGCGTGCTTTGTATTTGCTGGAATTGCTTTTGCTGCTTCCGAGCACTACCTGGTGGTTGATTCGGGGAATCACAGAGTGATTGAGCTTGATGCCGATAAGAATATCGTCTGGCAGTATGGCGCGACTGAAAAGCCAGGCAGTGGCCCCAATCAGCTCAACTTTCCCCTGGATGCCATGCGATTGGAGAATGGAAATACTCTCATCACCGAGGCGGACAATCAAAGGGTGGTTGAGGTTTCACCGGAGAAGAAGATAGTCTGGCAGTTTAACGCCGATGATGTGCGGGGCAATTTCTATCCGGTGGCCGCTTACCGATGTTCAAATGGCAATACGCTGATTACCGACTGGATTAATCATCGGGTCATCGAAGTTGATTCGAAGAGAAAGATAGTCTGGCAGTATGGCCCCACCGGCATCTCTGGTAGTGGAGCTAGTGGGTTGAACTACCCCGAGGATGCGGTTGAGCTGAGAGATGGCAATGTTTTGATAACGGATACCGGAAACGAAAGAGTGATAGCGGTCGATCGGGGAAAGAACATCGTGTGGCAGTACGGGATCACGGGAATCGCAGGAGTCGGTGATAAGCAGCTTAATCACCCCTTGGATGCCCTGGAGTTGGCCAATGGGAATATCCTGATCACCGATGAGGTAAACTGCCGAATAATAGAGGTCAACGAGCAGGGCGAGATCGTCTGGCAGTATGGTGGCTCCAAGGGATGTGCGGAGGGCCAACTAAATGTTCCCCAAGCTGCAGCTGAGTTGCCTGATGGAAACATTCTCATCGCCGATCAGTTGAACCACCGCGTTATCGTGGTCGATAGGAATGGAAAAATTGTCTGGCAGTATGGGGACAACTATAATCCGGGGAGTGATCCCGGTGAGCTCCTATTTCCAACGGACGCCAAGGAGGCTATTGTACCGCTTCGCGATCCATCTTTGCCTTTCCCCACACCACCTAAGAAAGATCCCAATGATCTCAGTTTTTTGTGGATAATCGGTGGCTGGGCAGCCTTTTGTTTCACCGTGGTTTTTGGACTGTATTACCTTACAAGCAAAGAGCGTGGAGCGTAGAGCACGGAGCCCCGCATCTTGCGGGGTAAACTCCGAGCACAGAGCCCCGCATCTTGCGGGGTAAGCTCCGAGCAGAGGGCAAAGGAGAAAAAGAGTATTTAATAGGAAGGAAAGGCTGAAAACCTTGACATTTGAACTCATTTAAATTAGTATATTATTAAAGATTGTATAGTTTGATAATATTAGGAGGTTTATTAAATGCGCAAAAAACTCAGTACGATGCAGGCCAGAGAAAAATTTGGCGAAGTTTTAGATCAAGCTTATTACCGAGGCGATGAATTTATCATTGAGAGAAGAGGCAAGCCGTTGGCAGTGATTGTCCCCTTTGAGGAGTATCAAAAGTGGCAGCGCCGCCGGGAAGAAGGCTTCAAAGTCTATGAGCGCCTCTGGAAAGCCCACAAGGAGTTCTCCGCGGAAGAGGTTGAGAAAGACGTTTCTAGGGCTGTGCAGGCTGTTCGGCGAGCGAAGCGATGATTCGAGCTGTCCTGGATGCTAATGCTCACGTCTCAGCGGCCATAGTTCCTCATGGTTATCCTGCTAAAATCATTCAGGCTTGGCGAGACGGAAACTTTGCGTTGATTACTTGCCAGGCTATTCTGAAAGAGGTATCAGACGTTCTTAAGCGCCCGCACATCCAGAAGAAATATAAGGGAGTGGATGAGGGAACAATCCACTCCCTTATCGAATATTTGGTGGAGTTTGCGATCGTCACTCCTGGAGAGCTTAAAATAGAGGCTGTGTCCAATGACCCTGATGACAATAAGATTATTGCATGCGCCGTTGAGGGAGAAGCCGGGTATATTGTTACGGGAGATCCTCATTTGAAAGACCTCAAAGTTTATCAAGACATTCAAATTATCAGCCCCAGGGAATTCTGGAGCCTTTTGGAGAAGAGAAGCTGAGATACTGCTAAGTATCTGGTTTGGGATTGGAGAAAGAGGAAAAGCAGGAATTCGCAAATGAGCAGAGAGCCCCGCATCTTGCGGGGTAAACTCGGAGCAGAAAGCATAGAGAATAAAAAGTCGGGAGTCTGTTAGTCAGGAGTCGGGAGTGAAAATCTTCGGACTAGCGACTCATTGGCTCTGAGCTCTTAGCTCTATGCTCTAAGCTAACAAATGAATAACGAATTTCTAATAACGAATTCCAAATAACTAATAACGAATTGCGAATAACTAAATCTGGGGTGGGTATGAAAAAGCTTGTGGGTTATTTCAAAGAGAGACCATACAGGGCATTTTACTGGGGGGCTCTAGTTCTTGTTTACTTGAGCGCCCTCTTTCAGGCGGTTACCCCTCTGGCTGTACTGCCCAAAGCGCCCATTTACTGTCCCGAGAAGAGGGAGATTCAATTTGTTAGCCCTTCTGCGGCCTCTCGAATTAAAGGCTATTTCGGTGAGAACTTTTACTATCCGGGGGGCGATGAGGGTGTCTGGATGAGCAATCATGCGTTCATAATCCTGGATAACCTTTCTCATCAGGACGTTAAGGCAAATGTTAGTTTTCGTGTTCGATATCTGGGGCTTGAAAGGGAGCTTCAAGTCCGCTTGGGCGACTCCGTTTTAAAGGAGTTAAACGTGGGAACGGATCTGGAGAAAATCGTTATTTCAAAACTTAAATTGGAACCCGGCGAAACTTTGGTTTACTTCTACACGCCTCAAGATTTAGAGAAGGCTCCGGATGAGTTCAAGCTGGGCGAAGGGACGGAGGTAAGTTTGGGCTTTGACGAGTTTAAAATTGAGCCTTTGGGCTTTGAACATTACACGACGAAAGAGAAGCTCAAGATGGTCAAACAAGAGATCCTGCACCTCATCGATAGCATAAACTACATCTATACCTCCATTGCTGCCTTCATACTCCTCGGCGTAGCCCTGGCGCTGCATTTCATCCACTTCCTGAAAGAATCCGACCGTGCTTCGCCATAGCTTCGCGACGGCGAGCAACGAGCACCCATCCTAGCTTCTTTGATCATGTCTACTGGTAAGTGGGTATCCCGCATGGTTTGTGCTTAACTTGACGCAACACACCCTTTTGTATATACTTGGTATATCCAGAGGATCCAGGAGGTAGCCAAAATGAAACTCAAGATAAGACGGGTTGGAAACAGCTTGACAGTGACAATCCCAAAGGACATTGCTGAGCGTCTTAATATCAAACCTACAAGTGAAGTTGATGTCGAAATTGAGGGTGATAGAATTGTCTTTTCAAAAGTCAAATCTCGATGGGATGAACTTGTAGAAAAAGCACGTCAAAAGGCAAAAAAGATGGGCTTGAAAGAAGAAGATGTAAACCGCGCCCTGTCTGAAATCCGCTATGGCCGTTAGGGTTGTTCTCGATACCAATATTCTACTTTCTGGGATTCTCTTTGGTGGTATCCCCGGGGAAATCTTAGAACATGCGAGAAAGGGCAAATTTACTCCTGTAACCTCCCTTTACATTCTTCAAGAGTTTAGACGAGTGGCAGAAGGAAAGTTTGATTTGGAGTCCAATTTGGTCAGCAATCTAATTGAGGAAATTCTTTCTTTTTCTGAACTCGTTCCCGTCATTGATTCTAAAAAGAGTTGGGTCAAGGATGTTTCCGACAATCCAATTATTGAGACTGCAAGGAAAGGGAAGGCGGAAACGCTGGTTACTGGCGACGCGCGCCTTCAAAAAACGGATGTAGTGGGCCTTAAGATTTTATCTCCTAAAACGTTCTTATTGAGATTCTAGAGAAGTTTGTGCTTGAGACTGAGGAATTCGTCGGGGGAGAGAATTTCTATTCCTTTATAATCTCCTAAATTGAGGAGATGGGAATCGCCTGAGATGATGTAATCGGCGCTATAAGCCAGAGCACATTCTAAAATGCGATTATCTGCATCATCTTCGGAAATAATTTTTAACCTCTGAGGTGGATTAACTATCTCTGCTCTTTCCAGAAGTTTTTTGATTAAATCACATCGTTCGTTAAGAGTTCCCAGAGGCTTAAATTTGGGGCGAGCTATAACATCCAAGATTTTCTGAATCAGGGCAAGGCTCGTAGCTATTCTGATAGAACCATTTACCCATAAATCAACTACTCTGGCCGGGGCCCCTTCTGAATTTATTAGACCCGAAATGATTACATTGGTATCAAGGACGGCCTTCATTTGCTTCTTACTGCCCTTATTTCTTTTTTCACATCTTCTGAGGTTAGCCCTGCTGCTTTAGCCTTTTCTCTTGCTTTTCTTATTGCTTCAGTCAATGTGAGGCGAGCCTGCTCTTCCTTAAAGCGCATTAGGTTTTTGTAGTTTTCGTAGTTCATCAAAACGGCACGGGGCTTTGATTTAGATGTGATGATCAACGGCTCCCTTTTCTTCGCAAGCTCTTTCAGCAGAGAAGAGAGTTTAATTCTCACTTCATTTACACCCATTATGTTTTCCATGTTGTTCACCTCATTAATAACGTTACCATAGACCTTCATCTTGATCAATAGGTTTCTGCTTCTAAATTGTGTTCCCCAATGTTGGCAGTTGAAGTTCGTTTCCAATTATCCTTGCTCTGGGTGGAGCAGGTTCACTTCCCGGCTTCGTTGTTCACGTTTACGTGCACTTCAAAGGAAGCTTCGTTTGTCGCCCTGTCCGTGGCGGTTATCTTTACGGTGTACACCCCGTTGGGGACGAGATTGCCCTCATTGTCTCTACCATCCCAGAAGAAGGTGAACTCCTGAGTCAAATTCTCGCCCGTGTAGGTGTAGATTCTTTCTCCTTTGTTTCCGGTCTGCTTGTCCTTGACCCTGAATATCTCGGCTCTGAAGGTTATCGGTTCATTTGAGGCGACTTCTATTGCTGCCACTGTGCTTTTCTTCACGTTTATTATCTTGTTTAGGACATTGCAGGTTAACTCGGGAGGAACGGTATCCACCGTGAACTTCCAGGTTCTCTCGGCCTCGTTTCCGGCTTTGTCCGAGACACCTAGATTTATCTCATACTCTCCATCCGGGAGAGGTGAGGGTGGGGTAGCTTTGACCAGTCCCGTCTCGGTAACATATTCGCATGCTAGATTCTCCCCACTTAGTTTTAATGTGATGGTCTTCTCATCCACCCCGATTCCATCAGGATCATCTTTGACGTGAGCCGAGATCAGTGGAGTTTGATCATTCGTGAAGGAATTGTCCCCTGGGGTTAGATTGGAGATGGTCGGAGCAGTCATATCCATGAGTTTATCGATGTCGGTTATTTGGTTGATGAGAAGGTTTCTTTGGAAGATGGCGAATTGCTTGCCAAAATCAGATGCAGGATTTTGAACATGTTGTTCAACTACATCTTTCACAACTTCCTCAAATCGTTCATCGTTGGTAATGGTCGAAGTTATAATGTGTTCTTCCTCACCATCTTCTGTTAGAACCATTTGTTCTTGGGTGCTCAAAATGCCGGCCGCTTCGGCCTGTTCCGCCACATCCTGCCAAAAGAGATATACTTCGGAATCAATCCGATTAAGCACTTCTTCGTTTTCAGAACTTGTAACCTCATAAGCCCAAGCTGGTCGAGCCCAGAGAAGATTTAAATGCCCAATAAACGGCAACGCTAGAAAGGGAGATTTCCCAAGTAAGGGCAATGATAATGAAAGAGATGAAGATGGTATGCTAAAGGGGTAAACAATGGCTGAGATTTCTTCATGAGGAATCTTGTTTCTGGTAGTAGGTTTCAAAGCCCAATCTCTTACCCTTCGGCAGGATTCTGATATATTTTCATCCGCTCCTCTTTTTCGCATATCATTTATGAATTGGTTTAGGTAAAAAGAGGAATCTCTTCCTTCTATAAGGGCTTTAACTATCGCTTTCTGCTTGGACAGCCAGTAGCCCGCTTGGAGAGTTGCGACAGTTCCGGCCCATGTCCTGCACCTTGCTCTTATTTCCCATTCTTTCATCGCAGCGTCGAGCACCGTGTTTTTTAAATAAGAATCTTCGTAGTCAACTACCCCGTCCTTGAGATCTTCTTCGTGCAATTTAATCATCTCGTAATCGACAAGGGCTTTGTGAATTTGCTTGGGATAAAACTTAAAGGAAGTATCGATAGAACCCTTGGTTAAATACACATAATAGTCGTATAGAGCTTCGCCTCGTGCGTGAAAGTATGCCTCTTTGGAGGTCAAGCTTAAAGGAATTGGGAAAAGCTTTTCATTGTGGGCCACCCAGTCGGCAGCGATGTGTCCTCCCCAACCGAGACCGCTTGCGTAATATCGAGAGGTGGGAGAGTTTAAACCTCTTGCTTTAAGCATAATGTATGCAAAGTTTGGGGAATTTCGATAAGGATATTTTATCTGATCATCTTCTTTTTTCCTAAATTCATCTGGCGAATGGACATAATCTTCAACCCTACCGTAACTTGGTGGCAATCCAAACATATCGGGCCCCGTTCCATTATCGCAGTAGATATCCCAATACATTACATTCAAATCTTTGTTAGCTTGTTTATTTATGTGATAGTGAGTGACGGGCTTCCAGGCAAAAGCCGGTGTGGAAGTAAATGCCATGGCGGAGATTAAAACCACTACTGTTAACTTTCTAACTCTTTCCATGGTCACACCTCACTAGCGCTACCATATTGGAAGTTTTATCCAACCTTTTCTGTTAATTTCTACCGAATAGGGCTGTCCGTAGATATAATCTGGAGGCTCCTTATCTGTTCCTATTAGAGTTATTCCGCCTCCACCGGCCTGAGTAAAACCCCAATCTCCATAAGTAACATCATAAAGAGAGCGCAGGATAAAGCCCGTGCCGTTTTCAAATTCTGAGTAGATGTGAACGTAGGATTTTTTTTCACCGTTTTCAACTTTTCTCTCCATGGTGCTGAGTATGTATTTGTCTTGAGGATAAACTTTATTGAAAACAGTATTAATTGCAGTTGCTTCGCCGTGTACTCCTATTCCTCTTGTTAAGGCGGGAATGTGAATTTTAAGCATCTTCCCATATTTTGTGCTTATCAACTCAAAGGTCACATCCGGAAAATCATCTGCTATCTGACTTTGGTAGAGTTCCTTCATTGCTGTAAATATTTTTTTGCAGGGTTTTCCATTTTTTACTGGGAAAGGCAAATAAACGGTGACATTTTTCGGTATTTCTCCTTCCTTGGGGATAATCGCAATTGAATACTCTAAAGTCACATCACGCACGCAACCACTCAAAAACAAAGTAGACATCATCAAAACAAAAATTAAACCAGCTCTTTTGGATAATATCTTCATCGTTCTCATCACCAGCTCGTCTTGACTTTGACTTTGGTCTCTTTTGTATCGGTTATGGATGGATTCACCTTATCTTTCGCTGTTACCTTTATGGTATAGATTCCATCCGGGGCTAGGAAAACGCTTAAGTCATCCGAGTTTACCGTATTTTTATTCAATTCGGGAAAGTCTATGACCCCATTCCAGACAACCGTGTTTGAACCTTTGGCCCCCGGTGCTTCACCAGTTCTGGGAAGTTTTTCCTTGACCACTTTGCCCGAGGAATCCATTACCTTGATGGAGACGGAACATTCCCTGCCAAGGACATAGCTAATGGTTGTCTTCCCATCCTTTTCATAGGGGTCGAATTGCGTCGGTTCTGCGACGAGTTCGGTGATGAGGGTGAGGGAAGCCGCGGTCTCGTAGGCCTCAACATTACCCAGGAAGTATGGATCACCCAACCGGTTTATCTGCAGACCCCCGATTGCATATATTTTGCTCCCAAAGGTCACGGTCCCAAGGTAGGCCCTGGCCGTTGGAAGGTGGGTTGGAGCCGACCAGGTGTTCGTGGTGGGATTGTAGGCCTCGACGACCCCCGTTGGATATCCCCAGTAGGAAGCACCCCAGTAGCCACCCATAACGTAGATCTTGCCGTCGGCGCCCGTCGCTGCCCCGGGCCACCTTCTGCCGGTGGGCATGGAAGGTCTCGTCTGCCAGGTGTCGGTCTTTGGATCGTAGGCCTCGAACGTTTTTAGGTACATCTCCCCTCCGGCCACATATATCTTTCCATCGGGACCGAGGGTGGCGGCTATCCGGCATCTGGCGGTGGGCATCGGAGCCCCTTTTCTCCAGGTATTGGTCCCGGGATCGTAGATGTCCACATCATTTAGCATCGTCCAGCCAGTTGTGGAGTCGTGTCCCCCGATGACGTAGATTTTTCCATCGGGTCCTGTGACAGCGGCACAGCAACACCTCGGTCTGGGCAGAGGAGCTTTCGCCTCCCAGGTATCGGTCTTCGGGTTGTAGGCCTCAACTGTTGCCATCGAATGTCCGTAGTGTCCGGGGAAGCCCCCGAAGACATAGATCTTTCCATCCGAGCCCTGGGCACCTGTCGTGAATCTTCTTCCAGCCATCATTTGGGCCTTCACCTGCCAGGTATCCGTTTTTGGGTCGTAGGCCTCATTTATCCTGAGGGCGTTGTATCGGTACCACCAACCGTTGGTGCCCCCGATGCAATATATCTTCCCATCCGCTCCGCGGACCGCCGCAAAGTCGGCCCTGGGAGTGGGCATAGGTGCGAGTGAGCCCCAGCCCGATGGAAATAGGGCCGTGCTGATCATAGAAGATGAGCTTGAATTGGACAACTGCTCTGTGGTAAACGAAGCATCGTCGTAAGGGTGAGCGACCGAATCTGAGGCGAGGGCGGGGAGGGAAAACATAGAGAGAAGGAGACCGAAGATACAAACGAGTACCATGACCTTTTTGACCATTCGATCACCTCGAGAAGTGCTTAGCCCTAAAATTGAGATACTGGTGCACTTCTATTCTTCCAAAATTCTGTGAGTTCCTTCTTTTTAAGAAAAATTTTGAAAGAATTTTTTAAAGGTGCCTGAAGATGATTTCGGATGCAACTGGACGTGACGCTCGAATTCCCTAAGACTGCCAGACAACAAAATACCAGCTAAGACCCATCTTTCTCACTTTCGCACGAAAGTGAGAAAGATGGGTTAGGGGGTGCTAAGGGGTTTTTGCCAGGCTGGGGGGTTTTGATTTTTGAGAGAAGGGATGGTGCTGCTCAGTTAGTGGCACTTCCTAGCTTTATCCATCCCGCTTGGTTATAATTTGCTAAACAGGAGGTGGGTGAGTTCGTGCCGGTTTCGATCATCACCACTTTAAAAAATGAGGAGTCATCCATAGGAGCTTTTTTGGATTCGCTTCTTTCGCAGTCTCGTCCGCCGGATGAGATAGTCGTTGTGGATGGGGGCTCCACCGACGGAACCGTGAATATAATTGGAAAGTTCATTCAGAAAGGCGCGCCGATTAGGTTGATGGAGACGGCGGACAATCGCTCGGTTGGTCGAAATTTGGCCATAAGAAATGCCCGGCACGAGATAATTGCCTCTACGGATGCAGGTAGCGTGGCCGATAAGGATTGGCTCAAGAATATAGTTGAGCCCTTTGAGAAAGACCCGACCATCGATGTCGTTTCAGGTGTTACTCTTCCCCGAACCGAAAGTTTCTTTGAGGATTGCGTGGCCGTGATAAATCTTCCCGAGGCTGAGGACATAAATCCCGAGACTTTTTTGCCCTCCAGCAGATCAGCGGCTTTTAGAAAGAATGCCTGGGAGAAGGCCAGGGGATATCCCGAGCAATTTTCTTTGAATGAGGACACCGTCTTTAATTTTGCTCTCAAGGGGGCGGGGTGCAAGTTTTTCTTCGCTCCCGATGCCGTCGTTTACTGGCGCCCACCATCTACTTTCAAAAAGGTTTTCAGACAGTTCTATGCCTATGCGAGGGGTGATGGGCAGGCCGGCCTCTATCTCTGGGAATATTATTTTCCTAAGAGATGTCTCATTTATTCTCTAGGTGTGGCGTTACTGGTCGCAGGCTACTTCTATCCGCCCGCTTGGGTTCTGCTCTTGCCCGGACTTTTGATTTATTTATCCAAACCCTGCTCTAAGGCTTTTGGGCGCCTTAGGAAATTAGGGGTGTTTCCTCTCTTACCAGCGATAATCTTCACTCGCGACTTAGCTGAGCTCTTCGGGTACTTGGTTGGTCTGGGGGAGCGGGCGATCAACCCAAGTCGTTTCCGGAGTGGGTGATTCTGTGGCGAGACCGAAGTTGTCAGCGGTGGTCATCACAAAGGATGAGAAGGAAAACATCGGGGATTGCCTCTCCACTCTCGATTGGGTGGATGAGATCGTGATCGTGGACAGCCACAGCTCCGATGGAACGGTGGAGATTTGCCGAAAGTTCACGGACAAGGTTTTCAGCCCCGCCGATGGCGGGGGATATCCTCAGGCCAAAAATTATGGGATAGAGAGGGCTTCCGGCGAGTGGATATTGAGTCTCGATGCTGACGAGAGGGTAACGCCTGAACTCAAAGAGGAGATAGAGGATAAGCTGATGAGCGAGGTTGCATTCGATGGCTACTACATCCCCAGAAAGAATTTCCTGGGCGATCGCTGGGTGAGATATGGTGATCAGTATCCCGACTATCAGTTGAGGCTCTTTAGGAAGGATCGGGGGCGGTTTGAATCTAGGCGGGTTCACGAGAGAGTACAGATGAACGGGAAGGTGGGATATCTTGACAATCCACTGCTTCACTACACCTACAAGGACCTGTCTGATTTTTTGAGAAGGATCGACCGTTATACAACTCTGGAGGCCCAGGAGATGGTGAGTGAGGGCACCCGTTTCCGTCTGTACAGATTGTTGCTCTCTCCGATCAAGCAGTTTTTCAGGGTTTATTTCTTTAAGAGGGGTTACAAAGAGGGGAGTCTGGGGTTGATTCTGGGAGCCTTCGCTGCCTATTATGCTTTTTTAAAACATGTCAAACTATGGGAAATAACCCGTAGAGCATAGAGCGATCAGTCGCCAGGGACCAGCCTCCAGGGGCTGAGCGAGAGGAGATTCGTGGAGACACATAGAGATTGGTGGAGATCTATCGAGATTGAGACTCTAAGCTCTCAGCTCTGCGCTCTAAGCTAACAGTAGTTGACATCTGTCAACCGACAAATTTGGTGATCAAGAACCAGGAACAAGGCACCAGGAACCAGATATGAGAATAGGGCACATCACCTACCGATACAAACCAATAGTGGGAGGGCAAGAGGTCTATATCGATTCTCTTCATCGGATCTTTGAGGAGGCTGGTCACTCTCAGCGGATTTATCAAAGAAGTAATGGCTCTGCGGGTGACAATATCATCTCCGTGCCCAGGCTTTCGGAGAGGTTGCCCTTACTTCTTTCCTTCAATCTTGCTCTTCTTTCTCGGTTGGGGAGCCTGGTCAAGGAGGATGCTTTGATCGTCAACTATCCGGAGGCTTTCCCGCCAGTTGCCTGGCACAGAAATACCGTTGTTCTATCTCATGGATCGACCTGGACCCGTCTGACGAGCGAGCGCTCAAAGAGGATTCGCAAAAAGCTCGCTCATTTTGCCTTCAAATATGCCAGGCGGTTTGTGGCGAATGATACCTTTGTCCTTCGGGAGATGGGAATTGACATCGGACCCAAGGAGAGGATGTTTCAGGAGGTAGCTCCGCGGAAGTGGTTCATCCCGAACTGCGTGGAGGTTGAGCGTTTTCAGAAGGTGGAGACCATTCCCGAGTTAAGCAGGTTGAATCCCATTCTGGTTCCCAGGAATTTTACGATCTCCAGGGGGGTGGATCTGGCCATCAGGGCTTTCGCGAGTTTTGTAGAGAGACATTCCCAAACGAATCTGGTGATCGTTGGGGAGGCCATTTCGGGTGTTCGGGAATCGGCAATGTTCGAGTCCAAACTGAAATCTCTGGTGAAGGAATTGGGGCTTGAGAGCAAGGTGTATTTCTGGGGCAGGGTGGATTGGGGGGAAATGCCGGCCGTTTATTCCTCCTCTTTGCTTACTCTCATTCCGAGCTGGTGCAGCGAGGGAACGTCCTTGAGTGCTCTGGAGAGTATGGCCTGTGGTACGGCGACCGTCTCCACGAACGTGGAGGGCTTGCTTGATCTCCCCACCATCCATTGTGGTGCCGGTGTTGGGGAGCTGGAGGAGGCGATGGAGGACGTATTCGTTCGGAGGGAAGTGATCGGCCGCGAGCAACAGCGGATTATCAGAGAAATTTATAATCTTGAGAATTGGCGGAAGGCCTGGCTCAAAGTAATTGAGCAGTGAGCCCCGCATCTTGCGGGGTAAACTCCGAGCAGAAATTAGGAATTCGAAATTAGCAATTCGAAACTAGGAATTCGGAACTCGAAATTAGAAAGCAGAAAAGGCCTGACTAGTTTCTAATAACGAATTGCGAATAACTAACAACGGGTAACGAATTCCTAATAATGAATAGTGGAGGTTTCATGAGGATAGGAATCGATGCCCGATCCACCCAGGTTGTCAAAGAGAGATATCGGGGAATAGGGCGGTACACCCTCAATCTGATCAACGCCCTGGCGAAGGTCGATGGATCCAATCAATACCATCTTTACGTCAACGGATTTCGGCCTTGCGATATTGGAACTCCTGCGGATAATTTTTGCCTGGATAGTGGTGTAGCGTGGCCCTTTCTTTCCAAGAATCGCTTTCTCGAGTGGCAGGTTCGTGTGCCCACTGATTTGAGGGCCCGAAAGTTCGATGTTTTTCACTTTACTTTCTCTCAGAATGTTCCTCTTCTCAAATCCAGTCATGTCGTTGTGACCGTGCATGATCTGATCTCGATTATCTTTCGTGAGCATTATCGACATAACAAGCTCCGTCCGTTGTTTGATTGGATGTGGACTAGAGCTACCAGGGGAGCGGACAAGATAATTGCCGTCTCCGAGAGCACCAAAAGGGATATCATCGAGTACCTGGATGTTCCCGAGGACAAGATCAAAGTGGTTTATGAGGCCGCTGATCCTATTTATGGGCCGGTGGCCGATGATGAGGTGGAGAGCGCGAAGAGGCGGTTCAAAATAGACGGAAGTTACATAATGTACGTTGGCGGGATGGACCCCCGCAAAAACCTGAAGGGGTTGCTTGATGCCTACGGGAGATTGCCCGCAGATCTTAGTCGAGAGCATAAGCTGGTTGTGACGGGACGCCCCGACCAGTGGTATCCGGGGATTGAAAAGCTGATTACCAAATTTGGGCTAGAAGAGAGGGTGGTCTTTACGGGTTTTGTCCCCGATGAGATGCTTGTTGCTCTCTATAACGGCGCGAGTGTTTTTGTACTTCCTTCTCTCTACGAGGGGTTCGGTCTTCCGTTGCTCGAGGCGATGTCTTGCGGAACTCCTGTAGTTTGCTCGAATGCTGCTTCCATTCCCGAAGTGGTCGGAGATGCGGCTTTGATGGTTGACCCGCGCGATATCGATGGTTTGGCGACGGCTATAGAGAGGGTGCTCACCGATTCGGATTTGCGCGAAGGTCTGCGGGAAAAGGGATTTAAGAGGGCGAAATCCTTCTCATGGGAGAAGACGGCAAGGGGGACCCTGGCAGTTTATGAAGAAGTGGGCAGAGAGTGTAGAGCATAGAGCGGAGAGCAGCTAAGGTCAAGGGACGAAGGACGAAGGACGAGGCACCAGGAACCAGTGGGGGTTTCATGAGGATAGGAATCGATGCCCGCATGGCTGATTGGAGTGGAATAGGTAGCTACACGCGGAATTTTCTCAAAGCTTTGCGGAAGATCGATGACGAGAACGAATACATCCTTTTTTGCAACGGGGAGAGTAGCTCCCTCCTACCTGAAGCAGCAAATTTTATTAGGAGGGAGGTGAATGTCCCTGTTTTCTCGGTGGCGGGGCAGTTTGGTTGGAGGAAGATCCTGGCCTCGGCTGAACTGGATCTTTTTTATACCCCCTATACCATCGTTCCCCAGAGACATCCTTGTCCAGTGGTTGGGACGGTTCACGATCTCATCCCCTGGCGAATGCCCCAGGTGCAGCGCTCCAAATTTGCCAGGGTTTTCTACAGAGCCCTGATCAAGCGCGCCGTGAGACAGCCCAGCAGGATCATCGTTGATTCGAATTTCACCAGGGATGATTTGATCAGCTTCCTTGAGATACCTGAGGAAAAGATAAGGGTAATTCCGGCAGCCGCCGAGGAGATATACAGGCCAATTCGTGATAAAATACGCCTTGAATCGGTGAGGGAAAAATATGGGATCGAGCATCCCTTTCTTTTAAATGTGGGGACCGCGCGACCTCACAAAAACCTGCCCTTTCTCGCCGAGGCCTTTCGTGAGCTGAAACGAAGAGGAGTGAGTTGTCAGCTCGTTTTGGCCGGGGGAGATGACATCTGGCGTCCTCGCTTGAGGCATTTGGTCGAGAAATTGGAGCTGAGCGGGGATGTCATTTTTACTGGGTATGTGGGGGAAGAAGACCTTCTCCTTCTTTATAATGCCGCTTCGGCTTGCGTATTTCTCTCCCTTTTCGAGGGTTTTGGTTTACCAGCTTTGGAGGCGATGAGTTGCGGCACGCCGGTTATCTGTTCGAATACGTCTTCACTCGCCGAGATAGTCAATGGCGCTGGGGTGCTCCTCGATGTGGACGATTCGAGGGGATGGGTTGAGGCGATGGAGCGAATCTTAAGCGATCAGGAATTGCGGGCTGAGTTGAGCGAGCGGGGTTTAAAGAGGGCAAAACTTTTTTCTTGGGAGAAGACCGCCCGACAAATATGTGAAGTCTATGAGGAATTGAACAAAGAGCAATCAGCTACCAGTTGCCAGGGGCCAGCTTCCAGGGGCTGAGCAGGAGGAGGCTCGTGGAGATCTGTGGAGATACATAGAGATCCATAGAGATCCATGGAGATACATGGAGATTCGTGGAGATACATAGAGATTGAGACTCTAAGCTCTAAGCTCTGTGCTCTAAGCTAACAGCACCCGACAGCCGACATCCGTCATCCGACAACTGTCAACTGTAAGCTTAATTAACGGGGAGATTCCATTGAAGGTAGCCATAGCCCACGATTACCTTGTTAATATGGGGGGCTCCGAGAAGGTTGTGGAGCAACTTCTTCATCTCTATCCCGAGGCTCCCATCTATACGGCCATCTGTGATCCTTCGAAGATTTCGGAGAGAATAGCTTCAACCAGGATAATCACATCATTTTTGCAGAAGCTCCCCGGGGCCAAGAAGCGATGGCAAAGATACCTTCCCCTCATGCCTCTGGCCTTTGAGCAGTTTGATCTCTCCGATTACGATCTGGTCATCAGCAGCAATCATTCCTGTTCCAAGGGTGTGATTACTCGCCCGGAAACCTGTCACATCTGCTACAGTCACACCCCCATGCGCTATGCTTGGAGTTCTTACCACGATTATCTGAAAGCCTGTCGTGGGTTTTCTAAGTACATCCTTCCCCCGATTATGAGCTATTTGCGTCTCTGGGATCGTCTCAGTGCCGACAGGGTTGATTATTTCGTTTGCAATTCCCGGGCGGTGAAAGCCCGTATCGCCACTTATTATGGAAGGGAGGCTGAGGTCATTCCTCCTCCAGTCGATACCTCCTTTTTCACGACGGGGGAGGATGACCGGGATTTTTATCTCATTGTTGCTCGATATATGCCCTACAAGCGGGTGGATTTGGCAGTGATTGCCTTTACCCATCTGGGTTTGCCTCTTGTAGTTGTCGGGGGTGTTGTTGGCTATGGGACCGCCGAGGAGTCCCTGAGAAAGATGGCGGGGCCGAACATCTCCTTCGTTGGTCAGGCAAGCGGTGAGGAACTCAGGGATTATTACAGGAAAGCCAGGGCCTTCATCTTCCCTGCCGAGGAGGATTTCGGGATTACCGCCGTGGAAGCTCAGGCCTGCGGGACGCCGGTTATAGCCTACTCTCGGGGAGGCGCTTTGGATACGGTGGTCGAGGGTAGGACGGGTGTCTTCTTTGAGGAGCAAACTCCGGAGTCCCTCGTCGAAGCGGTGAGGAAGTTTGAGGAACTCTCCCTTGATTCAGCTTTTATTCGTCGGCATGCCGAGAGGTTTGATGAGTCAGTTTTTCGCTCCAAGATGAAGGCTTTTGTAGAGGAGAAGTACGCCGAGTTTCAAGATAAGCTGAGTAGAGAGCGTAGAGCGTAGAGCAGAGAGTATTCTCTTGGCTCCGAGCTCAAAGCTCTAAGCTATGAGGAATTTGTATGAGAATTTTACTGATTGAGCCGCCATTTGAGAGACTGATGGATTTTTATCGAGACTATTTCCCCATCGGATTGGGGTATCTGGCTGCTGTTCTGCGTGATGCGGGACACCAGGTGAAGATATATGATGCCGAACACAGTCCCCGAGCTGTCTATCTCAGTTATACAACCAGAGCCGAGCGATACGATACTTTTCTCAAGGCCATCCATGATTCTGAGCATGAGGTCTGGCAGGAAGCCAGCGAGGTCATCAGGGAGTTCCAACCGGATCTGGTTGGTCTATCGGTGATGACCGTCAAGTACGCGGCGGCCCTGAGGCTGGCCAAGCTCTGCAAGGAGTTCGATGGGAATATCTATGTGGTGATGGGAGGGCCTCACCCCACGATTCAGCCAGAGAAGGTTTTGAACGATTCCCCTGTAGACTTCGTTGTTCGTGGTGAGGGGGAGAGGGCTCTTCTGGAGTTGGTTGAATCCCTCGAGTCCGATGGGGATTTTACGAGAGTGAAGAGCCTCTCCTATGAAAAGAATGGAGGGGCCGTTCACAACGAGCTCTCTCAAGTTACCCGGAACTTGGACGATATTCCCTTCCCGGCCAGGGAACTCCTTCACCGGGCGGAAACCTACTCCTCGGAGGATATGGGTCTCATGATGACCAGCAGAGGCTGCCCCTTCCAGTGCACCTATTGTTCGACGAGGAGCATGTGGGGAAGGCGGGTCAGGTTCAGATCCGTGGACAACGTCGTTGAGGAGATAAAGCACATCATGAGCACCTATGGGGTGAGACAGATTACTTTCGAGGATGACTCTTTCACTGTGGATCGAGAGAGAGCCCTTGAGCTCTGTGATCGAATGAAAAGCGAAGGTATCGATGTGAGTTGGTCGGTTATCACCCGCATCGATTTAATCGACGATGAGTTACTGGCCAAGATGAAAAGGGCGGGTTGTAATCATGTCCGTATTGGGGTTGAATCCGGGAGCGAAAGAGTTCTGAAGGGTATAAAAAAAGGTATAACACCGGAGCAGATTCGCAAGGGTGCCGAGCTACTGCGAAAGCACCGTCTATACTGGTCAGCTTATTTCATGATCGGTCTTCCCATGGAGGAGAGGGAGGACATCCTGGCTTCTTTGAGGTTGATGAGGGAGATCAACCCGACATACGCTACTTTGAGTGTGTACACTCCTTATCCGGGAACGGAACTCTTTGACAGGGTGGTTAAGGCCGGTTTGGCCTCATACAACATGGATTGGAGCAGGGTTTCTCACCACAGTCCCCACAATTATTTCACCGAAAAGATTCCCAGGGAGGAGTTTGAGGAGATTCTGTCTCAGGTCTCCAGGGAGTTTGATAAGCACAACGGACGCCTGATGGCTCTCATCGCGAAGGCTAATTCCAAGAGCAGGACCTATTTGAACGAACCCAGGAAGTTTCTTCAGGATGCGAAGAGATTTCTATACTGGTCTGGTATCTTGAAGTTTCCTTCCGGGCGATCCTAGTACCGTTACAACTTAATTGGCCTGATTGGTCTTACTCCGTTAGAAAAGTGACCTTCTAACAAGGTTAGCTGAAAATAGTTGTAACGGCACCAGGGCTCGTTGGAAAAACTAAAGAAAGCTATATTATAATATAATTTTGCAAGATTTCTATCTGAGTTTTAATGAGGTTGCGATGCCTAAACCCAGTCAGATATACAAACCTAAGAAGCCGCTAATCTGGACGATTGTTCTGCTTCTTTCCGATACCTTGATGATAGTGTCGGGTTTTTGGTTTGCTTATTATCTTCGCTTTGTGAGCGATTTATTGCCCTTGAAGCATCCCACGCCCTATGCGGTTCAGATGCACGCCACCATAATTTTTAGACTCATCCCCTTCTGGCTTCTTATCTTCTTCTTTTACAGATTGTATGACTGGCGTTATCTCTGGCGGGTATCGGGGGAAGCGGCTCGAGTGGTCAATGCCGTTACTTTGAGCATCCTGGCGGTGATGGTGGGGACATTTTTGGGAAAGGACACGGCGATGTCTCGTGGCTGGCTTTTTATCTCCTGGCTGAGCTGCATCTTTCTGGTCATCGCCGGGAGGCTCATCGTCAGATCGGTCGTCAACTGGTATCACAGGCGGGGGGTTTATGTGACTAGGATGCTCATTGTGGGAGCAAATGAAGAGGGAAAGAACATCGCTGAGCAGATTCAGCGATTCCCGGCTTTGGGTTTGAAGGTGATCGGTTTCACGGATGATAAGGAGCCCAAGGGCGAAGAAGTTTTACCCGGTTTGGCAGTTCTTGGGGGGACAAAGGACCTCCCCTCACTTGTTTCTGAGGGTGACATTGATCTTCTTTTGTTGGTTTCTACTGCCTTATCTCACCAGCGTTTGGCGGAGATCGTTCAGAGTTTGGATGAGGTGGAAGTGGACATCCAGATGTCGGCTGGTCTCTTCGAGATGGTGACCTCCCGAATAGCGGTGAGGGACATTGGTGGGATCCCCATCCTTCAGCTGAGCAAAGTCCGCCTGAAAGGATTGAACCTGGTCATAAAGGCCATTTTCGATTACGTTCTGGCCACATTGGGATTGATCATTCTTTCACCCCTCCTTTTGATCATAGCTATTCTGGTCAAACTCACCTCCTCGGGCCCCATCTTCTACTTGCAGCCCAGGGTTGGTCAGGATGGCGGGGTTTTTAATATGTACAAGTTTCGGACAATGGTTGCGGATGCGGAGAGGGAGACCGGTCCGGTCTGGGCGAGTAAGGGCGATCCAAGGAGAACACCCCTGGGACGTTTTTTGAGGAAATACAGCCTGGATGAGTTGCCTCAGCTCTTCAATGTCCTTAAAGGAGAGATGAGCCTGGTTGGTCCAAGGCCGGAGAGGCCCGTTTTCGTTAAGGAGTTTAATCAATCCGTTCCCCGTTATACGGCCCGTCATCGGATCAAGGTGGGGATGACCGGTTGGGCTCAGGTCAACGGTTTGAGGGGTAATACTCCTCTGGAAGAGAGGGTTAAGTTTGACAATTTCTACATCGAGAACTGGTCTCTTCTTCTCGATATCGAGATTTTGATTCGTACTTTCTTCAGAATATTCACGGAGAAGCAAGCGTACTAGAAACTGAGCAGAGGGCGGAGAGCAATCAGCTGCCAGCTCCCAGCCACCGGTTGCCAGGGTTCGGAGGCAAAGCTGGAGGAAGTTTTTGGAGATACATAGAGATTGGTGGAGATCTATCGAGATTGAAACTCTAAACTGACGAGTTAACTGTCAACTGTGGACCGTCAACTAGGAATCCGCTAACTGACAACTGTTAACTGTCGACTGGTAACGGGGATGTGTCGATGTTTGGACAAAAAGAGGTGCCAATTAAGGTAAGGCGAAGATTCTGGACTTTTGTCCTGCTCATTTCGGATGCGGCGATGATGGCGCTTTCTTTTCGCCTCGGTTATTTCCTGCGTTTCGAGAGCAAGCTTTTGCCTTTCGATCCCTATGTTATTCTCCCCGTTTCTTTGCTGTTTTATACACGCCTCGTCTATCTCTTCATCCCACTTCTCTTGATCATCTTTTTCTTTTACAGGCTTTACGATTGGGATCATCTTTTGGGGGGATCCGGCGAGTACACGCGGGTGGTCTCTGCGACGACCATGGGACTATTTGCCGTGGTGATTGTGAGTTTCATGTTTAAGGCTCCGACCATGGCACGTGGTTGGTTGTTGCTGGTATGGTTCTTCTGCTGTGGCCTGATCGTGGGGATGCGTTTCTTATTCAGAGGGATAATTTATTGGCAGCGGAAAAGAGGCACTGCTTCGAGCAGGTTGCTAATCGTTGGGGCCAATGAGGAGGGGAAGATCATCGCTGAACAAATCCTAAAAAGCCCCACTGCTGGCTTAAAAATCGTGGGTTTTGCCGATGATGACCTTAGCCTTGACGAGGAGGTCTGTTCAAATCCCAACGGGAGCTGTGCTGCTCGGGTGATCGGAAGGACCTCATCTCTTTCCAAGTTGATCGAGGATAACAAAGTAGAATCGATAGTTTTTGCTTCTTCCGCCTTCCCTCAACAGCGGATTACAGAGATGATTCAATCCCTGAGGGGATATGCACTCGATATCTATCTCTCTTCGGGTCTTTTTGAAATATTGCTTTCACGAGTGATGGTCAAGGAGGTGGGGGGCATCCCCTTGGTTGGGATCAAGAGCATTGCCCTTTCCACCTTAGATCTTGCCCTGAAGACGCTCTTTGATTTTACTGTCGCCCTGGTGGCGATCGTCTTACTTTCCCCGCTGCTTCTGCTGATAACTATTTTAATCAAGCTTACCTCCCCTGGGCCGGTGTTGTATGTTCAGAGGAGGGTTAGTAGGGGTGGGGAAACCTTCAATTTCTATAAATTCCGAACCATGTGCGCGGGAGCCGAGGAGATGTTACCTGAATTGCAGGCGTACAACGAAGCCGAAGGATTAGTCTTTAAAATGAAGAACGATCCCCGAGTAACAGGAGTGGGAGGATTTTTGAGGAGATACAGCCTGGACGAGCTGCCTCAGCTTTTCAATGTCCTTAAAGGAGAGATGAGTCTGGTTGGTCCCAGGCCCCCCGTTCCTTCGGAGGTTGAAAGATACAATGATTGGCATTTGAAAAGGCTGGATGTTACCCCCGGGATGACGGGACTCTGGCAGGTTAGCGGGAGAAGCAACCTTTCCTTCGACGAGATGGTGAAATTGGATTTATTCTATATCGAGAACTGGTCTCTTACTTTCGACATCAAGATATTGCTGATGACGGTAAAAGCTGTACTCTCCGGGACAGGAGCATACTGATAAAAATTCGGAATTCGAAACTCGAAACTCGGAATTATGAATTCGGAATTGAGTGTGGAGCACAGAGCAGAGAGATTAAAGGTTTTTCTCTAAGCTCTTGGCTCTATGCTCTAAGCTGACGGACGAATTGCCAACTGTCAACTAATTTCTAACAACGAATAACGAATTACTGATTTTAGGGGGAGGAGGTAAGTTGTGGATGTAGCGGTTGTGGGAGTGGGTTACGTCGGTTTGGTAACCGGTGCTGGCTTGGCGAGGGTGGGACACAAGGTTGTCTGCGTTGACGTGGATGAGGGGAAGATCAGCAGTTTAAACAAGGGCCTCATTTCCATTTTCGAACCTGGTCTGGATGAGCTGGTCAGGGCAGGACTCGGTGAGGGGAGCCTGACTTTTTCGACGGATCTCAATGAGGCCGTTGAGGCCTCCGACATTATCTTTATTTGTGTCGGCACTCCCTCCGATGAGAATGGAGCAGCCGACCTAAGCTTTGTAAAAGAAGTGGCCAAGGGGATTGCCAGGGCCGTAGACAGATACAAAATCATCGTGAACAAAAGTACCGTTCCAGTCGGGACGACCAGGTTGGTTGAGAGGATAATCGAGGAGAATATGCCTCATCCTCACGAGTTTGACGTGATTTCCAATCCCGAATTTTTGCGGGAGGGCTCGGCGGTCGAGGATTTTCTCAATCCCGACAGGATAGTCATTGGCACGAATAGTCAGAGGGCGATTGGTCTCATGACCGAGCTCTACAGGCCGATCAAGGCTCCTCTTGCCATCACCGATCCCGCCAGTGCTGAGATGATAAAGTATGCTTCCAATGCCTTTCTGGCGACCAAGGTCTCCTTCATCAATGCCATTTCCAACATTTGCGATGCCGTAGGGGCCGATGTCAAGGAGGTCGCCCTGGGTATGGGCTATGATCGGCGCATCGGGTTTGAGTTTTTGAAGGCCGGTCCGGGCTGGGGAGGGAGTTGCTTTGGCAAAGATTGCAGGGCCCTCATCAAGATTGCCGAGGGGAATGGGTACGATTTCGAATTGCTCAAGGGAGTAATCGAGGTCAACGAAGCGCAGAGGGAGCTCATCGTCTCGAAGGTCGAGAAGCTCCTGGGTGGTTTGGAGGGAAAAACGATTGGAGCTCTGGGGCTTTCCTTTAAACCGAATACGGACGATTTGAGAGACTCTCCGGCGATCAGCATCCTGGGGAAATTGCGATCGAAGGGTGCCAGCATCAAAGCTTACGATCCGGCGGCGATGGAGAATGCTAAGGATGTTCTCGGCGATATAGAATATGTTTCCGATGCTTATCAGACTGCGGAAGGGAGCGATATCCTGATCTTGCTCACCGAGTGGGACGAGTTTAAGTGGTTGGACTTTCAGAAGATAAAATCTCTGCTCAGGAAGCCGATCATTCTGGATGCCAGGAACTGCCTCGATCATAGTGCTTTGAGGAAAATGGGCTTCACATACGAGGGGGTGGGCAGATGACCTTTCGACAAGCTCAAGGTCACCCTGAGCATAGTGAAAAGGGTCGAAGGGTGACTCCCCCAAGAAAAGGTGAGGCGACACTCGTCACCGGGGGAGCCGGCTTCATCGGCTCTCACCTCTGCGATGCCCTCATCGGGCGCGGTTATAAGGTCATCTGCGTGGACAATTTTATCACGGGATCCAGGGAGAACATCGCGCATCTTCTGGACAATGAAAATTTCAAATTGATCGAGCATGATATCATCGTTCCTTTCTCATCCCTTATCCCTGCACCGTCCTCTCTCAACTGCATATTTCACCTCGCGAGTCCGGCAAGCCCCGTCGACTATTCGGCGTTTTCCATAGAGACACTCATTGTGAATTCCCTGGGTACTTATAATGTGTTGGAGGTGGCCAGAGAATGGGGTGCAAAGGTTCTTCTCGCTTCCACCTCTGAGGTTTACGGTGACCCCAAGGTGTCGCCGCAATCTGAGGACTATTGGGGCAATGTCAATCCGGTCGGGCCTCGGGCGTGTTACGACGAGGCGAAGCGTTTTGCCGAGGCTCTGACTGTGGCTTACCATCGCCGATATGGCCTGGATGTGGTCATAGTTCGCATTTTCAATACCTTTGGTCCCAGGATGAGAGGGAAAGACGGACGGGTGGTGCCCAACTTTATCCAGCAGGCTCTGTCGAATAAACCCCTCACCGTTTACGGAGATGGCTCTCAGACGAGGAGCCTTTGTTACATAGATGACCTGATCGACGGGTTACTCAAAGCCATGTTTTCAAAGGAAACCACGGGTGAAATCATAAATCTCGGCAATCCAAATGAGATGACCATTCTTTCCCTGGCCGGGCACATCAGGGAGATGTGCAAATCCTCTTCAGAGATGGTTTTCTCGCTGCTTCCGGAGGACGATCCACTGCAGCGCAGGCCGGATATTTCAAGGGCGGAGGGACTCCTGGGATGGAAACCCAAAATATCTTTGGATGAAGGGTTGACGCGCACCATAGAGTGGTTTTTGAAAGGTAAAGCGTGAAGGAGGAATCAGGGGTTTCCGTGAAGCTATCGGTTATTATTCCCGCCTACAATGAGAAAAATACCATAAAAGAGATCGTAAGAAGGGTTAAACAGGTGGAGTTGCCCGGGGCGGATAAAGAGATCATCGTCGTCGACGATGGTTCCAGCGATGGGACGAGGGATGTTTTGAAATTGATGGAGGATTCGAGCACCCGGGTTTTCTATCATTCTGAGAATAGAGGGAAGGGTGCGGCCATAAGGACGGCCCTTGAGCACGCCAGGGGGGATTTAATCATTATCCAGGACGCCGACCTGGAATACGATCCCGAGGACTATCCCAGGCTGATCAGTCCGGTCTTGAAGAAGAAGGCGACCGTGGTCTATGGTTCCAGGTTCACCGGTGAGCGTCGGAACATGCTCTTCTGGCATTACGTGGGAAACCGCTTCCTCTCTTTGGTCACCAATATTTTGTACAATACCACTCTTTCGGATATGGAGACCGGCTACAAGCTCTTTGCCAGGGAAGTTCTGGATGGGATAAAGATAAAGGCGAGGGGATTTGAATTCGAGCCCGAAGTAACGGCCAAGATTTTAAAGAAGGGCGTACGCATTTACGAGGTACCCATATCTTATGCGGGTAGGGAGTATGTAGAGGGGAAGAAGATAGTGGGCTGGAAGGATGGCCTCGTGGCCCTTTGGTGCCTGATTAAGTACAGATTCGTGAATTAATTGCTAGACTTTTGCGTTTTTAAACTGGAGGCAAACAATCGATTTTGGCAAAGGCCACAGGTATACTAGCTGATAAATAGCAGTACATCGATAACTTAAAAATAGCATAACATCGCTAACACTT
>JASEEZ010000024.1 GCA_030019215.1 Actinomycetota bacterium
GTTGTGCTAGAACTCTTAAGTTAAATATCAATTATCGATGTTGTGCTATGTAACACCTATTGTTCAAGTAACTCCCGTGCGAATTCCTTGAGATCCTCAAACCTTTCTTTAGAGGTCGATTCAATATAAACCCTGATGAGAGGCTCTGTCCCCGAGGGGCGTATCAAAATCCAAGAGCCCTCTGAAAGCAAATATTTGACCCCATCTTTGGTAATCACCCCTTCGACGGATAAGCCCGCCATTGAGGAAGGAGGGCAAGACTTAAGTTCGGCCAGAAGGATGTGCTTCCTATCCTGGGGGTACTTGACATCCAACCGCTCATTATAATGATGCCCGTACTCCCGATAAATGTCCTCCAGGATGTGGGACAAGGGCTTTTTCCAGTAAGCCAGCACCTCCGCCATCAATAGATCGGCGAGCAGTCCATCCTTCTCGGGGATATGCCCCAAGATGCTCAGGCCTCCACTCTCCTCTCCACCCAGAACCACGGGTTCGCCCCGCATGATCTCGCCAACATACTTGAAGCCCACGGGCGTTTCTTCGACCTTCACGCCAAACTCGGCAGCTATCCTATCCAGCGAATGAGTGGTGGCGACCGTGCGCACCAAGCTCCCCTTGAAACCACGCACCGTAAACAGGTAGAGACAAAGGATGGTCAAGACCTGATTTGAAGAGAGGTAAATACCGAGGGAGTCGACGACACCGAATCTATCGGCATCCCCATCGAGAGCGAGTCCCAGATCGGCCTTTCTCTCCAAAACCAGTGCTCTAAGCTCCTGAAGATTCTCTAAAGAGGGATCCGGAAGGGAGCCACCAAAGAAAGCATCTCGATGATCGTGAATGGGATAAACTTCGCATCCGGCCTTTTCCAAGAGGGTTTTCAATATTCCCTGTCCCGCCCCATACATTGGATCGACCACAACTTTGAGTCCACCGCGCCCGATGAGATCGAAATCGACGAGTTTTTTCAGGTGATCGACGTAGGAAGAAACGGGGTCGATGAAATGAACCAGTTCGCTTCCCTCCAGAGAAGCGCTCGGAGTTCGAGAGGCCTCGATTCTGCCTATATTCTCTTCGATCTTCTTGGTGATCTCGGAGGTGGCCGGCCCGGCGTAGTCCGGAATGAATTTTATGCCATTGTACTCGGGTGGATTGTGGCTCGCGGTGAGCATGATGGCCCCCGCGGTACCGTAAACCCCAATCGCATAAGCCGTTATGGGCGTGGGCATCGCCCTTTTGACCAAGTACACGGGCATCCCGTTCCCGGCCAAAACGGAAGCACAAGCCTCGGCGAACCTTTCGGCAAAAAAGCGAGTATCATAACCGATGACCAACCCGCTTCTCTGCTTTTTCTCGCTCTTCACGTAATCGGCGATGGCCTGTGTGACTATCCTTACATTCTCCAGAGTAAAAGCATCGCACATCACCGCCCGCCAGCCATCCGTTCCAAAGGAAATCTTCCCCAAAAGCAACACCTCCTAGGATGTTGCGATCTCGGTTATGAATTTAACGTAACTATCGACCTCCGATTTGGCGCGCTTATCCGAGTCAGCCTCAGTGTAGACTCGAAAAATGGGCTCCTCCGGATCCGGAAGAATAAGAACCCACCGATGGGTGTCATAAATCTTAATCCCATCGATGAGCTCCACCTTCTTACCTTTTGTCCGCTCCATCAGGCGCCGCATAACGAGACCCTTCTGCTCCCAGGGACAAAAGATGCTCTTGTGAGCCAGATGATATTCGGGAAGAGAGTCGATCAACTCCGAGAGGGGTTTCTTTGCTTTGGCCAAAAACTCGAGTATCTTGCAGAAGGTCATGGTCGCATCGTAGGAGGGCAAAAACTTCGGAAAGATAAATCCTCCCCCTTGAGCACCGGCAAAGATTGCATCCCTCCGTAAGGCACCTTCCATCAACGCTCTGGGGCTCATCTTCACCCTGAGCACATTTCGACCATGTCGACCAGCTATCTCCTCAACCACGCTCGAGGCGGTAAGAGGAGTAGCTATCTTCCCTTTTTTCTCAAATAGACATACAAGTTTAACCAAAAGATGAAGGAGATCGTCCGGGGATATATTTCTGCCCTTTTCGTCCACCAGATACACCTTCTCGCAGGCGCTATCTATCAAGATGCCGAAATCGGCCTTGAATACGTTGACCGTATTGGACAGCTCCTTCATATGCTCTTCAAATTCCTCCCCGCTTATGGTGGTTTTATCCTCGTCGGTAAAAGCGTGGAGGGAAATAACATCGCAACCGAGATTGCCGATCAAAACGGGCATCATGAGCGAGGCACTTCCGTAGGCATAATCCACCACTACCTTGAGCTTTGCATCCCGAATGAGCTTCTTATCAACCGCTTTTAAGAGACCATCGGCATAAAACTGAGTAGTTCGAGCGGGGAACAAAATCTCTCCTACTTCACTATAGAAAACACGTCGGTAGCTCTCCCTAAAATAATACCTCTCCATGTTGCGCTGGGTTTCCTCATCGATATCTATCCCCTCAGAATTGAAGAATTTGATCTCCAAGAATTGAGGACCGAAGGGCGAGACCTGCACATGAATACCCCCCACGCAACGGCTAGTGCGGACGTTGAATCGATTAAGGCAGGTGGGAGCCACCCTTAAATCCCGACAGTGTATCCCCGTGGCATTGAGCCCTGCGACGATCGCTCGTTTGATCATTCGCGAAGCCCTGTTGACATCCCGGCTCACCATGACATGGGCATCCTTGGGCAGATATGTTCCATAAGCCATGGCGAGACGAACGGCGAGCTCGGGAGTTATATCGATGTTGATCAGCCCGGAGACGCCTTGTTTCCCAAAAAGAGAGCGCATCCCCCTCGACTCCCAAATTATGCTGGTATTGACGATTGCTCCGGCATCAACCACCTTAAAGGGGTATATCTTGACATCGTGGTTTATGACTGCACCCTCTCCGATATTGCACTCATCCCCGACCACAACCCCCTGCTCCAGACGAGCGCCCCTCTTCACGTCACAGCTTCTCCCGATCACACAACCATAGAGACGAGCTTGAGACCCCACAAAAGAGTTCTCCAAAATAATAGACCGGTAGGTTTGGGCCTCCTTGTCCATGATGACATTGTTGCCAATGACCGAGTACTTTCCCACCTTTGCGCCGGCTCCAATCTTGACATTCTGACCGATGACGATGGGACCGCTCAAATCCGCCGTGGGATCGATGAAAGACCCCTTCCCCACCCAGATATCCTCGAGCATCTTTACTCCGCCGGGTTCAATCTTCACCTTCCTCTCCAGGATATCTTGGTGAACCTGAATGTACTGCTGGACATTGCCAATGTCGCACCAATACCCCTTCACCGTGCAGCCATAAAGGGATTTGCCCTCCTTCAACAAAAGTGGGAAAAGATCCCTGCTAAAATCAAAGGGCTTATCCGCGGGGATGTAATCGAATACTTCCGGCTCCAAAACGTAAATACCCGTATTGATGGTATCACTGAAAACCTCCCCCCAGGTGGGCTTCTCCAGAAACTTCTGAATTCGGCCATCTTTGCCCGTGATTACCACCCCAAATTCGCGGGGATTCTCCACACTCTTGAGCGTCAAGGTGGCCAGAGCTTTCTTTTTCTTGTGAAAATCGATTACCTGCGAGATATCGATGTCGGTCACAACGTCTCCGCTGATGACAATGAACGTCTCATCCAAATACCCCTCGGCATTTTTAACGCTTCCGGCGGTGCCCAAAGGGATCTCCTCGATGGCATAGCTGAGAGTCACTCCCAAATCGGTTCCCTCTCCAAAATAGCTCTTGATCACCTGGGGCAAGAATTGAAGGGTGACCACGGTGTCGGTTATCCCGTGCCCCTTGAGCAACTCTATGATGTGTTCCATAACCGGCTTGCTCAAGATCGAGACCATGGGTTTGGGCTGATTGCTGGTTAGGGGTCGGAGTCGAGTTCCCTCTCCCCCGGCCATGACCACCGCCTTCAATTCATTCACCTCCAGTCCTTTGGAGTTCAAGCTCTCCAAGGGCCTTTCTTAAATAATCAAGGCCCGAAATTATATATAAAAATAAGCCAAGGTAGAAAATCGAAAGACCCACAGCGAACTTACCCAACAAAAAGAAAAATGAAATCATCAAGCAAGCCGTGGCCCTCTTGCCCAAATAAGAAACGGCGATCTTGACCCCCTGCCCCCGCAGATATCCATAGCCCAGCATGACCAGCAAATCTCTGATGATGAAAATGGATAGCGCCCACAGAGGCGGCAGGCCATCCCTGAGATACAAGGCAACCACTATGCTCAGGACAAATATCCTATCAACAAAGGGATCAGCCAGAGTCCCAAATTCGGTGACACGTCCTGAAGAGCGCGCAACGAAACCATCCAGCCAGTCAGTTAGACCCGCCAGGGCAAAAACAAACAGGGCAACAACATTATACCCTAAAAACATGAAATATAAGAGAACTGGTATCAAGACCAGTCGAAGAACGGTCAAGGCATTAGCCACGTCGGGCATCACCACCACTGACGGCTCTTGAAGTAAACGAACATCCCAACAGCGAAGACCGCCATCAGGACCAAAACCACAAAATATCCATAGGTCCAGTAGAGTTCCGGCATGTACTTGAAATTCATCCCATAAATGCCCGTTATCAGCATCAAGGGAATGAAGATCGTGGCCACGACGGTTAGTTTCTTCATCACCTCATTTAACCTGTTAGAAGTAGTGCTCAAATAGACATCCATGGCCCCGGTGATCACATCCCTCGCGGTATCCACCAGGTCGATGATCCTGATGAGGTGATCGGAGATGTCCTGGAAATAAACATAGGTGCGTTTTCCGAGAAAGGGCAGCTCATACCTCAAAAGAACACTGATTATTTCACGTTGGGGTGCGGCGATCTTGCGGATGGTGAGTATCTGACGCTTTAAGACAAACAGCCTTTTGATATGATCTTGCGTGGGGCTTTCAAATATTTCGTCCTCGAGCTCATCGATTTCATCACTTATCCTGTCCACCAAAAGAAAGGCATCATCGACCATGCCATCGAGCAGACTGTGGAGCAGCCAATCGACACCCTTGCTCATAAACTCAGTGCTCTTTAAGCAGCGTTCATAGAGAGAATCAATGTCCCTGATCTTTTCGACGTGAACGGAGACCAAAAAATTCCCGCCCAAAAACATATCCACCTGCGAACTTTCAATTTGAGCCGTTTCGGGAACATCGGTTAAAGCATGCCAGACAATAAAGAGGTGGTCTTCGTAATCGTCGACCTTGGGTAAATTGAACTCGGTTTTACAGTCTTCTATTGCAAGTGGATGAAAGTCAAACGTCGCCGTGAGCGCTAGGTACTCCTCTTCGGAAGGTTTCTCAAGGTCAACCCAGATGATCGATTTCTTCTCCAGATATGGTTTCAGCTCCTCCAAGGAAAGATTTTCCTTGACACCCTTCTCGGGAGTATAAAGCAGTGTTCTAAGCATTGCCCCTCCAAAAGCGATGGCTCTACAATGTGTTCTATGGAAAAGTCAAAAATCCTGCACACCGGGATCGTCAAGCAAGTTTAAACCGACCCATCAAACCCTTAAGACCACTTGGACACAGTAACCCAATGCCAGAGAAAGTATAACCATCGAGCTGAGGTAAAGGGTTGCCGCTTTCTTGCCCAGCTCTCGCGCCAACACAAAGAACGTGGATAGGTTTGTCGCGGGACCAACTATCAGAAAGACGACTGCGCCACCCAAAGTCAAACCCTTGGCCACCAAGGCAGCAACAAAGGGAATGCTCCCGGTGGAACAGACGTACATGGGCGTTCCTACGAGAACCATCAGAATCAGCGGCAAAAATCCCCCGCCCAGATAGCGACCGATTATTTCCTTGGGTGCGAATGTCGCTATTACCCCAGCTCCCAATAGACCAAGGAGAATCCAAAGCAGGGTATCTCTCCCCATTTCCCAAAAACCGAACCTGAAGATCTCCTTAATCTTCTCCCCCAGCCCGAAGTAATGCTCGTGTTCATGCGCGACCTCGCAGTGAGGGCAGCTCACTTCCTCCACTAGACCCCTTTGAGTCTTGATAAGAAGATCTGCGAGCAAACCAGTGAGCATAGCAATGGAAAATACCCCGACGACCATCAAAATCAGGAAGCTCAACCCAAAGAAAGCGTAGAGCAAGGCCAAGGCGGTCACAGAGGTCACAGGGGTAGAAATTAAAAAGGCGAGTGTGGCCCCCACACTCGCTCCCCGTCTTCTCAAACCCAGAGCGGTGGGTATAACCCCACAAGAACACAGGGGTAAGGGGATGCCGATCAAGGTGGCATAAAGTACGGATTTGAAGCCGCCGCCAACGTGTCTCTCTAAAAATCCAGTTGGTATCAATACCTTGAGTAGGCCCGCGAATAAATACCCCAACAGTAGCCAAGGAGCAGCCATTACGGTGAAATTCCACGTATTTCGAAATATCTCAAAAATCATCTGACCTCATCTCTGATTTCTGGTAGCTGATTCCTGGTCCTGGTCGGCTTGGAGCTTAGAGCTCGGAGCCTAGAGCTTAGAGAGAAGTACTCTCCACTCTATATTCTTGTCTCTTTTCCCCTCTCTGTCATCTGTCAACTGTCATCCGTCAACCAATACCCGTTCCTGCACCTTGTACCCTATACTCTGAACCCCGGTTCCTAGTTCCTGGTGCCTGGTTCCTCGTCCTTCGTCCTTCGACCTTCGTCCCTTAACCCTTGATTCATGACTCTTGACTCTTGACTGTTTTTCACTCTGGTCCCTATTCAGCTTAGAGCCCAATAAGTCGTCAGTCGTATTCTAATGAGGTTTCTTATATAAAATCTTTCGGAAATGGAATCCGTGAATTGCGAAAGCAATTGCCAACGGGAAAAGTCGTGGACATCTGAATAAAGACCAGAAAAAGAGCTTCCAGTAATAGGTCCTGTCTTCATCTTTTATACCCAGGAGCAATATGGATTTAAAAAATGCCCCAAGGTGGCCGAAATGAAAGCGAAATGCCTTTTTTTGCAACGGCTTATATTCACTTAAAAACCTTTTAACCCGTTCGTAGTACGGTTTAGGGGAATAAATTCTGCTGATAATTCTTTTATAACCTTTAATGAGTATTTCGTAATCCATTTTGGGGATAAAGTTGATTGTAAAGTCTGTATTGTCGCCCGAAATATCCTTTAATAACCTGCCCTCTTTTACAAGGCGTTGGTAGAGCCTGGTATCGCGAGGAGCATTTAATAACCCCACCATAGCGGTGATAATTCCACTTTCCTGAATAAATGCACTCATCCTTTCGAAAATTGAAGGAGGATCACTGTCAAAGCCTACGATAAATCCCCCCTGCACCTGTAAACCAAACTTCTGGATCTTTTTTACACAGGCCACTAAATCACGATTTTTGTTCTGAACCTTATTACATTCTGTCAAACTTTCCTCGTTCGGCGTCTCAATGCCGACAAACACCGAAGTAAACCCCGCCTTAACCATCAATTGCATAAGCTCTTCATCGTCAGAAAGATCTATAGATGCTTCTGTGTTAAAAGAGAAGGGGTGTCTTTTTCTCTCCACCCATTCAACCATGGCGGGCAAAATTTCCTTTTTTAACTTTCTCTTATTTCCTATAAAGTTGTCATCAACAAAGAATACCCCGCTTCTCCAGCCCTGGGAGTATAGATTTTCTAATTCGACTAATACTTGGTCTTTACTCTTCGTTCGCACCTTATGCCCATAAAGCACCGAGATATCGCAGAATTCACAATCAAAAGGGCAGCCTCGGGAATATTGGATATTCATAGATACATATTTTTTTCATATTGATAAGTTCCCAGAGTGGAATAGGCGTCTTTTCTATATCTGGTAATTCTTTAGAGGTATAAATATGTTTAGCGCATCCGTTTCTCAAATCCTCCAAAAAGGGCGGGAGTGTGATTTCAGCCTCATTAAGCACAAGGTGGTCTACATCTCCAAAATTTTCATATTCAGTAGTAAAAAGAGGACCACCGCCAACAATCTTGATACCCATTTTTTTGCATTTGCTGATTACTTCTCTCGCCGCTGCTTTTTGGACAGACATAGCACTAATGAAAGCAAAATCAGCCCATTCAAGGTCTTTATCCCTCAGTGTGGTTACATTCATATCTACAAGTTTTTTCTCCCACTCCTTTGGAAGCATTGCTGCTACAGTCAACAACCCCAACGGCGGGTGAGTTGCCTTTTTGGAGATAAATTTTAAAGCGTACTTAAAACTCCAGAAGGTGTCTGGAAACTCTGGATAAACAAGGAGTATTTTCACCCCGTTAGACCTCCTTATTCATATTTTCGAAAGGCGATAAAAAGTTTCATATCTTAGTATATACGAAATTCGCTTTTTGTCTTATTTTGAGATGTCAAATCAAGTCCTATTTGGGCTATATAATAAAAAATGCCCGCTGAACAGGCATTTTTTATTAAAAGTGCTGGTCGGGGCGACTGGATTCGAACCAGCGACCACCGGACCCCCAGCCCGGTGCGCTAACCAAACTGCGCCACGCCCCGACAGCCCATATTATATCCAAATCCCCATATGCATTCAATTTAACCAAGAGCTAAGCGTCCTTGGAAAGCATCACTCCTCTTTCATTTCCAAAACCCTGATGTAATCCAGGCCTGAGCTCACATAGCCCGTTTGCCCATCGGGAGCGATCACTCCATACCAGCCATTTTCCTCGGTGACCACAAGCAACTCCGTTCCCTTCTTTAGGGTCCCAATAATGTTGGATTCCGCAGAGGGCCCGTCGCGGAAATTAAGGCTCTCGATTACCACCTCGATCTTCCCAATATGCTCCGGGACGGGCTCTGCCTTCTTGGGAGGTTGGACCGTTGAGGTCTCCTCGGCCTCCTCCGGCTTCTCCTCCTCGGCCTCGATTGGTTGTTGGGGAGCCTTCTTGGGCGACTCTCTCAATGAGGAAATGGCCATAGACACTATGACCAGCAAAACAATCAACAATATCAGCCAGGGAATGACCATCCGTCCTATTTTAGAATAGTCGGATCTTGCCGCCACCCTCTACCACCACTCCTGCTCCTGTAAGAGCTCTATCTCATCCTTTGCCCCGCGGGTCATTAAATCAGAAACGCAGTTGCGAGGGTCTTTCCCTTCGTAAAGCACCTCGGTAACATTCTTGGTGATGGGCATCTCTACTCCATGCTTCTCGGCCAAGCATCGAATGGCTAGAGAAGTGCGCACCCCCTCCGCGACCATCCTCATGTCCCGGGAAACCTCCTCCAAAGTCATGCCCTTGCCGATCTTCTCCCCCACTGCCCTGTTCCTGCTATGGCGACTGGTGCAGGTGACAATGAGATCACCAACCCCAGAAAGACCAGAAAAAGTGAGTGGTCGTGCCCCTATAGCCACGCCAAGCCGGGTCATCTCAGCCAAGCCCCTCGTCATGAGGGAGGCCTTGGTATTATCCCCATAGCCAAGGCCATCGGAAATTCCGGCAGCGATGGCAATGACATTCTTTGTAGCTCCTCCCAGCTCAACCCCAACAATGTCGGGGTTGGTATAAACCCTAAAATAGGGGGTCATAAAAATCTCCTGTAGTTTCAGGGCAACCTTTCTATCAAGAGCGGAAATGACCGTTGCCGAAGGAATTTGCCGGCTAACTTCCTCGGCATGATTAGGACCGGAAAGAACCCCAATCCTTTTGCGAAACTCCTCGGGTAGCTCGCTCTCGATCACCTCGGACATCCGCATGAGGCTATCGACCTCGATCCCCTTCGCGAGACTAAGAATAAGCACTTCAGAGATTAAATGCTCCCGAGCCCGCTGAACGATAGAACGCATGGCATGAGAGGGCACCGCGAAAACAACCGACTCCGCTCCTACAAGGGCCCCACCAAGATCATCTGTGATTAGAACATTCGGAGGAACCAAAACATCCACCAAATATCTCGGATTACGATGGGAAGCCTGCATAACACGAGCCAATTCCGAATCCCTGGCCCATAAGATAACGGGAAAATCTTTTTTCGCCAGGAGGGCGGAAATGGCCGTTCCCCAACTGCCCGCACCAACAACGGCGATCTTTTCGCTCATCTTCTCCCCCTCAACTTCGAAAAAACATCCGTTTTAGCTTCCCTTCCCTTCAAAAGACGCTCGATGTTTGGACGATGTTTATAGATAACTACTATAGCCGCAACTATGCTAAAAGCTAAATAGGGGAGATTCTTCCCATAAAAGAAAGGTACCAAAAAAGGAAAGGCAACGGCGATCACCACCGAGGCAAGAGAAACGTATCTTGTAATCAAAAAAACAGCAAGCCAAATTAGAGAAAGAAAGAGAACAATCTTGGGAAACAGGATAAGCAAAACCCCAGCACTGGTGGCAATGCCCTTCCCTCCGGAGAACTTGAGATAGATAGACCAGTTGTGGCCGACTATGGCGACCAGACCGGCCAAGACAACCACCGAGGCATCGACTCTTGAAAAACAAGTAGAACGACTGATGAGCGTGGGGGCACAGGGAAACAAGTAGCTAGCCAAACAGACCGAAAGAACCCCCTTGAGGATATCACCCACAAAAACCAGCAAACCAGGAAGAGTGCCCAGTACTCGAAAGGTGTTAGTTGCCCCCAGATTGCCACTCCCATGCTCTCTCAAATCGATGCCGTAAATGCCCTTCCCTACCAGGAGAGCAAAGGAGATGGAACCCAGCAAATAGCCTAAAACAACCACAAACACCGCTTTAACCAGTACACCCATTAATGCGCACTCCCGCCCCTGCCCTTTGACTGCTTTTTCCTAAACCGTAGCCCAAGTGGACACCCCATAAATCCAAAGGACTCTCGCAACTCATTCTCCAAATATCTTCTATAAGAGGTATTGATTACCTGCGGATGATTCACGAAAAACACAAAGCCAGGGGGGGCCGTCTTAAACTGTGTAGCGTAAAATATCTTAAGCCTTTTGCCACCCCTGGAGGGAACGTGGCCCTTCTCCCGCAACCGCTGAACGAAAGCATTCAATTGAGGAGTGGGCACCCTTTTTAGATACCCCTCGGCTATCCTATCCACGATGGGATAGATCTCCTCGATACCTCTTCCGGTCAGTGCCGAGACGAGAAGTTTTGGGGAGTAATTTATGAACCTCATCCTCCAATTAACACTTTGAATTGCTCTCCGAGCAGCCTCTTCCCCTTTGATCAGATCCCACTTGTTGACCAAAATGATGCTGGCGCAACCTTTTCCTTCAGCCAATTCAGCGATCTTCTGATCCCGTTCAGTGGCTCCCTCCGCCGCATCCAAAACTATCAAAGCCAAGTCTGTCCCGTCCAGAGCCCTGAGGGTCCTAACGAAACCATAATACTCCACGCCCTTCAGTTTCTTGCGCCGCCTCAAACCAGCCGTGTCTATAAATCGGTACTTCTTCCCATCCCGCTCGAGGATGGTGTCCACAGCGTCCCGAGTCGTCCCCGGGGCTTCGCTCACAATGACCCTCTCCCATCCGAGCAGCCGATTGAGAATCGAGGACTTCCCCACATTGGGATGCCCAACGATGGCTACAGACAGTGCTTCCTCCTCCGCCTCGACGACCTCCGGAGGAAGAGATTTTACCAACTCGTCCAGAAGATCACCAATCCCCAGACCGTGAAGAGCCGAGGCCTCCCATGGATCACCCAAGCCTAGCTCATAAAAGGTGTATTTGGCCAGCTCCCGTGAAGGATGATCTATCTTGTTCACCACGAGAAAGACGGGCTTTTTGCAGACCCTGAGAATCTTGGAAACCTCCTCATCGTCGGGCAAAGGTCCGGTGGTTCCATCGACAACGAAAATTATCACATCGGCTTCTTCGACAGCTAAAAGAGCTTGCTTGGTGACTGCCTCAGAGATGGGAAGGGCAGGGGCGAAATCCAATCCACCGGTATCGATAAGGGTAAAACATCTCCCTCCCCAATCAGCTTGAATATAATTTCGATCCCGGGTTATGCCAGCTCTCTCGTCAACTATAGCTCGCTGACCTGTAGCAATTCGATTGACAAGGGTGGATTTTCCAACATTTGGTCTTCCAACTATGGCAACCAGTGGTAATCTCATACTCCGACCTTCTTCCACTTGGCCTGGGCGGCCCTCTGGGCAAATTTTGCTAATGCAAAATTTGGGTTCAAGAAGAACTAAGAAAGGGTGGCAAGTTTCGCCACTACTTCCTTCAAAATCCAATCGGGCGTAGATGCCCCCGCAGTAACCCCCACGAAAGCGTCTTTGAAAAACCATCGGGGATCGATCTCCGCGGGCGTCTCGATGTGATAGGTGCGGGGGTTGATCTGCCGACAAAGTTGCGCCAGCCGCGTGGTATTTGCACTGTTCTTGCCTCCTACAACAAGCATGATGTCTGCCTCTTTTGCTAACTGCACCGCGGCCTTTTGTCTATTTGCGGTGGCATCACAGATGGTATTAAAGATTTTCAGCTCGCTGACTATGGAAAGGAGCTCAGAGACAATCTTTTTCAAATTCTCCTCAGATTGGGTGGTTTGAACCACCACCCCCGCCCTCTGCACATCTTTGAGATTCGATAAATCCTCAACCTTCTCCGCCACAAGTGCTCCCTCACCAGAGTGAGCCAAGATCCCGATGATCTCGGGGTGATCTCTCTCCCCCACCACAACCAGGTGATAACCCTCACCCACCAGTTGAGCCGTGCACCGCTGTGCCTTCTTGACGAAGGGGCAGGTGGCATCGACTACTCGAAGTCCTCTCTTTTTCGCTTCCTCGATGACTCGCGGATCTACCCCATGGGTTCGAACGATCACTGTTCCAGCATCGATCTTGTCCAAGGTGCTCACCGCGCGCACCCCCTTTGCTTCCAATGAATCCACAACCTGAGGATTGTGGATCAAGGGACCGAGCGTATAGATGGGTTTTGGTGACTTATTTAAAGCCTCCAATGTGAGCTTTAAGGCCCGCTCAACACCATAACAATAGCCAGCATGTTCGGCGACTTTAACTCTCACTTAACCTCCCCCATCAAATCGAGGATGCTACTCATAATCTGGTTAGTCACCCTTGCAAGATTCTCCCTTTTACTTCCCTCATCGGCACCGGCAAAGAAAGGTTTTCCTACAACCACCTTGATGCGCGAGAAACGGGGTAAAATCCTCTTCGGAGTCAATACCCTATCCGTGCCAAGGATGGCCACCGGCACAACGGGAGCACTGCTTCTCAGAGCGACGAGAGCTGCCCCGGATTCCCCCGGCCCCAATCTCCCAGGACCAAGATGATACCGTGTGCCCTCCGGAAATAACCCCAAAACTTTCCCCTCCGACAAGAGCTTAAGGGCGGTCTTGTAGGCACTCTTATCCGGCTTACCTCGCCGGACAGGAAAAGCGTGCAACCGCCCAATGAGATAGCTCAAAATGGGCACACGGAATAGCTCCTCTTTAGCCATAAAACACACCCGCCTTGGATAAGCCGCGAGACCCAGAACGGGGGGATCCAGATAACTAGCATGATTGGCCACAAGGATCACGGGACCGCTCTTTGGAATATTTTCTTTTCCCGAAATCCTCAGGTGGCAAAGGGCCTCAAGTAGGACGGAAAAGATCATACTGACAACAGTATAAAGCAAAGAGCTACCTCCCGGTCACTCCGCCGTCGGCGGGGCGAGGTGGGCAAGCTTTAAAACTTCTTCCACCACCTGCTCGACATCCTTATCGGTGGTATCAATAACATGGGCATCGGGAGCTTTAAGAAGTGGGCCTGCGGGACGAGTGCTATCGATCCGATCACGGGAGATGATTTCCCGCTCCACCGTGGTGACATCCATCCTGTGACCCTTCCCCTCCAACTCCACCTTCCTCCTTCGAGCTCTCTCACGGGGAACAGCGGTGAGAAATATCTTGACTTCGGCTTCGGGAAAGACCACCGTCCCAATATCACGTCCCTCGACGACTACATTCTTGTCTTTCGCCGCAGCCCTTTGCTGCTTAACCATTATTCTCCTGACATCCGGTACCCTGGAAACAATGGAAACAGCATTACTTACCCTAGGCGAGCGAATCTCCTCGGTAACATCAACACCATCCACAAATACCTTTCCTCCATTTGAGAAATAAATCCTGGTCAGATTGGCCAATCGAACCAGGGCTTCCTCATCGAAGATGTCCACCTTCTTCTCCAGAGCCTTCCAGGTCAAAGCCCTGTACATGGCACCAGTATCCATGTATTCGTAGCTCATCTTCTTGGCCACAGCCTTCGCGACCGTGCTTTTCCCCGAGGCTGCAAGCCCATCAACAGCTATGATCATTCTCCCTCAATCACCCGATCAACGATCTCAGCACCTTCTCGAATCCGGGAAATGAAACATCCATACACTCGGCTCCCCTTATCACAGTGGTTCCAGTGGCAACCAGACCGGCAATCGCCAGGGCCATAGCCATCCTGTGATCACCGTGACTGTCGCAAACAGTCCCCCTCAACACGGTGGGGCCTTCTATGATGAAGCCGTCCTCCCGTTCCTCGATGCGGGCCCCAAGTTTTCCAAGCTCGGTACAGATGGCCGAGATGCGATCCGTCTCCTTCACCCTCAACTCTTGAGCGCCGCTAACCACTGTGGTTCCTTGGGCTTGAGTAGCCACCACGGCCAGAACCGGCAATTCGTCTATAAGTTTCGGTATTTTCTCTCCTCCGATGACGGTACCAGAAAGCTTGCTGCCTTTGACCAGAATATCCGAGCGGGGCTCACCGCTTTTCACTGAAAAGTTGACCCTTTTCAGTCTGCCCCCCATTTCCTCAAGAACATCCAGCACTCCAGTGCGGGTTGGATTCACACCCACTCCCTCAATTAGCACCTCAGACTCCGGAACGGTCAAGGCACCAGCAATTAAAAAAGCGGCAGAGGATATATCTCCGGGGACATAAATTTCCACCCCCCGAAGCGTCCTTCCACCCGAAATCGCACAGGTGGTACCCTCCACGGAAATATCCGCCCCCATGAACTTCAGCATCCGCTCGGTATGATCTCTGGATTGAAACTCTTCAGTGACGGTCGTCTTCCCCTTGGCCAAAAGGCCAGCTAGAAGAAGAGCCGTTTTGACCTGGGCGCTGGGTATGGGCGTTGTGTAGGAGATTCCGCGGAGCGGGCGACCTAAAATTGAAATGGGTGCCCGGGTGCCATTCTCACTTCCCCGTATCTCCGCCCCCATTTCCAGCAAGGGAACAATAACTCGATTCATGGGTCTCCTTCTCACCGACTCGTCGCCGGTGAGGACCGAGGGGAAACCCTGACCAGCCAAAACCCCCGTGAGAACCCTCAGGGTGGTCCCGGAATTCCCCACATCAAGGACATCCCCTGGCTCTTTAAAGCCGCTCACACCGACGCCATGAATTACCAACTTGGTGGAGGAAAGCTCTTCCACCTCCACTCCCAATGCCCTTATGCACTTTAGGGTGGAAAGGCAGTCAGCTGCGGGAAGAAAGTCGATGACGGTCGTATCCCCCTCGGCCATAGCACCAAGGATAACGGCCCTATGAGATATAGACTTATCTCCGGGAACCGCGATCTTTCCCTTCAAACTAGCCGCGGCGCTTATTTTTAAATCCATCACTCTTCGCTATAAACGCTTCTGATGTTCACCTCATACCCTTTTTCCCGCAAAGCTGCTACTGCCTTTCGGGCGTTCCTCGCCCCGCTCAAAACCAATCTCAAAACGCCCGAAGTCTCCGTGGCATGTACTATCTCAATATCCTCAACATTTATCCCGAGACGACCTATGGCAAGAGTAATGTCACTAATGACTCCGGGTCTGTCCGTAACAGGAATGGATAGCTCCCGCAACTGGGTCAAATCCTTCTTTAAAATAGAGGGTAGATTCAATCTCGCGCGCCGCGATTTTTCCAATTCTCTAGCGAGTTTCTTCCTGTCTTTCTTTCTAATCAGTTCCGATAAACCTCCTAACTCACGTTGAAAATCCTCAATGGCCTGAAGAATCGCAACATCGTTCTCAAGACAGATATCCGTCCAAATATCTGGACTACCAGCGGCAATGCGGGTCATATCCCGAAAACCCCCGGCTGCCAAAAGCAAAAGATTTTCCGTCTCGGCCATCTGCTTCTGAGCCAAATCGATCAGCGCAGCGGAAAGAATGTGTGGCAGGTGACTGACGGCAGCCACCACCTTATCGTGTTTATCTGGATCAATGGCTAAAACCGTGGCGCCGATGGCCGTCAGTAGGGAATGCAAGCGCTGAAAAGCCTCTGTGTCCGTTCGAGAAGTGGGCGTTAAAAGATAATAGGCACCTTTAAAAAGAGAGCCACTGGCGGCATCTATCCCCGCTTGCTCCGACCCAGTCATGGGGTGACCGCCGATGAAATGAAGATGCGGGGGTAAAAATTCCTCCACGGCGCGGACGATCCCCGCCTTTGTACTCCCTACATCCGTTATTATGGTGCCCGGTTCAAGATGTTCATGAATCTCACGAATGATATTGACGATGGAGCTCACAGGAGTGGCCACAAAAATGACATCCGAGCCCCTCACCCCGTCCAAAAGGGAGGTCGTGCCCTTGTCGATGGCTCCCCTCTCGAGGGCCTTCTTAATCATCTCCCGATGCCTGGCAACCCCGATCACTCTGGGTGGATGAGGAAGACCCCTAAAGGCCAAACCCAGGGATCCTCCAATTAAACCGACTCCAATGAGAGTAACCCGCTTAAACTCGCTCACCCTAATTCGCCTTCATCTTTTTACCAAAGGTCTCTACCAAAGATTTAACCTTTTTCATCATCCCAGCAAAAGCATCGGGGGTGAGAGACTGAGCTCCATCACACCTGGCCTCTTCAGGGCAGGGATGGACCTCGACCATTATCCCGTCAGCCCCAGCAGCGATGGCCGCCAAGCTCAGTGGCTCGATCAAATCCCTTCTACCCGTGGCGTGACTTGGATCAACTACCACCGGCAAATGACTGAGACCCTTAATGATGGGAACTGCACTTATATCCAGCGTGTTTCGGGTGCTAGTCTCAAAAGTCCGAATCCCTCTCTCGCAGAGAATGACCTCTTGATTGCCCGCCCCCATGATGTATTCGGCAGCCATCAAAAGCTCTTCGATAGTGTTACTGAAGCCCCGCTTGAGAAGGATGGGTTTGTGCAACTTGCCAACCTCTTTGAGTAAAAGAAAGTTTTGCATATTGCGAGCCCCTATCTGAAGCACATCCGCATGCTCTGCCACCAGCTCGACATCCTTCGTATCCATGACCTCAGACACTATCGGAAGTCCCGTCTCCTCCTTCGCCTTAAGTAAAATATCGAGACCCTTCTCGCCCAGACCCTGGAAGCTATAGGGAGAAGTACGAGGCTTGAAAGCCCCCCCTCTAAGCATGGTTGCCCCCGCTTCCTTGACAGCTCGAGCGGTAGCAAGGACCTGTTTCTTCGTCTCCACAGCACAGGGGCCGGCGATGACAGCAAAGTACCCACCGCCAATCATCGCATCATCCACCCTGATGATTGTATCCTCGGGCTTAGCCTCCCTACTCACTAACTTAAATGGCTTGAGCACCCGCATGACCTTTTCCACACCGGGATACGCTATCAGGGGCAGAGTGGCAGCCTGCTCCACATCCCCAATCACAAGGATGATGCTTTTATACTTCCCCCTGGAGACACAAGCCTCAACACCCGTGCTCTCCAGTTTCTCCACCACAAAATCGATCTGTTCGGTTGTTGCCCCTTCTTTCATAACCACTATCATTGACCATCAACTCCCTCTGATCACTTTCGGCTGTGATTTACTCGCTACTGAAGCACTTTCTCCAATGCCTCAATGAACTTATCATTCTCCTCCCGCGTGCCGATGGTTACCCTGATACACGTGTCATAACCGAAAACATCACCCGACCTGACGATTACTCCCTCTCGTAGTAATCGCTCAAAAATCTCCTTTGAGCTCACACCAACACCCACCAAAATAAAATTCGCCTCCGATGGGACATATCCTACTTTCAATCCCTTGAGCTGCTTATAGAGACGTCTCTTGTTTTCAGAATTTAAACGCCTCCGCTTATTCGCTTCCCCTTGGCAATCCAGGCTGGCCAGAGCCCCCGCCTGCGCCACGGCATTTACATTGAAGGGCTCTTTAATCTTGCTAATCGCCTGAACTAGAAATTCAGGGGCCACCCCGTAGCCGATTCGACAACCGGCCAAGCTATATATCTTGGAAAAAGTCCGCAAAACCACCACCAGTCTTCCTTGACGGAAATAGTCCAGGCCATTGGGATATCTCTTATCCTCTACATACTCAAAATAGGCTTCGTCCAGCACCACCACGACATCCTCAGGGATACGTCGCATGAACTCGTCCAGCTCTTTCCTTTTGACTATCGTTCCAGTGGGATTGTTGGGATTGCAGACAAAGACAAGTTTTGTCCTTTCATCCACCGCCTCAAGCATCGCTGATAAATCGTGTCTGTATTCCTTGAGAGGTATTTCAACGCAGACACCCCCCATCATCTTAGTCACCGTGGGATAGACGACGAACGAGGGAGAGGCCATAACGGCTTTCTCTCCCGGATCAAGCACAGCTTGAGCAATAAGACGAACTAGCTCGTTAGAACCATTTCCCACCAATAAATTCTCGGTAGGAGCATTCAAGAAATGGCTCAACTTCTCCTTGAGCAGGAAACAATTGCTATCGGGATACCTGTTTCCCTCGAGAAGCACTTTCTCCATTGCGGCGATGGCCTCCGGAAATGGTGGGTATGGGGACTCGTTGGAAGCCAACTTCACAATTTCCCGAATCTTAAGCTCACGTTTAACTTCAGAGATTGGTTTGCCGGGCACATAGGCTTTGAGATTTTTCAGCTCAGCGCGGCAGATATCCTTCACCCAAGACCTCCTCAGGAAGTGGTCAGCAAGTTAAGTAATTTTAGCATATCACTGGTGGGGGCTCAAGATTGCCAGGGGGTCATAAGTTTCCCAAGTGGCAGGTATCATTCAGCAAAGAGAGTGTGCCCTTATCGGGCTCGACTAAATCAACTATGGTGAGGCTGGCACTGTCTTGACGAATCTTCCATAGGCTGAGACGATCCGTGTCCAAAATGTTCGATATCATACACTTGATCACTCCACCGTGGGTTACCACCGCTACCTTGCTCTCAGGGTTTTCCCGGAAAATTTTCCTAAAAACCTCTCTGACTCTCTCGACCACCTCTAACCAAGACTCGCCACCGGGGATCGCCACACTCGTGGGATCCGAAGACCACCGATCAATTAAATCCCCGTAGCGCCCCTTTATCTCCCCATAAGTCAAACCCTCCCAGAAACCGAAGTCCACCTCTCGTAAATCCCGAAGAACCTTCACCCTTAATCCATGTGGTTCCGCAATCGCCCTTGCCGTCTGGCGGGCTCTTCTCAACGGGCTGGAATAAACACGGGAGATGGATTCGCCAGCCAGTCGCTTGGAAAGAGCCAGGACTTGTGCTTTTCCCTTCTCGGTCAAATCGAGATCGATGGAACTGATGTACCTGGACTCCCTATTCCATGAAGTCTCTCCGTGACGAATCAAGAACAATCTAACCAACTCGGCCTCCCGAAATCAAAAACATCGCAAAGAGAACCCATACTTCGGATAATTCGCTCAAAGCCCCCAGGGTGTCCCCGGAAACTCCACCAACCTTTCTCATCAAAGAATACGCCAGAACGGCCACGAAAGAAAGCGAGCTCAAAATAACGATTACGGAATACCACCTCAAACAGAGAAGGGCGATGGCAAAAGTCGGCACAGAAGCGATCAAGAACTGCCCGGGGCCAGTGTGTCGGGCAAAAAGGTATCCCAGGCCCTTTTCTTTGGCCGGGGGAAAGAAGGCCGCTCCGAAAACCATCGCCCATCGGCCAAAGACGGGAGCTAGCACCAGCGCGGCTGGCTTGAGCTCAAAACTCAAGGAGTTCAACAACACCACCTTTAAAAGGATCACAAAGATCAAAGAAATGACACCAAATGCTCCAATTCCGCTGTCCCCCATTATTCTCAAGGCTTCCGCCTTGTCCTTGCTGCCGAGCGTCGCATCGAAAGTGTCAGCGAGACCGTCGAGATGAAGAGCCCTCGTGAAAATCACAAGGAGCATGACCAGCATAGAATCGAGAAAAAGACCGAACAGCCAAGAACGACAAAGAAGGAAAAAGAGAACCAAGAGCGATCCTAAAAGGGCTCCTACCAATGGGAAAAGAAACATTGACCTACTCAGCTTCTCCAGATCGCCCTCCCTCAACTTCGGGGAAGGAATTATGGAAAGAAAACCCAGGGTCAAAAGGAAGGATCTCAACTCTCCTCCGTCGCCTCCGATACTCCAGCTTCAGCAAAGGTAGCCATCTCAGACAACACCTTGCAGGCAGCCTCAATGATATTCATCGCTAGAGCAGCACCGGTGCCTTCACCCAAGCGCATGTTCATGTTCAACATCGGCTTCAACCCGATGATATCCAGCGTCATCTTGTGACCGGGTTCGGCAGAAACATGCGAAGCCATCATATAGTTAGCCGCTTTGGGAGCCAGGCTGACAGCTACCAGCGCGGCGGCCCCAGAGATGAAACCATCTACCACCACGGGAATGTGATTAGCCGCTGCTCCAAGAATACAACCGGTCAAACCAGCTATCTCGAGTCCTCCCACCTTAGCCAGGACATCCATGGGGTCTTGGGGATCGGGACGGTTTACCAAAAGTGCCCTCTCGATTACCGCGATCTTGTGCCTCAGCCGGGCATCATCGATTCCAGTTCCCCTGCCGACCACCTTTTCCACCGGAACTCCGGTAAGAGCTGCCAAAATGGCACTGCTGGGCGTGGTGTTCCCTATCCCCATATCACCCGTGCCGATGATGGTGGCACCCCTTTGAATCTCCTCCTTCACCGTCTCCATTCCAACTTCGATGGCGGAGATGGCCTCTTCTCGCGACATGGCCGGGCCTCTGGTCATATTATTGGTACCCGCCTTGACCTTACACGCCTTTACGTGAGGATCATCTATCTCCGCGGCCACGCCGATGTCCACCACGGTGACTCGCGCGCCCACGTGCCTGGCTAGAACATTTATGCCCGCCCCACCCCTTATGAAGTTGTATACCATCTGGGGAGTAACCTCCTGAGGAAAAGCACTTACCCCCTCTTCAACCACACCATGATCGCCGGCCATGACGATGACCACCTTATCATCTATCATGGGGCAAGGATTTCCCGTTATACCCGCCAGTTTAATGGAGATCTCCTCGAGCATCCCGAGACTGCTCTGTGGTTTGGTTAATTGATCTTGCCTCTCCCTGGCTAGATTCATCGCCCGCTCATCCAGATCGCGGATCTCCCTGATCACCAGCTCCAGATTTCTCACCGATGAAGATTTTTTCACGTCGGTCACTCCTCCTCTAAAATTTGCTTCAGCGCATCAACGAGCCTTTCATTCTCAGTCTCGCTTCTCACCGCAACGCGAATGAACTTCTCACCCAAGCCCCTGAAGGAGCTGCAATCCCGGATCATGATAGCCCTCCTCACCAAATCCTCCCGAAGGCGAGTGGAATTTAAAATGGGGTGCTCCAGTTCAACGAGAATGAAGTTGGCCTGCGAGGGGCGCGGCTTTAAGTGATCCATTCTCAGGAGATCCTCATATAAAGACTCCCTTTCCCTCGCGATGAGCTTTCGACTTCTGGCAATAAATCGCTCATCGCTTAAGGCGGCAACGCCGGCTATTTGCGCGAAGTGATTCACGCTCCAGGGCTCTTTACAAAGGGCTAATTTCGCTATCAGATCCTCTCTCCCAACGACATAACCCAGCCTCAAGCCGGGGAGGGCAAAAAACTTGGTCAGGGAGCCCAAGACCAACACATCTTTTCTCCTCGCCGCCTCTTTAATCAAAGAGTGGTCCTCCCTGTCCTCCAGAAAATCCATGAACGCCTCATCCACCACAACCGTTACATCGAGCCCCTCGGCTCTCTCAATTATCGGCTCCAATCGAACTCTTGGAAGAAGATTCCCGGTTGGATTGTTAGGATTGCAAAGAAAAATCATTTCCACTTCATTTAACCGCTCCAAAACCGTCTCCGTATCCAGGGAAAAGTCGCCCGGCATGAGATCGAGGTAAACAACCTCTCCCCCTATGGCCTCCACCGCCAGCTCGTATTCGCAAAAAGTGGGGGAAGGAATTAAAACCCTGCGAGGTCGAAAACGGTGCACCAGAAAATGAATGAGATCGGCGGAGCCATTCCCGACGAGAATGTTTGAGGGACTAACTCCCAGATAATCAGCCAGAGCTTCCCTGAGCTTACGGGACTCCGGATCGGGATAATGAGTTATCCCTTTTAAGCTGGCTACGATGGCCTTTTCAACACCCGAAGGGGGACCGTAGGGATTGATATTGGAGCTGAAATCGATCAACTCATCGGGCAAGCGACCACTTTCCGCGGCCGTCCTCCAGATATCACCGCCGTGATCCCTCTTCAACACCACCACCTCCCCACAAGGAAGATCATCAGCCCAAAAATAAGAGCCGTGATAGAAAGTGCATAATGTAACCTGATGGCCCTCAAAATATCCCCCGGCAACGGCTCGCGACCCCCGCCGAGATGGGGACGAAAGCCAGCCTTCCCATTATAAAAATTCAGACCCCCCAAATAGATGCCGAGGGCTCCCGCCATTGCCGATTCCGGGATGCCCGCATTGGGGCTGGGGTGCCTCCTTCGATCTCGGAGCATAATCCTAGCGCAGCTCCGGAAATCCTCCCCCATAAAAAAGGAGATCAAGGGAAAAAGAAAGCCCGTGATCCTGGCCGGAAGATAATTGGCAATGTCATCTAGTTTAGCTGAGAACCAGCCGAATTTGGTATACTTATCATCCTTGTAACCGACCATCGAATCCAAGGTATTGACGGCTCTGTAAGCCAGCGCTAGAACCGGTCCCCCCAGAAAGGCATAAAAGAGCGGTGCCACCACTCCATCAACTATGTTCTCAGCCACGCTCTCGACGGTGGCCCTCACCACCCCGCACTCATCCATGTGATCTGTGTCTCTCCCAACCATTCGAGAGACCAGATGCTGGCTCTCCACCAGTCTCCCCGAGACGAGGGCCCCATAAACCCCTCTCGCCTCAAACGCCAACCCTTTCGTGGCCAGACAGGTATATATCAAAAGAAGACCCAGGGTCATCCCGCCCCAAAAAGACAGATAAAAGGCCATCTTCAGCGATAGAAAAGCCGACAGGGAAGTGACCGAAACCACCGAAATCGCAAGTATAGTGCCGCCCACGTACTCAAGCCGACCCTTAAAAAGTCTTCGCAGGAGCCCCTCCGCAATTTCTATGAATCCGCCGACAAGCCTCACCGGATGAGGCATCCAGGATGGATCGCCCAAAAGTAAATCCAAAAGAAAAGCCAAAACTATTAAAGATTGAGATTTCAAAATTCTATTCCCTTTCTTCCCTTGATCCCCCCATCAAAGGGGTGCTTTATCTTCTTCATTTCGGTTACCAAATCGGCTTTCTCGATGAGGGCCTCCGTAGCCCCCCTACCAGTTAATATGAGCTCGAGATGCTGAGGTTTCTTATCCAAGAGAGTCAATATCTCATCTTCGGTCAGGAACTCATCACGTAAGGCCACATTTATTTCGTCCAAAATCAGTAGATCATATTCTCCTCTCTGTATTCTCCTCTCTGGAAAATCTCTTGGATAAAAGGAAGGGCTTTAAAACAATCCTCCCGTACGTCTTTGAAATCCATCTCATAAAAGTGTGGATGCCTGGGTGCAAAGTGGAAAATGTCCATCCTCAAGTTTCTTAGAATCTTGAGCTCGCCGTAGTCCAAATCGGGATGCTTGAAGAAACTCACGATACCGACCTTGAATTCGTGCCCCAGGGCTCTCAGTGCTTGACCAATGGCAGCGGTTGTCTTACCTTTACCATCGCCGGTGTAGATTTGAATCAATCCTCGTTTTAACTTCACCCTCGCTCCCCCCTTGAAATCGATCTTCAAAAACTTTTATTTAAGTGGACTATTAACTGTTACATAGCACAACATCGATAATTGATATTTAACTTAAGAGTTCTAGCACAA
>JASEEZ010000025.1:0-5000 GCA_030019215.1 Actinomycetota bacterium
TAACTTTCATAATGTTCAGATTATACGTTGTTTACAGGACTTTAAGTTCAAAATAGACTCACTTAATTTGACGCTGTCCAAATTTTAAGAAACAAGAGGGGCCCTTTATGTAAAGCAGATTACCTCGCAAAATCGCTGAGGACTCGGTGCTTCGATTCAGAAAGCAAACCGCAAAGCGCACCAAAATCCTCCCTAGTCTTAGCATTTTGTATCACAATGTGATACAATGAAAGTCGAAAGGGGGTGGATCATGATGGCTAAGGCTGAGGAAGGAAAAGCGGAAAAAGAAGCAAGGGAAATCATAAAGAAAGCTAAAACGGAAGCCAAGGAGATTATAAAGAAAGCTAAATTAGAGGCCAAAGAAATCAAAAAGAATGCTCAAAGACAGGCCAGAGAGATTGGGAGAAAGAAGGAAGAAACAAGAACAGAAAGGAAAGTTAAATTTCTCCATACTAGAGTCCCTGAAGAGTTAGAGAGAAAAATTAAAGAGCGAGCCGAACAAATGAGAATTACCGTATCTGTTCTCATCCGCAATATCCTAGAAGATGCTTTTAAATAAGTTAAGACACACTACCGCTGTGTAGTCAAAGTTCATGCCTGCCTCTTATCGCCTGCCAGCTTAGTCAATCCGCCTGCCCGCCAATGCCAGACATCGGCGGGTGGGTGGGGGCTCTGTCAGCAGAATTGTTTTTCCAATTCCCCGTGGGTCTCCTGGAAGTGACTATGAAACCAGTCCGCGGTAGACAGTTTGCAGTAAGCAGTTCGCAGAATTATTTTCCACATTCTCCGCGGGTTGCTCGTAAGGCGACTGTGCAGCCGACCGTTAAGCGAATGAGGCTCGAACAGCTGCGGCAAATTGCGTGTCCGAAGGACGGTAGCAATTTCGCACTGAGAGAGCCGAATGAGTAGGAAGGCAAACCGGAGCTTCAGAGTAACCCACAAAAAAAGAAATCTTGGGCAAGCAAGAAAACAAGGGAATGATTTTCAGAAACAAAAAGCCGCTCTTGGTAGAGCGGCTTTTGAAATAGTTAGATTCCCAGCAACGTCCTACTCTCCCACACCGTCACCGGTGCAGTACCATCGGCGCTGAGGGGCTTAACTTCTCTGTTCGGAATGGGAAGAGGTGTTTCCCCCTCGCCATGGTCACTGGAAATTACTAGTTTCTTGGTTTCTTAGTGACTTGGTTACGTAGTTCTATCATTCTCTACGTATCCATGTCTCGATGTCACCATGTTTCCAAATTTGCACCCTCAAAACTGCACAGCGTCAAAACCTAAGTAAAGTCAAGTCCTCGGCCAATTAGTACCACTCGGCTAAACCCATTGCTGGGCTTACACCTGTGGCCTATCAACCAGGTAGTCTACCTGGAGCCTTACCCTTGCGGTGGGAGACCTAATCTTGGGGTGGGCTTCCCACTTAGATGCTTTCAGCGGTTATCCCATCCGAACGTAGCTACCCAGCGATGCCGTTGGCACGACAACTGGTACACCAGCGGTTCGTTCGTCCCGGTCCTCTCGTACTAGGGACGACTCCCCTCAAGTCTCCTGCGCCCGCGGTGGATAGGGACCGAACTGTCTCACGACGTTCTAAACCCAGCTCGCGTACCGCTTTAATTGGCGAACAGCCAAACCCTTGGGACCTGCTTCAGCCCCAGGATGCGATGGGCCGACATCGAGGTGCCAAACCTCCCCGTCGATGTGGACTCTTGGGGGAGATAAGCCTGTTATCCCCGAAGTACCTTTTATCCGTTGAGCGACGGCCATTCCACACTGAGCCGCCGGATCACTAGGTCCTGCTTTCGCACCTGCTCGACTTGTATGTCTCGCAGTTAAGCTCCCTTCTGCCCTTACACTCTACACGCGATTGCCAACCGCGCTGAGGGAACCTTTGAGCGCCTCCGTTACATTTTGGGAGGCGACCGCCCCAGTCAAACTGCCCACCTGACACTGTCCGATAGCCGGCTAACGGCTTACCGTTAGAACCCCACTACACCAAGGGTGGTATCTCAAGGTTGGCTCCACCCCAGCTAACGCCGGGGTTTCTCAGCCTCCCACCTATCCTGCACATGATACAGCAAAGTCCAATATCAAGTTGCAGTAAAGGTTCCGGGGTCTTTCCGTCCTACCGCGGGTAACTCGCATCTTCACGAGTAATACAATTTCGCCGAGTCCCTCGTTGAGACAGCGCCCAAGTCGTTGCGCCATTCGTGCAGGTCGGAACTTCACATTGTTCCTCTGTCACCAGAGGTGTAGACTATACCTTTATCTTGGTTCGGGGGTATTTCTTCTTGCCTGAGATGTTCATCTTTGATGCGAGCTTAACAATCTTATTAAAGCCCCTTGGCGTCAAATGCTCTCTCCCACTCATCATCCGACATATCCCCGCAAACATCTCAAAATCATGTCGCTTGCTAGAGATGAGCAGATATCGCTCAAAATGTGGGATGACCTTCGCCACTAGCTCCGGAATGCTTCTGACTTCATACTTCAGCGTCTTATCTGACCTGTCAGGTCTAATTGTTCCACAACCGAACTGGTTTTTAAACAACTCTAAAATCTCAGCGCGGTCATGATTCTGACTCACAGAAAAGCTAGGTCTAACATCCCAACCAAAGGCATGACGTTTGCTTTGGTTAAAGGTCACACAGAAGCATCCTTCACCATCAGCGTAGCCGGAAAGGTAAGACGCAATGTCCATCTCAGACCCCCTAACCCAAGATACCGGCGTGTTATAGCAACTCTAGATTTGCCAGTTGGCAGTAGCTGCTATCTCCCCCAATTTTATTGGGGATCAGTCATTACGGGGTCAATCCTTTCGGACGACTTCCCTCGGTATTACCCTCGCACTCTTAGAATGCGTTAGGGCTTCACCGATATGAGCCGGTTTGCTTATGGAATCTCTTCCATAAGGGGCAAGTAAAACTTACCCGACAAGGAATTTCGCTACCTTAGGACCGTTCGTTTACGTTAACTCCATATCGCTATGGAGACCGGACTATATCATCTCCGCTGTTTCAGCAGAGTCTGGCGTATAGTCTCTGAGGATTCTTCAGGTGGAAAACCTTCCAAGAATCTCTTCGTTGGTATAACGTCTTTTGCCACCATCATTCATCCCGGTGCGGATTTTTACTATTTCTTCGACTCCCTCTCGATTTAGATGTCTTCCTTTCTCCATTAAAGATGCAATTCTTTTGAATTTAGCAAAATCTCGTTTCTTCTTGGCTGACAAAAAACTGAACTTATTGAAAAAAGGAATTACATTTTTGAGAACGGCATTGAGGTTATTTACCTCATAGTACCATACTCCATCGCTTCTTTGACGCATTGTTCCGCACCCTAGATGCCGCTTGAACAATGAGAGTATCACTTTATCCCTCTGCGAGATATTAAAACAAAGTGATACTTTCCACGGCATTTTGTAATCCTTGCGGGATCGAAAGGACACGTTGAAGCTGCCTTCTCCGTCAGCGAAACCAGCTAAGTAGTAGCCAATCTCCCTTGGCGCTCTCTTGGCATCAAACATGCTTGCTCCTTTCAGCTCCCACCTGAAGCCTTTCCTGCTGATTACCTGCACCACATCGATTGTCACTGACCACCAAATTGTGATCGAGTACAAGTGGATTCTCCAGGCTTCCCAGCATATAGCCAGATTTTACAACTACAGTGGTCCGGACTATAGTTACGGCCGCCGTTTACCGGGGCTTAGATTTGGTGCTTCTCCTTCGACAAGCTCAGGATAACACCTCCTCGTAACCTTCCGGCACCGGGCAGGCGTCAGCCCCTATACGTCGTCTTACGACTTAGCAGAGACCTGTGTTTTTAGTAAACAGTCGCTTGGGCCATTTCACTGCGACCCCTTCGCGCTCATGCCGCAGGGCAATCACGCTAATGGGGTACCCCTTCTCCCGAAGTTACGGGGTCATTTTGCCGAGTTCCTTAACGAGGGTTCTCTCGATCGCCTTAGTATCCTCTACTCGCCCACCTGTGTCGGTTTGGGGTACGGGCACTAAATTGCTCGCTAGAGGTTTTTCTTGGCAGTGTGGGATCGATCACTTCGCCTAAAGCGGCTCGTCATCACACCTCAGGGTTTGAATACCGAAACGGATTTGCCTATTCCGGCCCCCTACGTGCTTGAACGCGGACGACCAACGCCGCGATGATCTACCCTCCTGCGTCACCCCATCGCGTCTTTATCGCAACTCAGTGGTACTGGAATATTAACCAGTTGTCCATCGCCTACGCCTTTCGGCCTCGGCTTAGGTCCCGACTGACCCTGGGCGGATTAACCTTCCCCAGGAAACCTTGGGCTTACGGCGCCCCGATTTCTCATCAGGGTCTCGCTACTTATACCGGCATTCTCTCTTCCCTACAATCCACCACCCCTTACGAGATAGCTTCAACTCATAGGGAATGCTCCCCTACCCCGCCCCCTATTTCCACTTCTCGACTCGCCAAGGCTTATCCTTAAGAACAATTTGGTGCTCCCCCGCTGTTGGCGGGGTCGCACATTAAATTCACCTCATTGTAGTGCCAAGACAAGCAAAGAAGTGGAAATAGGGTTCAGCCGTAGCTTCGGTGATGAGCTTGAGCCCCGTGAATTTTCGGCGCAGAATCACTCGACCAGTGAGCTGTTACGCACTCTTTAAATGATTGCTGCTTCTAAGCCAACATCCTGGCTGTTTGGGCAACTCCACATCCTTTACCACTTAGCTCATACTTAGGGACCTTAGCTGACGGTCTGGGCTGTTTCCCTCTCGACCACGAAGCTTATCCCCCGCGGTCTGACTCCCAAGCTCTAAAGTTTTGGCATTCGGAGTTTGGTTGGGTTTGGTAACCTGTGAGGGCCCCTAGTCCATCCAGTGCTCTACCACCAAAACTAAACGCTTGAGGCTAGCCCTAAAGCTATTTCGGGGAGAACCAGCTATTACCGAGTTTGATTAGCCTTTCACTCCGATCCACAGCTCATCCCCTCCGTTTTCAACCGAAGTGGGTGCGGGCCTC
>JASEEZ010000025.1:10000-21343 GCA_030019215.1 Actinomycetota bacterium
AGAATGCGCCCTATTGGCCGGGGTCATAAAATCACCCAGTCATTATTCTCCCTACACTCATCCCGAAAGAGCAAAAAGCCGCCGTGATCTGGTTCTCAAGATGATGGCTGACCAGGGCTACATCACCCAAAAAGAGGCCAACGAGGCCATTGCCGCACCCATCGAAGTCCAGGAAATCAAGAAAGAAGAAATCCCCGCCGCCTACTTTGTGGAATACGTCAAGCAAACCCTGATCGACAAATATGGCGCCAATGTCGTCTTCAAAGGAGGACTACGCATCTGCACCACTCTGGATCCAAAGATGCAACAATACGCTGAAGAAGCACCGAAGGCGGTTTTGGGCAGGGAAGATGACCCCAGTGCCGCCATCGTGGCCATAGACCCAAAAACCGGTTACATAAAGGCCATGGTCGGGGGAAAGGACTTCAAAACCGAGAAATTCAATCTCGCCGTTCAGGGAAAACGTCAGGCAGGGTCCTCTTTCAAAACCTTCGTCCTGGTCGCAGCCGTCGAAGCGGGTGTCTCCCCAAGCAAGATGTACGAATCTGGACCGGTAACCTTTCAAATTCCCGGCAGTAAACCCTGGCACGTGGAGAACTACGTCGAGGGTAGCGGTGGTCCCCCGATGACGCTAAGAGAGGGAACAATCAGATCAGTCAACTGCGTATACGCCCGATTGATAATGGAAGTGGGAGCAAAAAATGTCGTCACGGTGGCCAAGAAAATGGGGATCACTTCTCAACTCGATCCCTACCCCGCGATAGCCCTGGGTGGGCTGCGGGTTGGCGTCTCCCCTTTAGAGATGGCCTCGGCATACGGCACCCTGGCCAATATGGGAGTTCACTGCAAACCCCTCGCCATCCTGAAGGTCACGGATGCCGAGGGAAAAATTCTGGAGAAGAACAAGGTGGAAGAAAAGACCGTCCTCAAGCCGGGTACCGCATACCTAGTCACAGACATACTTCAGGATGTTATCCGAGCTGGAACGGGGCGGAGGGCAAATATAGGGCGGCCGGTGGCCGGGAAGACCGGTACCGCCCAGAACTATCAGGATGCCTGGTTCGCGGGATATACCCCGGATCTCTCCTGCGCTGTATGGGTCGGTTATCCGAAGGGACAGATTCCCATGAGAAATGTCCACGGCATACGGGTTTCCGGAGGCTCCTTCCCCGCTCAGATTTGGGCTCGCTTTATGTCCAAAGCGCTTGAAGATACACCCCCGTCGAAGTTTGCCGTTCCCCAAAAGGATCTGGTAAGAGTGATGATCTGTGCCGATACCGGACTCCTCGCCAGCCCTTACTGCCCCAACGTGACCGCCGGCCTCTTCGTCAAAGGGACACAGCCCACAAAACACTGCGGGGCCCATCAGGGAGTCGCCGTTCCCAACGTGGTGGGAATGGAAGCAGAGGAAGCAAGGATGGCATTGGAGAATTTGAGCCTCGTCGTCAACCAGACCAATCTCGTGAAAGCAAGCGTTCCCATGGGGCAGGTATTCGACCAGAATCCAGCCCAGGGAACGGTCGTCCCACCAGGTTCGATGGTGGACATCACCGTGAGTAGCGAGCCGCCTCCCGTTCCACCCGTGGCCTACTTCACCTATACCAAATCCGTCCTCACGGTAAATCTGGATGCCTCCGGCTCATACGACCCCGAGGGGGGCCCACTAATCTACAGCTGGGATCTGGATGCCTCGGATGGAATCCAGCAAAATGCAACGGGGGTGACGATCTCCCACACCTATACACCACTGGGTGGCACCTACACAATCACGCTGACCGTCACCAATAGTAAGGGAGCAAAGTCAAGAACCAGCCAAAAAATAGCCGTTCCCTAGTGAAGCGCAAAGAACTACTTGCCACCGGATAGACGACTCACTCTATCCAGACCGGAGCAGGTGAGGATCTTTAACCCTTTCTCTTCCAGCTTATCCAGAAAAAGGTTGAGCCCGATGGCATCGCTGGCCACATGCCCAGCAATGACCACATTAATGTGGTGCTCCTCCGCTTTCTTGCGCAATTTGTCTCCCATATGCATACCGACAAGGGTCCCCACACCGGCATCGGCTAGTTTCTCCATAATCTCCTCGGGACCCTCGGTCCCCCCAGTCATATCCACCATTATCCTCCCCACCCTCTTGTTCTCATCGCCAACAAGAATAGTGGGGCCAACCCCCTCTCTGGCAGCCGCTTTATACTCGGGTATCTTCTTAAGCTCCTCGATGATGTCCTTAAGGGCATAAGGTTTCTTTTTGTCGAAAAGCTTCTGTAGATAGGAAGTGACCAGGTTGTCAGCGGGGGTGTGAACACTCATGAAAGCGAGGTTGAGGAGACGGGCTGCATCCACTGCCCTCCGGTGATTGAGTGGAAGAAGATGTCGAAAAACCTCCTTCATCCGCCGATCAATAAGGACATCCCCAATATTTATGGGCACCCCTTGCTTATGCCAAAGATCCGCTTGCATGAGCATGACATCGGGCAGAGCAGCTAAGGCCTTCCCCTCCGGGTGATGAGCGAGAAGAAGATTTATCCCCTCACCACCGTGGTTTAACCTATCGGCCAGCAAAACTTCCTCAGCCTCGAGATCAATCCCCGAAAGGACACCGGTGGCCTCGAGTTCTGGATCGCCCCAGAGGATCCGAGTGTCCGAATAGGGGTTGGTAAGCTTCTCGAGATCAAAAAACTCCTTCTCTTCCTCCTTCATCTTCTCATATTTTTCCCTCGTCCGAGTGAGGACTCTCTCCACCTCTTCCTTTCCTCGCGGATCAGCCTCCATGCCCAACTTCACGGCTAGCTCATAAATCTCCTGCAGTTTCATCTATACGCCTCCTTTTAATCCCTCGCCGATGGCGGGGTCATCCTGCCACAAATATCCTACCTCCTGGAAACAAACTCGTTGCCCTCGATATAATACCTCAACAAAGCATTCTCGGCGACGGAGATACCAATCCTTTTTGATAATTTTATCAGAAACGATCTTTTTTGCCCAGAGGCACAAATGAATAATTCTTTCCCTGTCAGATCGGCTCCGTTACAGGAAAGCTTTATGCCCATTGCCTGAGTGAGCTTAGCTGGACCACTGGTTAGCTCCCGTAAAACCTTTACCGGGCGCCTCCGAAACATCAAATCGATGCCTTCCAGGGGCTCCAGGGCCCGAATTAAAACCGCACCCGGCGTCCCCTTCTCTTCGGTCACTACATTCAGTAAGCAATGCATACCATAATTAAGATAGACATAAGCGTATCCCGGCTGGCCGAACATGATGGAGTTTCTGGGAGTCCTTCCCCTCGAGGCATGACTTGCGGGGTCACCATCACCAAAATAGGCTTCAGTCTCCACAATCCTTCCCGACACCGTCCCTTCAGGCAAGCGGTGGACCAGCGCTTTGCCCAAGAGCTCTCGAGCGACTGTCCTGGTATCTCTGGCGTAAAAGCTTCTTTCCAAGAGAATCATTTGTTTCCCGCTCTCGTCAGATGCTTGTTCATGGTTCATGGTTCCTGGTTCCTTGCTGGATGTCCGATGGCAGATGTCGTCATTCGTTATTCGGAATTCGTAATTGGTTATTAGAAATTAGCTAAGTTGCCTATTTCGGTTCTTCTCCGCAAGAGCTGGCATAAAGGATTCAAGGAGTCGAGGGTTCTAGGATTCAAGTGTCTGTTTTCTAAAGATTTAATAAGTCACAGTTCTTTAGCATTTCACTTGACCCCTTGGCTCCTCGAATCCTCGAATCCTAAAGCTACCCCTGTAACTAATTCGGGGGTAAATCTCAATTCCGAATTCCTAATTTCCGCTCTCTGCCAACCGCTGGTTCCTGGTGTCTGGTCTTTCGTCCTTCGTCCCCCGTCCTTCGCCCCTTGACCCCTGACAGCTACTTCCTCAGCACTTTCATCAACCTATCAATCGGATAGGTGTTCAAAACATCCTTGGACTCCAGCCAACCGCGTTGGGCAGTGACCACACCATATCTTATATAGGGGAGCTGCCCAGTTCCGTGGGCATCGGTTCCGATGATGAACTTGCAACCGAATTCTTCTTTGGCTTGTTTAAGATAGTCATCCTTTAAATCAAGCCGATCGGGGAAAGAGTTCAACTCCAGGAAAGTTTCGGTCTCGGCGGCGACTTTAAAGACCAACTCCATATCGAGAGAATAGGGATCGCGCTTGCCCAATATCCGCCCGGTGGGATGACTGATGGCATGGATATAGGGATTCTCCATAGCCTTTAAGAGCCTTCTGGTCAGCTGCTCTTTAGATTGCCCAAACCCCCAATGAATAGAGGCAGTAACCAGATCGAACTGGGCCAAAACTTCCTCGGGATAGTCCACAGCTCCATCGTTTTCGATGTTCAGCTCCACCCCATTTAAGACGGTAAAGTTGGGATTTTTCTCGTTCACCTCTCTTATCTCCTCAAGTCTTCTCTCCACATCCTTGAGCTCCATGCCCCCGGCTACTTTGAGACGCACAGCGTGGTCGCAAAGACCAAGATATTCGTAGTCCAACTTCAAGGCTTCCTCCACCAACTGCTCGATTCTATTTGAGCCATCACTCCAGATTGAGTGGACGTGCAAATCGCCCCGTATATCCCTGAGTTCAATGAGGTTCGGCAACCGGTGCTCCAACGCTGCTTCCACCTCACCCTTGTTTTCCCGTAATGTGGGAGGCATATAGTCCAGACCCAAGACGCGGTAGATGTCCTCCTCCCTCTCGCCGCCGAGCCTCCTGCCCGTTGCCACCTCGAATATCCCATATTCGCTGATCTTAAGTCCTTTCTTCTTGGCAATCTCGCGGAGGCGAATATTGTGCTCCTTAGAACCCGTGAAATACTGAAGAGCAGCCCCGTAGGACTCCGAGGCCACCACCCGCAAATCGACTTGAAGGCCACTCTTCGTGACTACACTGCACTTCGTCTCGCCCTTGGCTAGAACCTGGGCAACTTCGGGGAGATGGCAAAAAACCTCTGCTACCTTCAGGGGCTCGTCGGAACCAACAAGAATATCAATATCGCCGATCGTTTCCTTCATCCTTCTCAGGGAACCGGCCATATCCGCACCCTTCACAAAGGGGTATTTCCTGAAATCATTTACGATCTTCTCGGCGATAGAGTGAGCCTCAAAAAGCAAGATCCTCTCTCGGCTCCGTTGAAAAAGCTGAATTCCTCGAAGGATGTTTTCCTCGGTCTTCGCCCCCATACCTCGAAGGGGAGCTATTCGATGCGCTTCAATGCTGTTAAGAAGCTCTTCGATAGTGGTTACCCCAAGTTCTTCGTAGAAGATCTTGGCCTTCTTGGGACCAACGCCCGGGACCTGCATGAGATCGAGAAGAGACGGTGGAACCTTTTCCTTCAGCTCCTCGTAGAAAATAAGTCGTCCAGTCCCTAGGAGTTCCTCAACCTTCTCCGCGATGCTCTTCCCCACACCTCGAATGTCCTTCAGGCGATTTTCCCGCCAGACCTTGTTTATGTCCTCGGGGAAACTGCGGATGGCATTGGCCGCCCTATGATAGGCCTGAACTTTGAAGGATATCTCGCTCTGGATGTCGAGCATGTCTCCAATCTCATCGAGTATGTCTCCAACCCGTTGATTATCCACGGCAGACACCACCACAAGCACCCTCAGGAGGCATCACTACTTCACCAAATCATTCCAGCATTCTAGGAATGCGAAAGTGGCACGTCCATCAGATGGCCGCGTCGAACCTCTAGTGGTTCCTTAGCCACTTTTCCTCGTCAGCGATGACCTTCGTGGCTATCCCGAACTGCTCTCGGACACGATCAGGAGATGTTCCACCCTGGCTGACTTTGGACTCCACCGAATTCTCGACCCTTATAACCTCAAATATGCCCTCGTCGAAATGAGGCGAAAACCTGCGATAATCCTTCAGCTCCAGCTGGTCAAATTGACACCCCCTCTTAAGACAAAAGTTCACCATCTTGCCCACCACCTCATGAGCCTCCCTGAAGGGGAGTCCCTTCCTCACCAAATAATCGGCCACGTCGGTTGCGACGAGATAACCCTCCTCCGCAGCCATCTTCATCTTCTCTGGCTTCGGCTTCAGAGAGGCAAGCATCCCGGTGAAGACCTTCAAGGTCATCTTGGTGGTATCGACGGCATCGAAAAGAGCTTCCTTGTCCTCCTGAAGATCACGATTGTAGGCGAGGGGTAGACCCTTGAGGACGGTGAGCATGCTCATCAAGCGACCAAAGACGCGACCGGATTTACCCCGAATCAGCTCGGCCACATCCGGGTTCTTCTTCTGGGGCATGATGCTGGAACCAGTGGTATAGGCCTCATCCAACTCGATAAAGTCAAACTCCTCCGTGGACCACAGAACGAGCTCCTCGCAAAACCTGCTCAAATGAACCATCAGCAATGAGGCGACAGCCAGGAAATCGATGACAAAGTCGCGGTCGCTCACGGCATCCAGGCTATTCTCGCTAACCTTATAAAAACCAAGCTCCTTCGCAACGAACTCTCGATCGATGGGAAAAGAGGTGCCCGCTAAGGCTCCGGAACCCAATGGCATCGAATCCATCCACTTATAGCAACATTTCAATCGCTTGAAGTCCCGTTGAAACATGAAAAAATAGGCCATCAAATAGTGGGAGAAGAGCATCGGTTGCGCCCTTTGGAGATGCGTATATCCAGGCATGACGATGCCGATGTTCTCCTCTGCTAAATCAAGGAGAATTCGCTGCAACTCAACCAGAAGGTTGCCTGTGGTCAATATCTCGTCCTTTAGAAAGAGGCGCAAGTCGGTAGCGACCTGATCGTTCCGACTCCTGGCAGTGTGAAGTTTGCCCCCAGCGGGACCAATTTTTTCAATCAGAGTCCGTTCAATGGCCATATGGATATCCTCGTCTGCGATGTCAAAGGAAAACTTGCCCCCCTTAATATCCCTCCCGATCTCCCTCAACCCGTTCACTATTTTGCTCGCTTCATCGCGGGAGATTATCCCACACCTGGCAAGCATATTCGCATGGGCAATGCTTCCCTGGACATCGCACTTGTAGAGACGACAATCGAAGGATAGAGAAGCCGTGTACTCCTCGACCAACTCGTCCGTTTTCTTCTTAAAACGTCCACCCCAGAGTTTCATCCTACCTCCTCATTAGCTGCCAGCCTCCAGCTTGACAGCTCGGCCTCACGGCCTTGATAGCATATAGCCCGTTCCCCCGATGTTACATCGGGGTCACTCGATAGCATATGGCCCGCTCACTAACGTTCGCTCGATAGCAAATAGCCTTAGCCATCTGCCATCTGCCATCTGCCATCGGCCATCGGCCATCTGCCATTAGCTATCAGCTCTTTTGTTTCCTCTGCTTTTTTGCCCACACTTTTATCGGTAAACTAAATAGTTCAATGAAACCCCCGGCCGACTCGTGAGAAAAAGCATCCGCCGCCTCATAAGTCGCGAGGGAATAATCGTAAAGGGACTTTTCTGACTTTCGCCCAACGACGATGGCATTTCCCTTGAACAACTTCATCCGAACAGTGCCACTCACACTTCCCTGGGTCTTGTCAATGAAGGCATCCAAGGCTTCTCTTAAGGGCGAATACCATTGGCCATAATAGATGATCTCGGCGTATTTCTGCTCCAAACCGGCTTTGTAATGAATCAGATCGCGCTCGAGTGTGAGAGCCTCCAGCTCTCGATGAGCGAGAAGGAGGATAATCGCCGCTGGGCATTCGTATATCTCTCGCGACTTGATTCCAACAAGCCTGTTCTCAAGCATGTCCACCCGGCCAATACCATGTTTACCCCCCGCCCGGTTAAGATACGAAATGAGCTCCACAAGCCTCTTTTTCTTGTCATCAATCGCCACCGGTTTCCCCACTCGGAAATCAATCTCGATGTACTCAGGTTCATCGGGAACCCGAGATATGTCCTTGGTCCAGCTGAAAGCATCCCCTGGGGGTTCGACCCACGGATCCTCAAGAACACCACATTCACAGCTTCGCCCCCAGAGATTTTCGTCCACGCTGTAAGGGCTCGTCTTGGTGGCCGGAATGGGGATGCCATGCTTCCGGGCGTACTTGATGGCCTCTTCACGAGACACCCCCCACTCCCGAATCGGTGCGATGACCTTAAGGGAAGGATTGAGCGCCGCGACCGATATCTCAAAACGCACCTGGTCATTACCCTTTCCTGTACAACCATGAGCCACCGTCTTTGCCCCACTCCTTCCAGCCTGCTCGACAAGATACTTGGCTATGAGTGGTCGAGCGAGAGCCGTTGCCAGCGGATACTTACCCTCATAAACGGCGTTCGCCTTAAGCGCCGGTAAAACAAACTCCTCGGCGAATTCCTTCCGGGCATCGACCATATAAGACTCCACCGCCCCGATGGCTAGAGCCTTATCCCTCACAGCCTCGATATCAGCGGGCTGCCCCAAATTCACAACCAGAGCGATGACGTCCAAATTATACTTCTCCTGGAGCCACTTAATGGCAACAGAGGTGTCCAAACCCCCCGAGTATGCCAGTACCACCTTTTCCTTGCTCATATTCCTCCTCCACTATTTCTCGACCATTCTTCGCAATCTCTCGCCCACAGCGCGGCCCGAATCACCATCGGCGGTGACCACCAAGATGGTGTCATCTCCCGCTATCGTTCCCAGAATCTCGACCCAACCAACCCCATCGAGGGCAGCGGCCGCGCCAGAGGCGGCCCCCGCCGAGCACTTTACCAAAACCAGATTACCGACATCGACTATGCTCTGGGCTAGATCCTTAATCATCCTCTCCAGATGCCCATCCTCCAGAAAACCATAATTACCCTTCGGCGTCTTCTCCAATTTCAGCTCATCGATGTCTCGGGAAACGGTCGCCTGAGTGACGTTGATTCCGGCTTTCCTCAACTCTCCGACCAAATCCTTCTGCGTTTTGATAACTTTTTCACGAACAATCTCTCGAATGATCTTCTGTCTTTCAGCTTTATTTCTCATCGAAACCGCCACCTAATTAGGACATCAACAGCGTCAAAAGGGCCTTCTGGACGTGGAGCCGATTTTCAGCCTGGTCGAAAATAACGCATCTCGAATCGGCCATCACATCCGCCGTTATCTCCTCTCCTCTATGAGCCGGGAGGCAATGCATAACAATGGCATCCGGCTTGGAAAGAGATAAAAGATCTTTGTTCACCTGATAGGGTCGAAAGATGGCCATCCTCTTCCTGCGCTTCCTTTCCTGACCCATGCTCACCCATACATCGGTATAGATGACATCCGCGTCCTTGACCGCTTCCTTTGGATCATTAGTTATCATCACCTTGTGAGTGACCTCCTTCAAGTCTTCCAGAGCAAGATCCACTATCCAACTTTTGGGTTCATAGCCCGCTGGCGAGGCAATTGCTATGTTCAACCCCACCTTAACCGCTCCGAGTAATAGGGAGTGGGCCACATTGTTCCCATCCCCTACATAGGCAAGATTAAGACCAGCCAATCGTTCCTTCTTCTCCAAAATAGTCAACAAGTCGGCCAGCGCCTGGCAGGGATGAAAGTCGTCCGACAGACCATTTATCACCGGAACACTAGCCGCCCGGGCCAGTTCCTCGATATCCCTTTGAGCGAAGGTTCGAATGACGATGGCATCCACGTAACGGGAGAGAGTCCTGCCCGTGTCCTCGATGCTCTCCCCCCGTCCAAGCTGGAGATCACCGACGCCAAGATAGATCGGACTGGCCCCCAACTGGGCCAACCCAGTCTCGAAGGAAACTCTGGTTCTTGTGGAAGGTTTGGCAAAGACCATTGCCACAACTTTCCCTTCCAGGGGTCGATGAAGAGCCCCTCTTCGCTGGAGCCTCTTCAGCTCCATCGCCCTGGACAGTATCCGATAAACCTCGTCCGAGCTCAGACTCGCCAATGACAGCAAATCTCTACCCTTTAAAGATGGCACTTAAACCTCCAATCTGGTTCCTGGTTCCTTGTTCCTGATTAGCTTAGAGCTTAGAGCACAGAGCTTGGAGAAAGTTCTTTGTCCTTCGCCTCTGGCCTCTGGCCTCTAATCAAATTCGTTCAGTAATTCACCCAGTACCTCAATGACTACATCGACTTCCCTCTCCGTTATACAGAGAGGAGGCAAAAATCTCAATATGTTAGCACCAATATTGTTGATTATTACACCTTTGGGCAATGCTCGAGAGACTATATCCTTGGCGACCCCCTGTTCAAGCTCTATTCCAAGCATCAGCCCAAAACCCCTCACTTCCCTAACCATAGACCCTTGCCTGCCCAACTTTTCCAACTTCCGCTTAAAATAATCGCCAACTCGTGCACAATTTTCGACCAATCCTTCTTCATCAAGAACCCTCAGGGCCGCCAGAGCCGCGGAGCAGACCACGGGGCCTCCCCCAAAAGTAGAGCCGTGATCACCTGGTTCAAAAGCCCGAGCTATCTCCTCTTTCGCAATGAACGTTCCGATGGGAAGACCTCCTCCCAACCCCTTGGCCAAACTCATCACATCGGGCTCGATACCATAATGCTCGTAGGCGAACATCTTTCCCGTTCGACCGAGTCCAGTCTGAACTTCATCGAGAATGAGAAGCAAACCCTTCTCATCGCAGATCTGCCGTACGCCTCGAAGATAATCAAGTTCGCAGGGATAAACTCCGCCCTCCCCCTGAATTGGTTCTAGCATCACCGCACAGGTCCGTTCCGTTATGGCTTCCTTCAGCGCCCCCAGATCGTTCAAGGGTACATGGACGAAACCAGGGGGCAAGGGCTCAAAGGGTTTTTGTTTCTCCGGTTGTCCTGTGGCCGCTAGCATCTTCATCGTCCGACCATGGAAAGAACGATAGGCGGTAACCGTCTCATACTTGCCCTCACCAAGATTTTGCTTGGCATACTTTCGAACAAGTTTTATCACCCCTTCATTTGCCTCCGCCCCGCTGTTGGCAAAGAAGCACTTATCTCCAAAGGAAGCTCCGACCAGTTTTTCAGCCAATTCTATTTGTGGACGGGTGTAGTAAAGGTTGGATACGTGAATCAACTCCTCAATCTGGCTTTGCACGGCTTTAACCACAGCTGGGTGACAATGACCAATGCTAGACATCCCCAGGCCGCTCACAAAATCCAGATATTCCTTACCCTCGACATCCCAGAGCCTGCACCCGCTCCCTCTGACAAAGACCACTGGCAAACGCGAGTAGGTGTGCATATGATAACGGGACTCCTTTTCGATATAGGTATTTATGTCCACAATTTTTTCCTCCAGGTACCTGGTTCCTGGTTCCCTGCTGGATGCCAGATGTCCGATGTCGGATGTAGCTATTCGTTATTCGAAATTCGTTACTAGAAATTAGTTGACAGTTAACGCACCAGCTTAGAGCTCGGAGCTTAGAGCTTAGAGAAA
>JASEEZ010000026.1 GCA_030019215.1 Actinomycetota bacterium
CAATCCCAGGTTAAGGGAGTCGCCTCTCTATTTCAACTAAAACTGGGACATGCTCTCAGTAACAAGCTTTTTAATCTTCGCAAAATCTTGACAAAATCTTGAAGGAGATTTTAAAATACCTAGAATAGGTACGCAAAGGATCACGAAAGTCTTTCGAGACATTCAAGCTGAACTTTCCCGATGTACCGATTTGGCAAAGGAATTTGAAGACGGTTAAAGCAAGGGAAATTCTTGACTTTTGTAATTTGGAAAAAGGAGAATTGAATTTAAAAGCAAGATCAGGCTGATTAAAGAAGGGCTATTGTGAAAAAACTTTTAAAGTGGGCAGGAATTATTGTTGGTGTTCTTATCATTATCGGGATTGTTGCGAGCTTAAGTGGGAACGGAGAAGAAGTAAAGACGGTCAAGGAAGCCAAAGAGGAGGTAGCTACCGAGGAGACAGTAAAAGAAGAACCAGCAGAAAAACCGGAGCCTAAGGATATTGCTTTAAAAATCGGGGAAACGGGTCAAGGTAAGAATTGGGATTATACAGTCAACAGTTTCGAAGTTAAAGACGAACTCTCACAAAAATATGGTGATCCAATTAAGGCAGGAGAGGGGCAAAAGTTTTTAATTGTCAACATTACATTTAAAAATAAAACTAAAGAGACAAAAGATATAACATTTTGGGGCTCATTTGATTTTAAGGCGCTTGCAGCCGGTGATTATATTTTTGATGAATGCTCCGATTTTGAAATAATGGTTGCTTTAGAAAATGATTATGGAGATATAGGAGACGTGGCCCCGGGTGGGAGCGCAACGGGAGATATAGCTTTTAAAATATCTGCCGGAGCAACCGACTTGCAATTTAAAATTGGTTTTGATGACTTAATTTGGGACCTTCAATAAGCACAACTAAAGGCGTGGTGGGAGAAATAGAAAAAAGAACAGTTGAGTTTGTTTTGGGAATATTGGGGGGCACCCTTGGCTTCCTGGGGGCAGGATTCGTTTTATTTTTTGGGAGCGTATATTCATCTTTTGGAGGGAAAGATGCCTCAACACTCGTTAGTTTAGGGTGGGCAGCAATACTGTTCGCGATATTAGGCATAACGGGAGCCGCGTTAGTAAAAAGTAAGACAAAATTAGGCGGTTGGCTTATGCTTGCAAGCGCCATTGGGGGCATAATTTCAATTAGCTTTATGTATGCATTGCCCTTTGTTTTATTAATAATCGCTGGTTTGATGGCAATCATAAAAAAAGAGAAATAGATGGCCCGCGGCTCAACCATAAAATCTGAAAAATTATTTCTAGCACGAAGCTAGAGAACTTTTGTAGTTTTTTGTTCATCTAAAAACTATCGAAACCACGAAGGTTTCATCCAGTTCGAAGACTGGATGAAACCTTTTTATTTTAACCCATGAAAGGGGTGCTTGTATTGAATTTTAAACCCACATTTAAGAAGGCGGTCTCTTTTGCCCTCTCGAGTTGTCTCTTTTTGTCGACCTTATCGGGTTTAGCTGCCGCCGAGGACGTGAAACCGATGAGTGTACTCGTCGTTCACTCATCCACTAGCTCCAAGATGACCAATGACGCAGCACATAACATTATGAGATTAATAGATGGCGAAAATTATGAAGAAAAGGGTCCGTCAGAGCGGCTAGTGAATTTTGACGTCCGTACCACCACTCAGATTGCGCAAACGAGTCCTGACGAGCTCAAAAGTCTAATCGAAAACGCAGACATCATCATCTGTGAATGGATGTTTGAGCCAGGTTTAAGCAATTTTAAGAATGTCATAAACGCTAATCCGGACATCACTAAAAACAAGCCTAATAAAATATTTCTTGTGCTAGAAAGCTACTTGGAATTGACCAAATTGAGCCAAATAGATGGGAAGCTACTCTTTGAGGGAGTTCCAGATAGTGTGATCGGTGATACGAGTAAAAAAGACACTATTTTATATGACCTTAAGAACGCAAACACTGAACGACTAAATGACTATAAAACAAAATACCCCCTGATCAGCGATTGGATAGATGCTGGGTTGTATTTTGCACAAGGTGGGACAGTAAACTTTGAAAATCAGTTTAAATGGGCTTTGAAAAAGTTCACTGAACTCAACGAAGACACATGGCCTTCCGCCTGGAATCCAGCGCCACCATACACTTTACCAAATGAAATGCTCTACAGAGACGGGAAAATTTTTACAAGTTTGGATGAGTATTTAGCTCAATATCCTCTTGACCCCTCAAAACCCACAGTGGGTATCGTGGACTACACCAGCCCCATGCTCGCCGGCAATATGGATCACTTCCAAAGCATGATAGATAAGCTCACAGAAAAGGACCTGAATGTAATACCTGTAGTCGGAGCTTATTCAGGGACAATCGGAGATCAACCCGTAAATATCTATTCTGCCATGGTGAAGTTCTTCACAGGCGCTCCATCAACAGCAGAATACGAGGCGAATCCACAAAACTACCCATCAAAAATCGATGCTCTGGTTAGCTTCTTTTATTTCTCACTTGGCTCCGGTTTTGTGGATCAAACAAACCAATTCTTAGAGAACATCAACGTGCCGGTCTTCAGAGCGATGACCTCAACCAAAAGAACCGTGGGCGAATGGTTGGCATCCGATGATGGACTCCTCTGGAGCGACACTTACTATCAGATAGCTATACCTGAAACGCAGGGTACAATAGAGCCAATATTCGTGGCTACAACAGAAAAGGAGATGGACCCCGTAACCGGTGCTGAGTTGGTCAGTTACAAAGCAATTCCAGATAGGATTGAGAAATTGGTGAACAGGGTCTACAACTGGACACAATTAAGAACCGTGGACAACGCTGATAAAAAAGTAGCTTTGGTTTACTACAACTACCCGCCAGGAAAACAAAATATCGGTGCAAGTTATTTGGCAGTACCAGCAAGCATAATCGAGATACTGAACAGGCTTGGACAAAAAGGATACGACGTACAAGAGATCCCGGAGACAGTTGATGAACTCGTGAGCATGATGATCGAACAAGGGATAAACGTGGCCAACTGGGCACCAGGAATTCTCGAAGAGCTCGCAAACAATCCCAAAGCAATTTTATGGGATGCGGAAGAATACAAGGCTTGGTTCGAGAATCTACATCCAATAGCCAAAAAACAGGTTACAGAGGGTCCTGTAGGATACATTGAAGAGATAACAAAGGTTGGAGCAGAGTATGGAACAACGGATGATACTGCAAAAACAGCGACCTTAAAGACTATAGAGAAATGGACTCAAGAGATGACAAGTCTTGCCGATACTTATCCAGAAAAATCTCAGCAGGCTATTGAACAGATAAACAACATGAGCAACGCACTTAAACTGATTATGAATGGTGAAGATGCCTGGACTTCCTTCTACGAGGCAAAAAATGCCTTTGTAGCATTGGAAATTCCAGGAATTACTGGTTGGGGAGAACCACCCGGAGATGTTATGGTAGTCACAAGAAATGGCAAGGAATACATTGTGATTCCCGGCATGTTTTTTGGGAATGTCTTCATAGGCCCTGAACCGCAACGAGGTTGGGAAGCTGACGCAAGCAAGTTCTACCATAGTACAGTTGTTCCACCTCCCCACCAGTATTTGGCTTGGTACGCCTGGGTAAACGAGGTATTTGGCGCCAATGCTCAAGTCCACATTGGAAGGCATGCTACATATGAATGGCTTCCCCGAAAACAAGTTGCTTTGGCTGATTTTGACTATCCGGACATAATGATTGCCGACACTCCTTCGGTCTACATTTATATTGTGGATGGTGTTGGTGAGGGACTGCAGGCTAAAAGAAGAGGTCTTGCAGTTGTAGTGGATCACTTGACGCCACCACTTAAGACAACGACTCTTTATGGAGGATTCGTGGAGCTCAAAGGTCTTGTCGATGACTACGAGAGAACACCCCAAGACAATCCCCTGAAGGAAGAGTACAAGACCAAGATAAAAGAAAAGATAAGAGAACTCAATCTCTGCACTGATCTAGGCATAGAAGATCCCAACAATATAACCGATGAAAATATTGAGAAACTCCATGAATACCTCATGAATCTGCAACAAACTCTCATGCCTTATGGACTACATACCTTTGGTCAAATTTGGAGTGATGGTCAAATAGCCTTGCTGGCAACTTCAATGGTCTCGGCAGATGGTGGAGTTGATGATCCATCACTACAAAGGCTTTTAGCTCAAGAAAATGGATGGGACTTCGACGACTTGACCTTAGACCAAGCAGAAAAGCTGAACAATCAGGCACAAGACTGGGTATTGCAGTTATTAACTGGTCAAAAAACTGTAACTGATCTAACGCCCAGCGCAGAACTTCAGGTAAAGTTAAAGGAGGCAAAGGGCTATGCGGGTAGTATAAGAGCAAGCTTTGGTTCAGAGTTAGATGCTCTGATGGACGCGCTCTCAGGTGGTTTTGTCAGTCCCTCTACTGCAAACGATCCTATAAGAAACCCAGGAGCAATACCTACAGGTAAGAATTTCTATGGAATCTCAGAGAACCTTCTGCCTACCAAGGTGGCCTGGGATCTCGGCAAGAGGCTCGCAGACATGGCTTTGTCTGAGCTTGAGAGTATACCAGAGAAGATAGCTGCGGTTGTCTGGTGTGTTGAGACAGCACGAGATGATGGAACCATGGTCTCATTTGTTCTTAGGATGCTGGGGATAGAACCCACCTGGTCAAGCAGTGGGGCTATAAGCAAGATGAAAGCGACTCCTTTAACTACCCTCGGAAGACTCAGAGCGGACGTTGTAGTCACAACAAGTGGTCTGTTCAGAGATCTATTCCCAAGGGTTCTAATCAACATGGACCGCTCTTTCAGGATAGCTCTAGCTGCCTCATATAACACAATAGTGGCACAATATCCGGATTTAAAATCAACCCTCGACTACACGCTCCAAACATTGGTAGATGCCAAATACACAAACTTTAAAGGAAGCGACCCAATCGAGCAAAACTACATTGCCAAGCACTGGGTTGAACTTACTCAAAAATACATAGATAAGGGTATTCCAGCAAACGATGCAGGAGAACTGGCAATAACAAGAATATTTGCTCCTCCTGTTGGTGATTACGGTGCAGGGGTGAATAAAGCCATAGAACAATCCTGGACATGGGAAAACAGAGATCAAGTGGCAGATGTCTATCTTAACAGGATGAGCCACTCCTATTCCGAGCGCGGTTGGGGCAGCACCAACAAAGATTTATTTGAAGATCTGCTCCATGGAATAACTGTTGCCTATCACAGCAGGAGCACAAATCTCTATGGCGTATTGGACAACGACGACTATTACGATTACTATGGCGGACTCTCCATGGCTATAGAGAAGGTAAATAATGGCCAGGCACCCAGTTTAAACGTCCTTTACTACGCAAACCCAGCAAACCCACAAGTTACCTCATTGCTACAGTTCATGACCCGAGAGATGAGAACAAGATACTACAATCCAGAATGGATTCAAGGAATGATGAATGAGGGCTACAGCGGCGCCAGGACCATATCCAACAAGTTTGTTTCCTATCTGTGGGGATGGCAGGTGACCAATCCAGACTTGGTTCAAGACTGGATGTGGAATGAGGTAACCGATGTTTATGTGAGAGACAAATACAACCTCGGGGTAAGCGAGTGGCTTTCCCAGGGAAACAACGCCTATGCCATGATCAGCATCACTGGTACTTTACTCACCGCTGCTCAAAAAGGATTCTGGCAGGCCGACGAAGCGACCCTTAGTGAATTAGCTAACACCTGGGCAAATCTCATCGCCCAGCATGGACCCAGTTGTTGCGACTGTAGTTGCGGCAACATTGCCATGATGAAATGGGCAACCAACTATATCAATGCCAATCTGCTCTCGCAGCTTAACAATGCTCTTTCGGCAGCCATAAGACAGTCCATTCTCACTCCGAAACAGATTAAGGCCTTACTCCTAACGAGTGGATCCCCAGCGGCTGAAATCATTCCAACTCCAGCTCCATCTTTAGCAGCTCCGTCTCCAGCAGAAGTAGCCTCAACGATGGTTGGAACAACACTCGAAGGAGTCGCCAGACCAGGAACTGCTCGAGTCTCACCGCAAACTCCAGTAGGTGAAATCTCCTCTGCTCAATCATCAGCTCCCTCACCGGGATCTGAGCCAGGAATAAGCAGCAAAAAGTCCTACGAGGTGAGGAAAGAAGAGGCGGGAGCAGGAACACTCGCTGGCAAGGGATGGATACCACTGGCGGCCGTTTTGGGAGTTATATTATTTGTTGCCCTGGGTGCGCTGGGCTATTTCAAAGAGAATATCCTCGAATTTATGACCAGAATCATGAAGCGATAAGCATCAGGAGGTAGATAGACTGAGATGTTGTCGGTTTTATGGAAAATAGGCATTCTCTCCACCACCATCATTTTTGGGATAAAAATTGGGCTCGCTCTGGGCCTTAGTGGGCTTTCTCGAAGAGTGGCTATTCTTATTACCTGCGTTTATTCCCTAGCTCTGCTGGGGTTGGTTATATTGGTCTCAAAACACCTGATTTTTCTCCACAAACTAGCTTCTACCTATAACTATCCTATCTTTATTGCTATGTCTGTAATTATATTTGGGGCTGGGCTCCATACTCTCAGGGAGTGGAAAGTTCACGGGAAAAATAGAGCTACTACTTGCTGTCTGGCTCTCGCTGCCCCTTGCCCCTGCTGTTACGCTTCAGTTCTATTGACAATCGGCCTTGCCTCCCCAGTTCTGGGTGTCTCCTCAGCTATCCTGGGAAAGTATACCGCTCTTGTCCTGGGGGCAACCACCCTTTCTACCTACTTTTTGTCCAAAGGAATCGTGAAATTGACCAAAAAACCCTCTCCCGTTCTTTTGGGAAACCTGATGCTCCTGGTAGGTTTCTACTTTTTGGCCTCGGCCATAATAATGCCCAATATAGCTGGCCTACAGGAATTTAAGATGAGTCCTTTAACCATCCCTTCGGTAAAAACATCCCTGGCCGTTGTGGCGTTCGTGATAGCCCTTGGCTCAGTGGGAGCCTTTAAGTCAAGAAAGAAGAGTATATTGAGGTGATTCTTATGATCGTTCCCGGCAGTGAAATGCTTAGCAAGGCACTTCATCTAGTTTCGCAAAGTCTGCTCATTCCAGTAATTGCCGGACTCCTGGCATTCATGGTCTTTGCCATCATTGAACTAGGCAGCCTTATCTCGGAATATTCTCAGAGGGTCAAGGTAAGTAGCGAAAAAATGGGGGGGATAATCAAGAGGTTACATGGTGTGCCCGAAGTAAAAGAGGCAATCGCTGCTAGCAACCTGTCTCAAAGTCAAAAGAATATCCTGGAGAAAATAGCCTCCAATGGCCATTTGACCAATAACTCCCTAAGAGCATTTGCCCGCAGGATGGTCGAGGAAGAAGAACTCAAGATAGCCAAATCACTAGAAAAAACCGATGTCATTGCCCGCCTGGGGCCCGCCTTAGGGCTGATGGGAACTTTAATTCCCTTAGGTCCTGGGCTGGCTGCTCTAGGAAGGGGAGATATTCAGGCCCTTGCTCAAGCGGTCATCATTGCTTTCGATACCACCGTAGTAGGTCTGGGTGCTGGTGGTCTCGCTTACCTGATCTCCAAGATAAGAAGGAGGTGGTACGAGGAGCACCTGAGCACTATAGAAGCGGTGATAGATCCTTTACTGGAGGTGATGGAGAATGACAAGGAGGCGGAGGATTTTGCCCCGATTAGAAGAGGATACTAATCCCATGTCTGGAGTAGCTAATCTGGTAGATGCCATGCTCGTCTTCGCCTGTGGCCTGATCGTAATGCTTGTCCTCTCCTGGAATCTGCAGAATGTAGTCTTCAAGGATGCCTCTCCGGAAGAAAGAAAAAGAATGATGGAGGCAATTAAAAAGATAGTCGAGGTAGAAAAGGGAAAGGAAATCAAGACCCCTCCACCTCTGGTATCGGGGACCGGTGAAGGTTATGAGGAGATGGGCGTAGTTTATAAAGATTCCGAGACCGGCAAGCTCATCCTGGTCAGTCCATAGAGCCTATTTCCTTTTACGACGAGGGTGGTACCTCTCCCTCTCGCTGTACACACAGCCGCAGTACTGTTGCCTGTACATCCCCAAAGTCCTCGATTCCGTAACGGATCTCTTGTAGCCCAGTCGAAAGTCCCGGTAAAGAAAAGGGATATTATATCTTTCACCAATGGCTTCGCCCAGTTCACGAACCAAGTTGTGCTTCTGATGAGGGCTTACCAAAAGCGTGGTGGAAAAATAATCGAATTTGCCCTTCCTAGCAACCTTGGCCGCCTCCGTCAATCTCATCTTATAGCAGATCGAACAGCGAACTCCCTCGCGGAAGACAACATCCTGAAACCAACGGTCAATATCGTACGACCCCTCGATCAATTTTATTGCGTTCTTTTCGCAAAACGATTCAAGGCAACCCCGTCTCTTCTCATACTCCGTATAGGGTTGGATATTTGGATTGTAGAAGAAACTGGTAACCTCATGACCCTCTTTTTTGAATTCCTCCCAGGGATATATGAGACACGGTGCACAGCAGGTATGTAGAAGCACTTTCATCACTCACACTCCCTTCAGTCCCTCTCGTCCCAACTTTCCCGCCATCGGCGAGGCTGGAGTCCAAGTGGGATGGGAGAGCCGCTTAATGGCCTCCATCTTCTCTCGCTGACCAACTTTAGCATGAGAGACAGCCTTCCTCAAAATATCGATAGATTTGTCATAAAGCTCCCTGTCCACGGGATAAGGATAACCGTCCTTTCCCCCATGAGCGAAGCTGTATTTCACCGGATCACGGAAACTCGGGGCAGTTCCGTAAACGAGATCGGAGATCAAAGCCAGAGCCCTGATGGTTTTGGGACCGACACCTTCCATCCCCAGAAGCTTCTCAAAACTCCCCGGCTGCCTCTCATAGGTTTTAAGGAAAATTCTGCGCAGTGAATCGGGGTGCAGGTCGTGAGTGCCGATCGGATGAGAGCCGGGCATATCGAGCCTCTGCAACTTCTTGAGGGTGAGCAGGAGCCGATCGGGTCTCTCGCAAGATAGTTCGGTGGCAACTTTCCTCGTCTCCTCGCTCTCCTCGGCGACCATATTGAGGGGTCTCTTCCTCTCATCACAGCAGATGGCCAGGTGCGGCTCGCAGACGAAACTCCCCAGCTCATCGCTCAGCCAGTGATACCTTCGGGCATACCGCGTGACCTCATTCATCCCTTGTTGAATGACAGCCCAGGAACCCCTCTTGGTAAAGACAAAGCAGTGGTGATAGAGCTGGAAACCATCCTGAAGACCGGCGCTGTCCACCTTGGCCGCCATCCTGCTGGCATAGATGAGCTTCGAAGGATCAACCGAGATCAACTCGCCAAACGACCCTATCTCTGAGGGGGTCTTTCGGGATGTCCTGCCCTTCCCGCCGGCCACGAAGAGACCGATGTCCCTCTCCAGCCCTCTCAATCCCTCCTTCAAGGCACCGCAAACCGTAGTGGTCACACCGGAGGAATGCCAGTCAAATCCCAGAACACAGCCGAAGGCCTGAAACCAGAAGGGATCCGAAAGCTTTTTAAGCATCTCCTCTGGACCGAACTCTTCGACCATGAAGATAGTTATCTCCCTCGCTAGCTTTCTCATGCATTCAAAAAGCCAGCGAGGCGCCTTTCCGTAGTGAAGCGGCAGATGAGCTATTCCAACGCGCACCCTTGATCATCCCCCACTAGAATTCAGAATGGACTATTAACAAGTCAAGTTGACACTTTTTCAGACGATGAAACCTGCCTGTCGGCAGGCGAGGCCTATTTGCCGACCGTGCTCCGCCATAGCTCCGCGACGGCGAGAAAAGACCGTGTCGCAGTTCCACCTGGGAAGACTTTTAAGTCGAGTCAAAGTTTGCGGCGGGACGAGACCCGAGCGGCGGCCTGATATAAATTCCGGTAAACCACAAAGAAGCCGACCGCGTGTCTTTGAGGCATGTAGGCCGAGCCACAGCATATTTTTATTCTTCACTTTCATTATAGCGCTAGTTCAGAACTTGAGCTTAACTTTCTCACCAATCTCAAGACCGAATTCTTTCACCGCGCTCCCCTGATTCACGGCGAGGGAAAGAAGGTTCGAGGAGTCGACCAGAAGAAGGGCTTCACCCGGCTTCACCTCAGAGAAGGTGGTGCGGAAGGAAAAGACAAACTCTTTCTCGCGGGAAATCAGACAGAGTTCGCCCCCCGGCCTCACACCCCGATCAGTCAGATCCATCCGAGCAACGTTAAATCTCAAGGTCCCGAACCTATCCACGTCGATGACCTCAGCGAAGATCTCCCGACCCTCGATTCTCGATTCCGGCCAGGGCGCTTTCTCCAGGGTCTTTACCTCGACGGGTGGGCCGAACTCGGCAATGTCCACCCCCCTAGCCAAATGGGCGGCCACCGGTGCGAAGACGTCCCGCCCATGGAAGGTGGGGCAGACGGGCCGGAGCATGTATTTCTCGTTGGTTATCTCAACCGCCTTCTCGATGCCATCAAGAGCCCAAGCAGCGGGTATGAGCAAACCATTGTCGGGACCGACGAGATAATCCCCCTTTTCGACCTCAAGAACAAGGGCTCGTCTCCTCGTGCCCACCCCCGGATCGACCACCCCCAGATGCACACCCCGAGGCATAAAAGGCAGAGCGCTCGCCATGGCGAGCGCTCCCTTCTTTATATCAAAAGGCGGTATTTCGTGGGTAATGTCAACGATCCTCGCTTCCGGGGAAATACCGAAAATTACTCCTTTGCAGACCGCCACCCACTCATCTTGCAAACCAAAATCGCTCAGGAAAGTTATGAAAGCTCCCATACCGACTTATTCTTCGGCCAAATCGACGATCTCCGCCTTGACCAAATTCACGAAGTCCTGGGTCTTCATCTTGATGGAATCGGTGTGTGTCCCCGCAACGAAGATGATGGTCTCGTGATCCAAAAGTCTCTTGTCCACATAGACAAGATGCCCAAACAGCTTACCCAGAGGAGGAACTGCTCCCACCTCATACTTGGGAAAATCGGTGGGCATCTCTTCCTCTAACTCTAACCTCGCCCGCTTTCCCAGAAGATCCCTCATTTTGTGCACATCCAGTCTGTGAGCGCCGGGCAAAACCACGAAAGCATGTTTGTCTTTTATCTTGACGATCAAATTCTTGGCAATCTCATCGGTGTCTATCTTTAACGCTTTCGCTTCCTCAACACAGCTAAAGACCTGCGGATGAGAGACTGCCTCATAAGAAACACCGCTTTTATCCAGGTAAGTCTTGACATCGGGAGCGACCGCCATCTTGCACCTCCTTTCTCTTCAGGGTGAACCTTCAGAATGAACCCTTCATTTCCCAATTCCATGGTAATATTTCGCCCCATAAACGAGTAATACCTGCAAACAACCCAACAATTTTAATCGATCGCCGCCAACGCGCCTATACCTATTTCTCTTCCTTCACCAGATAAGTTAAATATTTCGGTTTTTTAATAGGGATATTCTGGAATCTTCCCAGCTTTAAAAGATGTTTGTCGCCAGAAATAATAAGATGAGCCCGGCCAGCAGTGGCACATTCTAAAATGCGATTATCAGGCTCATCCTCTACGATAACATTCAGGGTTTCTTCGGGATTAACTAACCCCGCTAGGTGACTGCTTTGCCTCAAGAACTTTTGGATATTATGCTCCGGCCACTCGAATTTTTTCCTTAACTTCCTTGCAGACTCTGAAAAAATAGCTTGAGAGGCTACCAAGGTGACTTTCCGCTTTCTCGCTAACTCTAAGATAACCCTTGGTAGACCATCAAAAAGAAGAGCCGAGATATAGACATTAGAGTCAAAGACGACCCTGAGCATCTCAGCTCTTCTCGTTTAAGATGGCAAATAGCTCTTCTTCGGATTTGATCCCAAACCTCCTGGCAGTTTCTTCGCCAAACTTAAAGAGTTCCTGCCATTCTTTTTCGGCTAAGTACTCTTCATAAACTCTGATCATCTCTCGAAAAAGATCGCTTTTGGTTCTCCCTTGAGCCTTAGCTAATTTTTCAACCTCCTTCGCCGTCTCCGGTGGCAAAGAAAGAGTCAAAACCTTCGTCGCTCTTCCCATCACACTCACCTCTTTATTACTGAGTATTACACATTAACAGCGCCCCGTCAAGGTTTTCAAATTCAATCCCTTCAATTAGCATTTTTGTTCCCCGCCAGTTCAAAATAGCCAAAGCCCTGGGAATTCCTGGTTCCGAGGCCAGTATCGTCGTTACTCCTGCACCACTCGCTGTCGCGCAGCTTCAGCGAAGTACAGTAGACACAAGAAGGTCACTTGAACCACTATATTTTCTCCCAGTAGCTCTTTCTACCCTTTCCCTGACATCTGATTTTGCCCTCTTTTTTTAAGTCGTTAAGGGCTCTGCGAAGAGTCACATCCGGCACATCCGAACAAGCTCCTCTTAATTTAGAAATGGTAAACTGCCTTGGCATATCTTCTATTGCCTTTCTTACTTCATAATAGACTCCGCCTCGCCAACGGCGGGGTTGACTCGGCCTGCTCTTGTACTCCGCCACAGCTTCTGCAACTTTCGGCTGAGGAATATCTTCTTCGTGAGACTTTATGGCGGCAAAAAATCGTAAGGTCCACTCATTGGCGAGCTTTCTATTGCCAGCGAAGATGATACAAAGATTTGGATGCATTGCATGGAGCTCTCCAATGGCTTTAGCAGCAAAAGATGGGGAATAATATCTCAATTTATCTCCCTTTAGAAAATCCGCATAGGCAGCCTCTATTACCAGCGCGCTGTGGGGATACGACTCAAGCTCACCCAGCACCTGATGAAAGGTGGGCATCCTTCCAAACTCGGCCAGGAGATTGTCAAAAGTCTTCCTCTCAACTACTGCCCGGAGACCGTCGTTTCCTAAAAGAGCATAGTCGCCAACGGGAAGCCCCGCTCTCTCAACCTCACAACCCGGAAATCTCCAGGGATATCTCTCACCAGCATCAATCAGGATTCGAAGAGATTCTGCGCCCCGAAGGGTAAGTTTTACCCTGGGCCTTCGTTCCCGAAGAGCCTGCTGAGTTCTCCAGAAGATCTGCTCGTATTCCCCCTCCCTGGACTTATAAGGTTTCTTTAAGAAAAGAAGGTCGCATCTCTTGTTCCTCGACCTATCAAGAACAACGGCAAGGCGTTTTCCGTAACGCCTCAGTGAAACAATAGGCACTCGCTCTATCTCCGCAATAGGTTGAGGCCACTCTCTTCCCTCTTCACTCAGACAAAAAATCTGTCCTTTAGTTCCCGGCCATCTTTCTTGAACCCTTAGGCAAAGAAGGGTTTTGCCCTCATCGACTATGCTCAAGCGATAAGGAAATTTTGCATCTTCTACCTGTTCCAAAATCCAGTAAGTTTTACTCATTTACTATCTCGGAGCGATCGAAGCCCTGATTGTCCTTGGAGCCGAGGTTACGTTTCTTGGGGCGCACGGCCTTCCCTTTCTAAAATTCCAAAACAGCCGAAGCCTTGGTTATTCTTGAAACCGAGGCCGCAATTTCTACTTACGCTGCAATCTTGATAGGGATCCCTTTTGTCTTTATCTCATGAATCAAAGGAATCCAGTCATCTTTTAAAAAAGACTCCTTCGAAATAGGAACTGGCTCCAGCCTTGAATCTATTCGCCAGGCAATTTGGCGCAGTAGTTTTCCTTCCTCATACCGATCCCTACCAAAATCAGGAGAAACTATAGCTACGTCTATATCGCTTTCTTTTCTCGGTCTGCCTTGTGCATAAGAACCATATACAAATGCCCTCTCTACTCTTATTCCTCTCTTTTTTAGAGCTTTTACAAATTCAGTTACAATTTCTACAACCTCTGTCGCAACCATTTATATACCTCCTCAATTCCTCTAAACTTTTCCCTAGTAAACGCCTCTGTACACTTTTGATAAAAATCTCTCCTCTCATCGGGATATCTTGTTTCGATATTGAACTCTGTAAATTCTGCTAGCTTGTCCATGAGCTCTTCTGAAATTTCCAATCCAGTCTTCTCGGCAAGAAAAGTGAGAGAGTGAGTGTAAGGAGCATGCTCCTTTGCTTTCTTTACCACGATAGCTTTTAACAGCTTTTCTAGTGCAAGATGACCAAAGAACAGGACATAAGGAAATCTTCCAATGCCAATGAGACTCCTACCCGTCTCCAGATCGTATTCTGCACTCTCTAACCAGTACCGGGTCGCCCGTTCAACATCCAAATACACCACCGCTCCCCTGATATAAAATTATGACTTCACTTACACATTGTATCATTTCCTCCGCCAACCGCAGATTCTCCTCTGACATTGCTCTTTCTCCAAAAACCTTATTTTCCCCTCTTTAGAATTTCAAAACAGCCAAACCCTTGACTATTCTTAGAGCCGAGACCTGCATTGTAAGCCGACTTGTAGACTGTCGCTCCATATTTGAGAAGTAGATATCTGGCTGCCCCGCCGTTGGCGGGGTACCATGAATTTCAGCGATAGATTTCCCGGCGATGACCCACTCGCAAAATGATAATCTCTTGCCCTCTAAGATCGAAGATCACTCGATAATCGCCAACTCTAAACCTATATTCTCCAAGCTTGGGGTCAATCAGTCTCGTGGAATGGTCGAGCGGGGAAAGAGAAAATCCCTCAAGGGCTCTTTTTAGACGCCGTCTGGCAACAACATCCAGCTTTTGGATGTCCTTGACAGCCCTATCGGTGTAGACGAGGCGGTAGGCCACTACAGTTCTCCGAACACGTCTTCATGGGAGCGAACACGTCCAGCTTCATAATCAGCACGAGCCTCCCTGATGCTTTCCAGATACTCTGAGCTGGTGGCAGCCAGAAGATCCTCAAAAAAGTCAAGGTTTACCAGAGCAGAGACGGGACGCCCCTTCTTGGTGACGATGAAGTAACCTTTAGCCCTAGAGACCTCTTTAAGCACGTCAGAAAGATGGTCACGAAGAGTAGTCGCCTTAACTATTTTAACCATGCTTCTCAACTCCTCAAACGTAATGTACATGTAAACTGTACATTCTAAGTGTTCACATGTCAAGCCGTGGTGTAAAGTAATGAAGTAATATAAATTACTTCATATCGTGAGCCTGCCAAAAACAAGAAACCTCATTTCCGGGACCACTTACAGGAGTTAATCAGCTTTTCTACTCCTCTTCACTCAGCTTATAGACAATTTGGTCGATGAGCAGGAAAATATCAAAATTCAAGACCTGACCCCATCTACCATCTACCCATCTAGTTTTCATGCATCTAAATCTATGTAAGCTTAGAAACAATTTCAGCTGCCTTGATGATTGGAATCTTCCGAAACTCCTTAAGAGTTAGAAGATGTTTGTCGCCTGATACAATAAAGTGAGCCTTCCCTTCAACAGCGCATTCCAGAACTCTATTATCAGGATCATCGTGAAGCACTCTTAGTTTTTGGGTTGGCTTGATAAGCTCCGAAGAATAGCCAATCGTCTTGATCGCTTCAGCAATATCTTCATCCGCCCAAAGAAACTTGTCCTTTAAACAAGTGGCGAATTCAGTAAGGATACTTGAAGATGTGAGAAGTTGAATCTTTTTGGATCGGGCAAGCTGGAATAGCTTCTCAGGATTTCCACCAAATATGAAGGCTGAAAGGAGGATATTAGTATCGAAAACCACTCGGTACACCGTCAGCTCCGGATGCCTCGAGCCTCATGTACCAGTTTCTCAATGTCCTCCTCTGAGGTAATATTCAGCCTTTTTGCCGTCTCTCTACCCAGTCTTCTCAGACGTCGCCAGCGCTTTTCATCAAGGTAGTCCTCATAGATGTTAAGCATATCCCGGAAGAGTTCGCTTTTGGTCTTCCTTTCTTGTTTGGCCAGCCTTTCAACTTCTTCAAAAATCTGAGGCGGAAGTGAAACGGTGAGCGTTTTTGTCACCCTACCCATTTTATGATTCCTCCCTATTGTGTCTTACTAAGTCTTACAATACAATAACTTGGCCGTGGCGTCAAGCAACCTCCGAGGAACGTAGATTTATACGTTCCGGGTTGGACTTTTTAAAGTTTCAATCCCTGCCCGCCATTGACTGTCGTCTTCAGGCGTTGGCAGGCGGGCCTTATAGGGGTTAAGCGGTCTTTCCACTTTCACTCAGCTTATAGACAACTTGGTCGACGAGCCAGGCTTGTCCTGAACAACCTGCCCTGAGTGGAGTTGAAGGGAGTCGAAGGATTAGTTTTTCAAGTTTGTCAAGCCCGACTCCACCCTTTATAAACCCATTTTAAACTATCTATCCAATAAGAAATCTGAAACGCTTGGCATACACTTACATCCCATGCTACGTAGAGCGACGGGTTTCTTTCGCAGCTCCCTTCAAATAGTCAAGAACGAAATCGACCCATCTCTGATACCAATACCAGTATTTGGAGACATAAGTGCCATAGCCTTTAGCTGGGTTCTTTGCATCTTCGCTTTTCCACAGCTGAGTATGCTGGTGCATACCAAAACTGGCGAACCCAGCCTCACGAGCTATCTTAACAACCTCGCTGGGCAGAAATTTGGGCTTTTCCACTTCTTTCTGAACCCAGTACTCTCTAGAAATCTTCTTGGCCAAATCTGATTTTGGGTCGATGAACTCAATGACTCGGTCGGCCTGACCACGCTTTCCAGCCAGTTTCTTTGTGAAAAGGATGCGGTAGGAGTAGCGATCGCTATTTATCTCCTCATCCGTTAGACCATCGTCGAACCGTGCGATATAAGACCTTACTGACGCTGGGATGTTCGACTCAGCCTCGGCAATTGCCTCTGCTTGCTGAAAGGTCATTTCTGCAAACTGGATACTGTAAGTAAGGAACTCATCGAGTGCATACCTCTCACCAAATAGAGCTCGCAAGTAATAATTATGGTTGAGTGCACAGGCTTGATATCTTCCAGACAGAAATGTATCAAGCACGCTAGCTCGCCTATGCTCAATTTGATTACGCAGGCCAATCAAAAACATGAGGTTATTTTTCGTGTCTCGATCGAGAGGACAGGCTTCATCACTTAGACACCTCGCCAGTTCCCAGTATTTATACTGCCCATCTATGCGTTCAAAAATTCTTCGGTCGCTTGTCTTCCTAAAATAGCGGTACTCGATTCCTTTGGATCGGTAGTAGGCATGAAGAAGGTATGTCCACGCTATAATCATTAGCACGATGAAGCTTTCCGTTTTGAAGGTTATAAGTGGGTTATTGTAAGTCTGTATTGCCGCAAGCGCTGCTTCTCTTGAGCTACGAATCAGCTCGAGTCTGTGAGAATAAACAGATCTTTTTCTCCTGACCATCTAATCTTTCACTACCTTCGGCCAAGTATGCAAGCCGCATGTCGAAACACCCGATCACAGTGATAGCCTAAGTAAAACCAATCGCCATCACTTGACAGCCTCCTCAACTATTTTGATTTCTTTCTTTGTCAGGCCGTAGAGTTTGTAGGCGATTTGTTCCTATCTTTCCAAATTCTCTAAATCTTCTTAAAATCCTATGCGGTATATTCCACAACAAAAATAAAAACCGCTTTCGCGGTTCTGAGCTTGTAGGCGATTTGGCCGATGAGCCAATAAAAATCTTATATTTCAAGACCTGACCCCATCCTCTCTCATCCCCTCTCATACTCTTTCACTCTCCCAAATCAGCTTTCTCAAACAATCCACCTCGGAAGGCATCCTTTTCTAGCACTCTTTTGGACGCACGTAGGCAAACACGACTTCATATTTGACTTTTCTCTCGACTAACAGAAGAGCGTATGCTAAGGACCGATGAATACCATCGCTGATACCAAACGAACCTTTCTTCCGCACATCTTGAGGGGCTTGCTCATTAATCCATCCATTCACTTGTAGTGGGGGAATAGGGCGAAAGCCGCATATAGGCTTCTTTTCAATAATTAGTCTGCAGAAGGTATCTATTTTTCGTCTGTCAATACCTTCTCTCTTACCGCGCGAGTAATTGATGGCCACGTCCTTAAGCAACCGCTTTTTACCACCACATGTCGCTTCAGGTGGATTTGGTGAATTAATGGCAACTTCAAAAACTAGAGCTAGAAAATCAGATTCCGCAAGCCCACCGTACGACCATTTTTCAGGTGACGATGATAAGTTAGCCTTGATGTCTTCCTCAATCACGCTTGGAGAAAGATTACCTTCTCTACCAAGACGACGTTTAAATTCAATCACCTTGCAGCGTGAAGCTGACTGTCTGTTTACTAATCGTTTCCTAACTCCTTTCAATTGTAATTTCCTCCACATATATATTTGTCAAGCCCGACCCCAAACTTTCAAACTTTTGCTTTTACTTCCTATTTACTTTTCAGCCCACCTGCCCGATCGCGCGAAGAGTTGGATGGTCCGAAGGGTGTCATCCGTGAAATAGGTCTTCTCACCACGACAAGTTTCAGCAATTTCCTTCAAGATATTACGAAAATCCCAAAGGATAACACCTTCACGGTCTGCCTCTTTCTCTGCTTCTGGTGTCCAACCCCAAGTCACGATTACCTTTGTATAATTACCTCTCTCGAAGCCGTATTTTTCTAATTCGGAAAGCACCTCATTTGGACCGAATTTTCGCTGAATAAAATATCCTATAGTTCTCCGCTGACCGGCCTGTTCAACACGTTCCTTAAGCCTTTCTTGTGAAAATTCTTTTCCTGTTAGTTTTGAATATGCACCTGAGATAGAAACACCGCACTCAATATGATAGCGTTTAATGTTGGTGTTAGATGATGGGTCAACAGCGAGAAGGTCAATTTCATACTGCCCTGAACATCTAATATTTGAAATAGTAAACCAGCCTTTAACATAGCGACAGTACGACTCTACAATTTTCTCTGTAGTTTCCATCTTATTGTCCTCCGTTCAGCCACAGTTTCATTTAACGTTTTGCGGTTATCGGAAGTCGCCTCACCTGACTTTTGAGACAAGCTCATGGTTTGACCAGCTTAAACTCCCATTCCTGCCAAGCGAAAACATTTATGCTAAATTCTTCACAAATAGCGAGAATTTCGGTGTCAACCTCTTTACATATAATTCCTTTTTTAATACGAGATGTTGGATGTTCTTTTTGGAAAAGGTGACCATACGCAATGACCTGTCCAAATGCCTCCCAATTTAATTTAGGCTTAACTTCGATAATCCATGTGTCTTGGGGTTGTCCCTTTGTTAGTTGAAATTCAAGACGTCTCTCCTTAACCCCATTCTA
>JASEEZ010000027.1 GCA_030019215.1 Actinomycetota bacterium
CGGGAGAGGCTGCCTTGACAGGCGCTTTCATGGAAGGAATTTTAGGACATTACCAGAAATGCACTTGGTGCTATTTCTAGAGGATTCTAAGGAGGCGCATTGGAAAAGACCTCCAAAACATTTGCGATAATTGGAGCTGGCAAGGTTGGGACTGCAATAGGTCATATTCTTCAGGAGAAAGGTTTTAATATAGTAGCTGTTGCAAGCCGCAGTCAAGAATCGCTTGATCGTGCCCGGGAATTTATTTCTGGATTCAAGACCCACGATGTTACCAAAGCAGCCAGACTCGCTGATGTGGTTACCATAACCACAAATGATGATCAAGTTGAACCAGTTTGTAAGAAGATTGCCCAAGAGGGAGGATTCAACTCCGAAGATATTGTTTTTCACGTGAGTGGGGCACTATCAACCAATGCTCTAAATGCAGCTAAGAAAAATGGAGCAAAAGTTGGAAGTATTCATCCGCTTCAATCCTTTGCTACTGTTGAAGGAGCCATTTGTCAGCTGCCCGGCTCTGTTTTTGGCATCACTGCTGAAGAAGATATTTTGCCCCTGGCGAGAGGGATTGTAAAAGCTTTAGGTGGAACAGCAGTCGTGGTCAAAGATGAGGATAAGCCTCTTTATCATGCAGCAGCTTGTGTGGCTTCGAATTATTTTGTGGGCCTTATTCACTTTGCCCAGAGTATTTATGAAGGCTTAGGCGTCTCCAGAGAAGTAGCTTTGAAAGCACTTCTTCCTCTTATTAAAGGAACTTTGGCCAACATAGAATCTCAAGGGTCAACTAGGGCCTTGACTGGGCCCATTGCTAGAGGAGATGTGGTACCAGTCAAGCAGCACCTCGATGCTTTTGGCAGTAAGATTCCAGAAAAAAAGAAACTCTATTGTGAGCTTGGTAAATACACAACGCTAGTAGCTCTCGAAAAAGGTACAATTAGCGAAGATAAGCAAAGGGAGCTTTATAGACTTTTAGAAGGAGGGTGCATTGAATAAAAGAGTAACCGTAAACACACTTGTGGAAATGAAACAAAATGGCGACAAGATCACTATGCTTACGGCCTATGATTACATTACTTCCGGCCTTCTTGACGAGTTGGGCATAGACATAATTCTCGTGGGGGATTCGCTGGGTATGGTTGTGTTGGGCTATGAAACCACTTTACCGGTGACAATGGAAGAGATGCTTCATCACACTAGAGCGGTGGCAAGAGCAGCTAAAAGAAGTATGGTTGTGGGAGATATGCCTTTTATGTCCTATCAAATATCTCCTGAAGAAGCGCTATACAATGCAGGACGTTTTCTAAAAGAGGCTGATGCCCAAGCTATCAAGCTTGAAGGAGGAGAAGAGATCTGTCCTATGATCTCTAAAATGGTGGAAGTGGGCATCCCAGTTATGGGTCATCTTGGTGTTACTCCCCAATCAGTTCACCAGATGGGCGGATACGGGGTTCAAGGAAGAGAAGAAGAGGCGGCTAAAAAAATGATTGCTGATGCTAAAGCACTTGAAGAAGCGGGAGCTTTTTCAATAGTTTTGGAGAAGATTCCCTCTGAATTAGCTAAGAAAATTACAGAAGCGGTTACAGTGCCTACTATTGGCATTGGTGCAGGGTCTCATTGTGACGGGCAAGTTTTAGTAACTCAAGATTTGCTGGGAATGTTTGAGAAATTTGTTCCAAAATTTGTGAAGCAATATGCTAAGTTAAGCAATGATATAAGGTCAGCAATAAGCAGTTACATCAAAGAGGTCAAAGCAGGCGAATTTCCAGGAGAAGAACACTGTTTTTAAAAGCCGATCAGCGATGTTTGACAAGCCTGCCCGCCGTACTTGCAGGAGCTCCATCACCTTAGCTCTTGAGGTTTGACAAGTGAGCTGCGTTAAAAGCAGTCAAAATCAATCGCTTCGCTAGTCAGTCGTCCCGATTTCATCGGGACTAGTCAAAAGGGGAAAGACCAGAATCAAAAACCCTCTTGACTAATGACTAGTTGGCGAAGCGAATGGTTGACTAAGGAGCGCTGCAACTGGTTGACTAGTGTATAAGTTAATCGCTGATCGCAAATCGGGATTATGCGCTCATCGCTGATTGGTTGGTGAAAAATGAAAGTTATAAACACAATTAAGGAACTTCGACAAGGATTAAAGAAAGAGCGACAGGCAGGACGAACTATTGGGCTGGTTCCGACAATGGGTTATTTTCACGAGGGTCACCTTGAACTTATGCGAAGAGCGCGGGAAGAATGCGATGTTGTTGTGGTAAGTCTGTACGTGAATCCCACTCAGTTTGCACCATCTGAGGATTTTGAATCTTATCCCAGGGATTTTGAAAGAGACAAAAAGTTTGCAGAAAATGTAGGCGCCGACTATCTTTTTTGCCCTTCAAACGCTGAGATATATTTGCCAAATCATCTTACTTACGTTGAAGTGGAGAAAATAACTAAGAGGCTATGTGGAGCGTCCCGACCGCATCATTTCCAAGGAGTCACAACAATTGTTGCTAAGCTCTTCAATATAGTAATGCCTGATAAAGCATATTTTGGGCAGAAAGATGCTCAGCAAGTTGTGGTTATTAAAAAAATGGTTGACGATTTAAACTTTGATTTAGAAATTGTTGTAGTGCCAACAGTAAGAGAAGAAGACGATTTGGCAATGAGCTCTAGAAATACTTATTTATCTGATGCAGAAAGAGTAGAAGCTCTAGTTTTATCTGAGTCTCTTCAGCATGCTAAAAGGCTGATTGATTCTGGTGAGCGAATTGCCCAAAAAATAAAAGACGAAATGCAGGAGCTAATAGAAAGCAAACCTCAAGTGAATTTAGAATACATATCAATTTGTGATAATAGAACTTTAGAGGAGTTATCGCGTGTACAAGGAGAAACGCTAATTGCATTAGCAGCTAAAGTGGGCAAAGCCAGATTGATTGATAATATCGTGATAAAAATGTAAAAAGTTGTTGAACGACGAACGGCCAACGTCGTACGAAAAAAGAAAAAGCTGTCGAATGAAAAGATTTTACGTTCAGCGTTCGACTTTGGACATTCGACATTTCCTTAGCATTCGACGTACGACTTTCGACATTCGACAAGATTTGTCGTCTGTGATCGTAAATCGAAAATTGAGATTTATCGAACCTGGAGGCTGATCATAATGTTCAGAACTATGCTTAAAAGCAAGATTCACAGAGCAACTGTGACAGAAGCTAATCTTGAGTATAAAGGCAGCATCGCAATAGACAAAAGGCTTCTTGAGACTGCCGATATTCTTCCCTACGAAAAAGTTCAGGTTGTTGATTTATCTAATGGCGCAAGGCTTGAGACCTATGCAATCGAAGCTGGTACTCATTCTGGGACAATCTGTGTAAACGGAGCGGCTGCAAGACTCATCCATAAAGGAGACAAAATTATAATTATGTCTTACGCTACAGTAGATGACCGAGAGGCCTCACAGATTTATCCAAAAATAGTCTATGTTGACGGGGAAAACAAGGCGGTCGAGGTAACTAAAAAGATACAACTTGCTGAAGAATGCTAGGACTTCGTTGCAAAAATTAACATTACAATAAATCCTAAATCCGAAGCACCTGCCCGCCATTGCCTGCGGCGTCAGGCGTTGGCAGGCGGGCGAAACTCTAAACAATATCAAAATTCAAATTTCAAATGCCAAAACAAGATAGTTTTTTAATTTTATATTTTGAATTTTGGTCATTAGAATTTGTTTAGAGCTTAGAATTTGGAATTTAGATATTATTAAAAAGCTAAAATCTGAAAAGGAGAAAAACGCTTTTGGTGGAATAATATTAGGCAGTATAGGTTTTAGAAGAAGGGGACATTGTGGGCAAGAAAATACTTGCCTGAAAAGGGTCAGACCTCCTCATAGCCTTTCACCTGCGAGGTTAAAATCTTATTTTAAATTTGCAGAAATCTGACAAATTGATTATGAGAAATTCGAATTAAGGATTTATCATGCCTGGTAAATTAGTACATTAAGGTCTGACCCCCTACGGTGACCCCCTACGGCTAAAACTCGGCGAAAGCTCTAGAGTCGTCTTTTTGGAGTGATTTTTTGGATGATGGCGTCTGCCATCTCAGATGTGGTAGCGGTGCCGCCTAGGTCATAGGTGACCGTCTTTCCTTCTTTAATTACTTGGGCGGTTGCGTTGAAGATTTTATTGGCTGCTTCTTTCTCCCCAATGTATCTGAGCATCAAAACGCTGGAAAGAATTATAGCAGTGGGATTGACTTTGTTCTGTCCCGCATATTTAGGAGCACTTCCATGGACGGGTTCAAAGACCGCGTATTCGTCTCCGATGTTCGCGCCGGGCACTATCCCCAAACCCCCAACGAGACCAGCACATAAGTCAGAGATTATGTCCCCATACAGATTAGGACAGAGCAAAATGTCATATGCTTCAGGTTTTTGAACAAGTTGCATACACATGTTGTCCACTATTCTGTCCTCGAACTCGGCTTGAGGATATTCTTCTGAAATTTTCCTTGCGCACTCTAAGAAGAGACCATCTGAGTACTTCATGATATTGGCCTTATGAACAGCCGTCACTTTTCTTCTTCCTTCCTTAAGAGTGTAATCGAAAGCGAACTTGGCGATCCTTTCCGAGGCCCGGCGGGTGATCCTTTTAATGCTCTCGGCGGTGTCGTCATCGACCATCCGCTCGATACCCGCGTACAGATCCTCGGTGTTCTCCCTCACCACAACCAGATCGATATCTTCGTATTTGCTCTTCACGCCCTTTAGAGAAAAAGCCGGTCTCAAGCAGGCGTATAAATCAAGTTCTTTCCTTAAAGCCACATTGACGCTGCGGAAACCCGTCCCCACGGGTGTGGTGATGGGACCCTTGATGGCCACTTTATTGCGACGAATCGACTCCAGAACGTGCTCCGGAAGAGGCGTCCCATACTCGTCCATCACATTCACACCTGCTTGGACAACCTCCCATTCGATGGAAACACCAGTAGCTTCCACCACCCGTCTCATCGCCTGGGTTATCTCTGGACCTACTCCATCGCCCGGAATCAGAGTTACTTTACGCATGCGGCACCTCTAGTCGGTAGTTTTTTAGCCCCCAGCTACCAGCTTCCAGCCGTTAAAATTAAAAATTAATTTTACGTTGTAATTTTTCACTTTTCATTCTCCATTTTTCATTAACTCCCGACTGCCAACTAGTCGAGTTTGAATCCCCCATGTTTCTTGAAGTGCTCGACGAGTCCACCATCCTCCAGAATGTTCAACATCGCCTTCGGTAATGGTTTAGTCTCAACAACCGCGCCCTTCGTCAGATTCTTGATTTTTCCGGCTCCCACATCCACCTCTAGTTCATCGCCGGCATCCATCTGAGAAGTATCACAAATCAAGACGGGTAAACCCACGTTTATAGCATTGCGATAGAAAATTCTTGCAACAGACTGAGCGAGCACCGCCCCGACTCCCGCAATTTTGATGATGGCAGCAGCGTGCTCTCTGCTCGAACCGAGGCCAAAGTTCCTGCCGGCCACCACGAAATCGCCGGGCTTCACTTTCTTGGCAAAATCAGGGTCAGCATCCTCCAAGACGTGCTTGGCCAGCCCGGGTAGATTGGTGCGCAAATGGAAAAGCCTACCCGGCGCAATCAAATCAGTGCTAATATCATCGCCAAACTTCCAAGCTCTTCCCTTAAGCTTCATAGTATACACCTGGTCGGGAATCAGCTGTTGGCTGTTAGTCGTCAGCAGCCATCCGACATTCAACATCCGTCACCAGCTACCAGGAACTAGTGCCGTTACAACTATTTCCTATGCCAATTCTTTCAAGAAACACCTTTCCGCTTTTGGAAACACCCTCTCCCAACCCTCCCCCTTCAAGGGGGAGGGCGAGGGTGGGGGTAAAAAGAGGTAAGGTTACTTGACAAAATGTCCTATCTTAAAGTTGTAACGGTACTAGGCACCAGGAACCAGCTATCAGCTATCGGCCATAAGCCATCAGCCACTTTTAACTACCAACTATAGGTACTCCCTTGGGTCGGTGATCTTCCCCTCGATCGCCGAGGCAGCGGCCGTGGCCGGGGAAGCGAGGTAGATGAAACCCTCGGGATTTCCCATCCTGCCCCTGAAGTTGCGGTTCTGCGTAGCCAGACAAACCTCTCCATCAGCCAAAATTCCCTGGTGAACACCAACGCAAGCTCCGCAACCTGGATTCAGCACCACGCCACCCATCTCGATAAATACCTCGATCAGCCCCTCATCAAGCGCCTGTAAATAAACACCCTTCGACGCCGGGCAAACGAGGAGCCTTACCTTCGGGTGACACCTATTACCCTTCAGAATATTCGCCGCTACCCTCAGATCCTCGATCCTCCCGTTCGTGCAAGTGCCGATGAAGACTTGATCTATGCTGGTACCCTCCACTTTGGAAACCGGTTTGATGTTGTCGACCATGTGAGGTGTGGCAACCAACGGCTCGAGCCCAGAGACATTGATTTGGATGCTCCTCTCGTACTCGGCATCCTCATCGGATTTGATTTCTTCGAAGTCCCAGGTGCGCTCTCGCTCCTTCAAAAAAGCTCGAGTCACTTCATCCGACTCGACCAGACCCGTCTTTGCTCCTGCCTCAACGGCCATGTTACAGAGGGTGAAACGGTCGGACATGCTCATAGCTCGAACGGTATCCCCGGTGAACTCGAGTGCCTTATAGGTGGCACCGTCGGAACCAATCAATCCGATAATGTGAAGAATCACATCCTTAGCATAGACGCCATAGGGGAGCTGCCCCGTGATTTCCATCTTGAGCGTCTCGGGCACCCGAAACCAGGTTTTCCCGGAGGCCATGGCGATAGCGACATCCGTCGAGCCCATCCCCGTCGCAAAGGCCCCCAAAGCCCCAGAGGTGCAGGTGTGAGAATCGGCTCCGACCACGATGTCGCCCGGCTTCACGTGGGACTCCAAAAGCCGCTGATGGCAAACTCCTTCCCCAGCCTCCGAAAGTTGAGCCCCCGCCCTCTTAGCAAACTCCCTCAAGATGCGATGGGCATTGGACAATTCCTTCCTGGGGCTTGGAGCAGCGTGATCTATGAAGAAAACTGTCCTCCGAGGATTGGGAAGTTTTTCCACACCCAACTCTTCAAGCTTTTGAACGGTCAAGGGCCCCGTTCCATCCTGAGCCATAACCACATCAACCTTGGCAATCACAATATCTCCAGCGTGCGCATCCTGACCGCTTTTGGCGCTGAGTATCTTCTCGGAGACAGTCTTACCCATCTAACTCTTCTTTCCCCTCTTGTAATCCTGATAGATGTACACGAGTTCCTTATCGAAGAGGGCTCTCTTCAGCTCCACCGCCGTCTTCCTGACCTCAGTCAGCATCTCGCGGGCTTCCTTTTCACTCAGTTCTATGCCATACTGGTCAAACTTAGAGATGAGAGCACGGGTACCAGAATGCTTACCGATGATGATCTGGCGCTGAAGCCCCACTTCCTCAGGCGAGAAGGCCTCGTAAGTGGTGGGGCATTTTAGAACCCCATCCGCATGGATGCCCGACTCATGGGCAAAGACATTCGCCCCGACGATCGCCTTCCAAACGGGAAGGGTCCTGGCAGAGGCATTGGCGACGTATTCCGAAAGCTCCCTTAACATCCGCGTCTTGAACCCGATGTCCACGCCCCCAATGCACTTGAGAGCCATAACAATCTCCTCCAGAGCAGCATTACCGGCGCGCTCCCCCAAGCCATTGACGGTTGTATTCACCCAGGTAGCACCAGCCCTCACTCCGGCCAGGGCATTGGCGGTGGCCATGCCAAAATCGTTGTGAGTGTGCATTTCTATCTCGATATCCACGGCCTTTCTCAGCGCTTTGATCGTCTCACAGGTTCGGAAGGGTTCAAGAACCCCCAAGGTATCGCAGTACCTCAGTCGATCCGCTCCATGGTCCCTGGCCACCCTTGCAAATTCCACTAAGAAGTCAAAGTCAGCCCGAGAGGCATCCTCGGCGTTCACCGAGACGTACAAACCCTTGCTCTTGGCAAAATCAGCCGACTTCTTGACGCTCTCGATGACCCATTTTCTATCCTTCCTCAATTTGTTCTCGATATGGATATCGGAAGCCGAGACGGAGAGAGCCACAGCGGAAACACCGCAGTCGAGAGAGTGCTCTATGTCATCGACAACCATCCTATTCCAGGCCAAGATGCTCGCGTTTAAACCCAGACCGACTATTCTCTTGATGGCCTCCTTTTCATCCCCACCCATTGCCGGGATGCCCACCTCTATCTGATGCACGCCAAGCTCGTCCAGAAGCTGAGCGATTCTTATCTTCTCATGATTGGAGAAGACAACGCCGGCAGTCTGCTCGCCGTCACGAAGGGTGGTGTCATCGATTTTCACCATGGGATCGCCCGATTCTCTATAAATCACACCGATTCCTCCTCAAATTGAAAGTGAAAAATTTCTTAAATTCCAGATAATTGTAGATGAAAAAGCGGGGAGCAGCAAGGTGGTAACCCGCTGAAACATAGTTAACCGCCCAGCTTCTCCTTGAGCAAAACGTTGACCAATTGAGGATTGGCCCGGCCTTGGGTAAGCCGCATGACCTGGCCGACGAGGAATCCCAGGGCCCTTTCCTTTCCGCTCCGGTAATCCTCCACCACGCTAGGGTTTTCCTCCACTACCATCTCCACTATCCTGGCGATCTCCTCCCGGTCAGTGATCTGGACAAGACCCTTCTCCTCCACGATCACCTTCGGGAGCTTCCCTGTTTCAAACATCTCCTCGAAAACGCTCTTGGCCATCTTCCCGCTTACAGTCCCATCATCAATGAGTTTGAGCAACTGCACCAGGTGCCTCGGGGTGACAGCACACTCATCGATCTCCAGATTGGCCGCATTCAAGTACATCGAAAGCTCGCCCATCATCCAGTTGCTTACCCTCTTGGCATCCGGGTAAGTTTCGGCACACTCCTCGAAGAAATCGCCCATGGCCTTGGATGAAATCAAAAGAACAGCGTCGTGGGTGGGGAGACCGTAAACCTCCTCAAAACGCTTTCTCCTGACATCGGGCAACTCCGGAAGAGTTACCCTGATCTCCTCGATCCAATCTTTTGATAGTTCCATTGGGACCAGATCCGGCTCGGGGAAATACCGATAGTCATGGGCATACTCCTTGGTACGTAGGGGGACGGTGACATTTCCGGCATCATCCCAGTGTCGGGTCTCCTGTTCCACCACCTCGCCCCGCTTTAAGATCGCCTTTTGTCGCTCTATTTCATAAGCGAGAGCCCCCTGGATGGCACGAAAAGAATTCATGTTCTTGACCTCGGTTTTGACACCAAGCTCCTCGGAGCCCACGGGGCGTAGGGAGACGTTGGCATCGCACCTTAAGCTACCCTCCTCCATGTTGCAATCGGAGACCTCGAGGTGTTCCAGGATACTCTTGAGTTTCTGGGTGAAAGCCTTAGCCTCCTCGGGTGAACGAATATCCGGTTCGGTGACTATCTCGACCAGGGGAATCCCAGCCCGATTGAAATCGACCAGGCTGTAGTCGGCCTCGCCTATCCTGCCCGTCCTGCTGATGTGGGTGAGTTTCCCGGTATCCTCCTCGAGATGAACCCTGGTTATCCCTACTCGACGAGTGAGATCCTTCGTCTCCACATCCACGTAACCCCCGATGCAGATGGGCAAATCATACTGGGAAATCTGATAATCTTTGGGCATATCCGGATAGAAATAGTTCTTGCGGTGAAACAGCGTGGACCGGGCAATTTCACAGTTCAGGGCCAGCCCTATCTTGGCCGTGTACTCCACGGCCTTCTTGTTGATCACAGGAAGCGATCCAGGAAGACCAAGGCAAACGGGGCAGGTGAAGGTGTTTGGTTCCTCCCCGAACGTCCTGGCCGAACAACCGCAGAACATCTTACTCTCCGTTGACAGCTCAACATGTATCTCTAGACCTATAACCGCCTCGTATTCCAATGAAACCTCCATCAAGTCGGGAGTCTCTTGGTCGGGAGTCTGTAGTTTTTAACTCCCAGTTACCAGCTACCAGCTTCCAGCTTGACAGCTCGGCCTCACGGCCTTGATAGCTGATGGCTCGCTCACTAATGTTCGCTCGATAGCACATGGCTCGGCCTTACAGCCTCGATAGCAGATAGCTCGTTCGCTTCGCTCACTTAATAGCTGATGGCCCGCTCACTAACGTTCGCTTGATAGCTAATAGTCTTAACCATCTGCCATCTGCCATCTGCCATCTGCCATCTGCCATCAGCCATCAGCCATCTGCCATCTGCCGACTAGTACCGTTACAACTTAATTAGCCTAATTGGTCTTACTCCATTAGAAAAGTAACCTTCTAACAAGATTAGCTGAAAATAGTTGTAACGGCACTAGAGAGCTGGTTTTTGCTTAAAGCCAAATTCTTGCTCAAAGGCATAAGCCACTCGCAAGACCGTCGTCTCATCCAGAGCCTTGCCCATTATCTGCAAGCCAACGGGTAAGCCATCAGCTAAACCACAGGGGACCGAAATCCCCGGAATACCCGCCAGATTCACGGGGATGGTACAGATGTCCGACATATACATCCTCAGTGGATCCTCGTACCTCTCTCCGATCTTGAAAGCAACGCTGGGAGAGGTCGGTGAAACCAAAACATCAAACTTCTCAAATGCCCTGTTGAAATCCTCAACGATGAGTGTTCTAACTTTCTGGGCCTGCCCATAATACGCCTCATAGTAGCCCGCGGAGAGAGCATAAGTACCCAACATTATCCGGCGCTTTACCTCATTTCCAAATCCCTCAGCGCGCGTCTTCGAGTACATCTCGATCATATCGCCGAGTGCCCCCGGAGTGCGGTACCCGTACCTGACCCCATCGAAGCGGGCTAGATTGGAGCTGGCCTCCGCTGGAGCGATGAGATAGTAAGCGGAAAGGGAGTAGTCGAGGTGGGAAAGCGAGACCTCCTCACAAACCGCCCCGAGGCTTTCCAGTAAAGCAATTGCCTTATCAACGGAGTCCCTCACACCGCCTTCGATACCCTCGCCCATGAGTTCTCTTACAACACCAATTTTCAAACCTTTGATGTCGCCGACAAGAGCCTTTGTGTAATCAGGGATGTTGACCTTGAGGGAGGTCGAATCCATTCGGTCATGCCCGCAAATGCAATTGAGAACCAGGGCGCAGTCGGTAACATCTTTGGTGATTGGACCAATCTGATCAAGTGAAGAGGCGAAGGCAACCAGCCCATATCTAGAAACGAGACCATAGGTTGGCTTCATCCCTACTACACCACAAAGGGCAGCCGGCTGTCTAATGGAACCCCCTGTGTCCGAACCCAAAGCCACGATGGCCTCATCGGCAGCCACCGCCGCGGCTGAGCCTCCACTGGAGCCACCGGGCACGGTCTCCGGATTCCAGGGATTCCGCGTGATCCCGAAGGCCGAATTCTCTGTGGACGAGCCCATGGCAAACTCGTCCATATTCGTCTTGCCCACCATCACAACATCCTGAGCAAAGAGCCTCTCAACCGCCGTTGAGGTGTAAACGGGAACATAGTTGCCCAAAATCTTCGAAGCGCAGGTCGTAAGCACCCCTTTTGTGCACATATTGTCCTTTACCGCCACAGGAATTCCAGCCAGGGGCGAAATCGCCTTCCCCCCCTTAAGATTCCCGTCAACCTCCCCAGCTTTAGACAGAGCAACCTTCTCCGTAAGCGTTACGTAAGCTTTGATCCTGTCCTCAACAGCTTTAATCCGCTCAAAAACGCTCTTGCAAGGATCGGTGACGGAAATCTCCCCCTTCTTGAGCATCCTATTTAGTTCGTGAGCGGTCAACTCATGTAAATCCATGAAACCTCCACTTGCCAACCACCAAAATTAAGAATTCTCCATTTTTAGTGAATAAATAAACTTACTGTAATTTGGCAAAAATTTAGTTGCGAAACGCACATGGAGCAGATGAATGTCAAGATTCAAGACCTGACCCCTTCTCCTTTTTGGATTTTGGATTTAAAGACATTCTTCACTCTTCATTCTTCACTCTTCATTTACCTATCCTTCGACTTCCTTCGACTACGCTCAGGACAAGTCGCTCAGGATAAATCAGCCATCTGCCATAAGCCATCTGCCATCGGCCATCGGCTATCAGCCATCAGCCGACTAAATGATCTTCGGTATCTTAAGCATTCCCCTCTCCTTCGCGGGCGCATTGGAGAGTGCTTCCTCCCGCGAAAGGCAGGGGCGAGTCTCATCCTCGCGGAAAACGTTCTTCACCGGCAGAACATGAGATGTGGGGAGAATTTTCGAAGTGTCGAGTTCCGCTATCTTCCCAGCATGCTCCAGTATCTGGCTCAGTTGCCTGGTGAACATATCTTTTTCTTCATCGGTCAATGCCAACCTAGCCAACCAGGCCACATGTTCTACATCCTTTTTGGTGATCGCCATCTCACCCTCCCGTGAAAAAGACGTATATAATGATAACAGAAACAAGATTGTTTAAAGAGTGCAAAACTATCGCGGGTCCCAGAGACCCCTTCTTCTCATATAGATAGGCAAGAACCATCCCCATTATGGTCACCGGCACCAAAAGCCAGAGACTCATATGGAAAAGGGCAAAGATGAGGGAACTGACAACCACCCCTCCACCAACGCCCATCCTCTTCCGAAAAGCAGGATAGACGAATCCACGAAAGAAGGCCTCCTCCGCCACGGGTGCCACCAATGCCGTGACCAGAATAGCCAGAACCAGTCCCAGATAACCCGAACCAAACAGGCGAGGAATCCCGGTAATCAACTCAGGCGGGGGTTCCAGGCCAAAAAGAGCCACCAGGAAAGCGTAGGCCATCGCCGAGACCTTGAGTAAAACCAACAAAATCACACCCAGGCCCAGGGAGACCCAGATATTGAAAGGCAAAAAACCCAAACTCGCGAGGGTTTCCCCATACTTTCTCAAAGCAAACAGCCAGATCAAAAAGATCAAAAAACCATATAAAAGGAGCATTATGAAGACCGCCCTCAAGGACGCCACAAGGGAGACGCCCGCTTCCCGGAGGGGAAACAGCCCGAAAGCGGAACCGAAAAACAAGAGAAGGATCAGAATGAATAGAACCCAACCGACATCGTTAAGATTCCAGGAAACCTCACGCTTATTCACCAATCAGCCTCACGAACTCCTCTTCATCCAATATTTTAACTCCCAATTCTCTGGCTTTATCGTATTTACTGCCCGGTTTCTCACCCGCCACCACATAGTCTGTCTTCCGACTTATGCTGGAGGAAACTTCCCCACCGAGTCCCTCTATTATCTCTTTCGCTTGCTCCCTGGTGAATCTGGTCAGTGTTCCCGTAAGCACGAAGGTCAGTCTGGCCAGTCTCTGGGGAACTTCGGCCTTGCGGGCTTCTTTCATTCTCACACCCGCTTGCTTGAGCTTGTCCAATACCCTCAAATTCCTATTCTGCTTAAAAAAGGCAACCACGCTCTCGGCTATCCTCGGGCCAACCTCCTTTGTCATCATCAGATCATCGTAGCTTGCCTTCTTTAAATTTTCCATGGAGGGATAATGTTTAGCGAGAATGCTGGCTACATGAGAGCCCACATGTCTTACTCCCAACCCGAACAGGAGCTTGGATAGCGGTCTGTTCCTGGAAACCTCGATGGCATTGAGCAAATTCTCAGCCGCTTTGTCGGCAAAATGCTCTATCGTAAGCAAATCCTCCCTGGTCAGATAGTAAAGATCGGCCACATCCTCTATCATCCCCTTCTCCAGAAGCTGAGAAACAACGGCGGGACCGAGGCCATCTATATCCATCGCCCCCCTGCTGGCCCAGTGAAGGATGTGCTCAAAAATTTGAGCTGGGCAGGCGATCCCCGTGCATCTGGCCACGGCCTCGTCAGGTGGACGAACGACATCCGCTCCACATACGGGGCACTTCTTCGGCATCCGATAAACCCTCTCCGCCCCCGTCCTTTTGCTAGTCACTGGGGCCACGACCTCAGGGATGACATCACCCGCCTTTTGGACAACAACGGTATCACCAATGCGGACATCCTTTCTCCTCATCTCATCCTCATTGTGAAGAGTCGCCCGGCTTACCGTCGAACCAGCCACTCTCACCGGTTCCAGGATGGCAACAGGTGTGACAGCCCCCGTCCGCCCGACGTTGACGGTTATATCCACGATCTTGGTTGTCCTCTGCTCGGCGGGAAATTTGTAGGCAATCGCCCAGCGAGGGGATTTAGAAGTCGCTCCAAGCCTGGCTTGCTGATCGAGAGAGTTGACCTTGATCACCACTCCATCTATCTCGTAAGGTAAGGTATCCCGCCTCTCCTGCCACCTAGAGCAAAAGTCGAAGACCTTTTGGGAATCCTCCGCTCCCTCAGCATACTTGCTGATCTTGAAACCGGCCTCCTTTAAGAACTGCAAAACCTCCCAGTGAGTCCTAAAAGAGATGCCGGGGACATATCCGAGGGAATAAAAAATGGAGTCCAGCTCGCGCCGGGCAGTTATGTTGGGGTCTAGCTGCCTCAATGAGCCGGCGGCGGCATTTCGGGGGTTCGCAAAGAGGGGAAGTCCTTCCTTCGACCTCTCCTTATTGATCTCCTCAAACTGCTCTTTGGAAAAATAGGCCTCGCCCCGAACCTCCATGAAAGCTGGTGGTTTTTCTAACCGCAATCTCAAGGGAATTGAACGAATCGTCTTTATATTTGAGGTAATATCCTCTCCGGTCTCGCCGTCGCCCCGGGTGGCTCCCCTCATCAGCAAACCATCCTCGTAGTTGAGGGATATGGCCGTACCATCTATCTTTAATTCGCAAACGTAATCGACCTCTTCGCCGGGAAGCGCCCTACCAACCCTTTCAAAGAATGCCGAGAGTTCGTCAAAGGAAAAGGCATCGGCGAGGCTCAGCATCCTGCTCCGATGACGGACAGGCAAAAATCCCTCAGCGGGAGGAGCCCCCACCCTCTGGGTCGGCGAGTCCGGGGTAACCAGTTCGGGATGGGCCCCCTCTATCGCAATGAGTTCCCTCATCAACTCGTCGTATTCGGCATCGGAGATTTCAGGAGAGTCGAGGACATAATAACGGTAATCGTGATAGTTGATGAGATCGCGCAACTCCTTTAACCTTTTTTTGACAGCGGAAACGTTTTCTATGAAGATCACCTCACAAACCTATGGCTACATTATACAAGTAAACTCTTTACTCCAAAAAGGGCCAAACGCCAGGGATTTTAATCGGCGACGGCGAAGTAGGAGGTACCAATAAAACCAATTTAGACTTATTCTCAAGAGCAGGATGTCGCGGTGAAAAAATGAGGTCTACAACCCTGGAGGGTCTCCAACCCGAAGGGAATTCGATGAGGCATCTCATCCTGATTTGCCTGTGTGGTTTTCTGTTGTGCAGCTGCCGAGGGCCAACTAAAGATCGGGTCAGCAAAGAGGCCGAAAAACCAGCCAAACCCAAAGAGATTGAGAATAAGCTGATCGAACTTCCAAAACCAAGACTTAAGGGAGAAGTATCCCTGGAAGAGACCCTGCGGGCACGCAAATCGGTCCGGAACTTCACGGAAGAGAACCTGAGCCTGGAACAAATTTCACAACTCCTCTGGGCAACTCAGGGAAGCGGCCTGGATGCTATCACCGGCGCCACGAGAACAGCCCCCTCAGCGGGAGCCCTTCATCCTCTCGAAATCTACCTGGTAAAAAAAGACGGAGTCTATCACTATGAGCTAGATAAACACGCACTTAGAAAAATTTTGGAGGGAGACCACCGCTCCGATCTCTCCGCGGCAGCTCTGGGACAGGCCTGCATCAAAGATGCAGCGGCGGATGTGGTGATAACCGCCGTATATGAGAGGACCGCTATCAAATACGGCGATCGAGCCACCCGATACGTTCATATCGAAGCGGGGCACGCCGCCCAAAACATTCTGCTTCAAACAACAGCGCTAAATCTCGGCGCCGTGCCTATCGGAGCCTTCAACGACGAAGAAGTGCAAAAGGTTCTATCCTTACCAGAAGACCATAAACCCCTTTATATAATCCCGGTGGGATACCCTCAAGAATAACCGAGCCCTGACTTTCTCTCCTACTTCCCGGCCTCGTTGTTCACGTTCACCTTTTCACCTAAGTTTTATCGGATTCCCGCGTTGTTCCCAAATGAGCTCTAATCCCACCGCTTATTGCTTCCAGCAATTCGCATATGAAAAGGAATAGCAATTAAGATTGGGTAAAGTTTAATTTTTGGACCAATTATTGTTTAGTTAGCAGCTTCATTAAGC
>JASEEZ010000028.1 GCA_030019215.1 Actinomycetota bacterium
ACGCACGGTTTGAGGCAGGGGACGATGGAAGCAATTCCATCTCCTACTCTGGACTTGAATTTATTTCGGATTTAGAGGTTAGGATTTTGGATTTGGAGGCTTTAGTATCGACTTATTGGCTCCGAGCTCTAAGCTAAACGGGAACTAACCAGGCACCAGAATGGGGGTATTTAATGTACGAGCTCTTGGTGAAATCACATTTTGATGCGGCCCATTTTTTGCGTGGATATCCGGGCAAGTGCAGGGAACTCCACGGCCACACCTGGAAGGTCGAGGTGGTTGTGGGAGGAGAGAAGCTAAACGAGATAGGCTTGGTCTACGACTTTCGTGAACTCAAGTCCAAATTAAGTGAGTTGCTTTCAAGATTCGATCACAAATATTTAAATGAAATTCCTCCCTTTGATGAAGTTTCTCCCACCGGAGAGAATCTGACAAAGTATCTCTTTGATGAGCTAAGGAAGGTTTTGCCCAAAGAGGTGAGCTTAAAACGGGTTAGCGTCTGGGAGTCGGATGATGCTTGCCTGAGCTATTACGGCTAGTACCGTTACAACTTCAAGATAGAACATTTGTTAAACAACCTTGTGTCTTTTGGTAGGAAGAAAAAAGAGAGCACAAAGGCCGATCTGTTCGAAGTTAAGTTGGCTGACAAGCAAAAGGTTTGTCCTGAGCTTGTCGAAGGATGAAAGGTCTTTCTTGAAACAAGTGATATATGAAGTAGTTGTAACGGCACTAGAAATCAAATCTCTGGTCTGAAAAAGAAGAACGCCCCAAGAAGCCTTCCTTGAGTTACCCCGTACTTACGAGCTTTCCATTTCGTGCTCTTCTTGCGGTCCTATACTCATCTCGACCTCGCGATCGAGATTTTCCATTTCCGCCCTCTGAGCCGCTACTGGTACACTCGCTTTCCGAGTTTCCTCTTAGGACTTCTTGGAGCTATAACCATAATAGCACAGCGAGAGGCGATGTCAATAATTTTTTAGAAAAAAATTTGTTTTTGGGTTAAATTTTTTGCTCCTGCGTAGGAGACCCAGCTTTTTTATCGAATGAATTTAGGGTGGCCATGAAAAAGTCGAAGCTTGAGAGGGGACTCGTTCAAATTTACACCGGAGAGGGTAAGGGAAAAACCACTGCTGCTCTGGGTCTGGCCCTGAGAGCCGTTGGGGGCGGCTTTAAGGTTTATATGTTCCAATTTTTGAAGAGAAGCCCGACGGGGGAGTTGACCTCGGCGAAGTTGCTGGAGCCAAGTTTTAAACTGGAACAATGCGGCAGAGGCCCCGAGGTACATATCAAGGAGGGGTTCACCCTGAAGGTTCACCCTGAAGGGGAGTTTTCCGAGGAAGATCGAAGGCTAGTGAAGGCCGCCTTGGAAAGGGCGCGTCGGGTGATGAAGAGCGGACAATACGACGTTGTGATACTCGACGAGATTAACCTGGCCCTCCACTATCACCTCGTCGAATTGGACGAGGTTTTGCGGCTAATCGAGGATAAACCCACCGATGTGGAGTTGATTTTGACTGGGAGATATGCCCCTCCCGAGTTGATTGAGGTAGCCGATCTGGTTACCGAGATGGTTGAGGTAAAGCATCCCTTTAAGAAGGGAATCAGGGCTCGTCGGGGTATTGAGTTTTAGTCCGCTCTTTGGATTTCTCTGTGGCCACTGTACAATCGCTCAAGTTTCCAATTCAAATGCCGATAAATTATTTGAAATAAGCGAACTAAATTTGGGGGCTGAGTGAGCTGACTCCGGAAAAACTGGAAAGGGTCGAAAAAAGACGCAAACAGCTTCTATGGATTGCCCTTGTTATGATATTCCTTTTGGCGGGAGCGATTCTTGTCCTCACACGGGCCATCGATTTCCTGCTTGATGTGGTTAGAATAGAGGGTCTCAATCTGAGCCTTCGCATCAGTTTTGGATTACTCATTGTTGCCTTAATAGCGTATCTTTCCTACAAGGAAAGAGAGCAGAGGTTAAAGAACAAGGAGCTCTTTAAGCAGTTGCAAACTGCTGTGGATGATCTACAGGTACAGCTGGCGGAGCTATCCTTTCTTCACGAAACCAGTAAGCTCTTGGTGGGCATGCGGGATCAGTCTGAGACGTTGGACTTAGTTTTGCAGACAACCATGCGATTTCTTGATGCGCAATTCGGAGCGGTGATTTTGCGGGATAGGACCACCGGATGTATGGCTCCCAGAGCCGGTCGTGATGCTGGACGACAGAAGCTAAAATCCGAGGAACTCGTCTTCGCCGAGAGAATTGCTGCTCATGTTGTTGAGACTGGATCCTCTTTCCTATGTTCCCCAGTGGAGGGGGTATCCTGCGATACCAGTTTCCCCGAGGTGCTTAGCTCCGTGAAATCGGCGATGGGCGTTCCCATCAGGATTGAGGGAAAGCTCTATGGTCTTCTGGTTCTTTGGAATATAGATGAAGGAGAACCCTTCACCCCGGCCGAGCTGAAGATGCTGGAAACCCTATCTCACCAGTTGGAGATGGCCATCCTCAATGCTCAACTTTTCGAGGAGAAAGAGGAGGTCTACCAGGGCATCGTTCGGGCTTTCACCACCGCAATTGAGGCAAAGGACTCCTTCACCAGCGGGCATTCTTTGCGAGTGGCCAACCTCGCGAAGGATATTGGAAAGAAGCTGGGTCTTTCTGAGGCGGATCTCAAGGAGATTGAGGTAGCTGCTTTGCTTCATGATGTTGGCAAGCTTGGCATCGATGAAAGGATATTCATGAAGCCATCCTCACTCACCGAGGAGGAGAAGAGGATTGCTCAGAGCCACTCGATTATTGGTACTGATTTTCTGCAATCTGCGAAGTTTCCTCCTCAGATCGTCGCGATCGTCCGCCATCATCATGAGCACCATAATGGTAAGGGATATCCCGATGGGATAAAGGGGGAAAAGATACCCCTGGGGGCGCGCATAATTTCCGTTGCTAATAGCTTTGATGCCATGACCTCCGAACGAGCTTTTCGGGGAGCTCATACGCCGGAGGAAGCCCTGGAAGAAATCCAGCTCGATATGGGAACCCAGTATGATCCGGAAGTTGTAAAAGCTTTCGCCTCCATCATGGGTAAGAGAGTTTACTCGATTCCGAAAAGTGGCTAGGGTCCGTTCTCTTACCTTTCGATGAACTCAAGGTAATCCTGACCCTTCGACAAACTCAGGGTCATCCTGAGGGATTCGAAGGATGAGGGATTCAAGGGATGAGGGATTCGAAGGATTACCTGGCGAACAGCAAAACGAAGATGTAGAAGACTACAGTTATTGTGACTGCTACCCCCAAACTCTTCCAAACTATAGGATCTTCTTCCCGGATGAACTTTTTAATTGAGTCCAGTTTCAAGATTGTTCCTTTCCGACAGCTAAAAGGAAAACCCCCAGTGGGTTCTCGAGACCCGTGCCTCTATCAACCATGGGGGAATATAGAGTCCCAAGGAATCTTCCGAAGCTTCTTTTGCGGGTTACCTCGTGCTTTTCTAGTAGTCCCATACTTTGATTAGTCTTGCGACCAACATTTCCGTTTCCACTAGGGAGCTCGTGGTTTCCTGCTTCAGGAGTGCTTCGTGGGACTCCTTGGGACAGGTTTATCCTATTCCTTCGGCGGGAGGATGTCAAGAAAAAATTCAAAAAACTTTAAAAGTTCCACTCCCCCTTTGAACAGGTATTTTAGCTGAGATAAGAGCTTTACCACTGCTTTTTAACTTGACAAGATTGGGGGGCTTTTAGTAGGGTGTCGGGGTGTGTTGTCCTAAACGGACCGGTTGTATTTTCTCCCCGAAGTCCTTCGGGGGGAGTTGAGAGGAGTTGATGGAAATTAGAGGTAAGAAGAGAATTAGACTTGCGATCCCTTTTTTGACGGCTCTTCTTCTGTTCTCCCCGCCATTGGCGGGGCAGGCATTTGCCAGATTCTATGAATTCAAGCCCTCAAGCAGAAGAGTTAAGGTTTCTAGAAAGAAGATCACATCCGCTAGCAGGCGGACAACACGTAAAGTATCGCGGGGAACACCCCGGAATTTAGTAACATCTCAGATTCCTCAGAGTACCATTCCACGGGATCAGCTCATCTCCTTCGCTCTTAGTTTGCAGGGGAGATCCTACAGACGAGGAGGGAGTGGCCCCAATTACTTTGACTGTTCCGGTTTTACTATGTATTGTTATCAACGGGTGGGAATTAGTCTTCCTCACAGCTCAAGGGCACAATTTGGGTGTGGTACGCCGGTGAACGACGGCGAGCTCCAACCGGGTGATCTGGTATTCTTTGGAGGAGGGCGCATTACCCACGTTGGGATTTACGTCGGCGATGGGAACTTTATCCATGCTCCAGAAACTGGTGAAGTGGTGAGGGTGCAACCCTTGAGTTCCCACGGAAATTATCGGGGTGCCCGCCGATTGTAAGCGCGTTTCGAGTTTGAGTGGGATAAAAGCCACCCTGACGGCGGCGGGGTGGTTTTTTATTTGCTAAGGGAAAGTGTAAGTGGTAGTTTTTGAGTTGGGTATCTGGTTGGGGGGATGGCCATGGTAAAGTTCGATTCAACCAGCTTTGGGGGGGTCACCATAGATGGGGTGAGCTACGGGGATGTTCTGGTCGTGGGCGATCGGATACTGTCCCGGAATAAAGTCACTCTTCGCAGGGTCTTTGGCACCAGCCACGCGGTTAGCGACGAGGAAGTTGAAAAATTGCTGGAAGGCGATCCCGACGTGGTGATCATCGGAACCGGTCAGTCGGGTGTGCTTCGAGTTGGGAAAGCGGTCGAGGAGAAAATCAAAACGGCGGGGGTGGAGTTGATTGCCCTGGAGACACCCGAGGCGATACGGGAGTTCAACGAGATCTCTCGAAGCAAGAGAGTCAATGCTCTCATCCACACAACCTGCTGAGGAACGGTCGGAGTCATGAGCGAGCGACGGGTAAAGAGTGGTGAGCTGCTGCAATACCCAACCGTTCGCGAGGCCCTCCTCTATGAAAAATTGCCGGATGGGAAGGTGAGGTGTGGTCTTTGTGAGAGAAGGTGTCTCATCTCCACCAGCAGGAGGGGTTTTTGTAAGACGCGAATGAACATAGAGGGCACTCTCTATACCCTGGTTTATGGCGACATCAGCGCTCTGGAGAGTCGTCCCATTGAAATCAAACCCTTCTTTCATTACTGGCCTGGTTCCACGGCTTTGACTTTTTCCACTTGGTCCTGCAATTTTCGTTGCCCTTGGTGTCAGAATCACTCTCTTTCCCGTGGGATACCTGATCCTTCGCGTGCCAGTTACATCCCACCAGAGAATGTGGTCGAGATGGCCATCAAGGGGGGCGATCGGGGGCTTTGCGTGAGCTTCACCGAGCCAACTCTGCTCTTTGATTACTCGCTCGATGCCTTTGCGATGGGTCGCGAAAGAGGCCTTTACAACTGCTACGTTTCCAACGGTTATCTTACCCTGGAGGCTCTGCAGATGCTCGCCGAGGCGGGTCTGGATGCCATCAAGATCGATATGAAGGGCGACGCCGAGGTCTACCAGAATTACTGCGGTGGTTTGGACGTGGAAGTGACCTGGCGAAATGTCGTGGTGGCGAGACGGATGGGTCTGCACGTCGAAGTCGTTAATCTGGTGATAACCGGCGTCAACGACGATGAAGATTGTTTAAACTGGGTTATAGAAAAACACCTCCAAGCGGCGGGCGAGGATGCTCCTTTGCACTTTACCCGGTACTATCCGGCCTATAAGTTTAATAATCCCCCCACGGATATTCGAATCCTGGAGAAAGCCTACAGGATGGCTCTTCAGAAGGGTGTGCTCTATCCTTATCTGGGAAACGTATCTGGTCACAGGTACGAGAATACCTATTGTCCGAAGTGTGGGGAGATGCTCATAAGAAGACTTAACTACGGGGTCGTGGATTATAAGGTCACCCCCGCCAAGAAATGTTTTAGCTGTGGCGAGTCCATTCCAATCGTCGGAAGATTCATTCCTCGCAGCTCAAAGTAGCTTTTTTGATGCCGATAGCATTAGCAGATTTTTGCATCCTTCTCATTGGTTGCCTCCAAGTCCTCCCTAGTTTTTAGAAACAAAACCCCACATCAACCCCCTCTTTCTCACTTTCGTGCGAAAGTGAGAAAGACAAATTGAGGCGGTAGTGTTATGTTGAGGAGGTCATTGGAAATTGCGAAGGGGGGCATAAATGGGTTTAGCGAGATTGGAACACCTTTTGAAAGCTATCGGGTACAAAGCGAGACTTGAGTTATTGAGTTTTTTGCTTGAAGCGAGGGAGGCAACTCTCCAAGAGCTTAGCGAGGTTCTGGAAATGCCCTTTAAGACGGTTTCCAGGAATCTCAAAGTCTTACAGCGTGCTGGATTTGTAAAGTCGCGAATTGAGAAGGGGCGCTCTTTGTATTCCATTTCGAGGGATTCGATTCATCGTTGGAATTTGATCTTGCTTGCTTTGATTGAAGATGCAAAACGGAAGCCTACTTTTGCTAGTAAAACTGCCAGCGAGGTGGTAGACGATTTGGTCACAGCTTCTTTCGAACCAACATTCAATAATTTCCTGAAAGCTCTTTCTTTCAAAAAATAAAATCGCACTTCAAATGTCTCTTTCTCACTTTCGTGCGAAAGCGAGCAGATGGTTGATGAAGAGGATTATTGTTGAGTTGATCGAGAAGATGGGTGGCAGGTTTTCCAGAGAGCTGGGAATCGATCTCGAGGGCGGATCGGGTGAGATTTTCAAGTGGTTTCTGGCCTCGCTCCTCTTCGGGGCGAGGATCGGTCAGGACATCGCCATAAGGACCTATCGTGAGTTTGAAAAGAGAGATGTTTTAAGTTCTGACCAAATCGTGGAGACCGGTTGGGATGGTTTGGTAGAAATCCTTGACGAGGGCGGCTACGCCCGTTACGATTTCAAGACCGCCACCAAACTCCTGGAGATAATGGAGTACCTCAACTCCAGGTACGGAGGGGATTTAAAGCGGCTTCACGCCCGGGCGAGGGATTCCAAAGATTTGGAAACAAGGCTTCTGGGGTTTAGAGGGGTGGGGCCCGTCACCGTCAATATCTTCCTGCGCGAGTTAAGGGGCATCTGGGAAAAGGCCAATCCTATCCCCAGTGACCTTGCTCTGCTTGCGGCCAGAAATCTCGGAATTGTGGGGAAGGAGAGAGGTGAGCAGGCTCTCGTTATCTTGAAAAAACTCTGGGAGGAAAACGAAGTAGCCGGAGCCGGTTTCTCAGATTTTGAAGTTGCTCTCGTGAGGTTGGGGAAGGATTTTTGCCGAGGGGACGACTGCAATCATTGTATAATGAGAGAGCATTGCGGCAAGAGGGGTTAAGGAAAGAGACGGTCAGTCAAGGGAGGAGGGTTCTTATGTGGTTGAGTGGGATTATGACCAGGAGGACAGTCTCGATAGGGTCTGAGGCCAGTCTGGTGGAGGCTGCCAGGAGGATGAGCGAGGAAAATGTGGGTTGTCTTTTGGTCATCGATGACGGCAAGCTGGTTGGGATGCTCACCGATCGTGACATTGTGACCAGGGCGGTTCTGGAAAGGAAAGACCTTGAAAAGTGTAAGGTCGGAGATTATATGACCAAGGAAGTCGTCACCGCCATTCCCGAAACGGATGTGCTTGAGGCGGTCAAGATAATGAACCGGTATCAGGTAAGAAGGCTTCCCGTGGTGGAGGGTGGAAAGGATGTAGTCGGGATAGTCTCCATAGCTGATGTGGCCGCCTATGCTGAAAGTATACTCGGAGAAGTAGCTAAGATGCGCAAGCGCTAGGTGGTGTGGGTGATCGTGAAGGAGGAAATCCCTTCCAGAATAACTTTGGAGTCGAACTCCGGCGTGAAAGTGTTCGACGTGATCGCCGAGCCAGCTCCTCACATAATCGTTGAGGGTTCACGGAAGGAGCTTCACGGTTGGTGGTCTGGCAAGCGAGAGTGCACCGCCGAGCGTATGCTCATCAACCCGTACAATGGTTGCACTCACAACTGTCCTTTCTGTTATGCTCGTGCCTTCTGGGGATATTTCCAGCTTTTTCACGAGCGTGGTGTGGTGACAGTCTTCAAAGATTTTGATATGGCCATCGCCCACCAACTTGATGGCATTGACGTCGCCAGTTGTGGTTATCTTAGTCCCGTCACCGATCCCTTTCAGCTCGTAAACGATAAGTATCGTCTTTCGGAAAAGATCATCCGGGAGTTCGTCTTCAGAAACATTCCCATAGAGTTCGTGACCAAGGGCGCCATAAGCGATGAGGCCATAGAGCTGGTGAGGGGCCAGAAGCATTCCTTTGGTCAGGTCAGCATCCTCACACTCGATGAGAATTTGAGAAAGCACCTCGTCCCCGGGGGTGCGAGCACTAGAACCCTGTTTGATAATCTGCGGCGGCTTTCGGCGGCCGGCGTCTATGCGGTCTGTCGCGTGGATCCCGTCATTCCCAATCTTACCGATGGCGAGGATCATCTGAGGGCCCTAATAAAGAAGGCTGCCTCCTTTGGGGCCAGGCACATTGTGGCGAGTTGTCTGGACATTCCCTGGAAGATAAAAAAGGACGCGATGGAGGCCCTCTCGATCATCAATTCCGCGATTCCGGGGCTTTATTCCAGGCTCTATACGGAGGACATCGGCGGTTATCTCAACGCTGATATCAGGTATCGACGAAGGCTCTTCTCCGTCCTCAGGAGGATTTGTGATGGGGTGGGTCTCACCTTCTCTCTCTGTATGGAGTACGAATTGGTGGGAGGAAGGCCGATGGGTCTGAATCGGGAGTTTATGTCCTCTTTCAACTGTGAGGGGATGGACGTTCCCATCTACGTGAGGAAAGGGGATCATTTCGAGCCGGTCACCGATTGCAGGGGAAACTGCCTCTTTTGCACTGACCCTAGATGCGGAATCGAGTATCTGGCCATGGGCAGGGAGGGAAGTAAAAAGGATTGGAAGCTCGAGGACTACCGGAGATGGAGTAGGGAGCTGGTTGCGGCCAACCAACGTGGCCTCTTTAATTAACTTGGTTTAGCTGGTAAAATAGGTGTGGGAAAGTAGACCGGGTGGTCGCCCCCGATAGCTAAACCTGTCGGGGGAGGAAAGTCCGGACTCCACAGGGCAGGGTGCCTCGTAACACGAGGGCGGAGCAATCCGACGGAAAGTGCCACAGAAAAGAAAACCCCCCCGATTCTATCGGGGGGAAAGCTGAAACGGTGAGGTAAGAGCTTCACCAGCCCCGGGGCAACCCGGGGGCTTGGCAAACCCCACTCGGAGCAAGGCCAAATAAGAGAGGAGCGATGGCCCATCGCGTTATTACTCTCGGGTAGGCCGCTTGACCTCGATGGCGACATCGGGGCTAGATAGATGATCGCCACCCCCCGACTCGTCGGGAGGGACAGAATCCGGCTTATAGGTCTGCTTTTCCCAGAAATTGGCTCCGCTTCGGCGGGGCCTTTTTCCTGCGCCTTAAGCCGGACGGCGAGGAATCCATTGCTAAAAGTTGGCAACTTTCTCAATATGGACCGTTACACAGCCTATTTTCGGCAATCTCTGGAAAACTCCTCCTTTTCTCCGGAAATTCCCCGTAGACCCCGATGAAGATGCCTCCCGAAGCCACTATTTGCCTGGTACAGTTTACCCGACGCATTGATGTATAATGAGAAAAAAAGGAAGCCTCGCGGGCGGGGAAATCCTTGGCTTTGCATCTACCATCCGGGGAAAGGGTTTGCGTGAAGATGTCTGCTTAATACCCGACCTTTGGGTGGTCATAAAAGGGGGAGGCAATGGCTACTCTTGATTACAAAAAGGTCATTTCCGAGCTGCTCAATGATTTCGGCATCTCGCAGGATATGATGGCATCCCTAATCGATGCTTCAGCGGCGAGCGTTTCTCGCTGGCTTAAAGGGAAAAGTTCGCCTCAAAAGGTGTATCAAGAGCGGATATTGGAACTTCAGTATGTTGATGAGGAGCTGAAAAAGTCATTAAAAGAAGAATACATCCCAAGATGGCTAGATACTCCAATCGACTACTTAGGTGGAGATCGTCCAATCGATGCTCTTAAAAAAGGTAAACACGATAAGGTTCTTCAACTGCTTGCGTATCTTGAAGGGGATGTTTATCTATAGCCCAAGAGATGTGGCAGTGCACCTTCCATCCTGACGGTGAACTCTACTCCATTCTTACCTCTCAATACGACCAACATGACGAATCTCAATATGACGATCATGACGATGACGATTGAGGGCCAAGATATGTCCCCCACCCTCCCCTTTGAACAGGGAAAGAAGTTTTAAATATCGTTAAATATCAAAAAAGGGGTCACAAAGGACTGAACGCGTGCAGTTTTGATGTTTTTAGCACTTCAGAGGGCGTGAGAGCGCAATTTTTGCACGGTTTTCAGTCGGGGCTTTTGAAGGAGATCCGAACCACAATCTCTGAAGCAAAAGCTTACTTGATTTTCAAAACGAGAGATGTGACTATATGGGTGGCAAGGAGGCAAAGCCTTCCATGAACAAGCAATTTGCTGTTACGAGCAAAGACAAAAGAGATATTAATCAATTCAAGCGCGATACCCTGTTTCTGGAGAAACACCGGAAAGAATTGGTGAGCAAACATCCAAACAGATGGATTGCAGTGTATAAGAGACGGGTGCAAGCTGTAGGCAGCGATCTTGAAAATCTCTTGAAAACCCTGGATTAAAAAGACCTTCCAAGGGGGCAGGCCGTAGTCGAGTTCTTATCGACCGAAAGAAAACTTCTGATCGTCCCACAGAGACAGACAAACAGAGTCATTAAATAATCCGTGGCCACTTCAAACCAGAGCAGAATGTCTCCCGACCCCATATCTTCGCCTAGCTTTCTGGGTTGAAGATAAACCATCTAAAAAGAACCTTCGAAGAGAACTGCTGTAACTGCTCTCTCTGCTTGGCCAAGATATACTTGAAGATTTTGCACTAGTCTTGCATCAGCGAACGGGGCAGGTCCTTCTGTGCGCCGCTGAAGAAACATCGCGGGCATTTGACGTTCTTAATGCGGAACCCAGCCCCATAAACTAAGACAGCCTGTTTTAAGGCCAAGATATGTCCCCCACCCTCCCCTTTGAACAGGGAAAGAAGTTTTAAATATCGTTAAATATCAAAAAAGGGGTCACAAAGGACTGAACGCGTGCAGTTTTGATGTTTTTAGCACTTCAGAGGGCGTGAGAGCGCAATTTTTGCACGGTTTTGATCGGAACCCCTCAAAGAGGATCCAAACCCGGAAATAAACATCAAAAAGGCGAAAACAACATCACCGAATCAGAAACTACCACTTTTTAAAGAAAAGAAAGACGACCCGCTCTTTAGCTCCCTCAAGCCTCCCGTCCTTCCCTCAAAAAATTTTTCAGCTCTCTGAGCAGGGAAAACAAAAAATTTTTAAAAATTTTTAAAAAATTTTGGCGACTTCGGACAGTTTTGTACCAATTTCTTCCAAAAAGGCCCTCAAAACGGCCAAAAATGGCCAAAAATCCACGTTGGTTCAGATCGCCCGAAAACTCAAAATTTTTGCATACTCTGACCTGCAACGGAAGAAGCAAAATTCGGGACAACAGTATGTCCTTGTGTCCAACCTATCACATCACGCTAACGCTTACCCCCTCGCCTCACGGCATTTTCCGTCATTTCAAGATCTTTTTCTTTTTTTTCTTTTTTTCCGGCTCGGGGAGTAAGTATCAGATGTATGCATCGAATTAACTCAGGCCCACCACTCACCCCAATACTCTCACACACTCTCTCGCACTCCCTCTCCCTTCCGGGGGACTATAAGCATTTTTGATTCCTCTCGTTTTTCTTAAGTTCTTTTTTTTGAAAACCATGAGGGTACAACTCCAAGCGTTCTTCTCATTTCTCTTTGTTTTCCTCTTTGCCCTACCTCCATGCTTTCAGGACAGTTACTTTCCTCCGCTTCATGTCCGAACCATATATAGCAGAGGGGAGGTTTTAGGTGGGCCGACTAAGATCCCCCGGCGGGCCAATAACAGAAGGGTCTTATATAACGAGGGGACGCTACGTGAGACCGAAGGAGTGGCGCGCCGAACGAGTGGAGTCGCCCTTTAGTTTCTTTCGGTTTTTCTTTGTTTTGGCCCTTCTTCTCCCTCCTCCACAATGTCTTTTAATTTCTTTTCAGTCGGCGGCGTCTCTCGCGGTTTCAAAACTCAAGAGATGTTTTGTTCTTTTTCTTTCTCCCCCTCAAAACCGTCTTCGGGGCTTTGCTTTTGTTTTTTGTTTTTTAAACCTTGTGGTGTCTTGCAGTTTCCTTCCGTTCTTTCGGTTTTTGACCGTGGGGCCGAGGATCTCCGGGGATTTTTTATAATTTTCGGGGATTTAAAAAGGTGGGCCTGGAAGGGGAGTGGGAGAAGGTAGGTGGGTAGGTGTGGGAGGATAAGTGGGTAGGCTGGATAAGGTGGAGTCGGGAAAGGGGTGTGGGGTGTGGGAGCTTGTGAAGGGGGTGGGGGTAAGGGATGTGGGTGGAATGTGGGTAGAGGCGTGGGTATGTGTGGGAGGGTAAGTGGGTAGGCTGGATAAGATTGTGGCGGGAAGGGGGCGCAGGCAAAGGGAGTGGTGCGGGCAGGATCGGAGAGGAAGCAGGGCGGGGAAAGAGGAGGAACTCTGCGGGTTTCTTGAGATTTGAAAACCAGGGGCAAGAGGAGAAAGGGGGAGGAAGGGATTAGAAGGTAGATTATCGAAGGTAGATTAGGCAGTTCATTTATTTCTTTTTTGATTCCTTTTTGCGATAGACGTCTTTCCTGTGCCGGATGATGTGAAGACGGATTTCGTCTCCAACTACATCATAGCGAAGCCTCCAGTCGCCGATCCGCAACCTAAAGATCCCAATATCTACAGAACCCAGCTTTCTTGTACTTCTTCCAGAATATGGGTCTTTCTTCAGCCCAAGAAGAGCTTTCTCGATCTTAGGTTTCATATCGGCGGGAAGCTTCTTCAAATCCCTGAGGAAGACTTTTGAGGGGACAAGACGGTAGGCTCTACTCATCTCACTCCCCTCTAAGAATCTTTAAAATGTCTTCCTCGGTTCCCACTTCCCCTAGCTCAAATTGTTTCTTGCTCTCGGCCAGAGCTCTTTTTATCTCAGGGTCAGATTGTTCAGCGCCTATCTCTAGCATATCTCCATAATCCTCGGGGTTTAAAATAACGGCAGCCACCTTACCCCGTCTTTTGACGAAGAAGGTATAGT
>JASEEZ010000029.1 GCA_030019215.1 Actinomycetota bacterium
TGCTAGAACTCTTAAGTTAAATATCAATTATCGATGTTGTGCTATGTAACAGTTAGTGATTAAAGATATATCGCGGGGCGATACCGGTTTTAAGCTGATCGGAGGTGGCATTTCATGAAAGCAACCATCGTTATCCCCTCCTATTGGGGAAGGAGTTCAAAAGAACCTCTGAATCTGGCGGATGAGGTCTATGATCACCCCACCCCCACCGATGAGCAGGGTACACTCGAAAGGGCCTTGAACAGCTTCGAAATCCTGAAAAATCAGGATTTTAACATTGCCATCATTGGAGTGTCCACAAATCCAGAGTTTGAGGGGGCTATGGAACGGAAGCTCCGGAGCATCTTGGATAAATTCAACAGTAAATACCGCATTGCTTTAATTTGCAAATCGGATGCCCAGAAATTTCGTTCCCATCTGAGCTCTGTGGGGAAGGAAAAGCTAGCCGAACTCATCAGCTTGGGAGGTTATTCCAACGTCCGGAATATGTGTCTCATCGCTGCCAAGCTCTTGAATTCTGATGTAGCAATCCTCTTTGATGACGATGAGATCTTTGAGGATCCAGATTATGTGGACAAGGCCCTGGAATTCATCGGTCGAGAATATCAGGGAAGGTTTGTGGGGGGCATCGCTGGTTATTATGTTCGCCCCGATGGAAATTACTTAATTTCCTATGCTCCAGACTGGCGCTCTTCGGAGTGGGATGGAGCGGCGGCCATGAATGAAGCCTTCCGAATCATTGGGGAGGAGCCCAGACTGAAGCCCACGCCCTTTGCCTTCGGGGGAAATATGGTGATTCATCGCAGGCTCTTTGAATCGATTCCCTTTGATCCAAATATAAAGCGAGGCGAGGACATAGATTACCTGGTCAACTGCAGGATGTTTGGGCATGATTTTCTTCTCGACAATGCGCTGTGGATAAAACATCTTCCTCCCAAGGGGCGCTCCCCGAGTTGGTTGGGATTCAGACAAAATGTGCTCAGATTCGTGTATATGCGGGAGAAACTACTAGCTCAGAGGAGGAAGGAGGGTCTGGTGCACGTTCCCATCGAGACCCTCGATCCCTATCCCGGCAGATTCCTAAGGGATGATCTCCACGACAGAATCTACAAAACTAGTGTACTCATGGGACTGGACTACCTATCTCATGGGGACTTAGAGGGTTTCCATGAGAGCATGAGAAACATTGAGTTCGGACGGTACCAGGCGATACCCAAAACCAACCCTTTTGAGTGGTATTTGGAATATCAAAATAGGTGGTCCGAGCTAATGTCTTTTCTGAGCCAAGATACTGAACTCTCATCTTATGCGAAGAGGAAACTTCAATAATAGGATAGATATTCAGTCACCAACCCTCCCCGCTCATCGATTACACGGATTTGAGAACTTTTTGTGTGTAAATCGACTCCGCAGTAAAATGTTTTCGTGGCGACCTCTTTTGGAAGGCGTGAAAAATAAGTTGTCTTTAATGGAAGAGATAGCAAATAGCGTCACACATGGTGTTGGCCTTTTATTAAGTATTGCGGGTTTGGTCATTCTTGTTGTCTTAGCAAGTATCTATGGGGATGCCTGGCGGGTTATTAGCTTCAGCATTTATGGCAGCAGTATGATTTTACTGTACGCTGCCTCTACTCTTTATCATAGTTTCCCGCAAGAACGCGTGAAAAACATATTTAAAATAATGGATCATTCTGCCATTTATCTTTTGATTGCTGGTACATACACTCCTTTTGCGCTCGTTCTTTTAAGAGGCGCATGGGGTTGGAGTTTGTTTGGTACAATCTGGGGCTTAGCGCTGGCAGGAATAGTATTTAAGGTGCTCTTTGTAAAAAGGTTTAAAGTTTTATCAGTCATCATTTATTTAATGATGGGGTGGCTTGTGCTTATTGCCATACAGCCTATGGTTAAAAACATCCCATTCGGAGGGCTTGGCTGGCTAGTCACAGGGGGAATGCTCTATAGTCTGGGGGTTATTTTTTACTCTTGGGATAAGTTTCGTTTTCACCACTCGATATGGCATTTATTTGTTTTGGGTGGCAGCATATGTCACTTTTTTGCAATATTATTTTATGTATTGCCTATGTAATTTCCTTTTTGCTTTATGGTTCTTTGTTCACGATCTTGCGCCCCGACATTTATCAGGGCGCATTTTGCTCACCCAGACCCGCCGCGTCCTTGGAAAGATTTAAAAAAGGGATTGGAAGACGAAAAGGGAAATAATATGCGCTTTCTGTTTTGGTTTTTTTCCAAAAAGAGAGGCAAATATCGGCGGGGAATTTCCCAAAGGATTTGGAATATCCAAAGCCTCGACGACGTTAAGCGCAGTTTTGGCACAAGGAGGATAAGAGCATGGAGGAAAAATTGTCTAATTTCGAACCCCTGCACAGGAGAAGGGCCTCTACGGGAGGCACCAAATCACTCGGGCCCGTCTCCAACTTAGAGGAACACATACAGCCCGATTGGTGGCGATATATCTTTAATTCAATCTATCTGAAGACGGACGCCGATGTGGTGGACGATCAGGAAATTACCAGGAAGGAAGTCGACTTATTCTCAGAAATTCTCGGGTTAAAGCCGGAAGATAAAATTCTGGATCTATGTTGTGGACAGGGACGGCATTCCCTTGAACTGGCCAGGCGGGGATTCCTCAACGTCGAGGGTTTGGATCGCTCTCATTACCTGGTTCAAAAGGCGAAAGCTCAGGCAAAAAAGGAAAACATAAATGTCAAAATCAGAGAAGGAGACGCCAGAAAACTCCTATATCCACCGGATACATTTGACGTGGTGGCGATTTTGGGGAACAGTTTTGGCTATTTTGAAACGATTCAGGACGACATGAGAGTTTTAAAAGAGGTTTTCAGGGCTCTGAGGCCTTGGGGAGAGCTCCTCATCGATGTCGCTGATGGGGAACACTTGAGGGAACAATTTCAACCCAGATCATGGGAGTGGATAGACAAAAAGTATTTTGTCTGTCGAGAGCGTTCCCTTTCATTGGACAAGCAACGTCTGATCTCACGAGAAGTGGTTACCCATGTGGAAAAGGGTGTCATTGCGGATCAATTTTATGCGGAGAGACTCTACGACCGAGAAAGTTTGGAAGAAATTCTGAAAGCGGCTGGCTTCAGCAACATCACCGTTCATGGAGAAATATCCCCAGATTCCCAGCGAAACCAGGACTTGGGAATGATGGAGAGACGGATCATCGCAACAGCCGTGGCCAGGAAAGGATGGACGCCTCTCAAGGGCAAAAGGGAAGAAATAAAGAACATAGTTGTAATATTGGGTGATCCAACGAAACCAGACCCCTTGAAACCATTGTGCGTCTTTGACGACGATGATCTATATACGATCGATCAACTGAAAAGTGCATCAAGGAAACTGAAGGGCTATCGGGTTACGTATCTCAATGATCACGATACCTTGTTTCATGACTTGGTAAGACTAAGGGCGAAGATAGATCTCGTCTTTAATCTATGCGACGAGGGCTATGACAACGACGCCAAAAAAGAGCTTCATGTGCCCTCCTTGCTGGAAATGGTCGGTATTCCATATACGGGTTCCGGACCGCAGTGCCTTGCTTACTGTTATGACAAATCGCTTGTGCGCGGGATTGCGAAAGAGATGGAGATCCCCGTGCCTGAAGCTTTCTTCATTAAGCCGGAGGATACCACCTTTGAACTTCCTTTCGGATTCCCTGTCATCGTAAAACCCAACTTTGGTGATTCCAGTTTTGGAATAACCCAGAGTAGCGTCGCAAGCAGTATCGAGGAGCTTGTCAATGCCATTTCGGAAATCAGGGAGAAATTTGGCTACGAGAAGCCCCTTCTTATTGAGGAGTTCCTCACGGGAAAAGACTTAAGTGTGGGAATAATAGGAAATCCTCCTGAATCTTACACGGTCTTACCTATCATCAAAGAAGATTACTCGACACTTCCGCCGCAGCTTCCCAGGATCTGTGGATACGAGGCTAAGTGGCTTTCGGAATCACCATATTGGAAGATTCAATCCATTCCTGCCCAGCTGCCGGAGGAGACGGAGAAATTTATTGTGGAGTGCTGTTTAAAGTTGTTTGAGAGGCTGGAGTGCAGGGACTACTGCCGATTTGATTGGAGGCTTGATTCAGAAGGCAGTCCAAAGCTACTTGAGGTGAACCCAAATCCGGGATGGTGTTGGGATGGACACCTTGCAAAGATGGCAAAAATTGCGGGGATGTCGTACGCTGAAATGCTGGAAGCTATTTTACGAGCAGCCGAACAACGACTGGGAATTCAAACGATTGATGGCGAAAGAGAAGAACATATCGCCGAAACCACGCCCAACATTCATTGAAAGCGATCTTATCGACCACGCAAATTGTCTGCTTGTTTGTTGACTCGCCTTTTGGGTTGCGATAAGATTCAGTTAATTTAATAGAGCTCTGGGTGGATGGGAAGGCCGTGAGAATCGGCCACGGGCCCGCCACTGTAACCCCGACTCTCCCTAAAAGGGAGAGAGGCTCTCTTTAACAACCCACTTCGCGGTGGGGAAAGCCACTGTCCTGCTGATGGTGAGATGGGAAGGCGAGTTGAAGAGTCGGGGGAGTCAGGAGACCGACCTGGAGCTGAGTAAATGCCTTCGTGGAGCGAGGTGAGAGAAAATGCGAAAGACTTGACAATCCTCAGCGGAAGGCTGAGGATTTTTGTTTTTGAAGTCGAATTTAGCCGAGGAGGAGTCGTATGTCCAAAATGAGACGAATATTTGCGGGAATCAAAGTTCTGTTGGTTTTGTTGCTGGTCGTTTCGCTTTGCATTGGGGCTTTCGGTTGTGCCAAGAAGAAGGCTGAGGTTGCGCTAGAGGGGGAGGCGGAGAAGGTCGAGAAAGCGGCTTTTCCCATCGAGCTGGCGGATGATCTGGGACGGAAGGTGACCATCGATAAGAAGCCTGAAAGGATAGTCTCCCTTGCTCCCAGCAACACCGAGATACTCTTCGCTCTTGGTCTAGATGACAGCATTGTGGGTGTAACTGATTTTTGTGATTATCCCGAAGAAGCAAAATCTAAGGAAAAGATCGGTGGGTTCAGTGATCCAAACATCGAAAAAATAGTGGAGGTAAAACCGGATTTGATTCTGGCTACCGGAATGCACCAAAAGATCCTCGGCCAGCTTGAGAACGTTGGTCTTACCGTTTTTGTTCTCGATTCCAAGGGTATTGGTGGTGTTATTGATGGGATAGAAAAGATTGGCAAGTTAACCGGCGAAGAAGAAGCTGCACAAGAAGTAGTTTCTGAGATGAGAAGAAAGATGAACGAGGTCGAGGAAAAAGTCGCAGGTCTTTCGGATGAACAAAAGCCCCTGGTCTACTATGAGGTTTGGAATGATCCCATAATGACCGTCGGTCCAGGTGCTCTAATGTACGAGATTATTCAAGTGGCCGGTGGAAAGAATATCGCCGCTGACGCCCAGGAGGAATATCCGAAACTCAGTTTGGAGGTTCTGATAGGGAAGAATCCGCAAGTTATCATCGCCTCTAAGGGAAGCATGGGCGATCCCGGTAAGGTAAAAGAGAGAAAAGGGTGGGAGGATATATCCGCGGTAAAAGAGGGTAAGGTATATATAATCGATGAAGATAAGGTGGTAAGAGCGGGGCCAAGAGTTGTCGATGGTCTCGTAGAAGTAGCGAAGATTCTTCACTCAGAACTCTTTCAATAAAGAGATCAGGCTCCCCGCCAACGGCGGGGAGCCTGATGTTGGTGATGCTGATGAATATCTACCACACAACCCATTCCCCATCCCTAAGAACAGCTTGCTTCTATTTTTGGGGATGCAATTTCAAGTGCAAGGCCTGCATTAGACGCAAGGAAACCAAAGACATTCACTTGTCTCAAGTTGATTTAGAAAGAGAAACTCCCAGAGAATTTTTGAATATCTCTGAGGTTCTCAAAATTATTGAAGGCTTATCCCCGAAGAAAATCTTCTTTTTGGGAGGGGAGCCAACCCTTGACGAGTCTTTTTCAGGTCTCTGTGAAACATTGAAGAAAAAGTTTTCAACATATCACGTGCTTCTTACGAACGGGTACATTTTCCCTGAAACTGCTTGGCTTGATGAAGTCCAGGTAAGCATCAAGGCTATGGATGAGGAGTTACATAGAGAATTTACCGGTCAATCAAATCGAGGAGTTTTGCGGAACTTTAGAAAGTACTACAAGTCCGGTGTTAAGCTGAGAGCGGAAAGCATCTTTATCCCCGGCTATATAGATTCGAAGGAAATAAACCGAATTGCCGAGTTTGTTTCCGGTGTTGATCCAGATATTCCGTATCGGATAGATGCTTACGTTCCCGTTCCGGGTGCGCCTTGGCGACGTCCAAGAGCAGCAGAAGTTGAATATATAATGAAAATAGCGGAGAACTATCTGAATAGCGTTACCTCACTCAAAGGTGATGAAGAGTGCCTTTGCGAAGTCGTTGAAATAATTTAAGTTGGATTGGGATGAGCGCCGATGTCTGGAATGCGAACTAGAAGAAAAGAGATCGGATATATGGCTTTTCTTTTGATTCTCTTGGGTGGCGCCATCGTGCTTGCGGCCTCTCGGGGGGCGGTTTCTATTCCTCCTGCCACAACGCTAAGAATTATTTTGAGCAAGATCTTTAATTCGAATCCATCATTTGGAGACCATTTCCCAGAAACATATGAAGTCATCCTTTTTAAGGTGAGGTTTCCCCGAGTAGTTTTGGCTGCGCTCGTAGGGATCGCTCTTGCAACATCGGGTGTCGTTTTCCAGGGAATATTCAAAAACCCCATGGCCGATCCGTATATTATAGGAGTTTCGTCTGGCGCTGCCCTGGGGGCAACGCTTGCCGCGATAGTATTTAAGGGGTTTGGTCTTTTCGGTTTTTCCCTCATTCCTCTACTGGCTTTCATAGGAGCTGTTCTCACCTCGTTTGCTGTTTATAATCTTGCCCGAGTGGGCACGAGAGTTCCCGTATCAACGCTTCTTCTTTCGGGTATTGCCATTGGGGCATTCTTGCATGCCCTGACGTCGTTCGTCATGGTTTTTGGGACCAAGGATCTTCATTTTATCATCTTTTGGCTCATGGGTGGGTTCTCCGCTAAAAATTGGGACCATGTGAGGATAATGACTCCGTTTTTGCTCATAGGATTGCCGCTAGTCTTCTATTATTCGAGGGACTTAAATGTTTTGCTTCTCGGAGAAGAGCGAGCACAGCAGCTTGGCATCGAGGTGGAAAGGCTAAAAAAGCTGCTTATTGCAGCTGCCTCCCTGTTGGCCGCTGCGGCTGTTGCAGTTAGTGGGATAGTTGGTTTTGTGGGATTAATCATTCCTCACATCGTTCGCTTGGTAACCGGTCCAAACCACAAGATACTGATCCCATGCTCTGCTCTTTTTGGTGCATCTTTTGTGGTTTTCGCAGATCTGTTGGCTAGAACAATTATGCCTCCCCTGGAGATTCCTGTGGGAATAATAACCGCTCTCTTTGGAGCACCATTTTTTGTCTATCTATTGAAAAAAGGTAAAAAAATGTTTTAGGTGAAGAACATGGAAAGTTTGCTGAGAACGGAAGACATTCACTGCGGTTATTATGAAGATCAAATAGTTATTAAGGGAGTTAGTCTCTCGGTCGGAGGGGGAGAATTTCTCGGCGTGATCGGTCCCAACGGATGCGGAAAGTCCACGCTTATTAAGGCCATTTGTGGGATATTGAGATCGAGCCGGGGCGGAGTTTTTATCGGAAAGACAAATTTGAGAGATTTGTCCGCACTCGAGGTCGCAAGGAGGATAGCCGTCGTTCCTCAGGATTTTCACACGGAGTTTGCTTTCACCGTCCATGAGATAGTTTCCATGGGTAGATCACCGCATCTAAGAAGGTTTCAGAGTGGGACAAAAGCCGATGTGGATGCTATCGAGGGGGCAATGCGGGCAACAAACTCCCTCTATCTTGCCGAGAAGAGGATAACTGAGCTTTCCGGTGGCGAGAAACAAAGAGTGATAATTGCTCAGGCCCTAGCGCAAGAACCTGAAATTTTAATTCTGGACGAGCCAACTTCTCATCTCGATATCAACTATCAGCTGGAGATCATGGAGCTTGCAAGGAGGCTAAATGGAGAGGGCTTAACTGTTCTTACCGTTCTTCATGATTTGAATCTCGCTTCGGCGTACTGTGAGCGCCTTGTATTGTTGAACGATGGCAAAGTTTTTGCCGATGGCTCGGTTGATGAGGTGTTAACCCCTGAAAATATCGGTAAAACTTTTGGGGTCGATGTCATAGTTCATCGCAATCCCCTAACTGGCAAACTTTACATTACTTCCATTCCCAAAACATACGCATCGTCCAATAGCGAGGGAATGAGAGTTCACGTGATCTGTGGAAGCGGTACTGGTGCTGTGATAATGCATGGTTTGAAGGAAATGGGTTGTCGCGTTTCCGCCGGGGTTTTGAACGTGCTCGATACCGATGAGGAGATAGCGGAGAAGCTTGGAATACAGGTTGTGGCCGAGGCTCCCTTCTCGCCCATTTCCGATGAGGCCTTTGGGTTAAATATGGGAGCCATAGAGGGAGCCGATTTGGTGGTGTTGACGAATATCCCCATTGGGGCGGGAAATTTTAGGAATCTTTTGGCTGCCGAGAAAGCCTTGGGAATGGGGAAGAGAATGGTCCTGGTCGAAGAGACGCCGATGTCGGAGAGAGATTATACGGAGGGAAGGGCTACAAGGTTGTTGGAAAAACTGCATCAGCGGGGGGCAATTATTGCCACAGACAGCAGGGGAGTTTTTGAAATTGTGGAGAGGATGAGCACATGTCCGACCTGATTTTGATTCTCGGAGGAGCAAGATCTGGAAAGGGCATCTTTGCCGAGAAGATGGTTAAAAGTTTCAAGAAGGTTGCTTACCTGGCCACCGCCGAAGCTCTGGATGAGGAGATGCTAGAGAGGATAGAGAATCATAAAAAGCAGAGGCCGGGCAGTTGGGTAACGCTGGAGGTGCCCCATAATCTGGTGGAGGCTTTTCGTCGGATCGATTCCGATACCGAGGCAGTGGTAGTGGACTGCCTAACCCTTTATATCTCCAATCAGATGACCAGATTTTCCGAGGAGGAGATACTTGAAGAAGTCTCGGAATTGCTCGATTCACTTGAGACTTTTCGGGGCAGGGTCATCTTCGTCTCAAACGAGGTGGGTATGGGGATAGTCCCGGCGTACAGGATGGGCCGGGATTACAGGGACATTCTTGGCAAAGTGAATCAAGTTATCGCCGAAGTTGCCGGTGAGGTTTATCTTTTGGTTGCTGGTATACCATGGAGATTGAAATAAAATGGATTATTAACAAAATGAGTTGACACATCGTTCGGACTCAAATGTCTCGAAGACACGCGGTCGGCCTCGTTGTGGTTTAACTAAAGTTTCTCTTTTGGCCGCCGCTCGGGTCTCGCCCCGCGCGGGGCTCTTTGATAACTCATGAGTTTTATTAGCGGGGCTCCGACACGGTCTTCTCGACACATGGTCCTCACCGTTGTTGGCGGGGTAAACCAAACTTGTTAACAGTCCAAATTAAAGAGATTGCATGAAGAGAATTTGAACTTCTTGGGCGATATGAACGAGATTATTAAAAATCTAAAGAAGGTTCTTTCCGACACAATGGAAAGAAGCTCTTATAAGAGTTTACTTTTTTCAGGGGGACTGGATACATCCATTTTAGCGGTTATTAAACCGAAGGTTATAGGTATTACAGTGAACTTGGAATCTGAGGGAGAAGATATTCATTACTCCAGGTCGTTAGCCAGGTTTCTTGATATAGAACATTTCCACAGGAAGGTAGATGTCGAGGAGGCAATAGAGTGCATCCCTAAAGTGATAAAAATATTAAGATCCTTTGATCCCGCCATTCCCAATGACTTGGTGTTGTACTTCGGCCTAGAGTTAGCCAAAAATTTGGGTCTAGACGAAATAGCAACTGGCGATGGAAGCGATGAGCTGTTTGGGGGATATTCGTTTATGAAAGATATAGATGATTTAGAGAATTATATTCAGAGGATCTCAAAGGAAATGAGCTTTAGTTCTAACTGTTTTGGTAAGTTTATGGAAATTAAGATAATTCAACCCTTTATGGACAGAAACGTCATGGATTTTGCCTTAAAGATACCTGCTCATTTAAAGATAAGAAGATATAACGATAAAGTCTGGGGAAAGTGGATTTTACGTAAAGCCTTTGAGGATGTTTTACCCGAAAATATTATCTGGCAGAGCAAGAGACCTCTAGAATACGGCTCAGGTATGAATAAGCTTCGCCAGGTTATTTCCGATAAGGTACCCGATGAAGAATTTAAAGAGAATTCCTCCTCTGTAAGATTCATAAATAAAGAACACTTCTACTACTACAAAATATACAGAAAAGTTATCGGAGAGACTCCAAAACCCAAAGATGATGAAAGAAGTTGTCCTGGCTGTGGGACAGGAATAAAAAGAAGCAGTCTTCATTGCAAAATTTGTGGATATGTTCTGAATTGGAGGCAGAACCATTATCACCTACGCGGTGATAAGTAGGTGCGGTAAGCTAAGGGAGATTTCAGTGGAAACACTTGAGGTTTATCACGTTACAACCAAGAGCATCGCGGGGTATGTGATTTTTAATAATGAAAAGGAATATTTGAGAATGAAACAGCTGCTTCAATATTACCAAGTTGAAAATCCCCCTGCGAGGTTCTCTTACTTTTTAGCTCGGCAAAAAGGTAAGAAAGAGCTTATTAACGACAAGGATCAGGGCCAGGAGAAACTCAATCGAATCATTGCCTATTGCCTTATGCCCACACATATTCATTTGGTTCTCCAACAATTGAAAAAGAGCGGGATATCCATCTATATGAATAGGGTGCTCAATAGCTACACGCGCTATTTTAATGCGAAGCATCACAGAAAAGGTCCTCTCTGGACAGGAAGATTTAAAAGGGTATTGGTGGAAACAGATGAACAGTTGATTCATTTAACCCGATATATTCACTTGAATCCAGTCACCGCTTATTTGGTCGATAAGCCTGAACTTTGGCAGTTTTCTTCTTATCACGAGTATCTCACAGGAGAACCGATGAAGGAAAAAGTATGCGAGTTTAAGCATTTCTTAGAGATAAGTCCCAATGAATATAGAGAATTCGTAGATGATCAAATTTCTTATCAAAGAGAGCTTGCAGCTATAAAAGATTTAATTCTTGAATGAGTAACCATTAATTATCACCTACGCGGTGATAACGGTGATACGGAGGACTGAGGTGAAAGCATTTGTCTGCTGGAGTGGAGGCAAAGAAAGCTCGCTTTCTTTATACAAGGCAACGCAAAACCCAGATGTAGAAGTGGTCTATCTTTTGAACATGATTTCCGAAGATGGTAAACGATCTCGCTCTCATGGAGTGAGTTCAAATTTACTCAAGGTTCAAGCAGAAGTGATGGGAATTCCCATTATTCAAAGGCGAACCACCTGGGAAATTTATGAAGAAGAATTTAAGAGAGTCATCTCAGATTTTAAAAAAGAAGGAATCCAAGTGGGTGTGTTTGGAGACATCGACCTTCAGGAGCACCGAGATTGGGTAGAAAGGGTCTGTAAGGAGGTGGGAATAAAACCAATTTTGCCTTTATGGAAGAGGAAAAGAAAAGAATTACTTGAGGAGTTTATTCAGGCAAGCTTTAAGGCAATTGTGGTGGCTACCCAGGCAGATTTTTTAGGCAAAGAATGGTTGGGGAGGCAAATAAACGAGGAATTTGTAAGGGGCCTTAAAGCTCTGGTTGACATTGACCTCTGTGGAGAAAATGGCGAATACCACACTTTTGTCTATGGCGGTCCTATTTTTAAGAAACCTGTAGAGTTTATTATGGATAAGAAGATATTAGAGAATAAACACTGGTTTTTAAAACTTAAATTGTATTATTGACAAGATGGGTTAACATAATGGTCGGGGTAAATGCTCCGAAAGCACGCGGTCGGCTTAACTTTTAGGTTTCCCCAAAGTTTACTCTGGCTGCCGCTCGGGTCTCGTCCCGCTACAGACTTTTCTAATGTTTAGTTTAAGGATTTTTTCTGGCGGGACTGCGACACGGTTTTCTACGCAATTACCCCTCCCTCCAAATATCTAAAAAGTGTAAACCTCACTTGTTAATTGATAAATAGCAGTACATCGATAACTTAAAAATAGCATAACATCGC
>JASEEZ010000002.1 GCA_030019215.1 Actinomycetota bacterium
CCCGGGAAAATAAGGATAAGGTGTACCTTTGGGCTTGTATTTTTCCCGTCTTGTCACCTTTCCATGACGGAAAAGGATGCGGTTTATCGTCCAAGGATAAGGGATGGGGCTCACCCCAAGTTTTTTAAGCTCCCAGGCAATAGCACTGGCTCCAATTTGAGAGTATTTCATACTTTCAAGACGTTCTCTCACCTCCAGAACAAGATGCTCGATCTCAGGGTTGGTCTTTCTTGGAAGGTGATGGGGAGCTTTTGATTTTTCCTTGAACCATGTATCACCACCCCCTTCACGGTAACGTTTCGCCCACTTGTAGAACCACTGGCGGGTCACGCCAAGCTCTTTTGTGATACTTGTTGCATCTTCTCCAGAAAGGTAGCGCCTTACCGCCTCGATACGAACCTCTTCCATGTCTTTTGCCATTTAACAATCGACCTCCTTAGTTTTAGATCGATTGTCTGGTTAACGAGAAGATGTTCGCAAGAGAACCGTAACCATCTTTAGTTTTCAAAGTGCTTGTAAACGATGTTGTGCTACAAAATCAGCTTAAGCTGTAAACGATGTTGTGCTATTTTTGTGTCAACGATGTTATGCTACTTGTCAGATAGGAGGAGCCGAGGTGAGATCCAGGATTGAGCAATCCTCCGCGGCGAGCGGTGAACTGAGAGGGTTTTTGCTCTTTTTATCGGTCGAGCAAGGTGTTTCACCGAATACGGTGGAAGGCTATCGTGGCGACATTGAACAATTCCTTTCCTTTTTGAACAAGGCTGGCAGAGAGCTAAAATCCGTAGACCATCTTCTTTTGAGACGCTACCTGGCTTATCTGCAAACTTTGAATTATAGCCGGGCAAGTATCGCGCGAAAGTTGGCCTCCATTCGATCCTTCTTCAGATATTTGCAGAGAGAAAACCATCTGGCCACCAATCCCGCTGTTCTCCTCTCTTCGCCTAGATCGAGAAGAAAACTCCCCAAAACTATCAAGTTTGATATTATTGATTTCCTCATTTCGGCACCGGATCTCGAAACTCCCCAGGGGCAGAGAGATCGTGCCATCATGGAGGTTCTTTACGGAACTGGGATGAGAGTGAGTGAACTCGTGGGGTTGGATGTGAAGGATGTAGATTTCATTCGCCAAGAGATCAAGGTGTGGGGAAAGGGAGCAAAGGAGAGAATTTGCCCCATCAACGAGCTGGCTCTTGAACTAATTCGCATCTATTTACCTCGGGGGCGCAGAGGGTTACTGGCAAAGAGGGCTCATCAACGACGAGAGGAGAAGGCTCTCTTTTTGAACAGTAGAGGTGGACGACTGTCGGTAATGGGAGTTCGCCGAATGCTTTTAAAATACATTAAGAAAGTGGGGGCGGACAGAAGGATAAGTCCCCACACTTTTCGACACACCTTTGCAACTCACCTTCTGGAGGGAGGGGCAGACCTAAGGGCAGTACAGGAGCTATTGGGGCACGTTGATTTATCATCCACGCAAGTTTATACTCATTTAAGTAGGAGGAAGCTTAGGGAAATCTATGATAGGACACATCCCCGTGCTTAGTCGTGAGTTCATCTTCGGCTCCTGGAGGAAACGTTTGTGGGAACAAACGAGTTTGATATAAGCAAGATTTGGCAGGAGTACAAGAAGACTAAATCGCAGAAAGCTCGCGATAAACTCATCCTTCATTACGCTCCCCTGGTAAAGTATGTAGCCAGCAAGGTGTCCTCGGGCTTGCCTCCGAATGTAGAGATGGCCGATCTGATCAGCTATGGAATATTCGGACTCATTGATGCCATAGATAAATTCGATTTCAGCAGGGGGACCAAATTTGAGACCTATGCGATTTCTCGTATCAAGGGAGCAATCATTGACGAATTGAGGGCCTTGGACTGGGTTCCTCGCTCGCTTCGGCATAAATCCAGAGAATTGGAAAAAGTCTACCTGGCCTTGGAAAATAGGCTCAAAAGGGTTCCCACCGATGAAGAATTAGCCGAGGCCCTGGGTATCTCCTTGGAAGAGCTGCACGATCTTTTTTCTCGACTGAGCGGTAGCTCGGTCGTAGCTCTTGAAGAGCTATTGAGTATAGGTACCGGCGGGGAAGAACAAATTAGCCTAATCGATACAATAGAGGATACCGCCGTCAAAGATCCCTCTCTAGTCGTCGAGCATTCGGAGATGAAGGAGGCCTTGATGGAAGCGCTCACCCGTCTACCGGAGCGCGAGAGGACGATCGTCGCTCTCTATTACTACGAGGGCCTGACTCTTAGAGAGATCGGTGAGATTCTGGGCATCACGGAATCTCGTGTTTCCCAGCTCCACAACAAGGCGCTATTCAGATTGAGGGCACGCTTAAAACAGCTAAAGACACTGATTGGTTCGGGCTAGATTGTTGCCCGGACTTTTTTCTTATGCTACACTAAGAACGTTTTGAATTCACACACCCACTGACCCCTTCTTTGGTGCCCCGCCGCGGCGAGGTGAAGAAGGGGAATGAAGTGGGCGGAGGAAAAACCAAGAAGGGAGGTGCTGGTATGGCGGTCGTTTCCATGAAGCACCTTTTGGAAGCTGGGGTTCACTTTGGCCATCAAACCCGCCGATGGAATCCCAAAATGAAACCCTATATCTTCACAGAGCGAAATGGTATCTACATCCTCGATCTTCAGAAAACCCTGGAAAAGATTGAGGTGGCTTATGCCTTTGTGCGGGAAGTGGTCAGCCGGGGTGAGCAGATTCTCTTCGTCGGGACGAAGAAACAGGCCCAGGAATCAATCGAGGAAGAAGCGGCTCGTTGTGAGATGCCCTATGTGAATTATAGGTGGTTAGGTGGAACTCTGACGAACTTTGAAACTATCCGCCAACGAATAGGGAAACTGAATGAGTTGGAGGATATGGAGGAGCGGGGCCTGTTTGAGCTTATGCCGAAGAAGGAAGTGATCAAACTCCAAAAAGAGCACGCCAAGTTAGAGCGCAACCTCGGTGGAATCCGTGGAATGGAGAGACTCCCGGGTGTTGTTTACATGGTTGACCCCCGCAGAGAGAGGATACCAATTCAAGAAGCTAGACGTCTGGAGATACCCATCGTGGCCATCGTTGATACCAACTGTGATCCCGACGAGATCGATTACGTTATTCCTGGCAACGATGATGCAATTCGTGCGGTGAGCTTGATCACCAGAATCATCGCCGATGCTGCTCTAGAGGGCAAAGAAAGCCGGACTATTGTGGGAGAAAAAGTCACAGCTGAAGGCGAAGAGGCAGAAGTGGAGGCCGTATAAAGGAGGTTGTGCATGACGGTTTCAGCCGCCCAAGTTAAGGAGTTGAGGAATATCACCGGGGCGGGCATGATGGAGTGCAAGGAGGCACTCATCGAAGCCAAGGGGGATCTCGAAGCGGCAACACAGATATTAAGAAAGAGAGGGCTGTCCGAGCTTAAAAGGCGATCCGGGAGAATTGCCGAAGAGGGAGTGATAGATTCATACGTCCATTTCGGTGGAAGAATCGGCGTCTTGGTCGAGGTCAACTGCGAAACCGATTTCGTGGCTAGAAACGAGGAGTTCAAGAGATTTGCTCACGATATTGCCATGCATATTGCTGCGGCCAATCCCCTCTACATCTCCCGCGATGAAGTACCTTCCGAAGTGATAGACAAGGAACGCGAGATTTACAAATCTCAGGCTCTTGAAGAGGGAAAACCCGAGAAGATCGTCGACAAGATCGTTGAGGGGAAGTTGGAGAAGTTCTTTCAATCCGTCTGCCTTTTGGAGCAACCCTTTATCAAGAACACCGATTTGACAGTCGAGACGTATCTCGGAGAGGTGGCCGGGAAAATAGGCGAAAATATAGTCATCAGAAGATTTGTCCATTTTGAACTGGGTGGGACGACTTAGGAGATTCGGTGGAGAAGTCAGGGCAGCGAAAATATAAATATAAGAGGATTTTGCTCAAGCTCAGCGGCGAGGCCCTCCTCAACAAGATGGGGTATGGGATAGACCCAGATGTCATGAGCTCAATCGCCAGGCAAGTCAGGGAGCTACACGAAGACGGTATCGAGCTCGCCATTGTTATGGGTGGAGGAAACATCTTTCGGGGCATCGCCGCCAGTGCTGCCGGAATGGATAGAGCTACCGCTGATTACATAGGCATGCTTGCAACGGTCATGAATGCCATGGCTCTCCAAGATGCTCTTGAAAAGGAAGGGGTCTTTACTCGAGTTCAATCGGCCATCACCATGCAGGAGGTCGCAGAACCCTATATTCGGCGACGTGCCATCCGTCACCTGGAGAAAGAAAGGGTGGTTATCTTCGCTGCTGGGACCGGAAATCCCTATTTTAGTACCGATACGGCAGCCGCCTTGCGGGCATTGGAGATCAACGCGGAAGCCATCCTCAAGGCCACCAAGGTGGATGGGGTTTACGACTCAGATCCTAGGATCAACCCAAAAGCTAAAAAGTTTTCCGAGCTTTCCTACATCGATGTTTTAAATAGGGGCTTGAGGGTTATGGATGCCACAGCGATATCTCTATGCATGGATAATAATCTTCCCATAGTCGTCTTTAATTTAGCTAAGCCGGGCAACATCGCAAAAGTGGTGAAGGGCAAAAGAGTTGGCACCATTGTTCAAGGGGGAAGAAGGCATGATAAGTAAGATAATCTCCGAGGCAGAGCAAAGGATGAAAAAGACCGTCGCTGCCACGGGAAATGAATTTTTGGGGATTCGGACTGGTCGAGCTTCAGTATCTTTACTGCACAGGGTAGTCGTCGACTACTATGGTACTAAAACCCCCTTAAACCAGTTAGCCACAATAACAGCTCCCGAACCCCAACTACTGGTCATCCAACCCTGGGATAAGACGGTCCTTCAAAGCATCGAGAAGGCTATCCTACGGTCTGAACTTGGTCTCACCCCCTCCAATGACGGGAATGTTATTCGTCTCCCCTTCCCTCCGCTTAATGAGGAACGGCGAAAGGAATTGGTCAAGGTGGTGAGGAGGATCACCGAGGAGGAAAGAGTTGCCATCAGGAATATCCGGCGTGAAGCAAATGAAGAACTTGAAGATCTAGAAAAGCAACACGAGCTGTCCGAGGATGAATTGAGGAGATCGGAGGATCAGATTCAGAAGCTCACCGACAAGTACGTTGCGGAAATCGATAGAATGCTGGAGAATAAAGAAAAGGAAATAATGGAGGTGTAGCCCGCCTGCCAGCGCCTGAGCGCAGCGATGGCGGGCAGGCCTGCTTGCTATCCGCCTGACGCCCGCTTGAATGCCCCAATGCAGTCAGGTTTCTAGCCATCAGCGGGGTAAAGGAGTCTTCTTAAGTGTTAAATAGGTTTATCAAGAGTCTTCGGACACCGCTCTCAAGGTCTCGCGAAGACCTTTTTTTTAAACGAATTGATTTAGCAAAGGTTCCCAAGCATGTCGCCATCATCATGGACGGCAACGGGCGCTGGGCGGCCAAACGTGGCCTGCCGAGATTGGCTGGCCACAGGGCTGGCGCTGAAGCCATCAGAAGGACGATACGGGCTGCAGCGGATGTGGGCGTGAAGTATCTCACCCTCTACGCTTTCTCCGTGGAGAATTGGAAGCGTCCCCGGGATGAAGTCAGGGGACTAATGAACCTTTTCGAGGAAACTTTGAGAAAGGAGCTTCAGGATCTGCATGAGAAGGGAATCAAAATCAATGTGATAGGACACCTTGAAAAACTACCAAAATCCACGCAGAGATGTTTCAAGGAGGCCATAGAACTTACGGCCGACAATAAGGAGATGGTTCTAAACGTCGCCCTCAACTATGGGGGGAGAGTGGAGATTGCGGATGCGGTCCGGGAGATCGCCCGGGCAGTGCAGGATGGAAAGATGGCTTTAGAATCAATTAAACCTGAGACCCTGGCAGATTATCTCTATACATCCGGGAGCCCCGATCCGGAGTTGCTCATAAGAACCAGTGGTGAACTCCGGGTGAGCAACTTCCTGCTCTGGCAGATAGCCTACACTGAGCTTTGGGTGACCCCTGCGCTATGGCCGGATTTCGAGAAGGCCGATTTTTACCGGGCGATCTACGAATTTCAACAAAGGAAGAGGCGATTTGGCGGATTGGAGGCGGATTAAGTCATGCTCAAACAAAGGATCATTAGTGCCATCGTTGGTGGGTTGTTGCTAATCGGCCTCCTGTTTCTGGGGAGATATCCCTTCTTTCTGGCAATCCTTGCGATCGTGCTGTTCGGTCTGGATGAATTTTACTCCTTGCTCCGCTTCAGGGGGATGCAACCAAACCCCACTTTGGGAATGTTAGGGGGTCTTTTCCTGTGCGTAGGTGCTCTTTTTTGGAAAGAGGGAGGGATGATGTTTGCTCTGGCTCTTTCGGCTTTTACCATCCTCGTCTGGCAGATATTCACCTTGGGCAGGACCAGCATTTCCGATAATACCTTGACCATCTTTGGTAGCCTCTACATTGGATTCCTACTCGCTCATATGATTTTAATCAGGGGGCTTAGTGAGCACGGTCCATTTCTCATGCTTCTGGTATTCATCGGCACCTGGATTTGCGATACAGCCGCCTATGGGGCGGGAGTCAAGATCGGCAAGAGAAAGCTTGCCCCTCAAGTCAGCCCCAATAAGACCTGGGAGGGGACGATTGGGGGAGCACTGGCGAGCTCAATTTCGCTCGGTCTGATCTGTCTGGCCTTCTTTCCTTGGTTTTCCTTCCTTAGGGGATTAACATTAGGATTGGCCATCGGAATTGCCTCTCCTCTGGGTGATCTGGCTGAATCTCGCCTGAAGCGGGAGATGAGAGTTAAAAATACCGGTTCTTTGATCCCCGGACACGGCGGTGTGCTGGACAGGTTCGATAGCCTCACTTTTACCGCTCCAGTTGCCTATTACCTCCTGAAGTTGCTCCTCTGAGGTGGGACATGAAAAGAGTAACGATACTGGGGTCCACCGGATCGATTGGACGTCAGACGGTTGAGATCATCAAAAGGCACCCCAAACGCTTCAAGGCCTTCGGGCTATCCGCTCGTAAAAACATCGATCTCTTGGAAGAACAGATAATTGAATTGCGGCCTCAAATCGTCGCAGTGTTGGACGAGGCGGCGGCCACAGAGCTAAGGAGGCGGGTGGGGGGAAAGATTAGGGTGCTCGTCGGTATAGAGGGCTTAAAAGAGTTGGCTTCTCTTTTTGAGAGTGACCTCGTAGTCAATGCTATTGTTGGCTCCGCCGGGTTGGACCCGACCATCGCCGCGATCGAGGCAGGCAAAGAGCTTGCTCTGGCCAACAAGGAATCCATGGTTGTGGGTGGCGAAATAGTCAGTGCCCTCATCCGGAAAAAGAAGGCGAGGGTAATCCCTGTGGATAGTGAACACAATGCCATCTTCCAATGTCTTCAGGGCGAGGGCCCAGACGATGTGGTGCGAATCATCCTCACCGGTTCCGGGGGGCCATTTAGGGGAAAGAGGCTCGAGGAGTTGAGAGATGTCACCGTGGAGGAGGCATTGGCTCATCCCCGCTGGAAAATGGGAAAGAAGATATCCATCGATTCGGCCACTTTGATGAACAAGGGCCTCGAGGTTATCGAGGCGCATTTTCTGTTTGGAATCGATTACGATCGAATTGAGGTGGTTATCCACCCGCAGAGCATAATCCATTCCATGGTGGAGTTCAGGGACGGTTCCATAAAGGCACACCTGGGATGGACGGACATGCGCATACCCATCCAGTATGCCCTCTCGTTTCCCGAGAGGCTATCTTCTCCCCTCATCGGCCTGGATTTTTCAGAATTGGGCCAATTTACCTTCGAGAAACCTGATTTGGTGAATTTCCCCTGCTTCGAACTTGCGCTCCAAGCAGCCAGGGATGGGAGGACGTATCCAGCGGTTTTGAACGCTGCCAACGAAGAGGCGATAGCGGCATTTTTAGAGAGGAGAGTTTCTTTCATCGCAATACCGCAAATCATAAGCCGAACGCTGGCTGCCCATTCCCCACAGAATGCCGACGATCTTGGCGTGCTCAAGGAGGTCGAGAGGTGGGCACGGGAAAAAGCGAGGGAATTAATTGTATTATTAACAAGATAGGTTAACACTATGGTCGGGTGAAGTACTCCGAAAACACGCGGTCGGCCTCGTTTCAGTTTAACGAGATTTTACTCTGGCCGCCACTCGGTTCTCGTCTCGCCGCAAGCTTTGACTCGACTTAAAAGTCTTCCCAGGCGGGACTGCGACACCCCGATGACCATCGGGGCATTTACCCTCCCTTTGCAAGTTTAAGTGCAAACCCGACTTGTTAATAGTCCAAATTAATAAAAAGAGAAAGTGAGCTTTGATGGTCATCGTTGCCGTTCTGGGTATAGGGCTTTTAATATTCGCTCACGAACTTGGGCATTTTCTTGTTGCTAAGCTGATGGGGGTGAAAGTCGATGAATTTATGCTCGGCTTTCCCGGTCCAAGGATATTTTCTCTCACCCGTGGCGAAACCACCTATGGAGTGACCTTGGTTTTCTTCGGTGGGTACTGTCGATTCGCTCATTTTGATCCCCAAAAGTCTCTCCCTCAGGACAGGGGCAGATTCCTCGAGTTTCAATCGGTCTGGAGAAAGTTGGGCATCTTTCTGGGAGGCCCGTTGATGAATCTGATTCTCCCCATTTTCTTGATAACTGCGGTACTGATAGTTGGCTTTATGGTTCCCACGACGACCATAGCCAAGGTGTGGTCGAATGCGCCAGCCGTCGAGGCTGGTTTCAAACCCAGCGATAAGATAATTTCCGCTGATGGAAAGAGGATATCCGAGTGGGGAGAGGCCGTGGAGATTATTCGAGCCAACCCGAATAAACAAATCAAAGTTGGAGTGATCAGAAAGGGAAAGTTGACATTTCTTTACCCCACCCTAACGGTGAAGGATTCTCATGGTTTTCTGGGCATTGAGGTCACCACGGAAAGGAAGAGGGAAAACCCCTTTGTTGCTTTCTATAAGGCCACGATCATGACCGCTCAATGGACGATCAAGATGTGTCAGATCTTATTTGAGTTTCTCACCCAGAGGCTTGGCGAGTTCATTGGTGGTTTGAGAAGTCCCATCGGAGCTGTCCAAGAAGCAGCGGAGGTCGCCAGGGGAAGCATCCTTGATTTTCTCCTCATGCTCGCCGTGATGAGCATCTTTCTCGGGATCTTTAACTTCTTTCCCTTGCCCCCCTTAGATGGTGGTAGGATGCTCATCGCTGGGATAGAATTGATCAGAGGAAGGCCCATCGAACCAAACTTGCTCATTGCAATCCAGGGGACTGGAATGCTTTTTCTACTCTTTCTCATGATTTATCTGGTTTTGGCTGATATCCAAAGATTGATTGCGAGTTTTGGAGGAATATAGATGAGCTCATTGCGGCGTCTCTCGCGCCAGGTAAAGGTCGGAGAAGTCAAGATTGGCGGTGGTGCCCCCATATCCGTCCAGTCCATGACCACCACAAAAACCGAGGATGTTCAATCTACCGTTGCTCAGATTAAGGAGTTGGAGGCAGTTGGCTGTGAGCTTGTGCGCGTGGCCGTGCCCGACATGAAGGCTGTGGCGGCCTTGAGAGATACTAAAAAAGAAGTAGATATCCCCCTGATCGCCGATATTCATTTCGACTACCGGTTAGCTCTGGCGGCCATGGAAGCTGGAGTGGATAAGATACGGATAAATCCGGGTAACATTGGAGATCAGAACCGTGTAGGGATGATCGTCGAGAAAGCGAGAGAGAAGAGAATCCCCATCCGAATTGGTGTAAATGCTGGCTCTCTTCACAAAAAGTACGCTGAGGCGAGGGAGGGACAGGCTAAGGCTCTGGTAGATAGTGCTCTGGAGTACATTAAATTCTGCGAGGATCTAAATTTTTGCGACATTGTGGTCTCAGTGAAAGCCTCCTCCGTTCCGGTGACCATCGATGCCTACAAAATGCTTGCCACAAAAGTGGATTATCCATTACATTTAGGTATAACTGAGGCCGGAACTCTCTTTGTGGGAGCGGTTAAATCGGCCATCGGTCTCGGTGTGCTGCTCAATGAGGGCATCGGAGATACCATCAGAGTTTCCCTCACGGCCGATCCCGTGAAGGAGATTAAAGTGGGTCTCGAGATCCTCAAGACGCTGGGTTTGAGGAGGGGACCGGAGCTCATCTCCTGCCCCACCTGTGGCAGGTGCGAGATAGATCTGATTCCCCTTGCTGAGGAGGTTGAGAGGAGAATCTCTCATTGCAGGGCACCCATCAAAATTGCGGTCATGGGTTGCGTGGTTAATGGCCCCGGTGAGGCTAGGGAGGCGGATGTGGGAATTGCTGCTGGCAAAGGGGCGGGTCTCCTCTTTGCCAGGGGAGAGGTAATTCGAAAGGTGCCCGAGAGGAACCTGATCGATGCACTAATGAAAGAGATAAAGAAATATGAAGAGGAGATCCTTACCCGTGGAGAAGAAAACTGAGTTCGTCGAAGCGATCGTTGATAAGAGCAAGGATTTTTCTCGCTGGTACACCGATGTCGTCGTCAAAGCCCAACTGGCTGATTATTCTCCCATAAAGGGGTGTATGGTCATCCGGCCCTATGGTTATGCTCTTTGGGAGAAAATACAGTCTCTGCTCAACGCCAGAATCAAGGCCACCGGTCATCAGAATGCCTACTTTCCCCTGTTCGTTCCCGAAGGCTTGCTTGCCAGGGAAGCCGAGCATATCGAGGGATTTTCTCCCGAGGTCGCCTGGGTGACAGAGGCCGGCAGCGAGAAGCTCGAGGAGAGGTTAGCCATCCGGCCCACCTCTGAGGCAATCATTTGTAGCATGTACGCCAAATGGATCGATTCTTGGCGTGATCTACCCATCCTGATCAACCAGTGGGCCAATATCGTTCGTTGGGAGAGGGTAACTAGGCTCTTCTTGCGAACGACAGAGTTTCTGTGGCAGGAGGGACACACCGCTCACTGCACCGAGAAAGAAGCGGAAGAAGAGGCTCTCAAGATGCTCGGTGTCTATAAAGATTTTATCGAGAATGACCTGGCCATTCCTGTTTTGACGGGGGAGAAAACGGAGCGAGAAAAGTTCGCGGGAGCATTGAGAACTTATTCCCTGGAGGCCCTTATGGCTGATGGTAAAGCCCTTCAGACGGGTACCTCTCACAACTTGGGTCAACATTTTGCCAAGGTTTTCAATATTACCTTCCAAGATATGGATGAGAAGCGCAAATATGTCTGGCAAACCAGTTGGGGGGTGTCTACGAGGCTAATCGGAGCCATCATAATGACCCACGGCGATGATAGTGGTCTCGTCCTTCCGCCCAAAATCGCACCCGTCCAGGTCATTATCATCCCCATCTGGGGAAGGGAAGAGGAAAAAGAGATCGTTGCTTCTCGGGTTGAGGAAGTTGAGAGGCTGCTGAAGGCCGCCTACGAAGTTGAGGTGGATTGGCGCAGCGAGTACACCCCAGGTTGGAAATTCAACGAGTGGGAGTTGAAGGGGGTTCCTCTTCGCTTGGAGATCGGTCCGAAGGATGTCGCGAAAAAACAGGTCGTATTGGTCCGGCGGGACACAAGGGAGAAGGAGTTTGTTTCCGAAGAAAAGGTGGCCCGGCGAGTGGGTGTGCTCCTCGATGAGATCCAGGCCGATCTCTTCAAGCGGGCAAAGAAGTTTCGCAACGACAATACTCGGCCAGCTTCAAGAATAGATGAGATGGAGGCCATCCTCAGTGAGCATCGGGGATTCATTCTCGCCTCCTGGTGCGGCTCTCCCGATTGCGAAGAGAAGGTTAAGGAGAAGACCATGGCCACCATTCGGTGCATTCCTCTAGGAAAGCGGCAGGCTGGAAAGTGCGTTGTGTGTGGGAAAAGAGGATGGGCGGTCTATTTCTCCAGAGCCTATTAGCTTGCATTTCCCCAAGGTGGTACAGATGGAAGGAGATAAAGATCGCAAGATAGCGATCATCATACCCGCCTACAATGAGGAAGAGGGAATCAACGCAGTCCTGGATGTGGTGACCAAAACTCCCCTTGTTGACGAGATCATTGTGGTCGACGATGGTTCCACTGATGGGACGGCTGAAATAATTAAAAGATATTTGGGGATCAAGCTAGTTAGCCGTGAGTCGAATGGAGGCAAGGGAGCGGCTCTGAAGAGTGGAATAGAGGCCACAGACGCCGATGTTTTGGTCTTCCTGGATGCGGATTTAGTCGGCTTGACTCCTCAACACATTCAGGATTTGATCGATCCTCTCCTCTCGGACGAGGAGCTGATGATGACCGTGGGTAAATTCTCAGGGGGAAGATTTCGCACGGATCTCTCACAAAGCCTCGTCCCCTTTATATCAGGACAAAGGGCTCTTAAGAGGGCTTTCCTGAAGGATGTGCCGGATATTTCCACGACGGGTTTTGCTGTCGAGCTAATTTTTACCAAGCACGCCAAGGATAGTGGAGCCAAAGTGAAAGAAGTTGCTCTCAATGATGCCACTCACATCATGAAGGAGGAGAAACAGGGATTTTTTCGCGGTTTGATGGCGCGGTTGGGGATGTACGCCGACATAATTAAACACCTCCTCCCACGGAGGAGATAACGAGGTCTTTCTTGCGCCATTTACTTGAATATGCTATCCTTAAGTCGCAATTATTGGAGTGGGTAACAACCCACTCTTTTCATTAGGTTGGGGAAATGGATAGGGCAGAGATAGTCTCGAAAGTTGAACAACTGATCTCTCCCATTTTGGAAGAGCAAGAATTTGAGCTGGTTGATGTAGAACTAAAAAAGGAGCCGGTTGGCCTGGTCTTGCGCATTTTCATTGACAGGGAGAGTGGAGTGAACCTGGATACCTGCAGCCGCGCCAGTGAGGTGATTGGTCAAGCTCTGGATAGGGCAGACCTGATCGCAACCCCTTACAGCCTGGAGATTTCTTCACCGGGAATTGAACGCCCATTGAGGAAACCAAAGGATTTTCGGCGGTTCACCGGTTCCAATATCTTTGTACGGACTATCAAGCCTCTAAATAACAGGAGGCAGTTCAAGGGAGTACTAAAATCGGCGGGGGACGAATCCTTTGCTATTCAATGTGATGGCGAGTTGGTGGAGATATCCTACGGTCTTGTTTCCAAGGCACACTTAGTTGTAGGCCTGGTATTTTGAAAGGAGCCTGGTAATGAATTCGGAGCTCATCGAGGCTTTGAGGCAAATTGAAAGGGAAAAAAGGATCGATCCAGATACCATTCTCGAGGCTTTAAAAAGTGCTCTCGCCTCTGCTTACAGGCGGGATTATGGAGCGGGGCCAAATGTCAGGGTGGAAATCAATAAAGAGACGGGGGAGATAAAAGTCTTTTCCGAAGAAACGGTCGAGCGCGATGGTAAAGAGGAAGTAGTCGAGGTCGAAGTAACCCCAGACAACTTTGGTCGTGTCGCTGCACAAACCGCCAAGCAGGTCATCCTCCAGAGAATCCGCGAAGCGGAACGCGAGTTGATGTACGAAGAATATGTCGGTCGTGAGGGTGATATCGTGACGGGCATCATCGAGCAGAGCGACCAGCGATATACCTTGGTCAATTTGGGTAGGGTAGAGGCCCTGCTTCCTCCAACCGAGCAGGTTCCCATGGAGAGATACGACCACGGGACTCGCCTCAAGACCTACATTGTGGAGGTTCGGCGCACCACCAAAGAGCCGCAGATCATTGTCTCCAGAACTCACCCGGGTCTCCTTAAGAGGCTTTTTGAGTTGGAGGTCCCCGAGATCTTCGATGGGTTTGTGGAGATAAAAACCGTGGCTCGAGAGCCAGGTCATCGATCGAAAGTTGCTGTGGCCTCGCGAGATCCAAACATCGATCCGGTAGGTGCCTGCGTGGGCCCCCGTGGCTCCAGGGTGCGCATGATCGTAAACGAGTTGCGTGGTGAGAAGATAGACATCATGGAGTGGAATGAAGATCCTGCTACCTTCGTTGCCAACGCCTTAAGTCCTGCCAAGGTCAAGGAGGTCAAAATCGATGAAGGGGAACACACAGCCAAAGTAATTGTTCCCGACGACCAGCTCTCTTTGGCCATTGGAAAGGAGGGACAGAACGCTAGGCTGGCAGCAAAGCTTACCGGTTGGCGAATCGATATCGAGAGCGAGTCTCAAGCCAAGGAGAGAGCCAAAGTTTTGTTGGAAAAGGCTCTGGCGGAGGAAACATGCCAGGCGATAACCTCTTCCGGGAAACAGTGCAAGAACAGAGCCAAGCCTGGCAGCGCCTACTGTGGAGTTCACAAGAAGTTGGAGCAAAAAGGAGATAACGTAGGTGACTAAGAAGAAAGTACCACTCAGGACTTGCATTGGTTGCGGAGAGGTGAAACCAAAGAAGGAGTTACTCAGAATCGTTCGCACTCCCAATCGAGAGATCAATTTCGATCCCACGGGCAAAGCGAGTGGGCGGGGCGCTTATATGTGTCCCAAAAAGGGCTGTCTTGACCTGGCGGTTAAGAAAAAGAGGTTTTCGGTTGCCCTTGAAGTTCCTGAAAGTGAGAAAGAGGTTGAGAAGTTGGCGGTCGCCCTTTCTGAGCACTTCTCACCCAAGGCGGATGCTAGGTGATGCTTTGTGAGCAAGGTAAGAGTCCATGAGCTAGCCAAAGAAATGAGCCTATCCAGTGCCGAGCTCATTAAGAAGCTCGATGCGATGGGGATACGGGTGAAGAACCACTTCGCCATCCTGGAAGAGAGTGTGGTGGAACGGTTTCGTGAGGGCAAGAGCAAGTCCGCTGTGAAGGAAAAATCCACCGAGGTTTCCGAAAAATCCAAGGTAAAGGAGCCCCCAGAGTCGAAGAAGAAAACCTCCAAAGAACTGAGGGTGCCCGAGGGAACAACTGTTAAAGAGTTCGCAACGATGGTGGGCAAGAACCCAACCGATCTCATCAAGATACTCATGCGCCTGGGGGAGATGGTTACCATAAACCAGCCCTTGAGCCATGAGGCCATCAATGTTCTGGCCGACGAGTTCGGCTACGAGGCCCATATTATCTCCCCCGAGGAGGTGGGGGAAGAATATGTGGAGGCCCCAACCGATACAAGACCCCGTTCCCCCGTTGTCACCGTCATGGGCCATGTCGACCATGGCAAAACATCCCTACTCGATGTCGTTCGGAAAACCGATGTGATTTCGCAAGAATTTGGTGGAATTACCCAGCATATCGGTGCTTATCAGGTTCTTCATGATGGGAGAAAGATTACCTTCATCGATACACCGGGTCACGAGGCCTTCACCGCCATGAGAGCCCGAGGGGCTAAGGTCACCGACATCGCTGTTCTGGTTGTAGCCGCCGACGATGGGGTGATGCCCCAAACCATAGAGGCCATCGATCATGCCAGGGCGGCAAACGTTCCCATACTGGTAGCAATAAACAAGATAGACAAGCCAGAGGCAAATCCCGAAAAGGTGAAAAAGCAGCTCACTGAGCATAACCTCGCTCCGGAGGAGTGGGGTGGGCACACTGTTTTCGTTGAGGTTTCTGCCAAGCAAAAAATAAACATCGAGGAACTTCTAGAGATGATCCTTTTGGTAGCGGATATGCGGGAACTGAAAACCAACTACGGAGGCCCAGCGAGCGGTGTGGCCATCGAAGCCAAGTTGGATAAGGGGCGGGGGCCCGTTGCTACCGTGCTCATTCACCGGGGAATCTTGAGGGTGGGCGACGCCATCGTAGCTGGACTGGCTCATGGTAAGGTTAGAGCAATGGTGGATGACAAGGGAAATCAGGTCACCGAAGCCACTCCGGCTATGCCCGTAGAGGTATTGGGACTTTCTTCCGTCCCTCAAGCTGGAGACGAGGTGAAGGTAGTTGCGGACGAAAAAACTGCTCGAGAGATAGCCGAGGAGAGGGCGCTGAAGCGACGGGTAATCGAAATGAGGAAAAGAAAGGCTGTGACCCTTGATAATCTCTTTGAAAAAATAAAAGAGGGGGAAGCCAGGGAATTAAATTTGGTAATTAAGGGAGATACCCAGGGTTCGATCGAAGCCCTCAAGGAAGCTCTGGAAAAGATCGGGCAGGACGAGGTAGGGCTGAATGTGATCCATAAGGGAGTTGGTGCTATCTCTGAGACCGATGTCATGCTCGCCGCGGCCTCCAATGCTATCATCATTGGATTTAATGTACGACCGGGGCCCAAGGCCAAAGAGCTAGCCGCAAAGGAGCAGATAGACTTAAGGACTTACCGTGTAATCTACCAGGTTACTGAGGATATCGAGACTGCCAAGGCTGGTTTGCTGAAACCTAAGTTTGAAGAAGTGGAGTTGGGACGGGTGGAGGTCCGGGCTACTTTCAAGATTCCTAAGGTGGGAACGGTGGCCGGGGGTTTTGTTCTCGAGGGGGAAATTGAGCGAGGCTCTAAGGCTCGAATGATTAGGGATGGGGTAGTCATCTACGAGGGATCCATCGCCTCCCTCCGCCGGTTCAAAGAGGATGTCCCCACGGTAAAATCCGGTTTTGAATGCGGTATCAGCTTGGAGAATTTCCAAGACATTAAGGTGGGGGATATAATCGAGACCTTTGCCTTGGTGGAGAAATCACGCGAATAGGCCTGCTGTTCAGTGGGTGAGAAGAAATGGTGATAGGAGTATCCAAACTAGAACTACTCCTCCCAGAGTGCGGTTCGCTCAAGGAGAAGAGGCAGGTTGTTAAAAGCATTCTCGATCGAGTTAAGAATAAATTTGGTGTCTCCGCGGCGGAAATAGACCATCATGACCTCCGGCAGAGGGCCTCGTTAGGCATCGCTTGCATTGTCCAAACCAACTATCAGGCGAAAAAGCTTCTCTCCAAGGTGGAACGCTTTGTGGAGCAACTCAACAAAGCAAATATCCTCAATAATCACGTTACCACTCTTGTGCTCGAAGAATAAGGTTGAATTTCTGTTGTATCTCAATAAAAGAGGGAAGAAATGGAACGCTCTCGCACTTCTCGTTTGGGGGAAGTTTTTAAGAAAGAAATAAGCGACATCATCAAAAAAGATCTCAAGGATCCCCGAATAGGGTTTGTCACCATAACCGCGGTGGAGATCTCGCCGGATCTCAAACGCGCCACAGTTTTCCTCAGCGTTTTGGGTGGTCAGGAAGAACACAAGAGATCCTTAAAGGGCCTAAAGAATGCAAGGGGCCATATCAGGAGTGAATTGGGCAAAAGAGTTAGACTTAAGTTTCTTCCCGAACTCTTCTTTGAGATCGATAAGTCCATAGAAGAAGGAGTGCGCATCTCGGAGTTGATAAAACACCTTCATTTCGCCACATCCGTTGATGCTTTGGAGGAAGATAATGAAGAGAGTTGATGATCTCTCGTCACTGGTTGATCTGATCAGCAAGGAGGAAGAGTTTACACTCGCCACGCACGTAAATCCCGATGGAGATGCTATCGGCTCGCTTCTGGGATTGGGGCTTTTGCTCAGAAAGATGAACAAGTGGATTTTCGCGGGCCATCCCACTAATGGCAAGCTACCTCCTCAATACTCCTTTCTCCCAGGCAGAGAACTCTTACGGAATCCTTCAGAGTGCCCCTCCCGACCCACCTGTTTTATCGCTATCGATTGCGCTAACTTGAAGAGATTGGGGAAGATGCGAACTCCTGCCCAAAAAGCCCGCCTACTGATAAATCTCGACCACCACCACGATAATACCAGATTCGGTCATCTTAATATGGTGGATGAGAGCTATTCGGCTACGGCCGAGATCATCTTTGCAATCAGCCAAAGGCTTGGCCAAAAACTCGATCGAGACATTGCTACCTGCCTTTACACAGGAATAGTCACGGATACAGGACGCTTCCAGTATTCGAACACAAATCAAAGGACATTCCAGGTAGCTCAAGAGATGCTGGCGTATGGTGTTTCCCCCACCCACATCTTCCAGAACGTCTACGAAAATTTATCCTTTCCCTGTCTAAAGCTTTTGGGAAGGGTCCTCGATAGAGCCAAATTCCTACCAGCGAAAGGAATTGTTTATTCCTTTGTTTCTCAGAGGGATCTCCCCGCCGTTGGTGGGGCAGAAATAGAGGAAACCGAAAACTTTGTCGATCTCTTGAGGGCAGTGAAGGAAGCTGAAGTAGCTGTAATCTTAAAAGAGATGGCCAATGGGACGATCAAGGGTAGCCTCCGTTCTAAGGGGAGAATTGATGTGAGCAAGTTGGCAGAGAAGTTCAAGGGCGGGGGGCACCCCAGCGCTGCTGGTTTCTCCTCGTCCTACAGTTTGGAGAAAACCATCGATGTCCTACTAAAGCTCCTCGAAAGCAATGAACGGCATTCTAATCATAAATAAACCAAAGGGAATGACCTCTCACGATGTTGTTCAAAGGGTTCGGAGACTGACAGGTAACCGAAGGATTGGGCATGCTGGGACGCTTGATCCGCTCGCCACAGGTGTGCTGGTTGTTTGCGTCGGAAAAGCAACCCGCTTAGCTCAATTTCTCCAATCCGATTCCAAGGAGTACTCTGCCGAGATGACTTTGGGAATTGAGACGGATACTCAAGATGGTACTGGGAAGATTCTCTCACGGAATCCTTGCTTGGTAAAAAAGAAGGAAGTCATCGATGCTTTGAGAAATTTCAAGGGAGCAATTTGGCAGACCCCACCCATGACCTCGGCAATTAAGCATAAAGGGAAACCTCTTTACAAACTTGCCCGCAAAGGCATCGAGGTTGAGCGGCGACCACGGTTGGTGAGTATCTATAAATTGGAGTTACTGGAAGTGAAAACTGACGACTACCCGAGAGTGCGCATCCAAGTCGGCTGCTCCAAGGGGACATATATTCGCACCCTGTGCGCCGATATAGGGAGGGCTTTGAGCTGTGGTGCCCACATGAGCAATCTCACTCGAACGAGAGCGGGCAATTTTAAGATAAGGGAGGCTCTTGGCCTGGAAGAATTGAGCAAAATTGCTGAGGAAAAAAGTCTGAATAAGGTGTTAATCCCGATGAATAAGGTTTTGCCGTACCCAGCGGTTGTCGTTAAGGGGCCCTTCGTCTCCAAAATTCTCAATGGTGCTCCTTTGCGAGGAGAAATGATGGAACCGAAGTATACTCTCGGCGAAGGCGAGATTGTACAACTGTGGGATCCTAACGGCGAACTCCTGGCTGTCGATAAGACCACGAGACCCATCGAGGGGGATTTAAGACAAAAACCGGGGGAGATAGTTGCAAGACCGCTTTGCGTTGTGGGGGTGGTTAGCCCATGAAGATCGTGTACGGAGTGGAGAATCTTAAGCTAACGGCATCAGAGAGCGTGGCCAGCGTCGGTGTTTTCGATGGTGTCCACAGAGGCCATCAGGAAATCATAAAGACCGTAGTCAAAGAGGCAAAAGAGAGAGGAGTCCCGAGCATTGTTGTCACCTTTGAACCTCATCCCCTGGAAGTAACCAGTCCCGGCAGTCACCCGCCCATTCTGACCAGCTTGGATTTAAAAGCTGAACTCATCGGGGAGTTGGGCGTGGATCTCCTCCTAGTCATTCCATTCACTAAGGAGTTTGCCGATCTAGCTCCCATGAATTTCATCGAAAATATCCTGGTGAAAGCCCTTCGTGTGATCTGTGTGGTCGTTGGTGAAGATTTTAAATTCGGCAGGCGAGCGGAGGGAAGCGCCGCTCTCTTGGGGGATTATGGCAAGAGGTATGGTTTTGATGTCATTTGCCTGCCTCTTCTTTACCTTGAGGGGATGCCCGTCAGCAGCACTCGCACCCGAAATCTTCTCCAGCGAGGGGATATAGAAGCCGCCAGGGAGATTTTGGGTAGGCATCCCAGGATCAGCGGTTGGGTGGTTAGGGGAACCGGTCTGGCCTATTCTAAACTCGGTTTTTCCACCACAAACATCGAAACTCATGACAAAGCCTCGGTTCTAAGAGAAGGGGTATATGCTGGTCTTATCCATTTAAACGGTGATCGCAAGATCTGTGCGATTCACATTGGAACCAGTCCCACCCTAGGAATCAAGAAGCCCAGAATAGAAGCGCACATACTGGATTTTGATGGAGAGCTTTACGAGAAACGGGTGGAGCTGGAAATATATCATAAGATTCGAGACGTCAAAGCCTTTAAAGACGAAAGGTCCCTGGCCGATCAGATAAAAAAGGATATCCAAACCACCAAGCGGATCATGGGAAGGCTTAAAGGGTAGTCAACACAAGCCATTTGTTTACTCACCCTCTAAAGTGTGCTAAAATTTCTCTCAGAAAATAGAGGAGATATTTTCCCCTCTACCATTTACTGGGATGGTGACTCACCAACGCTTCCTCGGTAAATGGGTTTCAAATAGAGGAGGTGAATGAAGTTTGGCTCTGCCAAAGGAAGAGAAGTCCAACCTAATTAAGCAGTTTCAACAACACGAGACCGATACTGGTTCCCCAGAAGTACAGATCGCTATCTTGACCACGCGCATCAAGGGACTCACCGATCATCTCAAAAAACATAAAAAGGACCATCACTCCCGCCGCGGTCTTTTGAAGATGGTGGGGCAGAGAAGAAGGTTACTAAATTACCTTAAAGAGCTCGATATCGAGCGGTACCGAAACGTGATCGAAAAATTGAAATTGCGTGACTAGGAGGGCGGATACGCCCTTAATTTTTATGAATGAAGTCCACTTTTAAATTTCAAGGAGGCAAGAGAGTTTGCGAGTGATAAAAAGAGAGATCGAATTGGGAGGTAAAACCATCTCCCTCGAAACAGGAAAGCTTGCCCGACAAGCCAATGGAGCGGTTACTGTAAGATGTGAAGACACGGTCGTTCTCGTTACCGCCGTAGCTTCGGAAAAACCCTTAGAGGACGTTGGTTTTCTTCCTCTCACCGTGGATGTCGAGGCAAAGATGTATGCGGTGGGTAGAATACCCGGTAGTTTCTTCAGGCGTGAAGGTCGCCCCCTCGAGAATGCTATCCTCAACGCCCGATTGATAGATCGGCCTCTCCGACCTTCTTTCCCTTCTGATTTCAGACACGAGGTTCAGATCATTGCCACCATTCTCTCTGTCGATCAGGTTAATCCCCCCGATGTTTTCGCACTGTTGGGGGCTTCAGCCGCACTGACCATTTCCGATATCCCCTTTCAGGGACCATTGGGAGCGGTCAGGATCGGACGGATAGGAGAGAGATGGATTGTTAACCCCACTTTCCAGGAGCTCGATCACAGCGAAATGGATATTGTAGTGGCTGGTACCAGGGGAGCCATCCTCATGGTCGAAGCAGGGGCAAAAGAAGTGGGTGAAGGGGATGTCCTGCAGGCCCTAGAGGAGGCACAAAAGTCCATAAACAAGCTGATCGACTTTCAAGAGGAGTTCAGAAACGAAGTCGGTGTATCCAAAAGAGAGGTTGTGCCTCCCGCCGCCGATGCTGTGGTTGAGCAAAGAGTGAGGGAATATGCCACCGACAAACTGAGAGATGCACTTAGAAGCCCCGATAAGCTAGCTCAGGAGGAGGCTATCGCCCTGATAGAGGACGAAGCGACGGAGCGACTCACCGCCATGCTTGAGGGAAAAGAACACTACATCGCCTCCGTTCTCGATGAGATCAAAAAGGAGGAAGTCCGAAGGATAATCTTGGAGGATGAAGTCAGAATTGATGGCAGAAGACCGGACGAGATTAGAACCATCTCTTGTGAGGTGGGCATCCTTCCCCGACCCCACGGCTCCGGTCTCTTTGTGCGGGGACAAACCGAAGTACTCTCCATCCTTACCCTGGGGACCGCTGGCGAGGAACAGAGGATAGACGATCTGGGCGTGCAGGAGACAAAACGTTTCCTGCACCACTACAACTTTCCTCCTTTCTGTACGGGAGATGTTGGAGTAATGCGAGGCCCCAGAAGGCGAGAGATTGGCCACGGCGCTCTAGCCGAGCGGGCTCTCCTTCCTCTCATTCCACCACAGGAGGATTTCCCTTACACCATTAGATTAGTGACCGAGGTCCTCGAGTCGAATGGTTCTACTTCTATGGCCAGCGTATGCGCTGGTAGCCTAGCGTTGATGGATGGCGGTGTTCCCATACGGGAGCACGTCGCCGGCATTGCCATGGGCTTGGTCAAAGAGGGGAATAGATCGGTGATTCTAACGGATATCTTGGGGGTGGAGGATGCTTTGGGGGATATGGATTTCAAGGTGGCTGGGACAGCCAAAGGAATCACTGCTCTTCAAATGGACATGAAGATTGCCGGCATTGGAGTGGATGTGCTCAAAGAGGCACTTGAAAGAGCAAAAGAAGCACGACTGTACATTTTGGGTAAGATGAATGAGGCAATCGCCAAACCCCGGGAAGAACTCTCCGAATTCGCGCCTAGAATAGTCGTTCTGAAGATAAGTCCCGAAAAAATTGGCGGGGTCATTGGTCCCGGAGGGAGGATGATCCGCAGCATCATTGAGGAGACCGGCGTGACCATCGACATCGAGGATGATGGAACGGTGTTTATCGCCTCGAGGGATAAAGTGGGTACTCAGAGAGCCTGTGAGATCGTTGAATCCATCACAAAGGACCCCAAGGTTGGCGAGAGGTATATGGGGACAGTGACCAAAACCACCAGCTTTGGAGCTTTTGTGGAAATCCTCCCCGGCAGAGAAGGTCTCGTTCACATTTCCAGGCTTGCTAAGAGGCGGGTGCCCACAGTAGAGGACGTTGTGAAGGTTGGAGATAAGCTCCTCGTAGAGGTCATAGACATAGATAAACAAAGACGAATAAGTCTGGCCGCCGTAGATCTGGGTTTAGGCGAAGCGATTAAGCCTCGGGGCGAAGGGACGAAACCCCTCACGAGACGGAGTCGCCAATGATCTTCAGTAAAACCCAGCTGGAGTCCGGTATCAGAGTGATTACAGAGACCATTTCTCATGTCAGATCGGTGGCGCTGGGTTTCTGGGTGGGTATAGGAGCCCGGGATGAACCGGAGAAATATGGTGGAATGTCCCACTTCTTGGAGCACCTGTTATTCAAAGGGACGGCAAAATACCCGGCCCGAAAGATCTCGGAGACTTTTGAAGCCCTAGGCGGTGAGCTCAATGCCTTTTCTGCTAAGGAATACACCTGCTTTCACGCCCGCATCCTGGATGAACACTTGCCGGTGGCGGTTGAAGTCCTCTCTGACATGCTTCAGAGACCACTTTTTAAGGAAGGGGACATTGTTTCAGAGAAAGAAGTCGTTCTGGAGGAGATAAGTCTCCACGGGGATACCCCCGACGAGCAAATTCACGACCTCTTTGTCAATGCCCTTTGGGAGAACCATCCCCTGGGAAGAAGCGCTTTGGGAGACGCCGAAACGGTGAGGTCGTTTACCCGTGGGGACGTTCAGGATTTTTTCTCTAGAGGTTACGCCACAAAAAACATCCTGATTGCCGCCGCTGGCCATCTCGACCACAAGGAGTTCGTCGACCTCGTTCAAAAGCACTTCGCCGATAACGGTGGGAGAAGTCTGACCAGGCGTGAAATTATTCCAACGGTGAAGTCACGGGTGAAGGTCCACCGAAAACAAACGGAGCAGGCACACCTCTGTTACGGGACTCAAGGCTTGCATGCCAGGCACGATGACAGGTTCGCCTTAGCGATCTTGGACAACATCTTGGGTGGTGGAATGAGTTCTCGTCTTTTCCAGGAAATCAGAGAGAACAGAGGCTTAGTCTATTCCATCTATTCCTACCATTCGCTCTACAGCGAAGCCGGTCTTATGGCCGTCTATGCAGGAACTAGACCTTCCAAAGCCGAAGAGGTATTGCGCCTGATTCAAAAAGAGATAGATGATTTGGTCAAAAATGGTGTCTCTCCCGAAGAATTACACAGAGCCAAGGAACACCTCAAGGGGCACCTGGTTTTGAGCTTGGAGAATACGAATAGCAGGATGGCCCGATTGGGTAAGTCGGAGTTGGTTCACCGGGAGATTTTATCCCTCGATGAGCTGGTAGAAAAAATCGATGGCGTCACCGTCGAGGACATGCAGAGAGTAGCAGAAACCCTATTTGGGACCGATAGAATGGTTTTAACGGCAATTGGCCCTCTCGAGGAGGAAAAATTAGCGCGGTGGATGCGCACTGAAGAGCGAGTTTAACCATCCCTCGCCAAAAAATGGTTTAGATTTGGGGGGATTGAGATGATAAAAGTCGTTGTAGCCGGTGCTGCCGGGAGGATGGGACGGGAAGTATGCAAGGCCGTTTTGAGTGAACCTGACATGTCCCTTGTGGGAGCAGTGGATGTCTCTTCCGTTGGATCCGATGTTGGAGAATTGCTGGGAAGAGGGGCTTTGGACATGACCATCACCGATAAACTGCAGACATGCCTCAAAGAAAAATCGGCGCAGGTCATGGTGGATTTCACCCACCCATCCGCCGTGATGAAAAATGTTAGAATTGCCCTGAAATGCGGCGTTCATGCCGTTGTTGGAACGACTGGAATGAGCGAGATTGACTTAGCCGAGATTAAATCCCTAGCAAAGGATGGCCCCGCTAATGTTGTGGTAGCACCGAATTTTGCCATCGGTGCGGTGCTGATGATGAAGTTTTCCGAAATAGCGGCAAAGTACCTCCCCGATGTCGAAATCATTGAACTCCATCACAATCAAAAGGCGGATGCTCCATCGGGAACAGCCTTAAAGACAGCTCAGCTCATAGCCGGGAAAAGATCGAAAGAAACACCCCCTAATCTAGTGGAGAAAGAGGTAGTCAAGGGGGTACGGGGTGGAAAGACCGAGGATATACATATTCACAGTGTTCGCTTGCCCGGCCTAGTGGCTCATCAAGAGGTAATTTTTGGTGGGGTTGGCCAAACCTTAACCATCCGACACGATTCGATAGATCGCTCTTCATTCATGCCCGGTGTCCTCATGGCCATCAGAGAGGTGGGAAGAAGAAGAGGCCTCACCTATGGCCTAGATAAGCTCATGGAGCTATAAAGTCAAACTTGATATTTACTTTGGGGGTATTTGAAATGGATTTTGGAGAGGTCCTTACGGCAATGGTTACACCCTTCAATCCGGATTTGAGCGCCAACTATGATAGAGCTCAGGAACTCGCTGTCTATCTAATCGAGAACGGTTCCAATGGAGTGGTCGTCTCCGGGACGACCGGGGAATCTCCAACTCTGACTCCCGATGAAAAAATTGAACTTTTCAAGTTGGTCAAGGAGGCCGTGGGAAATAAAGGGAAGATCATTGCGGGCACGGGTTATAACTGTACCAGCGAGAGCATCGAGCTCACCCGTCGAGCAGAGAAGGTTGGGGTGGATGGCTGCATGCTGGTTGGGCCCTACTATAATAAACCGCCCCAGGAGGGTCTTTATCAGCACTTCCAAATGATAGCGGAGAGCACATCGCTGCCCGTAATCATCTACAATGTTCCCTCTCGAACCGCCTGCAATATCGAGGCAGAAACGGTCATCAGGTTGTCAGCGGTGGAAAACATTGTCGCTGTGAAGGAAGCCAGCGGAAACCTGGATCAGGTGTCAAAGATTTCGACTAGAACCCCCGATAATTTTCGAATATACAGTGGAGATGACAGTTTGACCCTGCCCATATTGGCAATTGGGGGCGATGGAGTCATAAGCGTCGCCTCTCACGTGGCAGGCAAAGAGATAAAGGAGATGGTAAGAAGCTATAAAGAGGGCAATATCGAAAAGGCTTGCGAGATTCATCTCACCCTTTCACCCCTCTTCGAGGCGCTCTTCATGACGACCAACCCGATAATGGTCAAATCAGCGGTGAAACTAAAGGGCATAGACGTGGGAGGCTTGAGGCTGCCACTCGTGGACGCCACCAGGGATCAAATTGAAAAGTTGGAAAAAGTCATGAGAGATACGGGAGTCCTGTAGTCTTCCCCCTTCCCAACTCCTAATCCATTGATAAGCTAAGATATTATGGCGAAAAAGAAAACATCAAAACTACGCTTAATCCCCCTTGGCGGGCTCGGCGAAGTTGGCAAAAACATGCTCGTGGTGGAGCATGGTAGAGACATCCTTGTCATCGACGCTGGCTTCATGTTCCCTGAGGAAGAGATGCTCGGGATAGACCTAGTTCTACCCGACTATTCCTATCTCAAAAAGAACAAGGAGCGAGTGCGGGCCATCATTCTCACTCATGGACATGAGGACCACGTGGGCTCCTTGCCCTATATTCTAAAGGAGTTCAAGGTTCCTCTCTATGGAACCAGGCTTACCCTGGGACTGGTGAGAGGAAAATTAGAAGAATATGACCTCACCGATGTCGATTTCAGGGAAATTTCCCCAAAGAACGGCCTCCAGATCGGCCAGTTTAAATTGGAATTCATACGGGTCTGTCACAGCATACCCGATGGCGTAGGACTGGCCATTCACACCCCCGTGGGCACCATAGTTCACTCCGGAGATTTTAAGTTGGATCAAACGCCCATCGATGGGAGAACCACTCAACTCGACAAATTTGCCTCCCTCGGAGAGAGAGGCGTCCTTGCCCTTCTCTCTGACAGCACCAATGCTGAGACACCCGGGTATATCCCCTCGGAAAGGGTAGTGGGGAAAACGTTGATGGACATATTCAAGCAGGCCAAAAAGAGGATCATTGTGGCCTCTTTCGCCTCCCATATTCACCGAATTCAACAGGTGGCAAACGTCACTTCCCGAAGCAAACGGAAGCTAGCAATCTCCGGCTTAAGCATGATAAAGAACATAGAGATCGCCTCCAAACTTGGTTATCTGAAAATTCCCGAGGGACTACTCATCAACATCAAGGAGATCGACAAATATCCTCCTGGAGAAGTCGTCGTCTTGTCCACGGGTAGTCAAGGTGAGCCCCTCTCCGCTCTCAGTAAAATGGCCTCCGGGGAGCACAAACGGATCAAGATAATTCCAGGAGACACGGTCATTCTTTCTGCTAGTCCTGTGCCGGGTAACGAGAAGTCGGTTGCCCAAACCATCGATCGCTTTTTCAAGCGTGGTGCCAATGTCTTCTACAAGACGATTTCTTCCGTCCACGTTTCCGGGCATGCTGCCCAGGAGGAACTCAAATTGGTAATCGGCCTGGTTAAGCCCAAATATTTTATCCCCATCCACGGGGAATATAGACATCTTAAGCACCACACCGATCTGGCCAAGGAGATGGGAATACCGCCCAAAAATATCCTCTTGGCGGAGAACGGAAGCATCATCGAGTTTACAGACTCCTCCGCTCATATAAAGGAGCGGATATCAGTGGGGATGATCCTCGTCGACGGATTGGGTGTGGGTGACATTGGTGACATAGTTCTCAGAGACAGAATGCTACTTTCCACCGATGGAATATTCATTGTGGTTGTCGCCGTTAGTGCCGATACAGGTGAGATAGTCGCTGGTCCTGATGTTGTCTCCCGTGGGTTTATTTATGTTAGGGAGGCAGGGGAATTGATCGAGGAGGCCAAGGAGCAAGTTCAGGGTGTCCTTGAGCAATGTGCCAAGCGTGGGGTCACCGATTGGACCGTCCTCAAAACCGATGTTCGTAATGCTTTGAGAAAATTTCTTTACGACAAGACCCAGCGACGCCCCATGATCATGCCAATCATCGTGGAAGTGTAAAATTAGTCGAGGATCAAGAACTAGCCTCCAGCTTCCAGCCGCCAGCTGCCAGGAGTCATGGGTCAAGAGTCATGGGTCAAGGGACGAAGGGCGAAGGACGAAGCACCACAGATCAGAGGCCAGGGGTCGGGGCCCAGGGGCCAGAGCCCAGGGGCCAGCTACCAGCTTCCAGTCGCCAGTCGCCAGGAAGGATAAAAAGTCGGGAGCGGGGAGCCACTTAGTCGGGAGTCTGTTAGTCGGGAGTCGGGAGTTAATTAAGAATTAAGAAGTAAGAGGTAAGAAGTTCAAAGCTCTAAGCACGAAATTCTAAACCCCGTAGAAAATCTTCGATTTCTGTACGGGGTAAACAAGCCCTGAAGGGTAAACCTTCAGGGCAAGCACAAAATCCCAAAACCAAAATTCAAAACAACGTTTGGAAGATTAGGATTTTGGATTTGGAGGCTTTAGTATCAACTCATTGGCTCTAAGCTCTGAGCTCTAAGCTAAATGGGAACCAGGCACCAGGAACGAGAGAGGAAAATCTCAACTTTTGTCGAAGTTAACTACCGTCGATAACAGAGGAAACAATGAACTTACTACAAGCAGTCGCACTAGGAGTCATACAAGGTGTTACCGAGTTCGTTCCCGTCAGCAGCTCTGCCCATTTGGTTCTGACTCCATATTTCCTGGGCTGGTCAGAACCGTCAGTTAGTTTCGATGTGGCACTTCACTTGGGTACTCTGTCTGGAGTAGTTGCCTTCTTCTGGCGAGATATAATTCGGCTGATCTCCGCCTTTTCGGCAAGCATAAAAGAGCGCAGTCTCCGCAATGATCCGTTCCGCAAACTTTCCTGGTTAATCGTTGTGGGCACGCTACCCACAGTTATCCTGGCTCTTCTCTTTGAGGGTTCCTTCGAGAGACTTTTCGGCAAACCCATTCTGGTCGGCTGTCTTTTATTGGTCACCGGTGTTATATTATGGCTTAGCGAGCACTTCTCTTCAAAAAAGGGGAAGATGAGAGCGATCAAATTTACCGATGCTCTGATCATTGGACTGGCCCAAGGATGTGCCATCGCTCCGGGCATCTCTCGCTCGGGTGCAACTATATCGGCGGGTTTATTTCGCGGTTTAACAAGAGAGGCCTCCGCCAGGTACTCCTTTCTCTTGGCCATACCCATAATTCTCGGGGCAACCGCGCGCAAATTGGGAGGAATAATTTTTCTGTGCCAGACTCGGACTTCCCTTATTCCTTTGTCCGGGGGCTTCCTCGCCGCAGCAATAAGTGGATTCTTTGCTGTAAAATATCTCCTGAAATTCCTGCAGCGGGGACGCCTCGATGTCTTCTCCTACTATTGTTTTGGAATCGGGACCCTGACGGTGGCTTTCGCCGCCCTTAAAGGATAGGGAAGATGGCAAAGAAGGTCAGAAAAGAGAGCAATAATCTTGGCGAGATATACGGCATAGCCCTAATCGCGGGCGCTGCTCTCTTCGTCTTGTTTCTAGTCAGCCCCACTATTGGTGGGACCACTGGAATAGTCGGCTCAAATACCGTTCTCGCCCTTAAATACCTGGTTGGGGTGGGAAGGTATTTAATTCCTGTCTTCCTCTTGGGCTGGGGTATAACATTCTTGCTGCCCGGGGTGAGGGTGGACGAGAGAACGATTGGCCTGGGTCTTTTCATCTTTTTCATCAGTCTGCTCTCCTTGATCCATCTGGTAGCCCTCGACTATCTCAGCATTCCACTTTCAAGAGCATTCGATGTCCTTCTTATAACCAGCTATGGTGGGATCACCGGCGCTTGCTTTGCCTTCGTCTTGGGAACCCTATTGAGAAAAGGAGCTTATATCGTAATCGTCGCCTCATTGGTAATCGGGGGGCTTCTTGCAACGTCTCTTTCTCTCTCACAGATTCTCTCCAATCTGATGAATGGTTTGAGGATCCTTTTTCAGAATCCCAGATTAAGGCGCTTTCTTAAACTCCGCCCACTTCCAGCTCGGGTGGATTATTCAGAGAAGATCGCTGAGGAAAGGAGGCAGCCTGCGACCCTCATAGTAGAGGAGGTTGAATCGGAGACTCCACCAGAATTTGCGGCAACCACTTCCACGAGAAAAACAGCTCAGTTAAAGATGGTGGAAAGGGAACCGACCTCTACCGAGGCCTATCAGTTCCCACCCCTTTCTCTGCTCAAGCGGACATCCCCCTCCAGAAGTGTAACCTCCAAGAAGGGGATAAAAGAGAACATCAATATTCTCGAGCGAACGCTGCGCAACTTCGATGTCAATGCCACAGTTAGCAAAGTTGTGAAGGGTCCGACGGTCACTCGCTTTGAGCTCCAGCTGGCCACGGGGGTTAAGGTAAATCGCATTCTCAGTTTAGCCGACGACATCGCCCTGGCTTTGGCAACGGCGGATGTGAGGATATTGGCCCCCATTCCCGGTAAGTCCGCCATCGGAATAGAGGTTCCCAACCAATACCGGGAGCTGGTCACAGTGGGAGATATTCTTGCCTCCCCTGAAGCCAAAGATAGGGGAGCCCTAACAGTTGGGATAGGCAAAGATATTGCAGGATGCCCGGTCCTGGCCGATCTCGGTGATATGCCTCATCTTCTTATCGCCGGGGCCACCGGTTCAGGCAAGAGCGTCTGCATAAACAGCCTTCTCGTGTCAGTCCTCACTCGATCTCATCCAAATGATGTAAAAATAATCCTTATAGACCCAAAGAGGATAGAGCTCACATTGTTCAATCATCTACCCCATCTTTTGGTACCGGTCATAACCAATCCCAAACAGGCAGCAACCATTCTGACCTGGGTGGTCGGGGAAATGGAGCATAGATTTGAGATCCTCTCCGAATTCGGCGCAAGAAACATCGATGCCTACAATAGAACCATCAAGGCCAGAGATCTTGAGGTGGAACCCATGCCCTATATCCTAATCATCATCGATGAGCTGGCTGATTTGATGATGGCCTCTCCCGGTGAGGTGGAGGATGCCATCTGCCGCATCGCTCAAATGGCCAGGGCCGTGGGAATTCACCTTGCAGTGGCCACCCAGAGACCCTCTGTAGACATAATTACTGGCCTGATCAAGGCCAACATCACCACACGGATTGCCTTTGCTGTCTCATCTCAGATAGATTCCAGGGTCATTCTGGATACGGGAGGAGCAGAAAAATTGGTGGGCAAGGGCGACATGCTCTTTATCGCTCCTGGTCTCCTCAAACCCAAGCGAATACAGGGGGCCTTCGTCACCGAACAAGAAATTGAGATGATCACGAACTTCATCAAGAAACAGGCTAAACCCCACTACGATAAAGAAATCCTCCAAGCACAGCACATCAAATCCGGCTATGCTGGTTATGAAGATGAACTCCTGGATGATGCGATGGAGCTCGTGGTAACCACTGGTTTGGCCTCCGTCTCGATGCTTCAAAGACGCCTCCGAGTAGGCTACGCCCGAGCAGCACGATTGATAGATGTGCTCGAAGAGAGGGGCATCGTTGGAAGCTACGAAGGAAGCAAACCCCGGGCAGTCCTCATCACCAGAGACGAGCTTGAGCAGGTAAAAAGGTCAAGCAGGGAATAGAACCTCCTAATTTTGCCTCTGAAGAGCATCACATCTCCCCACCCGGGAGGAATTTTGATAAAGTAATAAGAAAGAGCAGCATGCGACTTGCTCCAAGAGGTGAACGATTATGGGGTCGATTGGAGAGACCCTCTCCGCAGCTCGGAGGAGACTGGACAAGAGCATCCAGGATGTTGAGGAGACTACCAAGATCCGGGCTAGGTATATCCAGGCTCTGGAGGATGAGGAATTTCAAATTCTCCCAGGCGAGTTCTATGTAAAGACTTTCATCAGAGCTTATTGCCATTTCCTCGAGATAGATAGCGAACCCCTGATAAGGGAATACGAACTCCGATATGAAGCCCCTCCCCGGAAAATAGAGACAAGAGTCCCACTTTTGACCGATTTAGAACCGCGTCGCAGGCGACCTTTGCTTCTCTTAATTTTGGTAGGTTTCTTGATCCTTGGTGGTCTTTTCACCTGGAGGAGTCTTGGAGGAAGGGTTGCCGTTTCACCAGAAAGGATGGAAAACGAGAGACCCCAAGAAGAGATCGTGGTGGAGGAGCCGGAAGCCATTTTGGAGGAAACAGCTCAACCTGAACCGGAAATAGCTCCTCTGACAACTCCTGAAACCGTAACCCCCTCCCCACAGGAATTTACCATAAAAGTGAAGGCAGTAGATGAGGAGAGAGGTTGCTGGCTAAGAGTGCTCGTCGACGACGTCAAGGTTTATGAGGGCACACTCACAATGGGGGAAAGCAAAGAATGGAAAGCTGAAAGGAGTATTTTTATCCGGGCCGGGAATGCGAGGGGTATCGAGGTAGAAAGGGACGGAGAGTATCTCGGTCCCCTGGGAGAAAGTGGTGGAGTGGCCGAGAAAACCTTCACCCTAGAGGAATGAGAGACATGGCACCAAAGGTTTCCATAACTACCCTAGGATGTGCCAAGAACATCGTAGAGACCGACTTCATCAAGAGCTCTCTGATAGAGAAAGGCTACTCAATCGTTTCTGATCCCGGTCAAGCCGAGGTCATTATCGTCAACACCTGCGGCTTCATCGAACCGGCCAAGCAGGAGGCGATAGATACCATCCTCGAGGTCTCCCGCTACAAAGAGTGTGGCAGATGCCAAGCGCTTATAGTCGTGGGTTGTCTGGCCCAAAGGTATCCAAAGGAATTGGGAAGGGAGTTACCCGAAATCGATGCCATAGTTGGGCTCTCCGCTCACTTAAGGCTTCCGGAGATTATTGAGACCACCCTCAAGGGTGAAAAAATAGCTGTCCATGATCTACCCCCCGAAGTTTACATTGAAATGCGGCGAAGGACTGCCTCCAATGGTCCCTCAGCTTACCTGCAGATAGCCGATGGGTGCAACAATCGCTGTTCCTATTGTGCTATCCCTCTTATCAGGGGAAAGTATCACAGCAGAGCTATGGAATCTCTTCTTGAAGAGACTCGCTTTCTTCTCAAGCACGGTGTGAGAGAGACCAACTTAATCGCTCAGGATATAACCCGGTATGGAATCGACCTCTGTGGGCGCTCAATGCTCGTCTCACTGGTACAGGAGCTCTCAAGGATGGACCGGCTTGAGTGGATCCGCCTGTTCTACATGCAGCCAAAGAACTTCTCCGATGAACTGCTCGCGGAGACGGCCCAAAACCCCAAAATCTGTCCCTATCTTGACTTGCCGTTTCAGCATGCCAGCGAAAGGATTCTTAAGCGAATGAACCGCGGGGGAAGGAAAGAAGATTACCTGAAATTAATCGAGAGATTGCGGAACCGGATTCCCGACTTGGCCATCAGGACCACGGTCATCGTTGGTTTTCCGGAGAGAACAAGAGAGATTTCCGAAAACTTGCCTCCTTCATCAAGGAGGCAAGTTTCGATTACGTCGGCGTCTTCGAGTATTCCCCGGAAAAGGAAACGGACGCATATAAACTGGGAGATCGCGTTCCCAAGAGGATCGCAAAGGAAAGATACCACAAGCTGGTTGCTCTCGTCGACTCCATCGCCATGTCCAAAAATCGGGCTCTGGTGGGCGAAGAAGTGAATGTTCTAATAGAAAGACGGCTCCCGGGAACCAACTACAAATTTGAGGGACGGACCTCCCGACAGGCGCCGGAAATCGATGGTCAGGTTCTGATCGAAGCCGGTCGAGCGAAAGTGGGCGAGTTCGTGAAAGCTACAGTAACCGGCACACAGGAATATGATTTGCTGGGAGAAATCACTAGCACACCAAAATAGTGACCTTCTTTAGCACATAGCGAGCTGTTTACCGGGATGACGTTTTCGGTCCACATCGCTATCTCGGCAGGGAAATCGGGCAAGATGGAGAATTAAAAGTTTTAGGGTTCTCCTGCTTGTTTGGGGAGAGGAAAAGCATGACCATAAAAATCCTACATACGGGTGATCTTCACCTCGGAGCAAAATTCACCGGTCTAGGAGAGAAAGGCAAAGAACAACGCCTCCAGCTCCTTAAGACCTTCGAAAATGTGGTCAATCTCGCCATTGAGGAAAAAGTCCATCTCTTTCTCCTCGCCGGAGACCTATTCGATTCCAATTACCCCTCGAGGAGGACCCTGGATCGAGTATTACACCTCTTCGGGGTGCTGCGGGAAGCAAATATTCCTGTCTGTCTCATCCCCGGTACTCATGATTGCTATGATGCCACTTCCATTTATCGGCGCTTTAACTTTCAGAAAGCAACCCCAAACCTGACCATCTTCACCGATAAGATCACCTCCAAAGTTTTTGAGAAGTTGAATCTTACGGTTTATGGGAGAGCGCTCACTGCAAAAGTCGTAAAAGAAAGCCCCCTTAAGGGTCTCTCTCTCCAAAAGGATACCGCTCTGCACATTGCCATGGTTCATGGATCTTTGGAGATCCCAGGGAAGGTGGAGCGAGATGGAGCAACATTTACCTCCCAAGAGATAGGGAAAAGCAAGATGAATTACATTGCCATGGGACACTGGCATTCCTACGGAGATTACTCCGTCCGTCAAACTAAAGCTTGTTACTGCGGTTCACCCGAAGCGATCGATGTTGACCAAAAGGGCTCCGGGAATGTTCTCCTCGTCACGATCAAGCCCGATGGCTCGGTGAAAGTCGAACCCCGGCGGGTTGGCCTACGCAATTACGAGGTCATGTGCATTAACGTAGATGCCATAACCAGCATCGGTGAAATCTTAGGGGCAATAAAAGCCAAGGCCGACCTCAACCTTATACTCGGAGTCAAACTTCAAGGATTATGCAGTTTTGATCTCGAGATCGACATCCAGGAGCTTGAACAAGAACTAGAGCCCCTTTTCTTCCGCCTGAGAGTGATCAATGAATCTCACCCCAAGTTGGAGGAGATAGCCACCGAAGATTTTCCGAAGAATATGGTCATAGGTAGATTCATCCGCCTGATGCAAGAGAAAATTAAGGAGTCCGCCGGAGAGGAAAGGGAGACCGCCGAAGAGGCTTTCAGGCTGGGGGTAGCCCTCCTCAAGGGCAAAGAGGTGTTATAGGTGATCATTAAGAGAATTCAGCTACGGCGATTTAAAAAATTTAAGACCCTGGAGATGGGGTTTTCACCGGGCATTAATGTTATCAAGGGGCCAAACGAGGCTGGAAAGTCCACTCTCCACACGGCCATAATCGCCGGGCTTTTCTTCAACCCCCATCACACTCGGGCGGAGATAAAGGGTTGTCTCTCCTGGGGCTCAGATCGCATGTATGAGATTGGCATGGAGGTGAAAGAAGACAACTCAAGCTACATCCTTCGCAAGGACTTTGAGACGAAAAAAATCCATCTCTCCGGCAGCGATCTACGAGAGGAGATCGTCGATCCCGCGAGAGTTGCTGGAAAGGTCAGAGAGTGGTTGGGTCTCAGCTCCGCAACAGCCTTTAAGAGCACAGCCTGCATTCAGCAGGACAAAATCTCCCAAATCGCAAAAGGAGAAAAAGAAATAGGAGATAGTCTACAGGCGATCATAACCGGCGAAGATGAAGCAAGCGCCTCATCGGCCCTGGACAAATTGAGGAAAGCCACGGCAAACCTCACCAAGGGCCTGGAAAGGGTGACCAGATATCCCGGTGAGATTCAGAGGACAATGGCTCTCATCGATGAGCTAAACGGAGAGCGCGAGGGGCTGCAGCAGGAGGTAAATGAGGTTAAGAACGCTAGCACCAGACTTTTTGGGGTGGAGCAAGAACTCGAAAAAGTCGTCTCAGAGTTCTCGACCAAGGTAAACCTGAAAGAAAAGAACGAGAAGAGACAAAAACTTCGTAAAGAGCTAGGTGACATCGAACACCGTTACCAGGAGATTCAGCGCGCTTTTGGCATTGCTAAGGACATAGAAGAACTCGACGCCGAGCTTGTTCCCTATAGCTCCTTCTTCGACATCCAGGATGAAGATATGGGCGCTTTTCACACTCTCCTGGGCAATAAGCAGTCATATGAGCAGACGCGAGAATCCCTACAGAAGCAACTGGAACAACCTCTACCCACTCCACCCGTTGAGCCCGAACCCGAGCCCGCTTCCAGATATCTCCTAATCGTGGGGGCGGTTCTCCTGGTCTTGGGCATAGTTGGGGCTTTCTTCTCCAGATTCATGCCAATACTCGCCGTCGTCGGCCTGGGATTGGCCGGTTACGGGCTATTAAAAGCGAGGCCCCCAAGACCAATTGATCCAGCATTTCTATTCGAGCGAATGAAAGGTCAGTTAGCTCGAATTGAAACGGAACTCCTCGGGGTTGAGCAAAATATCAAATACTTTCTCTCCAGAACCGGGTGTGAAACTTCAACTGCGTGCCTTGAAGAGTACGAGAAATACAAACCCCTTCGAGCCAAGAAAGCAGCCAAAAAAAGTGAATTGACCGGCATCTTGGGTGAGAAAAATCTCAAAGATCTAGAAATAGAATCGAGAGCTTTGGCACTGGACAGGAACGCCAAAAAGGAGGAGTGGGAGAGCCTTGAGTCGATAGCTCTCGAACCAGAACAATTTCAAAGACTCCTTGAGGAGATAGGGGTTTTAACGGAGAGGAAAGAAAGGCTAAGCGACGAGAAAAAGGAGCTTGAGATCACCATCTCTAAAGCCAGAGCTACCCCCGAAGATATAGCCGCGATAGAGGAAAGGCTGTCCGATCTGGAGCAAAGACTTGCCTTCTTCGAGAGACGCCGCAAGATTTATGAATTGACCTTTGAGGTCTTGGATAAAGCCAGAAAGGCCAGCTGGCGTGCGGCCACAAAGGTTCTGGAGGAAGAGATCGCTAAGCATATAAGTAGGGTAACCGATGGCAGATACGAGAGCGCAAAGGTGGACGAGGAAACGCTGAGTTTCTTCGTTTACTCTCCCGAAAAAGAGAATTATGTTAAGGCGGAGGAGCTGAGTCGAGCAACCATCGATCAGATTTATCTGGCTGCTCGCCTGGGCCTCGTCAGGCTCATCACAGGAGACAAAAAATCACCACTACTCTTCGATGACCCATTTGTGACTTTCGATGACAAGAGATTGGAAAGCACAATGAAGATGGTCAAAGAGATATCCAAAGAGTACCAAATTCTCTTATTTACTTGCGAAAATAAATACGACGTTTATGCCGATAAGGTCCTTGATCTAACAAAGATAGATGTTGCTCCCGCGCAGACAAGTCTGCTGATCTAAGCATAAGTTCCATTTTTTAAACGAGCGGCTCCTTATCAACTTCTGCAAGGGAAAATAACAGGTCATGGAGAATTATCTAAGTGGAAATGTTTTAACGGGAGGTGGAAAATGACCGCAGGAGAGGGAGAAAGGAAAATAGAAAAGATTCTTTATCCTACCGATGGCTCAACGACAGCCGGGAGGGCAATGCACTTTGCTGTCTATATAGCCAAGGCAACCAGGGCGAAGATAATAGTCCTCAGCGTGGGTGAGCTGCCCTTTCTTCATGGTGCTCAATCCGGTTTGGAGAGCCAGGTAAGCAGCCAGATTAAGAGAGTGGCTCAAGATGTCGCCCGCAAGGCCAAGAGAGAAGTAGCCGGGTATGGCATAGAGGCCCAAGAGCGAACCGAAATAGGTGATCCAGCTGGAAAGATAGTCGAGGTGGCAAAGAAAGAAAAGGTCGACGCGATAGTCATGGGCACTCAGGGAACGACTGGGCTTGCCCGTGTAATTATCGGTAGTGTGGCCGATAGGGTTATCAGGGAAGCGGACTGCCCCGTTATCCTCGTTCCCTTGAAGGGCGCCCGCACCCTTTTCTAAATAGAGGTTACCAACAATCGGTGTCTTAATGTCACGGACGAAGGAGCTTTTACGGACAACGGAGGTTGACTATGGCGGGGGGTATTAAGGATCTTGAGCTGTCCTTGGATCAGCTCAAGAAATATTGCGATTACACCCAATTTGACTTCAAGACCACCAAAGAAGTGTCTCCTCTGGAGGAGACCGTGGGTCAAGATCGAGCGGTGGACGCCCTCGAGTTCGGCGTGCACATGGAAATCCATGGCTTCAATATCTATGTAGCCGGCCCTGTGGGCACCGGTAAGAGTTTCGCCACAAAGGCTTTCGTACAAAAGGCAGCCAAGGAGAAGAAAGTTCCCTCCGACTGGTGTTATGTCTATAACTTTTCAGATCCCCGTCAACCCCGAGCCATCGAGCTTCCACCGGGCAAGGGACAGGTGTTTGCAAAGGAGATGGACGAGCTCATAAAGTATTGCAGGATAGAGATACCTAAGGTCTTTGAAAGCGAGGAATACGAAAGACGAAAAGAGCTCGTTTTGAACAAGATTCAGTCAAAGCGCGATGCCCTCCTCTCCCAAGCTAAAGAGAGAGCGAAGAAAATGGGATTTAAGGTCCAGGTAACCACCGCTGGGATAATCATCATGCCCGTAGTCAAGGGCAAGCCACTCAAGAGAGAAGAGTATGAAAAGTTACCTGAAGTGGATAAGAGGGAGATACGGCAGAAGAGCAAGGAACTGGAGGAGGAGATAAACCAAGCTTGGAAGCAGGTGAGGGCCCTGGAAAGGGAAGCCGATCTTACGGCGAAGGACCTCGATAGGGAGATGGCCCTATTCGCTGTGGGCCATCTCCTGGAGGCCCTCAAGAAGAAGTATAAGGAACATCCCAAAATAAGTGAGTACTTGGAGGGCGTGGAGCGGGATATCATCGAACACCTTGAGGACTTCAAGAGCGAGAAAAAGGTGCCCTTTGTTATCCCTGGCATAGAGATTCCATTTGAACCATCGTTTGATAGATACAGGGTGAATGTGGTCGTAAATAATGCTGAGACCCAAGGTGCTCCAGTGATCATAGAAACCAACCCTACCTATTACAACCTATTCGGAGGAATCGAATATCAAGCTCGTTTGGGAGCCATGGTCACCGACTTCACCATGATTAAAGGAGGCGCCATACACCGGGCCAATGGCGGATATTTAATCGTCCGAGTCTGGGATGTGCTCACAAATTTCATGGTTTGGGATGCTCTGAAGAGAACTCTTCGAAGCCGATTGGCGTTCATTGAGAATATCGGTGAGCAGTTCAGGGTAATACCGACGGTGGTCTTAAAGCCCGAGCCCATTCCCATCGATGTGAAGGTTGTCCTAATGGGAAACCGCCTGCTTTACTACTTGTTATACCAGCTGGATGAGGACTTCAGAAAGTTATTTAAGGTCAAAGCCGATTTCGATGTAGAGATGGACCGCAACGACGAGAGTATCCGCAAGTACGTCGCCTTCATCGGCGCTCGCTGTAGGGAAGAGAGTTTGAGACACTTCGATCGAAAGGCCGTAGCCAAGGTGGTAGAATACGGTGCCCGGGTCGCCGAAGACAAGGAAAAACTCTCCACCCGATTCATGGAGATATCTGATCTTCTCAGCGAGGCAAATTTCTGGGCAAAGCAAGACGGCAACGAATATGTCACAGGGGAGGACGTCGAAAGGGCCTTAGAAAAGAAGTTCTATCGCTCTAACATGATTGAAAAAAAGATCCAGGAACTAATCGAGGATGGAACTCTTTTGATCGACACCGAAGGGGAAGCTCTGGGCCAGGTGAACGGGATTTCTCTCCTCGATCTCGGGGATTATGTCTTTGGGAAACCTAGCAGGATAACCGCCAGAGTTTCCACAGGTAAAGCCGGCGTAATAAACATAGAAAGAGAGGCCAAGATGAGCGGCCGCATTCACAGCAAGGGTGTGATGATCCTGAGCGGTTATTTGAGCGGCAAATATGCTCTGGATAAACCCCTCTCAGTATCCGCAAGCCTCTGTTTTGAACAGTCATACGAGGAGGTGGAAGGAGATAGCGCATCCAGCGCTGAGCTCTATGCCATTCTATCCAGCCTTGCCGATCTAACCTTGAAACAGGAGATAGCGGTGACCGGTTCGGTCAATCAGAGAGGAGAGATTCAGCCTGTTGGAGGAATAAATCAAAAGGTCGAGGGGTTCTTTGACACGTGTAAAGTCAAGGGGCTAACCGGCAATCAAGGGGTAATGATCCCTCGTCGCAATATCAGGAATCTCATGTTGAGGGATGAAGTCGTCCAAGCAATAAAGAATGGCAAATTTCACATCTGGGGAATGGGTACCATTGATGAGGGAATTGAACTACTGACCGGAGTAGAGGCTGGTGAGCGCCGGCCGGACGGCACTTATCCCGAGGGAACGGTGAATTACAGAGTCAATAAGAGACTTCGCGAGATGGCGCAACAGCTTAAAGAATTTGGGGGAAAGGAAACCGAAAACAAAAAACAAGAAAATTAACCCCCTCGGGTCGGAACCTCTCAGGTCGGAACCTTCCGGGGTGAGACCCTACAGGGTGAGACCCGCCATCGGCGGGGTAAGTTTCAGTATCAAGTTTGATATTTCAGGAGACTCTGGGGGCTTTTACGGGTAGAGTTGTTCGCCGCTCCATCCTCTTTATCGTCTCACAAACATCGTTGAAGCCCAGGGCTTTGATGGTGCAAGATTGACAATTTTCTGTGTCTCCGCTCCGGAAGCAATCCTTTATCATTCGTTGAATCAGAAGACTATAGGGTAGAAAATCGGCGGGCGGAATAGATATTCCCGTCTTAAATCTGGCCTTCTTCACCACAAATTTCACCCTTTTATTTTAATTATATACCTTCACACTGTTAGAGGGTAGCCCCTCAAATGGGGTGAACAGGCCAAATTACAAATAAATACCGGTAAAGCCAATATAAACTGGAAAGGAGGGATAAAAATGGCCCTGATGGAGATAAGTGTAGTCCCGATCGGAACGCCCACGCCCAGCATCGGAGATTACATCGCCGAAGTTGTCAGGATGCTCGAGCAAGAGGGAGCAAAGTTCAAGCTCACCGACATGGGCACGATCATCGAGGGGAATGTCGAGGAGATTCTCGCCCTGGCAAGAAAGCTTCACGAAACACCCTTTACAAGGGGGATTCAGAGAGTAATAACAACCATCGAGATCGATGATCGCCGGGACAAGAAGGTAAACATAGAGGACAAGGTTAAATCAGTTATGGCCAGGCTCAGGTAACGCAAGCGTACGAAGGATGAATGGTGTAAATTTTTGGCAAAAGACATGGTGGGAGGTATAATATAGGTGTAAGCGAGCTTCTGGTAACTGCGGGGAATGAGGATGTATCGCATCGGCAGTAAAGTTTCTTACCCCTATTATGGAGTGGGAACGATCGAGGGCATCGTCACCAGGAATTTTCGGGGCGAGAAAGGGGAATATTATGTTATCTCCTTTCCTGAGGATTCTCTGAAACTAATGGTTCCCGTGGGCAAAGCAAAAGAAGTGGGATTGAGGAGAGTAATACCCTCAAAGAGAGTGGGAGAGGTTTTGGGTGCTCTCAAAAAAAGAGCGGGGGAGCCGCCCAAAAATATAAAAACCATAACCCCCGCTCGCTGCCTTGAGAAATTAGAGAGCCCCGACGTTCTTCAAGTAGCAGAGATCACTTCGGACCTCCTATACAAGAAAGAGGAAAGAGGACTAAGTTGGGCACAGAGAGAATTATTAAAGAGAGGCCTCCATATACTGGGCGATGAGATAGCCCAAGCCAGGCACATCAAGAAAACAAGGGCACGAAAGCTAATACTCGAGTCCTGGAGGGAAGGATTAACAAAGAAAAAGGCTTCTTGAATGCATGTTTTATCCCTGAGCAAAAAGCCACGTCTCCGTAGCTTTTTGCTCTTGTAAGAGGCCCTAATACATAAACTGTATTATTAACAAGATGGGTTGACACTATGGTCGGGGTGAAGTGCTCCCTCGAATGTCTAAAGTGTAAACCTAACTCGTTAATAGTCCACATAAACACAACAAAGGAAATATAAAGAAGACGCAGAATATTTTAATGATTCAGATAGAACCGGTGAAGAATGGGGGCAAAAATGTATTTTGAGAATAAGGCAATCGGGAAAATAAAAGCAACCCTCGCAATCATCTTCCTCGTGCTGTTAACGCTTGGCCTCACGTTGCCAGAAACAGCGTGGGCTCGAACCAATGCGCATAAGTCTACTGTTTTGGCCAGCTTAGAGAACATCCCAGAGTCTTCTCACGAAGCAACGGTGGAAGAAGCAGAGACCCATGAAATCGAAGAACATGAGACAGAAGAACATGAGACAGAAGAACATGAAGTAGAAGAAACTAAAGTGCATGAACCACATGAAATAAAAGGGACAGAGATCCATGAGCCAGAAGCCGAGGAGCACGGGGAAGAAGAGCATGAAATGGCGGAACCAACCGGAGGTCTTTTGTCCCTGGGAGATATTGCGCTTGCCGCTGCGATCTCTGTTCTCATCGTACTGGCCTGGAAGATACTGGAGCAATATGGCAAAAGGGTCAAGGTCAGGGGATAACTGAGGCGATTATGACATTTGCTCCGCCACCGAACAAAAATTCTTTATGATCCGAAGTCCCTCTTTGTGTTCTTTCCTGCCATCAGCGGAGCGGAAGCGTTCGGGGTGAAATTGAACACCATAGAGAGGCTTAAAGCAGTGTTTTACAGCTTCCACTTCGCAGGAGGAAGAATCCGCAAGTAGTTTGAAGCCAGCCTCGGATAGACCGTCTTTCTTCACATAATCATTGTGCCATTCAGCCAAAGGAATGTTTTGACCCGTTTGGAAGCCCCGAAAGAGATCATTTACCCTAATGACTCTAACTCTTTCAAACCTATCTTTCACCGGACCTACAAGAGCTCCGACCTTGGCTCCCAGGGTAAGACAGACAAGCTGGTGACCGAAACAGATGCCGAGGAGAGGAATCTCAATACGCTTTATGAGACTCACAACGTGCTTAAACTCATCCACATCACTCCGGTCTACAATTCTTGCCTTGGAGCCGCTAAGGATTATGGCCCCAATGTCCCCTCTGGGTTCATATTCCGCATCGATCGCCCTGTATGAAACGGTCTCATATTCGCAAAAACCACCAACTGCTCTGACAAGCTCTTCGTTTTCTTTGGGATTAAGATGGTTGTTTATTATGAGAACTTTCAACCTAAACCCCCGGAAACAACAACCCTCTTTTTGCTCGATAAAAATATAACTCAGTCAAAGGGTTGTCTAGTACCGTTACAACTATTTTCAGCTAATCCCGCTAGAAGATCATTCTTCTAACGGATGAGACTAATTAGGCAAATTAAGTTGTAACGGTACTAGTTTAGAATTGGATAGAAAAGCGAAATATCCTTTAAAGAGAAGGTTTTCCAACGGGTGAAACAGCCCCAGCCAACTCGTCAAAGTTAAAACGGAGATAAAAACCTTTTTGCGAGAATAAAGAGCGGATATAATAAACTATGGCTCTTCTCCGAAAATGGTGGGTGGAACAACTAGGTGCGATGAAGCCTAAAGAGAACTTTAGGATTCAGGGATTCTAGGGGTCAAGGGGTCAAGTGAAAAACACTTGAATCCTTGAATCCTTGAACCCTTGAATCCTTCTATGAGCAACTCTTTTGAGAAGAGAACAAGATTAAAAGTTTGCCTACCAAAAGTGGAGAAGAACTTAAAATATAAGGGGGAACGGAGCCGAGATGTTTACTCTTGCCAACAAGATTACCATCGCGCGGATATTGTTCATCCCCTTTTTCATGTTCTTCCTTCTCTCCAAATCGATTCAACCCATTGGCTCCTATATGGCCGTTTTAATCTTCACCCTGGCTGCTCTCACCGACACCGTGGATGGATACGTGGCTCGCTTCCAGAAACAAGTGACCACCTTTGGAAAGTTCCTCGATCCTCTCGCTGATAAACTGCTCATCTCGGCAGCTCTGGTCGCACTGGTCGAGTTGAATCAGTTGGCCGCCTGGGTAGCCATGATAATCATAGCCCGGGAGTTCGCCGTCTCAGGTCTGCGGCTGATGGCCATAGCCAGAGGTAAGATCATCGCCGCCAGCACCCTGGGTAAACTCAAAACCACCTCACAGATAATTGCCATTATCGCCATCGTTCTCAATGTCCCCTACCTCTTCCTGGGTAAATCACTGGGCTGGCACTTGATGGCGTTGGCGGTGATGTTGACCATCGCATCGGGTATAGAGTACTTCGCCAAGACAAAGGACGTCCTCCTGGAGGCAAGGAGATGAAACCAAACTGTGCCATTCTCGCCGTGGGCACCGAACTCACCTCGGGACTATCTCTGAATACCAACTCGGCTTTCATTGCTGAACACCTGACCAAGATGGGCTATGAATGTGTCTCTCTCACCAGCGTACCCGACGATATCAATAAAATAGCTATCGCCGTGAAATGGGCACTTGGGGGAGCGGATATCCTGATAATTACGGGGGGATTGGGTCCAACCGTAGATGATTTGACCAGGGAGGGTCTATCTAAGGCCCTGGGTAAAGATTTAAGATTTGATCCTCAGCTAGCCAAGATGATAGAGAAGAAATTCGACCGGATTTGTAAACCGATGCCAGAGTCAGCCCTCCGCCAAGCCAACATCCTAGAGGGTGCCATTCCTATCGAACCCACGTTGGGAACGGCGCCTGGAATGATCGTGGAGGTTGGGGATAAAATCGTCTTTGCTCTACCCGGCGTCCCGCGTGAGATGAAAAAGATGTTGAAGGAAAACGTCGTCCCATTCCTGAAGGGAAAAAAGCGCTCAAGAATGATACCGACCAGAACCATAAAGACCTGCGGTATAGCTGAAGTGTTCTTGGAAGAAAAAGTTAAAGATATTCTAGCTAAACATAAGGATGTGGCGGTCACGATACTTGCTCATCCAGAGGAGGTCCATCTGCGACTCTCAGCCACAGGGCCCGGGGCAGAAAAGAAGCTAACCACTATCGTGGGTGAACTCTCCACTCGCCTGGGAAATCTTATTTACGGTTTCGGTGAGGATACCCTGGAGAGCGTGGTGGGAGAACTCCTACTGAGCTGTGGGTTGAGGATGGGGGTGGCCGAATCATGTACGGGAGGCCTGCTTGGAAATCGAATCACCAACGTGCCGGGGAGCTCAAGATATTTTCTTGGAGGAATCGTTGCCTACAGCAACGAAATGAAACAAAAGCTTTTAATGGTGCCGGGGGAGATACTCCGGAAGCAGGGGGCGGTGAGCTCAGAGGCGTCTTTGGCCATGTCCAATGGAGCTCGCCGGGTAATGGACGCCGACATTGGGCTGAGCATAACCGGGATAGCTGGTCCCACGGGAGGGACCGTGGAAAAACCCGTGGGTCTGGTCTTCGTAGCCATCTCCTCGGAAAGCAAAGAAGCCTGTAAAAGATTCGTCTTTTTGGATTCCAGGGAGATGGTAAAGTTCAGAGCCTCTCAAGTTGCCCTCAACTTGCTCAGATTGTTCTTGCTGAAAGAACTCGAATTAAAAGGGAGTGAAACTCCAGGTTGCTGAGATTGTTTGTGGCGGTCGAGATTCCATCCGATTTGCAATCAGCCCTGGCCAACGTCCAGAATGAGGCCAAAAAAGACTTAAAGAGCGCCAGATGGGTCCCCCCAAAAAATATCCACCTGACTTTAAAGTTCTTGGGCAACTGCCCCGAAGAGCAGTTGCCCTCGATTGAGGCAGCGCTCTCAAAGGCGGTGGAAAGGAAGGCCCCCTTTACTTTCAGATTGAATCATCTGGGCGGTTTTCCCTCGGATAAAAGAGCCAGAGTTTTCTGGGTTGGAGTCGGCGAAGGAAGCGGGGAGTTGAGCAAACTAAGTGATCGCTTGGAGAAGTTCTTGGAGCCACTGGGGTTCGAGAGAGAAAAAAGGAAGTTCCACTCCCACGCCACCCTGGCTCGCTTTAAGGTCCCACAAAATCTTCAGGAGACAATCTCCCACAGCGACATAACGGAGTTGATCACCTCCGTAGAGGTGAAAACGATCGCCCTTATTCAGAGCCGATTGACACCCGATGGAGCAGTTTATGCGCCGATAAAATATTTTCCATTAAAGGGTTGACACGAACAAGTGTTCGTGATAGGATGCTCGCAGAAACAACCACAAAGAGCCAAAAATAAGAACAGGAGCAAGGAGGGAGCAAGTTGGAACGAGATAAAGCCTTGGAAATGGCAAAGGAGCAAATCGAGAGAAAATATGGCAAGGGAGCAATAATGAGATTGGGGGAGCACCCGGCCAGGATGGATATGGACATCATTCCCACCGGTTCCCTCTCCCTTGACATCGCCCTGGGAATAGGTGGCGTTCCCCGAGGAAGAGTAGTTGAGATATTTGGGCCGGAGGCCTCCGGCAAAACCACTTTGGGCCTGCAAATAATTGCCGAGGCACAGAAGAAGGGTGGAATGGCAGCTTTCATCGATGCCGAGCACGCCCTCGACCCGGCTTACGCAAAGAATCTGGGTGTGGACGTCGATAACCTCATGGTCTCCCAGCCGGACACCGGGGAGCAGGCCTTGGAGATCGCTGAAATGCTGGTTCGAAGTGGAGCGGTGGATGTAATCGTGGTCGACTCCGTCGCCGCCCTGGTTCCCAGAGCCGAGATTGAAGGCGAGATGGGGGATGCCCATGTGGGACTTCAGGCCAGGTTGATGTCTCAGGCTCTTCGTAAATTGGCCGGCTCAGTCAGCAAATCAAAGACCACAACCATCTTCATCAACCAACTGAGGGAGAGAGTGGGAATAATGTTCGGAAATCCCGAAGTCACCCCCGGTGGGAGAGCGCTCAAATTCTATTCCTCGGTCAGAATCGATATCCGCAGAACTGAATCGCTGAAACAGGGCACCGAGATAGTGGGAAATCGAGTTAGAGCCAGAGTGGTTAAGAACAAACTTGCCCCTCCCTTTAAAGCGGCGGAGTTCGATATCGTTTATGGGGAAGGGATTTCCAGGGAAGGGGACATCTTGGATCTGGCCGTGAACGAGGGCGTCGCCCTTAAAAGCGGAGCCTGGTACACCTATAACGAAGAGCGTCTTGGACAGGGAAGAGAGGGCGCCAAGCAGTATCTCAAGGAGCACCCGGAAATAACCTCAGATATCGAGGAGAAGGTTAAGACCAAGATCGGCTTCGTGGAGAGGAAACCTCCCGCAGCCCAGGAACAAGAGAAAGCCGTCCAGCCAGAGAAAAATGCCCAATAAGGGAGTCCCCGGTGGGCTCGATGAAGCCAAAAATTACGCCCTGAGGTTGCTTTCTCATCGGGCCCGCAGTGTTCAGGAGATGAGGGAAAGGCTTGCCAGGAAAGGCCATCCAGAAAAGGTGGTTGACAAAGTGCTTTCGAGCCTCAAAAAGTCGAACTATCTCGATGACATCTCCTTTACCAAGATTTGGGTAGAGAACCGGGTTTCACTACGAGGCTATGGCCAGAGACGAATCAGAGCGGAATTGATCTCCAAGGGCATCGAAAAGGATTTAGTCGAGCGGGAACTGGATGAAAGTTATCCGGAAGAAAAGGAGAAGGAAGTCGCCTTGACGTTAGCCAAAAAAAGGTTACCGAGCTATAGAGGGTTAGCCATTACCGCCGCACGAAGACGCTTAATTCAGTTTTTGCTTCGTCGAGGATTTTCTTCCGAAACAGCTCAGGAGGTTTGCCGAGAGCTACTACCAGAGCGTTAGTAAATTTGACACAAGGCGTGCTATAATTGTACCATCAAAGTCGGCAAATAATGCTTTGCTTAAAGTGAGTTCTTAAAGTAAGTCGTTTTTGGGTTTATATAGATTCGAGGCAAAACTGAGAATTTTAAATTAAATAGTTGAGCATCGTGAGGTAATCCGCTTCCTCGCATCAACCACTTTTAAGTAAAGTATTTTTGCCGAGCTCTGCTCGGTTTTTTTATTGTTCAGTTGGAAAACCAGCTGGATCCCGAAAGGAGGGATTAAGATAAACGCATTGATCTTATTGATTGCAGTAGTGGTTGTTGCTGTGGGAATCATCGTTGGTTTCTTCGTCAGAAAGTACCTGGCCGAAGCGAAAATAACCTCAGCCGAGACGGCTGCCAAGAGGGTTTTGGAAGAGGCCAAAAAGGAGACGGAGAGAATTAAGCGTGAAGCCCTCGTCGAGGCCAAAGACGAGATCCACGCCATGCGAGTTGAGGCAGAAAGAGAGAGCCGGGAATGGCGAAACGAGATTCAGCGGATGGAAAAAAGACTCTCCCAAAAAGAAGAACTGCTCGACAGCAAGAATTTGGCCCTGGAGAAACAAGAGAAGACCCTGGAGACCAAGGAAGCCGAATTTGAGAAAGTCAAGAGCGAGCTGGAGGAGGTTTACACCGAGCAAAAAAGAATGCTCGAAAAGCTGGCGGGTCTCTCCGCCGCTGAGGCCAAGGAACTGCTTTTAAAAAGAGTTGAAGAGGAAATCCGACACGATGCAGCCAAGTTGATTCGAGAGATCGAGGGCAAAGCTCGGGAGGAGGCAGAAAAGCGAGCTCGGAACATCATCTCACTCGCCATCCAAAGATATGCCTCCGATCACGTGGCAGAGACCACCGTTTCTGTGGTCCCCCTTCCCAGCGATGAGATGAAGGGAAGGATAATCGGGCGAGAAGGAAGAAACATCAGAGCCTTTGAGAACCTGACCGGGATCAATCTGATCATCGACGATACCCCAGAGGCCGTTATCCTTTCCAGCTTCGATCCCGTTCGTCGGGAGATCGCCAGATTGACCCTGGAGAAGCTCATCTCCGATGGAAGGATTCATCCAGCTCGGATTGAGGAAATGTACGAGAAATCCAAAAGCGATGTCGAAACCGAAATCGGGGAGGTTGGGGAACAAGCTGCTTTTGAGATCGGAATCCATAACCTGCATTCTGGACTTGTTCGAATAATAGGTCAATTAAAATTCCGTTCCAGCTACGGTCAGAATGTTCTCAAACATTCTCTCGAGGTAGCTCACCTCGCCGGAATAATGGCCGCGGAACTCAATGTGGACGCAAAGTTGGCCAAACGCGCTGGACTCCTCCACGACATCGGAAAGGCCATCGACCACGAAGTGGAGGGACCCCACGCAATAATTGGGGCAGATCTAGCAAAACGACTTCGCGAGTCAACACAGATTTGTCATGCCATTGAGGCTCACCATGGGGAGGTGGAGCCCAGAACCATCGAGGCAGTGCTGATACAGGCCGCTGATGCAATTTCAGCCTCCCGGCCCGGTGCCAGAAGGGAGACCCTAGAAAGCTACATCAAGCGGCTGGAAAAGTTGGAATCTATCGCCGAGAGCTATAAGGGCGTGGAAAAATCCTACGCCATGCAGGCTGGTCGAGAAATTCGGATAATGGTGAAACCGGAGGAGCGCAACGATGAGGAATCGGCTACTTTGGCTAGAGACATTGCCAAAAAGATAGAAGAAGAGCTTGAATATCCAGGGCAAATAAAGGTAACCGTCATTCGAGAAAATCGGGCAATAGAGTATGCCAAATAAAATGGGCGATATTCGTTGCCCATCTAACTTTCCCGACTCCACGGACTCGGGAGGCGAGGATATTGTCCTCCAAGGAATCGGATAACCTGCTGAACTTCGTCACCAGTCTAGCGGGCGACCACTTTCTCAAAATCGAGGAGAACCTGGGCGATGGATTTGTCCGCCTTAAGATCAGCGAGGCAGAGAGAAGACAAGCCAAGCACGATATTCGCTCCGTCGAAGACATAGTGGTCGAACTCCTAAGGAACTCTCGCGATTCGGGGGCATCTAAGACCTTTGTTTCCTCGCACAGGGAAGACCAACTTCGTAAGATCGTGGTTATAGACGATGGTTGTGGCATCCCCACCAACCTTCATGAAAGGATCTTCGAAACCAGGGTGACCTCGAAGATTGACACCGTCGCTCTTGACAGGTACGGCGTACATGGACGAGGAATGGCCCTCTTCTCCGTAAAATCTGTCGCCGACAAAGCCTGGGTGGTTTCATCCTTCCCAGGTAAGGGCAGCGTGTTCAAGATAGAAACAAATACGACCATCCTCAACGAGCGCAAAGACCAGTCAACTTTCCCCATAATCCGTTGGCGCCAGGGAGAACCCCAGATATTGCGGGGTCCTCACAATATCGTGAGAATACTAGTAGAGTTCAATATAGACCACCCCCAGATGGAAATATATCTGGGCTCTCCAGCAGAGATTCTCTCAACGATGCTTGCCCTCAATAAGTCTCATTCTAACGGGAACTTCCCCGACGTCCTGGAACAGACCGATCTCAAGCTTTGGCAGTGCATCGGCTGCATTTCGCAAGCCAAAATCCTCCCCGAAATAGCTAAGAGGTACTTTGAACTGGAGATATCCGAGCGCAACGCTCACCGAATCATGAATCGAGAAATAAAACCTCTCCCTCGTATCTTTGCAGAGTTTGGCGAGAACCTCGAGCATTGGTTAGACGGGAAAACAAAAGAAATTTCCCGTTCGAGCAGGAAAGAGAACCTCTGTAAATTCCTCCAAAATGAAGACCTGGAAATCCTCTCGCAGAACATCGTGAAAAACTTTGATGAGGTGGGAAAGAAATACTTTCTCAAGCTGCAGGGAAAACCAAAGATACAGCGCGGAAGAAATCGAATCAAGATAGACTTAGATTTGGAAAGGGAAGGGGAGATATAATCTAGAGCCGCGAATTTGACGATAGAGAAGGATAAAAGCACTCTTTAACGAATATTTAACAGTACGTAGCATTTTCGCACTTTGGGAGGAGAAGCTATGGAGGTACTAAAGGTCTCAACCAAGTCAAACCCAAATTCGGTGGCAGGCGCTCTCGCAGGGGTTTTAAGGGAGAAGGGAGGAGCAGAACTTCAGGTGATCGGTGCCGGTGCCCTCAATCAGGCGATAAAGGCAATCGCCATCGCCCGAGGCTTCGTCGCTCCCAGCGGACTTGACTTAATCGTCATCCCGGCCTTCACAGACATCATAATCAACGGTGAGGAACGAACGGGCATCAGGCTCATCGTCGAACCCCGATAAACCATAGCCTCAAACGCTCTCAGGGCGTTTTTATTTTTTTGAAAGGTTTTACATGGCAATCGACCTACACATTCACAGCACCGCCTCGGACGGAACCCTCGACCCGGAAGAAATAGTCAGACTAGCAGCAAAGCTGGGCCTCTCCGCTATTGCCATCACCGATCACGACAGCGTAGAAGGCGTCGGGCCTGCCCTCAAGGAAGGGGAGCGGCTGGGCGTTGAGGTCATCCCCGCTGTCGAACTGAGTTCCGACCTACAAGGTCGGGACATTCATTTTCTGGGATACTTCATCGACTTCCAGCAAGAATGGTTCTGCAAACACCTGGAGAAGCTTCGCCAAGCCCGATACGAACGAGCGGTGAAAATGGTCCAAAAACTCCAGGAGGCCGGGTTAGAGATAGCCCTAAAGGATATTCTGAAAGAAGCAGGTAAGGGGACAGTTGGCCGTGCCCACATCGCCCGAGTTCTAGTCAAACAGGGTTTAATAGACAGCATCGAAGAGGTCTTCAATCGCTATATCGGGCGTCACGCCCCCTGCTATGTGGAAAAATATATCTACACCCCCGAGGATATAATCGCCATCATCAAAAAAGTCGGGGGAATAGCCATCCTCGCCCACCCCGGTTACTCCTTCGTGGACGAACAGATTTCCGAGTTCATCGGCTACGGGCTTCAGGGATTAGAAGTCTACTATCACACCCACACGCCCGGACAAACGAAGCGCTACAAAAAATTGGCGAGAAGCCACAAGCTGATAGTCACCGGCGGCTCCGATTGCCACGGTCTCAAATCAAGCCGTGGTTTGCGCATTGGCTCAGTGAATGTGCCCGATCAGGTGATCCAAGACCTCAAAAAATTAAAAGAGGGAGTATAATTCTAGTTGATCGTGGAAATGAGTAAAAAATTCTTCATTCGAACATTCGGTTGCCAGATGAACAAACACGACTCGGAGAGGATGGCGGGGATGCTACTCAAGGAGGGATATGCGCCCGCCAAGAGTCCTCAGGCCGCCGATGTCATCGTTTTCAACACCTGCTGCGTGAGACGCCATGCCGAGGAGAGACTCTACGGCAACGTCAATGTCCTGAAATCCCTCAAAAAAGAGAGGCCCGATGTGATCATCGCCGTCGGTGGCTGCCTGCCTCAAAAATATGGCGAGGAAGTCTTAAGGAGAGCTCCCCACGTCGATGTGGTCTTCGGCACACACAATCTGCCCAATCTTCCCAAGCTCATTCGGCTCGCGGAGAGAAATTCATCCCCGATCTGTGAGATATGGCCGGGGACACAAACTTTCCCAACAGAACTTCCATCCCTGCGGGAAAAGAGATTTCAGGCCTGGGTTCCCATAACCATCGGATGCAACAACTTCTGTAGCTATTGCGTGGTCCCCTATGTTAGAGGTAGGGAAACTAGTCGCCCGATACAGGATATCTGTCGGGAAGTCCGGGATTTGGCCGAAGAGGGGGTAATCGAGATAACCCTCCTGGGACAGAACGTCAACTCCTACGGGCGGGATCTCTATGGCCGGAGTCGCTTTGCCGCCCTGCTTCGAGAGTTAAACAAGATCGAAGAAGTTCAAAGGATAAGATTCACCACCTCCCACCCCAAGGACCTGAGCGACGAGATCATCGAGGCCGTGGCCGAGTGCGACAAGGTCTGCGAGCACATCCACCTTCCGTTTCAAGCGGGCTCAGATAAAATTCTTAAAGCTATGAATCGAAGTTACACAAAGCAACAGTACCTGGAGATAACCAAGAAAATCCGCGAGAAAATTCCCGGGGTGAGCATCACCACCGACATCATGGTGGGATTCCCCGGCGAGACCGAGGAGGATTTTCAGGAAACACTCGATGTGGTCAGAAAAGTCCGATTTGACCAGGCCTTCACCTTCATCTACTCGCCCAGACCCGGGACACCGGCAGCGGAGATGGGGGAACAAATCCCAGAGAAAGTGAAGATGGACAGGTTCAATCAGCTCGTCTCCCTCCAAAACCGGGTAACTCTAGAAGAAAGCTCAAAGATGGTGGGAAAAAGCGTGGAGGTCCTGGTGGAAAACGTAAGCAAGAAAGATCCAAGAATGCTTACGGGAAGAACCAGAAGCAATAAAGTGGTTCATTTTCCGGGATCAAAGAAATTAATTAACCAGATAGTTCAAGTCATCATAGGGGAAGCTCACCCCTGGCACCTGATCGGAGAAGTAGTCATCAGAGGCCAGTGTTCAGTTCGGAGCTCGGAATTAGAAATTCAGAATTAGGCAGAGAGCATAGAGACAAGCGCGGAGAGACAAAAGATTTTTCGCTAAGCTCCATGCTCTGAGCTCTAAGCTAATAAATCTGTCAACTGTGAACGAATTTCTAATAACGAATTGCGAATAACTAATTTTTCATCCGACAGGTTGAGCACCAGAAATAGGGGAACACAATGGCCAAGCGAAAAAGGAAACAAGAGAGTGCCCCGGTCAAGATCGCCAGGGAGGCGATAGAGGCATATATATGCGAAGGAAAGATAATCGAGCCCCCGAAAGATACCCCAGAAAATTTACTAAGCAGGCAGGCCGGCGTTTTTGTCTCCCTAAAGATCGGGAACATGCTCAGGGGATGCATAGGAACGATGTGTCCCACCCAGCCCAACATTGCCCTGGAGATAATCAGAAGCGCCATCCAGTCCGCCACCTGGGATCCCCGTTTTCCCCCGGTGCAACCACCTGAGCTCTCGGATCTGGTCTACTCTGTGGATATCATGGAGGAGCCGGAGGAGGTCCCGGACGAGAGTCACCTGAATCCCAAAGAATACGGGGTGATCGTGGAGAGTGGCCCCTGCATCGGAGTCTTGTTGCCGGACCTCGATGGCGTAGATACCGTTGAGCAACAGGTGAACATTGCTAGGAGAAAAGCCGGCATCGCCTCTGGCAAACCAGTGAAACTATACAGGTTCAAGGTAACGAGGCATAGGTAAGTAAGGGTGGAAGGTTTTTCTCTAAGCTCTAAGCTCCGAGCTCTAAGCTGATAACTGATAAATCCGTCAACTGTGAACTGCCTGCCAGCGCCTGAGCGCAGCGATGGCGGGCAGGGGCACTGGCGGGCAGGTCGGGAGTGGGGAGTGTCACCTTAATTTATAAAGGGCTTCAAGGGGAGTTGGATGGTTGAAATTACTGTGTTTGACGGAGCAGATTCTATAGGGGGCTCGAAGATTCACTTGCTGGCGGGCGATGTCGGCTTCTTTCTCGACTTTGGAGTCAATTTCAAGAAATATGGCCTGTATTTCGAGGAGTTTCTGCAGCCCCGCTCCGCCCGGGGAATTTACGATCTTTTAACCCTCAAACTCATCCCACCCCTTGAAGGCATCTACCGTAAGGATCTTTTCCCCACCGATCTGAAGATAGAATCGGGCATCAGACCCAAAGTGGATGCCGTATTCATAAGCCACGCGCACATGGATCACTGCGGAAACGTGGGCCTGCTCGACGGATGCCTTCCCCTCTACTGTTCCTCCATGACCGCTGTCATCTGCAAGGCCATGCAAGTTAGCGGACAATCGAGCTTCGAAGGCGAGGTCGCCTACACCACACCCAGGGGACCGGCCAAGGACAATCCCCTAGCGATAGGGACCCAGAGGAATGCTATTTGCACAAGTCGCCCCATCTATCTGGTCGATGATGCCACATCAGATGAACTGGATGACTTCTGGCAGACGACTTATTCATCCAAGAAGCTGGATGTGGTCTTTCCCTCGAAGGCGAATGCCAGGATCGGAGAGGTGAGCTTCAAAGCCTTTCCGGTCGATCACTCAATATTTGGGGCGACCTGCTACGCTTTTGAGACCGAGGCCGGCTGGATCGCCTACACCGGTGATTTTCGTCTTCACGGGGCGAGGGGAAATTTAAGCCGCGCCTGCGCGGAAGAGCTGGCGAAGCTGAAACCGCGAGTCCTCATCATCGAGGGGACGAATATAAAAGAGAAGAAGAGAGCGGGGGAGGACGAGGTTCATTCAAACTGCTTAAGGGAGGTCAAAGGCGCTTCAGGTGAGCTCGTGATCGCAGATTTTAGTCCCCGCAATATCGACCGGCTGCTGACCTTCCTTAAGATGGCACGGGAGACAGACCGAAAACTCACCATCACCACCAAGGATGCATTTTTGCTCCACGCTATGAGACTGGCCGACAAAGACATCCCTGATGTCCTAGCCGATCCCCACCTTTACATCTTTGAAGAGATAAGGGCATCTCGAAATCTCTGGGAGCGCGATTTCATCGGGGTGCTGTATGGGGATAAATACATAAGGGCAAGCGAGATTAAGAAGGATCAGGAGAGTTTCATTCTGGCCTTCAGCTTCTGGGACCTAAAGCACCTTTTAGACATCATGCCCAGAGGGGGAATCTATGTCTACTCCACCAGCGAGGCCTTTACCGAGGAACAAGAGATAGACATCCAGAGGCTCAAGAACTGGCTGGATTTCTTCAACATAAGACCGGTCGGCTTTGAAGTAAGCGATGGGGAAATCAAGTTTTTGCCGGGCTATCACGCCTCGGGCCACATCTCGGGCGAGGAGCTAATCCAGGCGCTCAGAGAAATAAGACCTGAGTGTGTGATCCCCGTTCACACTGAGCATCCCGAGCTCTTTGCGGAATATCTGGGCAAGGAAATGAAAGTCATCTTGCCAGAGGAAGGCAAACCGATAAGCTTTTGAATTAGACCAAATTGTCTGCGAATCCAGAAAATTACAAGAAAGAACTCGCCGCAAACGGCTGGGAGGTGACCGAGTCCGGTTTCATGACCACCGAGGAAGGACAAGTAGGAGTTTTTAACGTGGTTAAAGGTGCCAGAAAGGGGACCGTCACCTTTGCCACAACCGACGAGGGCACGACCATATCGGTTAACGTTTATAGCGAGTAGTTTGAAGATAGTTTGAGGATAACAGTTCCAACGATCATCATTCAAGCACTGTGTGAACGATTCTATTTCCTCCAGCATTCTTGGCCATATAGAGGGCTTTATCGGCCACTCCGAGGAGGCTCTTTAGGTTCTTGCCGTCCTGGGGATAAGCAACCAGTCCCAGACTCACAGTCAGTTTGCCAAGCTCTTTTTTCTTTTGAGGAAAATCATGGTGCTCTATTGAAGTCCGAATCCTTTCAGCAACCTCGATGGCTTCACTCTTGCCGGTTTGAGGAAGGATGACACAGAACTCATCCCCGCCATATCTGGCCACAATATCCACATCGCGGACGCACGCTCTAAGTGGGTCGGCCGCTCCTTTAAGAATCTCATTTCCCACCAGGTGACCACAGCTATCGTTGTATGTCTTAAAATTATCCAGGTCCAAAAGGATAAGGGAGACCGGTTTCTCGTAGCGCTGGGCTCGCTTTATCTCCTCCTCCAGGTGGTTCTGAAAATACCTGTAGTTAAAAAGGCCCGTGAGCTCATCCTTTATCGAACACTCCCTAAGGGCCTCTTCGGCTTGCTTTTTCTCGGTAACGTCTCTCGCGAAACTTATTGCGGCGATTACGTTGTTCTCCTCATCAAAAATTGGAATACCCTGTGCATCAAAGTATTTCACCACACCCCCTATGACAGCCAACTTTTCCATGCGAGTTGCCTTGCCATCTTTAAAAACGGGTTGAACGGGGCACTCCTTACAGGGTCTACCTCGATTCTGAAATATTTTGTAGCACTTTTTTTCGATGGCATCCTTGGGGCTCAGCTTAAACATCTTAAGCCGAGCTTTATTTGCATCCACTACATTAAAATCCCTGTCCACGACACATATCATATCATCGATGGAATCGAACACCGCTTTGAGTCTGTCCGCTGTTTTCTTCACCCCTTCATTTACCCGCTTTAGTTCGGTGATATCCCGCTCTGCCTGCCGCTTGAGCTCGGCGAGATGCTGCTCTACCCGCTTGAGATCGGTTATTTCTTCAATGACTACTGTGATGCCGGCCATTCTATCACCCGCCTTAAGGGGAGAGATAGAAAAACGCATCTTCAGTACGCGACCATCGGGGTTTTTATTTCTCCCTCGCGAGTGGCTGGCTCGCCGGTCTTAAGCACTTTCTCTGCAGGACAGGACAGGCGACACTTCCACTTTGGATCGCCGAAGACACGCCAACACTTCTTGCCCTTGGCCTCTTTGGCCATCCAGCCCGTAAGCCGCTCAGCCGCCGGGTTAGTGTAAACGATATTTCTATCCTGATCGCACACGAAGACTGCTTCCCCCATGGAAACAAGCACTGCTTTGGCGATCATATTTGGCTCTTTCGACTCGTTCTCCATGATTTTTGCTCCCCCTATCACCACTGAAGAGCGCTTAAACAATAGAAAATCAGATGAACATCGTCGACCAATTCTGCTACCCTAATAATCAGTTTACTCTTGTTAAGCAAACCTGAAAAGAGAAATGCAAAAAGCAACCAAATAGGATTTTGGAAAGATTCAGAGAACTTAAAAGCGAGGAAGCAGCCAAAATGGAGATACTAGGTGAAGAGGGGTAAAGAAAAGCTATTGGTGTTAGTCGGTCCCACGGCGGTGGGAAAGAGCACGATCGCCATCAAGCTTGCAAAGAGACTCGATGGTGAAATCATCTCGGCCGACTCAATGCAAATATACAAGGGAATGGACATTGGAACAGCCAAGCCCGATTTGAGAGAAAGAGAAAGGATAGGACATCATCTCATCGACATCGTCGAACCCTCGGAGGACTTCAGTGTGGCAGAATACCAGAGACTAGCCCGTGCCACCATGGAGAAAATCGCCCAAAGGAGAAAACTTCCGATATTGGTTGGCGGCTCGGGATTGTATATAAGAAGCGTTATCGACGAACTCGAATTCCCCGGTGGCACCCTGAAATCCCCAGTCCGTCGTGAGCTTGAGGAGCGAGCAAAGAGCGATCCGAAAAGTCTCTATGAGGAACTTCAAAGACTTGATCCCAAGGCGGCAGAGAAGATTCATCCCCACAACCTCAGGCGAATAATCCGGGCTCTGGAGGTAATCAAGCTCACGGGCAAAACCTTCACGGAATATCAGAAAGAGTGGCAAAAGAGAGAGTCAATCTACGACCTCAAGATGGTTGGCCTCAGCTTACCTCGAGAAAAACTTTATGCTAAGATAGATGAACGAGTGGACGAAATGCTCCAAAAAGGACTTTTGGAAGAGGTCAAAACCCTCGTTTCCTCAGGTTATTCCAGGGCCATTACTGCCCGCCAGGCACTGGGCTATAAAGAGCTTCTGGACCATTTGGAGGGGAAGAGGTCTCTGGGGGATGCCGTTCAACTCATCAAACAGAGGACGAGAAATTTCGCCAAACGGCAGTTGACCTGGTTTAAACAAGACCCCAGAATCAAGTGGTTTGACGTCAGCAACAAGACGATGAACCAGGTGGCTTCCGAAATAATCGACTTCCTGCAAACAGAAGGGTTCTTACCAGGAGGTAAGCACTGGGAAAGATAAAATTCGCCAAGGCTCAAGGAGCAGGCAATGATTTCATCCTCATAGAGGATTTGAAGAACGAGCTGAACTTCACACCGGAATGGGTCAGGGGAATTTGCGATCGCCATTTTGGAATCGGAGCCGATGGGCTGATGATAATTCGCCCCTCTCAAAAGGCGGACTTCTCCATGGTCTTCTTCAACCCCGATGGTTCACGCGCGGAGATGTGCGGCAACGGCATCCGTTGCTTTGTCAAGTATCTCTACGATCACAGTCTGACTAAAAAGAGGACCCTCTCCATCGAGACGATGGGAGGGGTAAAGCAAGTGACCTTGATCGTCGATGGCAATAGGGCAACCGGCGCGCGCGTCGATATGGGAACACCCAGCTTCAATCCTTCGGATATCCCCATGAAATCGAAGAAGGAGGCGATCGGCAAGCTCTTGGAGATAAACAGGGAAAAGTTCAGAGTGACCTGCCTTTCCGTGGGCAATCCTCACTGTGTAATCTTCGTCGAGGAAGTAAGTGATGCACCCGTAAGAACTCTTGGCCCCGTCGTTGAAAACTGGCCCATCTTTCCACAAAAGACGAATGTGGAATTTGCAGAGGTGATAAATCCAACAGAGATGCGATTGAGAGTCTGGGAGAGGGGAGCCGGAGAGACACTCGCCTGCGGAACGGGGGCCTGCGCTGCCCTGGTGGCAGCCGTAAGGAATGGTTTAACAAAAAAGGGGGCCACAATCCATTTACCTGGCGGGGACCTCCGCGTAGAGTGGAGCGAGGATGATCACATTTATCTAACTGGTCTCGCCGAAGAGATTTTTACCGGGGAGATCTCTCCAGACTGGACCCGAGGAGTTTGAAGGAGGAGGAAGTTGAGACAAGCAAGAAGGATCGAGAATCTGCCACCATATCTCTTCGCCGAGATAGACAGGAAAATCGCCGAGAAAAAGGCACAAGGGATGGATGTCATAAGTCTGGGAATTGGCGATCCTATTGAACCCACCCCCGAGCACATAATCAAAAAGCTCTGTGAGGAGGCCCATAACCCGGCCAACCATCGTTATCCATCCTATTTCGGGCTGCCCGAATTCCGAAAAGCCATCACCGAGTGGTACCAGAAGAGATTTGGCGTGACGCTGGATCCCGATACTGAAGTATTGCCGTTGATCGGCTCAAAAGAGGGAATTGCCCACATCTACCTGGCTCTAACGGATCAGGGCGACATCTCGTTGGTTGCCGATCCCGGTTATCCAGTTTACACCACCGGTGCAATTCTGGCAGGAGCGAAACCCCGCCTCATGCCACTCCTGGTGGAAAACGATTTTCTACCTGATCTCTCAGACATAAACCCGGAGGTGGCCCAAAAGGCTAGGCTGATGTTCATCTGCTATCCCAACAACCCCACGGCGGCCATAACTAAGCCGGGTTTCTTCGAAGAGGTGGTGGGGTTCGCCAGAACCTACGACATCGTGATCTGTCACGACAATCCCTATTCTGAGATAACCTTCGACGGCTATGTGGCCCCAAGTTTTCTAGAAACGCCCGGTGCCAAGGAGGTGGGGGTGGAATTCCATTCCCTCTCCAAGACTTACAACATGACCGGCTGGAGAATAGGCTTTGTGGTTGGAAATGCTAAGGTCGTCGAGGCTCTAGGGCGAGCCAAGACCAACATCGACTCCGGGATATTCAACGCCATTCAATATGCGGGTATAGAGGCCCTCAGAGGCCCCCAGGACAGCGTGAAGAGGATGTGTGAGATCTACGCCCGCCGCCGGGATAAGGTGGTAGACGCCCTGAGAGGCATCGGGATAGAAACAGTTAAACCTAAAGCAACCATATACGTCTGGTTCCCAGTGCCCGAGGGTTTCACTTCAGCGAGCTTCGCCACACACGTCCTCGAAAAAGCCGGCGTAGTCGTTCCCCCCGGCAGCGCCTATGGTTCTTCCGGGGAAGGTTATATTAGAATATCCTTGACAGTTAAGGACGACCGTCTGGAAGAAGCCCTGGATCGCATCAAGAAGACCTTATAGGAGGAAGAGAAGATACACCTTAACGAGATTGAAAAGGAACGCGCTATCCTAGTTGGGGTGCGATTCCCCACCACGAGCGCCGAAGCGACGGGAGAATCTCTAAACGAGTTGGAACAACTGGTCGTCACGGCAGGAGGGGAAGCAGTTTCCCGAGTCGTTCAGGAGAGAGAGGGTCCTCACAAGCGCACTTTCATTGGCTCGGGTAAGGCTGAGGAAATAAAAAATTTAGCCAATCTCCTCGGGGCAGATCTCATCGTCTTTGATCACGATCTCACCCCCTCCCAGGAACACAGCCTGGAGGATGCCATCGAGCGAAAGGTCCTGGATAGAACGGCTTTAATTCTGGATATCTTCGCCCAACACGCCCATTCAAGCGAAGGAAAGCTCCAGGTCGAACTAGCTCAAAATTTCTATCGTTTGCCCAGGTTGAGAGGGAAGGGAATAGAACTCTCAAGATTGGGTGGAGGTATAGGAACAAGGGGTCCCGGCGAAACAAAGCTCGAGGTAGATCGGCGACGAATTAGGCGCCGCATTCAGTACCTAAAAAAGGAGCTTCTTCGAGTGCGGCAAAATCGAGCAACCCAGCGAAAGAAACGCAAAAAGGCAGGGATCTCCAGCATCTCCATAGTCGGTTACACCAATGCCGGCAAATCAACTCTCCTAAATGCCCTAACCAAGGCCAACGTATTGGTTGAAGGCAAGCTCTTCGCCACGCTCGATTCTACCAGCCGCCGCCTTCTGCTCCCCAGCAAACAAACGGTAGTCTTCTCGGATACGGTGGGATTCATCAAAAAACTTCCTCACCAGCTGATTGCCTCCTTCAGGTCAACCCTGGATGAGGTCAAGGAAGCAAGTCTGATACTACACATCATCGACGCCAGTCACCCGCAGATGGAAAAACAGATAGAGGCCGCGGAGAATGTATTAGAGGAGATAGGAGCGGCAGAGAAACTTCGACTAAATGTCTTCAATAAGATCGATAGACTAAGCGAGATAGAGATAGAGCGATTGAGAAAGAGGTTCCCCGATGGCATCTTTATCTCCGCTCTTCTTGGCCAAGGAATCGAAAAATTACTGAAGGTCATTGACGAACGGGTTTCAAGGGAACGAGTGCGGGTTCGCCTTCAGATACCCTTTGAGCGAGGAGACTTAATCCAGAAGATACATGAGGAAGGGAAGGTGATCTCCGAAAAGCATATCGCCAAAGGAACGGTCATACTTGCAGAGATACCCCTGCCCATCCTCAAAGAAGTGGAGGAGTTTATAAAAACTCCTCTTTGGGTAAAAAGAGAGGCAAAAACGATCTAGTACCGTTACAACTTAATTTGCCCAATTAGTCTTACTCCGTTAGAAAAGTGACCTTCTAATGAGGTAAACTGAAAATAGTTGGAACGGCACTAGCAAAATCTTCCCTTAAATAAAGAAGGATTTTCCAAAAATGCATTTAATTAAGTAAGTGACAATTTTAACCAGTGGAGCCTCTTTGAAAGGAGGCGAACAATGGAAGAACAAAAGGCAAAGAGCAGCACCGGGTTGCAACCGAATGTGGGCGGTCTCCTCTGTTACTTGGCTGGATGGATCACCGGCTTGATTTTTTTTCTAATCGAGAAGGAAGACAAATTCATCCGCTTTCACGCCATGCAATCGATCATTACCTTCGCCAGCTTGAATGTGCTTTCGCTCGTCGTGGGAGTGATTCCCGTCATAGGCTGGATTATCGCCTTACTCATCTGGCCACTCAGCCTCGTCCTCTGGATACTGCTGATGATCAAGGCCTATCAGGGAGAAAGATTCAAGCTTCCAGTCGTGGGAGACCTAGCCGAGAAGTACATTTAAGGTTCAAGGCACGACCAAAAACGCTCTCGGGTGTTCAAAAATGCCCGGGCTTTATGGTCAGTGGATAGAGTTATCTGCGCGCCTCATCTAAAGCTTTCTTAAAAGGGCGATGGCCTTACCTAAAATCATTACGTCCTTTGTCAAGATGGGCTCCATGGCTGGGTTTTCCGGCTGAAGTCTGAAGAGATCTTTTCCCTTAAAAAATCTCTTCACAGTAGCCTCTTCCTCGCCGACGAGAGCGACTATAATATCCCCATCGTTGGCGAAGGTTTGTTGTCTGAATACGAGGTAATCCCCTTCGTAGATTCCCGCCCCGATCATGCTATCTCCCTTAACTCTGAGGATAAAGGTATTCTCTTCTGCCAGCTCGGCGGGAAGAGGAAGGGTATCCTCGATGTTTTCTTGGGCCAAGATGGGCATTCCTGCAGCAATTCTCCCAACAACGGGAACGCTTCTTATCCTCTCGGGTGGCAACCCAATCTCTGTCTCTCGAAAATCCAGCACCTCCAACGCTCTGGGTTTGGTGGGATCACGACGAAGATAACCCTTTTTCTCCAGGGTGGTAAGATGACTGTGGACGGTCGAGCTAGACGATAAATTCAGAGCCTTACCGATCTCCCTCACCGAAGGGGGATAGCCTTTCCGGTGAATCTCGCTCAAGATGAAATCCAGTATCTGCCGTTGTCTTTTAGTCAAAGGTGGCTTCTGAACTGCAAAGCGTTTAGCCAAGATGACCTCCTCTCTCAAAGACACAAAAAGTGAGTCCTCGCTGAACTTGCATCAATTATAGCACGTATGTTTGTGTTGTTAAACACCAGTTCGATTTTTTTCTTGACGCAAACGTTTGTTCGCATTAAAATAGTCTTAAAAATACTTTTAAATTTCTTTAAAAAATTTCTTTACTTACAACATATTGAGTGTTATACTTTTATCATCCACAACATATTGTGGATAACCTTGTGGAAAACGAGGGGAAAACCCGTGAAATGTCCCTTCTGTGGATATGAAGAAACCAAGGTGGTGGACTCGAGGGCTACCGAGGCCCAGGATGCAGTGCGTCGCCGGCGGGAGTGCCTGAAATGTACTCAGCGATTCACCACCTTTGAGCGTGTAGAGGAGATCCCGCTCACGGTGATTAAGAAGAGCGGTGAACGCGAGCCCTTTGACAGGGCAAAACTCCTGGCTGGTATCTTGAGGGCAACGGTCAAAAGACACATCCCCGCCGCCGAGCTAGAAAAGATTGTCTCAGATATTGAAACCGAGCTCAGAAACCAGTTTAAATACGAAGTCTCCTCAAAGGAACTGGGAGAAATGGTCCTCAAAAGGCTAAAACAAATGGATAAAGTCGCCTATATTCGCTTCGCCTCGGTTTACCGAGAATTCAAGGACCTGGATGAGTTCACCCGCGAGCTTTCCGGACTCAAGTGAAAGGAGGGTAAGGTGACCAAAAGAGTTATCAATGTAATCAAAAGAGGTCCCGAGAGAGGTGATGACACTACTGACATCGCTCTCCTGGTAAGCACCTCCTCCAAATCGGAGATAAATATCTGGGACAAGTCCAAGATCACCGACTCCCTGATCAAGGAAACGGGCGCCAGCGGTGAGCTGGCTCAAGACATAGCTGACGCGGTGGAGAGAAAGATCTTCGAGAGCAATTTCGGGACGATCACCACCAGTATAATTCGAGAACTCATCGACATTGAGCTCATTGAACGAGGCTTGAGTATGATACACAAGAAACACTCCCACATTGGTCTACCCATTTACGATGTGGAACAAATCATACTCAGCGCCAACAAGGAGAACAGCAACACCACCCACAATCCGGAATCCATCAATCTGACCATAGCCGAGACCATTCTTAAAGAATACGCCCTGAGAAAGATCTTTAGCGAAGACGTCGCTCTGGCCCACCTGATGGGTGACATTCATCTCCATGATCTGGGCTTTTGCGTTAGACCTTACTGTGGAGGACACTCCCTCGAATATATCAAGAAATATGGTCTGGCCTTGCCCAATATAACCAGCACCTCCAGACCGGCCAAACACGCTGAGGTCCTCATCGGACACATGGTTAAGATGGCCTCCAGTCTGCAGGCACACTATGCCGGCGCCATCGGCTGGGAGGCAGTGAATATGTTCTTCGCACCCCATTTAGTTGGGCGTCCTTATGAAGAGATAAAACAACTGGCTCAGATGTTGATATATGAATTCAACCAATTGGCTGGTGCTCGTGGATCGCAAGTGGTGTTCACTGACTTCAACCTGTACTGGAACATCCCCAAACACTTTCGGGACACTCCAGCCATCGGCCCCGGCGGCGAATACACCGGAAAGACCTATAAGGAGTACGAGAAAGAAGCCCAGGCTTTCCTCAGAGCGATGTTCGAAATCTATCTGGAAGGGGATGCTATGGGCAAGACTTTTGTCTTCCCTAAGCCCCTATTACACATAAACGAGGATTTCTTCAATACTCCAGGCTGGGAAGAGTTCATGGACCTCGCCTGCGAGGTCGCCAGCAAACAGGGGATAACCTATTTTGTCTTTGACAGGGGAGATGAAACCACAGTATCCCAATGCTGCCGCCTGAAGCTCAGACTCGGGGAGAGAGACCTTGGGGAGACCAAAACACCAGAGAAGATGCGCTTCTCGGCACTTCAGAACATCACCATAAACCTCCCACGCATGGCCTATAAAGCACAGGGCAATGACGAGTTGCTCTTCGCCGAACTCAACAGGGCCCTTGAGCTCGTGGCCAAGGCGCACCTTCAAAAAAAGAAGTTCATAGCTAGCCTCATGGAACTGGGCAAGGATGGGCCGCTGGCTCTACTCAGCGCCTCCAAGGATGGTGAACCTTACCTTCATCTCGACAGATTGACCTACCTCGCCGGCATCCTGGGACTGAACGAGATGATCCAGGCCCACACCGGCCAGCAGCTTCACGAATCGGACGAGGCCCTAAAGTTTGGATTGAAGGTAATATCCCACATGAACATAAAATGCAAGCAGCTCTCCGACCTTTACGGAATCAAGCTGGTCTTGGAGGAATCCCCAGCGGAATCCAGCGGATATCGGCTGGCCAAGTTGGATACGAAATACTTCCCCGAGCAAACCAAGAAGGTTATCAAAGGGAATGTGGAAACTGGCGAGTATTACTACACCAATTCCATTCATCTGACCGTGAATGCACCCATCGACTACATAGAGAGGGTACAAAAGCAGAGCCTCTTTCATCCATTGATCGAGGCCGGGGCCATTTGCCACATCTGGTTGGGAGAGCACGAGCCATCACCTCAATCGATTAAAAACTTTACCATCAAAACCTTCAAGAACACTCGCTGCGCTCAAGTGGCCTTCAGCCCGGAGTTTACCGTCTGCAACGAGTGCCAAAGGACATCGAGAGGACTGGCGGAGGCCTGCCCACTCTGTGGCTCGGAAGACGCTTACGGGGTTACTCGCATCGTTGGTTATTTCTCTAAGGTTCCCACCTGGAATAAAGGGAAAATCGGGGAACTGAAGGATAGAATGAGAACCGATCTGGAGGGAAGGAACGGTGAAAGCGAAACTGTTCGTGCGGGAAAACTGTCCCAAATGTCCCGCGGCCAAAGCGCTTGCGTCTCAGGCTGAAAACGTTGAACACTACGATGTCGATAACGTGGATGGACTAGCGGAAGCTTCATTTTACGGGGTCATGTCCACTCCTTCTATCGTAATAGTGGACGATCAAGATAAAGAGGTTATCTCCTGGCGCGGGGAGGTTCCCTCCCGGGAGGATCTAGCAAAATGGCTTCATTGAATGGCGGTTTTCACATCAAGGGCATGACCCCTATCTCCATGCTGGACTGGGAGGGGAAATTAGCAACCGTCCTCTTTTTGGGAGGATGTAATCTCAGTTGTCCCTTTTGCCAAAACCCCGAACTGGTCCTGCAAGCGGGGGACATACCGGATATTCCTCTAGAAGACGTGGAAAAATATCTTAAGGAAAAACATTCTTGGATCGATGGGTGTGTGATCACTGGCGGAGAGCCTACCATAAACCATGGACTGGAGTTTTTACTATCCAGAATCAAAAACAGTGGGTATCCAATTAAGTTGGATACTAATGGGACCCGGCCTCGGGTTCTCCGCCAGTTGATCGAAAAAGAACTGGTAGACCACATCGCCATGGATGTAAAAACCAGTTTCGACAACTACAAATTAGCCACGGGAAACCGGGTAAGCGCGGAAGACGTGGAAGAGAGTACAGAGTTGTTGGTGAAATCAGGCATCGAGGTAGAATTCCGAACCACGGTGGTTCCGGGGTACGCAAAAAGAGAGGACATCCTCTGGATCGCCCGTTACCTTGCCAGACTGAATGCCTCACGATACACTCTCCAACAATTCAAGCCGGATCGCGTTCTGGATCCAACTATAGAGCGAATAAAACCCTACCCTCGGGGTTTCCTTCTGAGTTTGGTCGAGGAGTGTAATGAGTTTCTGCCGACCAAAATCAGGTGAAAATAAAGCAGGCCAAATCGAGGAAACCTCCACCCCCCTTAAAACTCAAACCCCCCTGGAACCCATCGAGGAAGCAAAAGAGGCCGCCGAGAAAGAAAGTCAACGAATTAGAGAGCAGCAAAAAGTGATCGAGGAACTCGATCGGCCCTAGATTTCAAAAAGGATTTGCCTCCACCTTTGAAGAAATAATCAAAGGGATTTAAGTGAGGGAAAAATGAAGGTCAGAGAACCAGCGGTTGCCGGCAGTTTTTACTCGGGCAGCCCACGTGGATTGCGGGAACAGATAAGAGAATGCTTCTTGGGCCATCTGGGTCCAGGGGTTCTTCCCAAAGTTACCCCGGAAGGGGAGGGCAGAATCATTGGACTGGTAAGCCCTCATGCGGGGTATATGTATTCCGGGCCAGTGGCCACCCACGGATTTTACCACCTGGCTCTCGATCAGATCCCAAAATCGATAGTGCTCCTGGGCCCGAATCACACCGGCCTTGGCGCCTCCGTAGCCATGGTCGCAAAAGGAAGTTGGAAAACACCCCTGGGTGTTATCGATATCGATGCCGAACTTGCTCGCAAAATCGGAGAGGAATCAGACATAATTGAAGAGGATGAAGATGCTCACATCATGGAACATTCCATCGAAGTTCAATTGCCCTTTCTCCAATTTGTTTATAAGACGGATTTCAAGTTCGTGCCCATCTGCATGCGCCATCAATCTTTCAAAGAGAGCTTCGAGCTGGGAGAAGCCCTGGCCAAGGTCCTGGTGGACAAACAGGCGGTAATCATCGCAACCACCGACTTCACCCACTATGAGACCCAAGCTCAGGCTGAATACAAGGACAAACGAGCCCTAGAAGCAATCCTTGGTTTGGATCCTAAAGGGTTGGAGGATGCCGTGAGAAAACTGGGGATCAGTATGTGCGGGCCTGGTCCAGTAATGGCCATGCTCATCGCCGCCAAGGAGTTGAATGCCGTAGAGGCAAAACTCCTCTCCTATCAAACCTCAGGTGATATAACCGGGGATTATGAAGCGGTGGTCGGCTACGCCTCGGTGAAAGTAAGTAAGTGAGAGAGAAACATTTTTGGTCGATGATCGATGAACGATAGCCCGGTGAATGTGAGTGGGTAAGAAAGAGAGCAGGAGGAGAAGATGCGAATTAAACTGAAGCAATTGGACAAAGAGCTACCCACCCCTAGGCCTGTCCATGATGGAGATGCTGGGGTCGATCTCTTCAGTAGAATCGACACAACACTCAAACCAGGTGAACGAGCCCTGGTGCCGACGGGAATCGCCATTGCGATCCCGCATGGATATGCCGGGTTCGTTCAGCCTCGCTCCGGACTGGCCTTAAATCACGGGATAAGCATTGTGAACACCCCGGGTTTGATCGACAGCGAATACCGCGGCGAGGTCGGCGTTATTCTGATAAACCTCAACAGGGAAAAAGATTTTGAGGTGAGGCGAGGGGATAAGATAGCTCAGCTGGTAATTCAGAGGATTGAAACCATAGATTTTGAAACGGTCGATGAGCTCGATAATACCCGACGGGGGAGTGGGGGATTCGGTAGCTCGGGGAGATGATCAGGGGAGACAGCACTCATGAAGGATCTTATCCAGGTGGCCCGGGGAGAGAAAAAAGCGGATCTCCTCTTGAAGAATGCGCGAATCGTCAATGTCTTCACGGGAACCATAAGTTCAGGAAATGTATCGATCTACAATGGAAGAATTGCTGGCATCGGGGACTACGAAGCCAAGAGGGAGATCGACCTCAAAGAATCCTATCTGACTCCGGGTTTTATCGATAGCCACGTTCACATCGAGTCCTCGATGGTTTCCCCCGAGGAGTTCGCCTCCATTGTGATCGAGCACGGTACAACCACAGTCGTCGCCGACCCACATGAGATCGCCAATGTCGCCGGGAAAGCTGGAATCACCTACATGCTAGAGGCATCAAAGAATCTTCCTGTCTCCATCTATTTCATGTTGCCCTCATGTGTTCCCGCAACTCACCTTGAAACAAGCGGGGCCACCTTATCCGCGAGCGACCTAAGGTCCCTCTCTAAAGAAAAATCCATTCTGGGTCTAGCGGAGATGATGAACTTTCCCGGGGTCTTACACTGCGACCCGATCGTACTAGAGAAACTCGAGAGCTTCGAGAGCAAGCTCATTGATGGGCACGCCCCGGGACTCTCCGGAAAAGATCTCTGTGCCTATACGGCCGTGGGCATCTACTCCGACCACGAATCCACGACACCAGAGGAAGCCCTGGAAAAGTTGCGGCTGGGTATGTACATAATGCTCAGGGAGGGAACCGCCGCGAAGGACCTCAAAAAACTCCTTCCCATAATCGATGATTTCACGGCTCCTCGGTGCCTTCTGTCAACAGATGACAGGCACCCAGAGGACCTCATCGAGGAAGGCGGAATTGACCTCCTATTGAGAATGGCCACGAGAGAGGGAATACACCCAATCCGAGCCATTCAGCTCGCCACTTTGAATCCGGCCAACTATTTTGGCTTGAAGGACAGGGGAGCAATCTCTCCGGGTCGAATCGCGGATTTAGTCATCCTCGATGATCTCAAAACCGTCAAGGTGAATTCGGTGTTAAAAGACGGGCAAATAGTGGTGAGGGAAGGAGAGCTGCTTCTGAAGCCGGAGAAGAAATCTGTCCCGGTAAAGATCAAGAACAGCACCAAGATCAGAGAGGTTAAGCCAGATCACTTTGAAATACCAGTTCAAGGTAGTAAGTGCCGAGTAGTAGATATCATTCCCAATGAGATAATCACCAAGCAAGCGGTGGTCTTCCCAAAAACGAAGGGGGGCAGGATCGTCTCCGATATAGAGCGAGATATCATAAAGATCGCCGTCATCGAGAGGCATAGTGGAACGGGGAACATGTTTGTCGGGCTAGTGCGCGGTTTTGGATTAAAGAGTGGGGCGCTGGCCTCAAGCGTTGCCCATGACGCCCACAACATCGTGGTAGTGGGGATCGAAGAAATGGACATGGCAATCGCCGTGAATGAACTAAGAAGAATGGGTGGGGGTCTCATTGCCGTAAGAAATGGGGAAGTGATGTCCAGTTTGCCGCTTCCAATCGCTGGGCTGATGTCCGACCGTCCCGTCGAAGAGGTATACGAAAAGGTAAGGCACCTCGAGAAGATCAGTGCCGGCCTGGGGTTAAAATTAAGAGAGCCCTTTATGACGCTCTCTTTCCTCTCACTAGCGGTGATCCCAGAGCTTAAAATCACCGATAAAGGACTCGTCGATGTCCTTGAAGCAAAAATCGTCGATCTTTTCCTAAAGTAAAAATTAGCGAGGAGGTGTAGGGAGAATGAGGCAATTTACCGATATTCGGATAGACAGCGCTCAGTTTGCTCACACCGCCAGAACAAAACAGGTTGAGCTACAAATAGCCGAGCTGATAACGGCGGTTAAACGGGCCATCAGGAAATCCAATCTTTATCGGACAATAACCTTGTTCCATTATGATCAATTCGTCATTGGGATAGAAAAAGTCATCCGCGAATGGCTGGTAAAAGAGGAAAAAGCCCGGATGAACTCTTAGAAATCATAAACAACCAGACCCAAGCATCGATGAGCTCCGTGAGTACACCAAATCAACTAGAAGATCTAACTCAAAAGATAACTGAAGAGATCTCCTACTTAAAGAAATCCGGGTTTCTCAAGATTTTATAAAACGCGCGGGAGACGAAAGCTCTCTGGCGCATAGAAAACCATTAGGGCCTCTTAGAAAGAGGCTTAAATTGAAAATGGGAGCGTCATACAAACATAGCTTGAGCTTCTCACCGTGAAAAAGAAAGTATCCTTAAACTGGTAGTTATTTAGGAAACAAGAAAGCACGCAGAATAAAGAAAGATGCACATATGCTGGAGAAGTGAAAACACTGTGCGGAACGTAGATAATTTTACGTCCTGTGGGTCCTCTCAACTACAACCAGGCAGAATAAGTAACGTTCCATAATATCCATTATGTCAAATTAAGATGTTCCGCTGCATCTTGGCTCACTATAACTTCATTACCCCTTTAATTGCACCAGTAACTCAGCTTTCATTTCAAATGCCGCCCATCGGCTTCAGATAATGTTTCCCCTGATTTACCGCCCAGCGATCACATCTGCTAACTTTATCTCCTTCAGTTCTTGAGAGTTTAAATGCAAAATAGAGTCACTCTCCTCGCCCTCAGCAATACCCCAAACCCAAATATGGAAAATTTTACCATTAAGACATCCTTTATTGACCACTTTATTGACATTTTTATACGGAGCAGGAATGGTTACGAGAGATTTTTGCAAAGGATGCTGGCGAGATCGGCTACAGAAAGTACCCCCACTAACCTCTCATTTTCGACCACAGGAAGACGCCTCAGTTGAAGGTCCCTCATCAGCTTGGTGGCCTCCCCCATGGTGGCTTCAGGAGCAACACACACTGGCTTTGAGGTCATAAATTCCCAGACCTGCTTCCGCCTCGCAGAAAAACCATTCGCGACTACCTTCATCAAAATATCTCTATCGGTGATGACACCAACTGGGCGATCACCCTGGGTCACCAGGAGAAACCGCACTCCGCTCGATTTCATCAACCTGGCGGCATCACAAATTCTAGCAAGAGGGTCAATGGTAACCACCTGTTTGGTCATAATATCCTTGACTTTCAATTTCATCCCTCCCACTCTCTATAATCGGCACTCACAAAAAATACTTAACCCAAAATATTTTTAAAATTTTTTGAACGTTTTCTTGACAGAATTGGCGAGCAATGCTAACTTAAAGATGTCCCAAGAGGTCCTACGAGGTAACTCGGAAAGCAAATGTACCAGTAGCGGCCCGGGGAGTGGAACTCGAAATAGTCAGTCGTGAGACTAGCTAGATTAGAGAACTACTTGAAGGGTACGAAATGGGAAGTTTGTAAGTACGGGGTGACTCAAGAAAGATTTCTTGGGACATTTCTATTTTCGGTGGAGAAAAATTTGTACTTCTTCTCAAACTGCATCTTGGTGAGCTCGTCCAGATCTTCCTCGATCTTTTGTCGCCTCCGCTCGACCTTTTCTCTCTTCTTGTAACTTCTCAGAACGTAGCCTTTCCCGCTATCTATATCCACTATCTCCAGGCGATATTCCCTGATGCTCTTCCCTTCATATTCCGGATAAGAAAAAAGAATATCATCTCTCCACTCAAATTCCGACGGGATCTCCTCCAGTAATGCTATGACCCGTACACGGTAAAAATCCCTTGCCTTACCAAAAACTTTCTTCAAGCCCAATTCCTCACCGAAACTCGTAGTGACAAATGGGGATCTCCCCTTCCCCTTCCAGGAGTCCCTTCACATACTCTTTTAAGCTCTCGGCGGAGAGAGCTTTTTCACAGGGCAGATTTTCGGAGGAAATGGTGGAGACGATAAATTTGGTTACCAATCTTTTTCTCGACCCCGCCGTTGGCGGGGTCTCCGCCTCTCCCCTACCAGACTCCACCTCATTTAAATACTTGAGAGCAAAGGCCAAACAATCGGCACAGTGCAGACAGCCCCGCATGGCATAGCATTCTTGGTTGTAATATTTTCTCGGATCATCGACTCGCCCACCAGCGGGCATGGGTATTAATCCTCCTCGAGCTCAGGAGAACCTAGAATCTTCTTTGCGACCTCGGCTACCTCACCGGGGTGGAAAGGTTTGGGGATGTACGCGGCTATCCTCGGGTCGCCCTTGATCCTCTTCTCATAATGACACATGGCCGTAAGGGCCACGATGGGGATGTTCTTATACTCTGATTTCTCCGTAAGAACCTTGTGCACTCCCCACCCATTGAACTTAGGCATCATTATATCCAAAATGATCATGTCGGGCTTGCTATCGGCTATTCTCCGAAGGGCTTCCTCGCCATCATAGGCCTCAATTACATCAAAGCCCTCTTTAGACAATTTCACCGACACCAGCTTGACGATGGCGGGCTCGTCGTCAACGACGAGCACTTTCTTTCTTGCCATCCAAATTTCCCTCCTGGGGACAAGCCGCCGGGTTAGTTTATTTGTCTCCCACCGGTTTCAATTCTTTAAGAATCTCCTCAATGCCGGAGGCAAATCCCTTCGGGTCGAAGGGCTTACAAATATAGTCGTGGGCTCCCTTTTGAATACCCATCTGAATCTCCGCTCGCTGGCTCTTCGCGGAGAGCATTACGATGGGAATGGACTTCGTCGCTGGATTCTCTTTCAGTTGTCGGCAGGCCTCGTAACCATTCATGACGGGCATGACTGCGTCCAAAAGAATCAAATCCGGTTTTTCGGCAATGGCCATATCTATAGCCACCTGCCCATCGCGGGCAACGATGGTCTCAAAACCCTTCCGCTCCAAAATAAATTTAATCAGATTAACAATGTCCGGCTCATCGTCGACGATAAGGACTTTCCCTTTTGCCACCTTCTAACCCCCCTCGACTATCTCCTCAATTTTAGAGGCCAGGGTCTCCATGGAAAAACTCTTGGATAGGTGCTCCTCAGCTAGATTTAAAATTTTCGTTTTCGCCGGATCCAGCTCATAAGCTGTCAGAACGACAATTGGGATTTGGCAGGTCGCCTCGGAGCCCTTCAGCCTCTCAATAACTTGATAGCCATCCATCTCGGGCATCTTCAAATCGAGAAGCACCAAATCCGGTTTCTCTTTACTTACAGCCTTTATGGCCTCCAGACCATTGAAGGCTCGACAAGTTGCATATCCCTTTTCCTCAAGAACCCTGCTCATCAGATTGACAATATCGCGTTCATCGTCAACAATCAACACCTTTTTCTTCTTGCGCTTGACGCCGGGTTCTCCAAGAAGATTTCGTATCACCTTGGTTAACCTTTCGGGATTGATTGGTTTGGGCAAATAGTCAGATGCTCCTAATCTATAGCCCTTATGTTCACCGGAAACGATGGATAGAATCACCACCGGTATCGGCTCGGTAACCGGATCCTCCTTCAAGCAATGAAGAACCTCAAATCCATCCATCTTTTCCATCATTATGTCCAGCGTGATCAGATCTGGTTTTTCCTTCTGCGCTATCCTTAAGGCCTCTTCCCCATCGAAAGCCTTGATAACGGAATAACCCTCCTTCTCTAAGTAAAGTTGGATCAATTTGGCAATGTCCGGTTCATCGTCCACTACCAAGATTCTCTTGCCCGGTTTTAAAATCTTCTCAATGGGGAGCTCCTCCGCTTCAGCCTCTTTCAGAGCAAGAGGAAGAGAAAAACTGAAAGTGCTCCCCTTCCCCACTTCGCTGTCGACCCAAACTCGCCCGCCATGCAAATCCACAATGGTCTTGCAGATAGACAAGCCTAATCCACTTCCACCAACCTCCCTCGTTAGGGAACTATCAACCCGGTAAAATTTGGTGAACAAATTTCGCTGATCCGCAGGAGGTATGCCGATTCCCGTATCGGTTACACTCGTCGCAAGTTGGCCATCGTGTTCTTCAACATGAATTGAAATTTTCCCACCGGCGGGCGTGAATTTGATAGCATTGCTCAAAAAATTCGCCATCACCTGGGCTATTCGATCGTGATCGGCAGCAACAGCAGGCAGATCATTCGGTACGGCAACCTTCAGCTTTAACTTCTTCCGTTCGACCATCGCTCTAAAGGTAGCCACAATCTCATCGATGATCTCCTCTAGTCGGACCGGTTTTATCCTTAAATGAACTCGCCCCGATTCAATTCGTGAGATATCGAGCAGATCATTGATCAAAGCGACCAGTCGGTCATTGTTCTGCTTAACGATATCCAAGAACTCACGCTGCAAGTCGTTGATATCCCCGGCATCGCCTTCCAAGATCAGGTCGATGTATCCCTTGATGGATGTCAGGGGTGTCCTCAGCTCATGGGAGACGGTGGAAACAAACTCATTTTTCATCTGATCAATTTTTCTCTCCGCCGTAACATCCTGCAGAGTCTTGACGTGTCCCAGGAAGTTTCCGGCACCATCCAGTATAGGGTTGGTCCTAACCTTCAATATCTTTAACTCCGGTTCGGTGAGGGTTACCTCTTCAACCGAAGAGATACCAGGCTCAGCAACGACCTTCACGTTTTTTTTGAAGACCTCGCAAGCCTGACAGTTCTCAATCTTATCTCTGTAACTGCCCTGTTTTTCACCTTGGCAGTAAGTTCCCGAGTAAAGCCAACACCGTAAATCGGAAGAGCTATAAGCAGGGCACTCAGATTGATCACAACTGAGAGATTCCCAACACTTCAAGAGTCCCTCCTTCCCAACTTCCCCACCCAACAATGCTGAGATAATGCAAGATTTGCCGATGGCCTCTGAGCCTTTGACTCCCAAAATTGCCTCCGCGGCGGGGTTCAAATAAGTCAACTGATCATCTCTGTCGAAGAGGAGCAAGCCATCGGGAGAATTCTCGAGAACAGCTTCCGTCCTTCCCCGCTCGCGCTCCAGAGCAGTGACATCGCTGATGACCAAGATGGCTCCATCTAAAGAACCTCGACCATTCCTAAAGGGGCTCAGGCTTATATTGAGCGCCTTTCCCAAAAAATTTCCGATGAAGGAACGGGAGTTTTCATTCTCCAGAACATCCTTCAGGGCGCTGGATAGCCTGCCTGCAGGGCCGAGAAAAACCATGATATCCTTTCCCATCGCTCCCGCCCGTGGCTTTCCGAAAATCTTTTCCGCCGCCTCGTTTATGAGAACTATCCTCCGATTTAAATCGGTGACGATGACTCCCTCCGCGAGGCTAGCAAAAATGGCTCTGATCTTCTCGCTCGATCGCCTGTTGGCCTTGGAATCCTTGCACGCAGATGCTCCTCTGTGTTTCTTTCCCACAAGCTCCTCCTTTTAACACATTTAAATAAAAACCCCACAGTTTCCGCGAAGGGATTTTCAATCCAAGGGGTGAAACTCCAAAAAACTCAGCAAATCCTAAATTTTATTTCTTCTCTCCGTTTTCTCTCCCGACCTCTCAATCTTTTTCTCACTCAATACTTTCCTCACGCTACTGACGAGTTCATCGAAGTCGAAGGGTTTAGTTATATAGTCCCTTACCCCTGCCCAAAGGGATTTGAACTGTTCGTCGAACTCATTTAAAGCAGTTAACATAATAACAGGGATGTCCCTGTATTCGGGATTTGCCTTAAGTCTCTCATTGACCTCCCAACCATTCATGCCGGGCATCATTATATCCAGAATGATCAAGTCAGGCTTACTGCTGGCCACCATTTTTATGGCTGCCTCACCGTTATGGGCCTCGACGACTTCAAAGCCCTCCCTCATCAGCTTCAACCGTATCAATGCAACGATATCCGGTTCATCGTCCACCACAAGGATTCTCTTCATCTCCACACCTCAAGCATGGATATGCTGTCTATGTTCCTCAATGATCTTTGCGACCCTGGCAACTATCTCTTTCGGATCAAAGGGTTTACAGATATACTCTATGGCTCCCATCTCGAGACCCTCTTTTATCTCTGTCTTCTGGCTCTTGGCGGAGAGCATAGCAACCGGAATGCCTCTAGTTTTGGAGTTTTTTTTCAAACGACGACAAACTTCCAACCCATTCACCACCGGCATGAGAACATCGAGAAGAATCAAATCGGGTATTTGCTCTTCCGCCAGGCCAACCACAGCTTCACCATTGTGTACACTGATTACGTCGAATCCCTTTCGCCTAAGAACAAACTCGAGTAACCTCACAATGTCCGGTTCATCATCGGCGATAAGAATCTTACCGATCGCCACGTGACTGCCTCTCCCTCATTAAATCACGGATCTTGGATGTTAATATTCTCATCGAAAAGGGCTTTGACAGCTGTTCGGCAGTTAAATTAAGGATTTCCGTCTTGCTCTCATCGAAATCGTAGGCGGTCATGACAATGATTGGGATTTGACTGGTCTTGTCGTGCTTCTTCAACACCTCGATCACCTGGTAGCCATTTACATTGGGCATCCTCAAATCCAGCAGCATGAGATCGGGTACCTCGCTCTTAGCCACCCTTATTCCCTCGTCCCCATCGTAGGCCTTAAGGACAGTAAAACCTTTTCGCTCCAAACTCGTGGCTAAAAAGGCAACTATGTCTTGGTCGTCATCGACGATCAATACCTTTTTTCGCCCCTCGTCAACCCGCCCGAGAAGTCGATTGATGGTGTAGGTTAACTTATCTTCATCGATGGATTTGGCCAGATAGTCCGCCGCCCCCAGGCGATATCCTTTTTCCTCATCAAGGATAGCCGAGATGACCACGACGGGAATAGAAGCCGTGCTCGAATCCGCCTTCAGACGCCTCAAAACCTCGAAGCCATCCATTCCCTCCATCATAATATCCAGTGTGATCAAGTCCGGCTTTTCCTTCCGTGCTAGTTCTAGGGCCTCTTCCCCATCAAAGGCCTTAATGACATAGTAGCCCTCTTTCTGAAGATAGACCTGAATGAGGTTGGCTATGTCCGGTTCATCATCAACCACAAGAATTCGCATGCCCTGCTTGATGAGCTTGGGACGGGGCCGCTTGGCTTTTTTAAACACGGGAAGAGAAAAGCTGAAGGTACTACCCTTCCCCGCCTCGCTGTTGACCCAGATATCTCCGTCATGTCTCTCCACGATAGTCTTGCAGATCGATAAGCCCAGACCGCTCCCCCCGATCTCCTGGGTGAGGGTGCTATCAACTCGATAGAACTTGTCAAACAAATTCCTCTGGTCTTCAGGAGATATCCCCAAGCCCGTATCGGAAACACTGATGACCAAATGATTACCGTCCTGCCCGACGGCAACGGTAATCTTTCCCCCGGCATCCGTGTACTTGATAGCATTACTGACCAGGTTGTTCAATACCTGAATGATGCGATCGTGATCGGCGCGCACCTGTGGCAATCCTTCCGGAATACTCAGATTCAAAATCATTCCTTTTCGCTCCATCAGCTCCCCAAAGGAGGTGATCACCTCCTCAATGACCTCCCCTATATTTAGGGAAACCATCTTAAACTGAATGCGACCCGACTCGATCCTGGAGATATCCAGGAAATCATTGATAAGGTTAATTAACCTGTCGCTGTTCTTCTTGACTATGGCCAAGAACTCCTGTTGTGTTTCGTTGATGTCACCGGCATCTCCCTCCAACATGAGATCCACATAACCCTTAATGGAAGTCAGAGGAATTCTAAATTCGTGGGAAACGGTGGAGATAAACTCACTCTTCATTAAATCGACTTCCTTCTCCAGGGTGATGTCGTGAATTGTCCTCACGTAGCCGAGAGGGTTGCCTTCCTTATCCAGAGCCGGACTCGTCTTGACCTTAAAAACCTTTCTTGTGGGCTTCTCGATGGTAACTTCCTCTACCAGGGTTCTCAGTGGTTCCTTCAATATTTCCGAATTAACCTGATAGATTTCACAATCGGGACAACAATTGAGTTTATCCTGGAATGTTTTTTGAGTCTTTCCGCCACAGAAAGTGCCAAGAGAAGTCCAGCAGCGAGAGTCGTTCTGACCATGAACAGGACATTCCAAAAACTTACAATCGCGGGTTTTCCAACAAACCAAAAGACTCTTTAAGGGAGGTGTCTTCTGCCCCAGAAGGCGGGGGATGGAAATAGATCTCCCGATTACTTCTGATTTCTCGATCCCAAGCATCTTCTCTGCAGCGGAGCTCAAATGGAACAGCTTGCCTTTTTTGTCGGTGACTATCACCCCATCGGCTATACAAGACAGGATGGCGTGCAGTTCACTTCGTTCTAACAGACCATCGATATCCAACTGAACCTCCAGCTTAGGATCGTTGGGCCCTAGCAGTCGTGTTTCTGCCTGTCAAAAGCTCAAAATCTTTTTAAATTATAAAGCAAAAAGAGAGGACGGGCAACAAATTTGTTAATATATTCACTAATACCGTTACAACTTTAAGATAGAATGTTTTGTCAACTAACCCACACCCTCTTTAGTAGAAAAAGACGAAGAAGGTACAACGGCTGATCTCCCAAAAGGTCAGTCAGCTGATAAACAAAGGGCTTGTCCTGAGCTTGTCGAAGGATGAAGGGTCTTTCTTGAAACAAGTAATAATAGTTGTAACGGTACTAGCTGTGTCGCCCATTCAAGCTGGAATCAGGGGTAAAAGCGCCCCGCGCCTACAAAATCTTCGCGGGCGCTCAGGGGCTCAATCTTAACAACATCCCCGGTACAACGAGCATGCAGGAAATTTCCATCTCCCACGTATATACCCACGTGATAAATGTGATTCCTTCCAAAAAAGACCAGATCACCGGGCTCCATATTTTCATAGTCGACGGGTACAGAGCGATTGTACTGCCACGCTGAGGAGTGTAGCAGAGGGACCCCCACTTGGGAGAAACACCACATGGTAAGCCCAGAACAGTCAAAACAAATAGCATGCTCGCCGGTGGGACATCTACCATCATCTGTAGGAGCTGCCCAATGATAGGGAACACCCAAATACTGCTTGGCTATGGAAACCACTTGTGCCCCTATGGGGGAACCGGGAGCTCGAGAAGCCGCTCCTCCCCTTGAAAGCTGGGCTCTTCTCGCCTGTTCCTCTTGGGCTCTGCGAAGGGCCTCGGCTCGAAGGCGAGCCTGTCTTTCCTCCTCCTCCTTGATCAACCTGGCGATCTCCTCTTCCAAGCTCGCCAAGAAAGCTTTTTTCTCTTTTATCTGCCCCTCGATCTGCTCCCTCTTGGCTTTTAACTCACGCTGAACGGCAGCCTGGAGAGCTTCTTCCTCTTCTAGCTTTGCCTCCTTTTCCTCGATCTCTGCTTTTATTCGCCTGACCTTCTCCAGCACTTGCATATCCTGATCGGCCACGCGGATCAAGTATTCAAGACGGAGAAGAAAACCGTTAAAGTCCTCTGTAGTCAATAACACGGAGAGGAAACTTACATTCCCGTGCTTATAGATCCCCACGAGGCGCTCATCCAACACCCGCTGTGCCTCAACGAGCTCGTTTGTAGCCCTCTCCAAATCAGAACGGGTTTCCTGAATGGCCTTCTGAATCTCTTGCAACCTGATGGTAGCGGAGTTGTACTCCTCAACTGCCTCTTCAAGTTGACGATCTATCTCATCGATTTGGGCTTTGATCCTTGCGGCCTCGGCCTTCTTTTGAGCAATCTTGGTAGGAGAAGCAAAAAGGGGTGCAGAAAACAGAGCAGCCACCAAAAAAACTAGGGTGGCAAAAAAAGCCCACCTCTGGATACCTCTTTTGCCAAAACCCTTCAATGAAAAAACCACCCTCGTTCCCTCTGTTGCCATTCTTGCTTTCTGGTAAAGATACTATAATTACTTCGACTCCAGGCAGGGCAGTTTACCAATATATTTATCGGTTATAACTTTACTTTCCTTTAATTCTGCGCAGAAACAGAATTTCCTGCAATTCGGCCAACAAATTACCAACAAATTAGCTATTCAAGAAGCGGTTTTCTCAACTTCCTGGAGGAAATCCTCTAGCGAATCGACGGCCACTTCCAGATAGGGAACAACGCTTTCCCGAAGACCTTGAAGCTCATTGAGACCCTTTAGTGTTATTTCATACACTCGCCGAGGTCGTTTGACCCCCTTCTCCCACCTACCCACTATCATCTTCTCCTCTTCGAGTTTCTTCAAAAGAGGATAAACCGCTCCCGGGCTAGCAGACCAGAGAGGTGAATGTCCTTCCAGCCAGCTTAAAATCTCGCTTCCGTATCTCGGCTTTTGAGAGAGAAGAAACAAGACACAGAGACGAAAAAGTTTTTTCGAGAGGAGACGAGCGAGGGAAGGAGCGGGTTTCCGGGAGGGCAAATGGTGCTCTCTTCGCCTTCCTTGGATTTCGGTAACCGATACTGGATGGAGGACTATCTCCACCAAATTTTTTTCATTTAGCTGTTTCAGGACGTCTTCAAAAACGCTTTTTTTCCTCATGGCCATTTTATCAATTTTGATATTAAACTAATCATAAAAAAAATCATTCCAAAAAGTCTAGTAATTTTCCTCAAATTCCCTTGACAACTAATAGGCAGCTCGTGATAATCAACTTAAGCCCCAAGGAGTCCACAACGGGAAGTACTCTCGCTCGAGGAGCAGAAGATCGTCTCGGAAAGTACAAGGGTACTGGAAGAGATGAGAAAGCTGAGTTAGAGGGAAACCGGCGAGGATTACTTGGGGCTTTAGCTTTTTAATATTGGATCAGGGAGAAGACATCATAACCCTTGAGTTTCTCCCGACCATTCAAGAAGGTGAGCTCTATCAGGAAGGCAACGCCGGCAACTTTACCCCCCATCTTCTCCACTAAATCTACCTTGGCAGAGGCTGTTCCGCCCGTTGCGAGAACATCATCAACGATGAGAACCTTGTCTCCTGGCTCGATGGCATCCTGATGCATCTCCAAAGAGTCCATCCCATATTCCAGTTCATACTCCGCCTTAGTCACATTGTGAGGCAACTTACCAGGTTTGCGAGCGGGCACGAAACCCACCCCTAATTTGTATGCGAGAGCTCCACCGATGACGAATCCCCTCGCCTCCGCCCCCAGTATCACATCGACAGAGTCCCCCTCATAACGACGGGCCAACGCATCGATGGCTTCCCGGAAAGCATCTTTGTCCCTTAGCAGGGGCGTAATATCTTTAAAGACTATCCCTTTCTTGGGAAAATCGGGAATGTCACGAATTTTTCCCCTCAAGCCCATGCCAACATCTCCTTTCTCTCAGCTCAGAGGAGCGACTGGAGAGCATCCAGCTGTTCCCTTGTCCCCATGACCACCAGTTCATCGCCTTCCTCCAAAGTAGTGGAAGCCGGTGGATTAGTGTCAAATCCTCTTTCAGCTTTCTTGATCGCCAGAATCAAAGCTCCTGTTTTTTCTCTTATCCCAGCTTTCCCTATAGTAGTATTAACGATTGGCGACTGCTTTTTGATGTGGACCTCTTCAAGACGATATTCAATGCTCTCTCCATGAGCCACCACATCCAGATAGTCACATACAAGGGGCTTAAGAAGCAATGAAGCCATCTTCCTTCCCCCTATTACGGTGGGGGAGATTACTCTATCCGCCCCCGCTTTTCTGAGTTTCTCCTCGGACTCCTCAAAATTGGCCCTGGCCACGATGAAAATCTCCGGATTGAGCACTCGGGCGGTGAGAGCCACAAAAACATTATCCGCATCGGTGTCCACGGCGGCCACCAGGCCCTTTGCCTCATCAATGCCGGCCTCTTTTAAAACATGATCGGCCGCGGCGTCCCCCTCAATGTAGGGGAGCCCATCCTCCCGACATTTAAGAATGGTCTCAGAATTATTTTCAATCACCACAAAGGATGTTCCAGTCCTCAGGAATTCTTTAGCGACCTCCCGCCCCACCCGACCGTAACCACAAAGAATATAGTGATCTCTTAACGCCTCTATCCGTTTTTTCATCTTTCTCTCCTCTATCAAGCCAGTAAGGTGTCCCTCAACAAAAAATTCCATTGCCGTGCCAAGCGTAAAAAGGGCGGTACCAACACCCAACACGATCAAACCGAGGGTAAATAGTCTACCCTCTTGGGATAAGGGAGCAACCTCCTTGAATCCCACCGTGGAGATGGTAACAACCGTCATATACAGGGCATCCAGAAGTGTCCACCCCTCTATGAACACATAGCCAAGGATGCCCGTGAAGAAGATGATGAGCAATAAAGAAATAGCCAGGGACAATCTGCGCCCAACGTCCATGCATTCTAACCCCCAAACCTAGTGCCGTTACAACTTTAGATAGGACATTTTGTCAATTGAAAGAAGTGATATAGGAAATAGTTGTAACGGCACTAGAAAAATTTTATTCTTACATCCCCCCTTAGTCAATTCACAAAATTTGATTGAAGGGAGAGGCAACTTGCCCTAGAATTTATACTCGAACGGGTATGGGAGGAATTGATGACCGCAGAAATCCTCATGGGGCTCATTGGTGGGCTGGGTCTCTTCATCTACGGGATCCAGCTCATGAGCGATGGTCTCCAGAAAATAGCCGGTGACAGGATGCGCAAGGTCCTCGAGGCTCTGACCACCAAGCCTTGGCGAGGGGCCCTTGTGGGAGCGGGGGTAACCGCCCTCATCCAGAGCAGCAGCGCTACCACGGTGATGCTCGTTGGATTCGTCAATGCCGGGCTGATGAACCTCCAGCAGGCAATAGGAGTTATCATGGGAGCCAACATCGGAACAACCGTCACTGCCCAGATGATAGCCTTCCACATAGACAAATATGCTCTTCCCGCCATAGGCATCGGCTTTGCTATAACTTTCATCGGCAAACGGAAACTCCATAAGTTCTTCGGTCAAGCGGTACTCGGCTTCGGCATTCTTTTTCTGGGACTTATGTTTATGAAGGGTGCCGTAGGGCCCTTGCGCGAAAATGCTGCGCTCACCGACTTCATATTCACTTTCGGAGACAAACCTCTTCTGGGTGTCTTTGCGGGAATGTTGTTCACCGCTATAATCCAGAGCAGCAGTGCAACCGTGGGACTCGTCATAGCCTCAGCATCCCAAGGCATCCTCAACATTCACTCCGCTATACCCATCGTTCTGGGTGCCGAGATCGGAACCTGCATAACCGCCATGATAGCGGGCATCGGCACATCACTTGGCGCACGGCGATCGGCTCTGGCCCACCTGATGTTCAATATTCTTGGAACCATCCTTTTCTTAAGTATTCTACCGATATTCATCAAAACTGTTACTTTCACCTCGCCCAACATAGCAAGACAAATAGCAGTAGCTCAGACCTCACTGAATGTCACATGCACACTGATAGGGTTGCCCTTGGTCGGCCTATTCGCCAAAACCGTTTCATGGCTTATCCCAGGTGAAGAGGTTTTAATCGAGCGTGGTCCCATCTATCTGGACACCCATATAATGAGCACGCCCTCCATCGCCCTAGGCCAAGCAACCAAGGAGATAACAAGGATGGCCAACCTAGCAGCCGAGATGCTCGACTATGGAATCGAGATGTTTGCCAAGCCTAATTCCCATCTCAAGAAGCAAGTCGAGCGCCGGGAAGACGCCGTCGATAATCTGGCGGCGGAAATAACCAGGTATCTCTCAAAAGTCTCTCAGCAATCCCTAAGCCCCGAACAATCACGACGGCTAATAGTCTTGATGCATACGGTAAATGACGTCGAGAGGATCGGAGATCACGCGGAGAACATAATGCAACTGGGAGAGCTGAAGTCTCATGAACGGGCGCCATTTTCGAAATTCGCTCATCAGGAGATGGAAGGATTATATTCGAAGGTGGAATCGATGTATAAAAACATGATTGTGGCTTTTGAAACCGATGACAAAAAATTAGCCAAGAAATGTCAGGAATACGAGGATGTCATCGACACGCTGGTAAGAGACGCTCGAATTGAACACATCCGGAGGTTAAACACAGGTGTCTGTAGCCCAACTGCCGGTGTTATCTTCCTCGACCTGATCAACAATTTAGAGCGAGTGGGTGACCTGGCCAACAATCTAGGCTACGCGACCAGAGGAGAAATGGGGAAGCTATGAGACATTCTCTCCTAGATAAATCTCGGGTTTCAAGATCCCAATGAAAGGCAAGTTGCGATACTTCTGTCCATAATCAAGCCCATAACCAACCACAAATACATCGGGTATGTCAAAGCCCTTATAGTGCACAGTCATATCCACAATTCGACGGACGGATTTGTCCAGCAAGGTGCAGATTCCGAGGCTGGCTGGCTTCCTGGATTCGAGATTCCGCATGAGATAACTTAAAGTGAGACCCGTATCAATGATGTCCTCCACCACCAGAACATCCCTGCCATTTATGCTCTCCTCTAAATCCTTTATGAGCCTGACTACCCCCAGACTTTCGGTGGATGGGCCATAGCTAGAGATGGCCATAAAATCGAGGGAAATGGGAAGGGTGATGGCTCGTATCAAATCAGTCAAAAAGACAACTCCTCCCCTGAGAACGCTGACCAGAACCAGATCCTTTCCAGTGTAATCCCTGCTTATCTCCTCTCCCAGCTCTTTTACCCTCGCTTGTATTTGCTTCTCGGTCAACAAAATTTCCTGGATGTCCTCGAGCATTCCTCGCCCCCAAAATAAAAAATCCCGAATCAAACTTTCGGGATTTTATTCCCGTTTTTCCTCTCCCTTGGCCTTCCGATGAAACCCGTACTTGAGAAGAAGATTACGAAAATCTTTCTGGTAAAAGATTTTGATGTTTATATTAGGATACAACTCCCGTAATCTTCTCACTTTCCTGTTCTTCTTGGTAACCAATTTTTGGCTCATGGTGGTGAGCTCGATATAAACATCGAGGTCAGGGAGGTAAAAGTCGGGAGTGAAGCTCTGGACGACACTCCCTTTTCGATCCCATTCGATGGGAAAAGTTTTCGGCTCATAAAGCCATTTAATCTTATAGAAGTCCAAGATCTTGGCGCACTCTTCCTCGCTGGGATGGGCGAATTTAATTTCGTCTATTTTTGACTCCGTGGTCTTCTCTTGGGAAACCTCAGCCATCTTCCAAAGACCTGCTCTTCACCTCACTTTCCTTTTCCAGATTATAACAAAAAGGAGGAAGGAAGGATAGGGTCGAAGAATAAATTCGCTAAGTCTAAGTAAGCGAGGGATAAAAATGGATTGGAACCGTTGCCTCATCCACGCTATGCTCGCCATAGCTAGCTATGTTTGCTTTGGATTAGCCGCTTTGAGCGGCTCTCTCTATCTTTACCTCGGAAGGAAAATCTCCCAAGGTGCCGAGGGACCAACGATCTTTATGGAGATACGTCACAAGATGAACTGCCTCTACCTCGTAAGTGGCTTTCTTCTGCTCTCGGCCGCGATGGTCACAGGAGCAATGCGGGCTCAAAGGTTCTGGGGTAGCTACTGGGTAGCGGACCCCAAACAAATAGGTACCATTTTGCTCTGGCTTTACTACTCAGTTACACTCACCGTCCTCGCTGTGATGGGGTTAAAGAAAAGGGAACGAGTGGGCTCCATTCTCTCCCTGCTCTCCCTGGGAGGTGGGCTTCTTTTGATTCTTAACATTCTCCTTAACTATCTACCCCTCGGCCAGCATCACTTTCTTTAGAATCAGCAGTAAGCAAGGAGATCTTTTCTTTGATCCTCTCCCAATGCGTCCCCGCCCAATAAAATCTGCCACAGCCTGGACATCTTGTGAAGTTCTCTTGAGTCCTGTAAACAAAAGGTGGCACCCTGCCTTTGACATTTTCCCTAGAGACCAACTCCAACGGGAGATTGCACTCGACACAGAAAGGAGGAAGTAAGTCGCTTGGGAGAAGGCCAAGCTCCCTCGTTACCTGCCTCAATTGATCGTCTAGTAAATCGCCCTCAACAAGCATCGCCTTTATAAGCCCGTTTCTGATCACCCTCCGCTTCATCAGCCTGGTATCCCTGGTGAGCAAAAACCTCTCCTGCCCCTCTGCGATATGAATGAGATCCGAATCGGCGATGGATTTGAAGTAGAGAGTGTCGTAGCCCAAGAGACGCAGCCATTTAGAAAGACGACCCAGCATCTGATCGGCAACAAACTTAATACCCATTGTGTTCATCGCAATCGTTTAAGCCAAAGATCGTCAGTCCGCGGGAAAACTAAAAATCCGGGAATTTCTCCTCGAGGGACCTCTGGAGCAATAGATGCTTCAGTCTTTCTCCTAGCTTTGTAAGCTCGGACAAAAGCTGCTTGGCTCTTTTTATACCATCTGGGCCCCTCTGTTTGAGTAAGGGAAGAAGAATCTGCTGGAAAAATGAGGTCTCCCGATCAACAAAATTCTCGTACATCCGAAGGTGACGAGGTTCTAGACCAAATTTCTGCAGTTCTCTGGTAAGCTTCAGGATTTCCAAATCTATCGGGTCGAAGACCTTCCCTCCCTCACTCTGGCGCGGTTTCACGATACCAAACTTTTCCAGGGAACGAATCTGCTCGGGTATAAAACCAAAGGTCCTTACCACTTCCACGACATCAAGGGGTTCGGCTTCTTCCGGAGATGAAACAACCTCTTCGGGTACTCCCATCTCGGGAAGGGAAACTTCACCCTCAGCGGTCGCCTCGAGATTCTCCCTTATCACATTGAGGGGAAGGAACTTGTCTCTCTGAAACCTCAAGACAAGCTCCAATCGTTTGACATCCTCCTCGGAAAACTTACGGTAACCGCCCTTCGTTCTCCGCGGCTTGATTAACCCCTCCTCCTCCAGATATCTGACTTTACTAATGGAAAGGTCGGGAAATTCTCCACAAAGCCTGCTTACAACCTCTCCTATGGTCAGATAATCTTTCTCAGAAGATGCAGGCATAATTAATCCCCCAAAGATAACTAGTACCGTTACAACTATTTCCTATACCACTTCTTTCAATAAACACCTTTCCACTTTTCTTTCTCAGCTCAACTTGATTTTGAGAAGATTGGCCTTTGTTCTCCCTTCCTTCGACTTCGCCCCTCAGCCCGAGCTCGGGACAAAGGCTCAGGACAGATTTTATTTCTTCCTACCAAAAGGGCACAAGGTTACTTGACAAATGTTCTAGCTTAAAGTTGTAACGGCACTAGCCTTCCCTGCTCAGAAAAATCAGCTTAAACTTGCCGATCTGCAGCTCATCACCCTGACTTAGGGTGGACTTTTCAACCCGCTTTCCATTGATATAGGTCCCGTTCAGACTTCCGACATCATGGATCACAAAGTGAGGGGGGTCGAAATCGACCTTGGCATGTTTGCGAGAAACCGTTATATCATTCAGGAATATGTCGCTTCCGGGATCCCTTCCTAGGGTGATTGTCCCCCGAGTGAGAGCAAACCTCTGCCCAAGTAGTGGTCCTTTCTTGACCACCAAAACGGCCTCCTCCTCAACGGGAGGCTTAATCTCAATCACAGCCTTTTCTTCTGCCGCTCCGGTCACCGGGGCAAAGATCATCGTAGAATCGGCTGTCTTCTTGAGTTTTGTCCCGCACTTTTGGCAAAATTTGGCCGTTTTCTCGTTTTCATGTCCGCAAAGATCGCAGCGCATTAGACCCCCATCCCCTATTCTTTGAATCTAAAATCAAGGGTCGCGAAGGCCTCCTTGAGTTCCTCCTCAACCGCTCCAATGATCTCAGAATTCCCCAAGATGTGGCCCAATCTTTCCTCATCTATCCGATTTCTAACATATGGGTCCTTTAAAATGGTTGATAAACTCCTGCCAAGATGAAGCTCGCGGATGATGTAGTTGACCACCCTTTCCTCCACCACATCGGTGCTCAAATCCTCAAGAAACTTTCTGACGATCACTCTGAGTCTGGACTCTGGCAAGTTTTTCCTCCCTTGGGTCAACCATAGTTTATCTTTAAATTAAAGGCGATGCAATCAATCTCCAGTAAACATTGAGGGTTAAGCTTTCTTCCGCTCTTGTCTTCGCGACCCCTCAGCCTCTTTTTTCCATCTTAACTCTCGTTCGCGAAACTTAGCTAGCAACTTTTCCTTCTCTTTTTTCTCTCCAGGTCCCTCGCCAAAAGGAAAGTTACCTCGCTCACCTATGGAGCGCAGGTGTTTCTGGGTCGGTGTTTGTACCCCTTCCTCCCCCATGGATCGAACATTCCTCTGAACATCCTTATCGGTCATTCTCGACCCTCCTTAATATCGGCCAAGATCCGGTTAGATCGGAGACCGCTTGCCAGCCCCCCTGGCTAGTATCTCACTTAGACGCTCGATGTCTCTGGCGGAGATGACACTCTCACCAGCTTTGCGCCTCTTCTTTAGCCGCTCAGTGAGTTCAGCTTTGAGGATATCTATCTTCCCATGCAGAATTCGGCGCTCATAGGAAAGTTGCCTTTCCTCCTTGTACAGCTCATCTAGGATTTCCCTGAGTTCGTTATCGCTTTTCTCATGAAGCTCTGCCAAAGCGCCGCTCAAACCGAGTTCACCTTTCCTGGTCACTTTCCTCACCTCTTCAAAGCCTTTTTAAGCATTATCGGCAACTTCCACCCATAGCTTAACATAGAATTAAGGATTATTTAAAGTTCTAGTGCCGTTACAACTATTTCCTATATCACTTCTTTCAATTGACAAAACGTTCTATCTAAAGTTGTAACGGTACTAGCTTCCCAAAAGTGTCCAAGAAGCATCAGTATATCTGTCCCTGAAAAGTCTCCTGGCACAATCTACCTCCCAGTTCGTCAACTTAGAAACATTTAAAGATATACCGAGAGTTTCCTGAAATCCCCGAAGAAGCGCGTCCTTGAACCGACTTATCTCGACGGGGCCACCCATTATCTGCTGCAAAGAGATGATCTTACAAGAAACGTCTTGATGGCGTGGGTGTCTTAGAACCGTAAAAAGGGCTTTTTCATCGAAGTCCATCAGCAACGAACCTTGCTGTAATAAAAAACCTTTCCTCCAGATCTGAGCACCTCCCGCAATTTTCCTGCCACGGTAAGATAGATCAGCGAGAGAGAAGCCAAGAAAACAGATTGGGGAGTCGCTTCCCTTGGAGGGAGCCAGCTCCACCTCCACGCCAAGGACCTCGTAGGCTCTGATCAGTCCCTGGCAAAGAAACCGGTAAGAATCAGCGCTGGATTTTGGGAAACCCTCCTCCCTCGCAAGAACAATACTGTAAGAAACATCAGCATCATGCAAAACGGCTCTTCCACCAGTGATGCGCCGAACAATTTGCACGCCTAGCTCATTACAGTGTTCCACATCTATGCCGTCGAGCTTCTGAAAGCGACCAACAGAAAGCGCAGGCGAGTTCCACTCATAGGCCCGCAACGTCGGTGGAACCAGACCTTTTCGAAACGCTTCAAAAATGGCCTCGTCAATGGCCATATTCATGGCCGCGCTGGGAAAAGTAACATCGATAAAGCGCCACTTGGTCTGTCTCCCGAGGCGGTAAGCAATCATAAGCTCGACCTCAACTTAAGGCTTACTCCCTTCAACGAATTCTTTGTATTCCTCAGCACTCATTAAAGAGCTCAACTCGGAAAGGTTGCTAAGCTTTACAATAGCGAGCCAGCCCTCGCCATATGGATCGGTATTAATCAGCTTAGGAGTTTGCAGAACCACAGAGTTCACTTCAAGAATCACCCCGCTCACGGGGCTAGAAAGCTCAAAAATCGCCTTCGTGGATTCAACTTCACCAAGGGGTTCCCCGGCCACAATTGGAGTCCCCACTTCCCGAATATCTACGTAAACTATCTCGCCGAATGCTTCTTGAACATAGTCGGAAATTCCCAAAACCGCCTTTTTGTTTCGAGCCTGAATCCACTCATGATCTTGAGAGTATCTTCTGTCGGTAGGAATCATCTTCCCAATCTCCCCAAAAAAGAACGCACAAAAATGACCACCCTCTGCCACCACGCCGGTTTGGGAATATCCTTCTGAGCAACCAAATCAACCCTCTCGAACTCCAGCCCATCTTGAGTTACAATGACTTCACCAAATTTCTGCCCCTTAAAGATCGGCAAAACCTTGGGTTCTTCGAAAGAAACTTTACTCTCAAGCGTATGGGGGTTTTGTTTCACCTGAACAAAAAGGTCAGAGGCGGCAATGAGATTGAGCTTTTCCCCTTCCCACACCGGTAAATTAACCGCTTTATAAACTTTGCCCCGCCGAACAACCCTCTCGCGCCTGAAGTTCGTGAAACCATAGTCCAGTAATCTTTCTGAATCGGTGTAACAGGCCTCACTGGTGGGACTACCCAAAACAACCAAGAGAAGCTTGGTCTCATCCTTGGTGGCCGAGGCAACCAAACAGTGCCCTGCCTTTGTAGTATAGCCAGTCTTCACCCCATCGGCATAAGGGTATCGCTTGAGCAGCTTATTGTGATTTTCCAACTCTCGAGGGTATTGATTGTCCGGCCAGGGTATCGTCCGGTGCTCGGTGGAAACAATCTTTGCAAACTCTGGATCCAGCAATGCGTATCGGGCAATGAGAGATAGGTCATAGGCGGTGGAATGGTGACTGCCATCGGTGAGACCGTGGGGGTTTGTAAAGTTGGTATTTCGGGCCCCAATCAGCTCCGCCTTCTTATTCATTAGCTCCACAAAGTGCTCCACAGAACCCCCAACGTGTTCGGCCAAAGTCATGGCAGCATCGTTGGCGGACTTGAGCAGTAATCCATAAAGAAGTTCCTCGACCGTCCTTTGTTCCCCCGGGGAAAGATAAAGTTCCGCCTCGCCGACATCAGCCGCTTTCTGGCTCGTGGTTACAACATCAGTAAATTGGGCTCTTTCCAGGACCAGTACGGCTGTCATTATCTTAGTAGTGCTGGCAATGGATCGTTTTTGATGGGGATTCTTCTCCCACAAAACCTGGCCGGTCCGGACATCTATAAGTATTCCCGACTGAGCACTGATGGCCGGCTGAGCAGCAACCTGAGCCGGCCAAAAAGCCCCCAAAATAAAAATGAAAAGAAGAAAAACGGCAAGTTTTCGAGTCATAAACTCCTTAACCATCACCCTCCGTTTCAATATCCTTGTGCTCGGGTGCTTGCCCCTTAGCCAAACTCTTGATCAGCCCAGAGGTTTCGCTGAGTTTCTTTTTAGTGAGCCTTGAACTCTTCCTCACCGTGATGAGAAGGACGTCCCCCTCCTTGCTAGCCTCCGGGAGCAAATTGCGGGGCCAAAAAAATGTCTCCTCGATACCCTCAAAAAAGATAGTCGCCCGATCTCCCTCAACTCTATCGATGATCGCCCTGAGTTTGACCATTCCCCTACCTTCACAAATTCAATGAGATGTGTGCCAGCTGATTTAAGACATAGCTCCTAATCGAGTGGGGGTCCGGCAAGTCGACAACCAAATCTCCCTTTTTAATCAAGGTTTTCAGAAGAGACTGAACCCTCCCCCCACAGGCACATTTCTTGAATTCTCGATCCCAAGGGACAACCCGCGTGGTGAAACACTCGGTACACCGCAAAACGCTCTTTGAACCTGACATCTTCCCCCGTTTGGCAACGGTTTTACCCCCGACCTCAACGAGATCGAAGGAAAAATCGACCACCGGTGCATTGCTTATCGCCGTTCCTACCCCATAAGCATCTGCATGGGGATTGCATTTTGTGATCTTGTTCTCGTCTATCCCTCCACTCACAAAGATCTTCACGTGTTCATGACCACGAAGGTTCAATTCCCAACGAACTTCCTCCAAAATCTTTGGAAAATCTCCTCTTCGAGATCTCGGCGTATCCAAACGAACAGCGAAAAGGTCTTTGCCTAAAACCTCCGCTGCTCTCAACGCAGCAAACTTCTCGTCATTGAAGGTATCGACCAGGGCCACTCGCTTTACCTTGGAATCAATAACCTCGTTAAAGGCCCTGTATGCCTCCTCTTCGCTCCCCAAAACCAGGATTAGGGCGTGAGCCATCGTCCCAATGGGCTCTTCGTGGATTAGTCTGGCACTCTCCGGGACAGCCACCCCATCGCATCCTCCAATGAAGGCATTCCTTTCTACCATGGGTGTGATAGCAGGGTGCATTCTTCGGGCCCCAAAACTGTAAACTTTCCTATCGCCCGCGGCGAGCTTGCACCTCGCTGCTTTTGTGGCCACGCCGGATGCCTGACAAACCAGTCCAAGCAAGGCCGTTTCATAAATGGCGAAGTCCGAGTAGTTTCCCTCGATTGTGAGGACAGGCTCCTCAACGTGAAAAAGCGTGCCTTCCGGCATGGCTTCAACATCAACCCTCAAGCCAATGAGAAGATGGGCAGTCTCTTCAATGCCGCCAAGAACCGCCCATTCCCAGTCTTCCGGTAAAGAGCTGGCCCTAACCTCTCCTTTAACCCACTTATCCGCATTTCTTTCCCTCAGAATCTGAACGCCTCTTTGAAAATAGACGTCGGAGATTTTACCGGCCTTGATCTCCTCCTCGCTAGCTATATGAAATGCTCCCTTTTTGCCAGCCCGCTTATCGGTAGACATGACCCCCCTCTCAAATAATCCTTGCCCCCAAAAGTTCCTTCATCCACCTTAAGGCAGTCTCGTGGTCCTCTTTGGTTAAACCAGCTATGCAATTCTCGACCACGACGATTTCGTATCCCCTCATATAGGCATCAAGAGCCGTCGAATAAACGCAGATATTGGTTACGGTGCCCGTCAAGGTGAGGGTCTTGACATCAAGCTCGTGCAGGAGCAAATCCAGATTGGTCCCAAAAAATCCAGAATATCTTCTCTTGGAAACGACGTGCTCTCCCTCAGAGGGCGCTAGCTCTTTCACAACCTCCGCTCCCCAAGTCCCCTCCACCGCATGCTTTGGCCAGCTCTCAAATTCGGCATCATCCGGGCTGTGGGAATCATTGACATAGATCACGGGAGTTTTTGCTTCCCGTGCTTTCTTTAGCTCGACTTCGATGTGGGAGATAATGCCCGCCGCGGCTGGTACCACCAGCGCACCGCCTTCCTTGACAAAATCATTGAGCATATCAATGATCAGAAGGGCACTCCTGCTCCCGCTCGAAGTCAAATAGACCACTCCTTCCTCCCGAAATTCTTCAAAAAAGAGTTTTCTCCTGCCTACGCACCCGCCATCTCTTCTAGAACCCGATCAAAGACAGCGTAAGCGTCCTCGCTGAAGAGAACGAATACAATCGTCTTAGGGTGGCTTTTCTTTTGGAGATATTTGCTTACGGCAGAGATCATGATCCTTGCCGCCTTCTCCATGGGGAACCTCCCAACCCCAGTACCCAGGGCTGGGAATGCGATCGAGGATATTTGAAGCTCCTCGGCCCTCTTTAGGGAGTTAAGGGTGGCCTCCTTGATCTTATTGGCATCCGTTTTAAAATCCATCCCCATCACGGCCGCGTGAACGACATATTTCGCCTTGAGTCTTCCAGCCCCCGTGACCACAGCCTCGCCAATGGAAATCGGACCGAGTGCGAGTGCCTCCTCCTCTATCTTCTGACCACCCTTTCTCTTAATCGCTCCGGCGACACCCCCACCCATCAGCAGCCGATCATTGGCGGCATTGACGATAGCGTCACAATCCATCTCGGTGATGTCTCCGCGGTGGAGTCTTACCTCTGTATCTCCCATCCTCAAATTCACGCTCCTCACCTTCCCCTTATTCTACCACAATAGCCCTAAAGATTTTGCAGGCCAATGCCGAATTAAATAAAGAATTTCCCGTAATCACCAACGAACTAACCTATAACTTTAACGAAGGGGTGCGGTGAGCAGAATCAGGCATCTTCTTTCCGCAGAAAATGGTTTTACCCTGCTAGAGCTGGCCATTGTGGTGCTCATCCTGGCCATACTCGTCGGCATCGTGGTGGCCACCTACCAAGCTTCGACGCGTTTGATGTCAAAAACCGTTTGCAGGGCAAACCTGCGCCTCATCCGCGGAGCAATAGAGACTTATCGGTCCGTCAACGATGGACAAAATCCCCCCGCCCTGAACGACCTCAAACCGAGTTACATCAAAGACACCTTTGAATTTAAGTGCCCCGCCACCGGGCAAGCCTACACCGAAATCATCACGGGTGGTGGAGTAAGTGGAGTAAGTGATGTAAAGTGCCTCAGCCCCGGACATGAGGGGTTTTAGAGAAAGGAGAAATGGCCATGAAATACTCAAAATTTGAGGGACTGGTGTTGATCTTCGGCATCGGTGCCGTCCTGGGAACAATCGCCGCCTCACTGGCCGGGCGAGCTGATGTTGTGGAGATAATAGCCCAGTTTCTTCTAATTCCCGTCATCGTCGGCGCCACTCACTACGGCAGGATCGGTGGGACGGTGACTGCTCTAGTCGCGACCATGGTCTACATCCCGATGCGCCTCCTAATTATAACGGGAGCGGAACCGCACTTTCTGACCCAACTGGTTGGACTTCGCGCTCTGGTTTACCTGCTCCTGGGAATCAGCGGAGGAGAGATTTGCTTCAGGATCAAATATTTCCTTACAGGACTTGAGGATAGAAGCTACATCGATGATGTGACCCTCCTTTACAACCCCCCATATCTGGCTAAACTTTTTAAAAACTACGCTCAACAATTTGAACGCTACAAAAACCCCTTTTCCGTGCTAATCATCGAAATGGACGACCGGGTTCTTCAGGCTCTAAGGAAGAATCATTACAAGAAAAGAATGAGAGAAATTGGAGCGATCATTCGAAGTGACGTCCGCCTCGTCGACGAAGTCGGCCGGCTTGGGGAAGATGAATTCGGCTTGATCCTCCCCAATACGGAAACACCGGGTGCTTCCATCGCCGGGAAAAGATTGGAAAAGGAAGTTCATCGGTACCTTCAAAAATATGGTGACTTTCCAATAGATGCGGTAAAAATCACGGTCCTGGGTTACCCAGAGGACAAGGAAGACTTAGAGAAACTAATGGGGTAGCTCCTCGGCTGGCTCTGAGTTAGGGGTAGACGTAGTCTCCTCGGTTGGAATCGGGGGCTCCATGGTTCCTACCTGCACCACCGCCTGCTTTGGCCTATATCGGCTAAAAAACTTATTCTTCCTGACCAAAGCTCCGTCTCTCTTAACCGTCCTATAGACCGTGATATCGCGTCCCTCCACCCCTTCCTGTTCCACCTTCTCCTGGCCTTTGAGTAAGGTGGGATCCTCCACGTATTTCGTCGTATACGGCTTCAAATTAGTGAAGGGAGTCGCCGAATAGGAGACCTCCGTGTTAAAGTCTGTGCTGTAAAAAGCCACCGTAACCGTACTCGCCGTGTAAGAGGTCTTTATCAAGAGATAAGCACTCGTATCATTTTTGAATTTGAAATCTGGACTGGGATAGGATACCGTCGCATCCCGCCCCGCTGGATAACGACTGATGTAAAAGCTGTGACATTGTCTCTCCACAATCTCATAACCCCCAAAGAAGGCAGTGTTAAAGATGGTCGTACCCACCTGACAAACTCCGCCGCCAATGGCCGGCACAAGCTCTCCATTGAGAATCATTGGAGCCTCCTGATATCCTTCCTCAGCGGTCCTATCGCCAACCACTTTGTTGAAAGAAAAAATCTCTCCAGGAGCAATGATTGCCCCATCCAGCTCCTTGGCTAAGAGATGGATGTTGTGGACCCTGGCTGTGTGTTTCGGATTATATGAAGTGGTATACTTAGCCACCTCCTCCTTGATGCCCATCGCTCTGGCCTTCTCCGTGGTTATCTTCGGCATCATCACCTTTGTCAAGAGGAGGACTTCCCTGGGCGCTGGCAACCGGATAATCTGCTCAAGGAGGGAAAACGCAGCTTTTTCATCTATCTTGAGGCCGTTCTGGCTGGGAATTATGGTGACCTTCTTCCCAACCACATTGAACTGGGCATTTCTGGGATCAATGTTAATGGGCCGAGTAATCTCCCCGATGTATCCCTTTATCTTCTCTTCATCCAAGCAGACCGCGAGAGTGCAAGATTCCCCATCTCCCACCTTGGTGCGTTCGAAGGCAACGAGCTCGCTTATCTCTTCGGGCTTTAACTCCCATGAATACTTGTCATATTTCAAAACGATGGGCGCACTCAAAAATAACTTGACCTCGTTATAGGCCTCAGCAACATCCTTCTCAGTCAGTTCGACCGGTAAAATATCAACGGGGAGATCCGCCTCTCGATTCTTAAGGGCAACCAGTTTTCTTCTGACCAAGGTGAAGGTCTCGGGTCTTCTCAGCTTCATCCCGATCTGACTGGGAGCTATTTCTACCTCGGTTCCCCTTATTTTTATGCCCGCATTAATCGGTTCTCTGTCGACTTCTCCGGCCACACCATTCACGAACTGGCTCAGAAGTTTTTGGTCCACGGAATAGATCAGAGGAATATCCACCGGCTCGAACCAGCTGCAAAGCCGCAGCCAGGGGCGGTGAAATATCCCCCCTACCCTACCAACCCCAAAGGCCTTTTTAACCGTTTTGGTAATGTTGACTTTGGTATCAAACTGAGCGGGATAAACCACCCATGTCCTATCGGCATGTCGAAGAGTCACCGGTTTAATCAAGGCTGCTTTTTGCTTCGTGCTCAGTTTAAGGACCGCTTCTTCGGGAGTCAGATGCCCGACAGGAATACCCGAGACTCTCACACCGTGGTGGATCCTGCCCCAATGGATGAGATGATCCACGAAAATGAGAGCCCCCACGAAAATGAGGACACCTAAGAAGAGGTTGAGGAAAGTTCTTTTATCCACCCTTGGAATATTGATCTTCATCAGACTCCACATAAGTATCGTAGAAGAGATTATTCTTTCTCGACTGGTATAGCATGGAGGGGCTTGACTTCCTCAACAACAGCAGGAATTGATAGATCATTCGCCATGATGATTGTAAAGGAAACCCCCTCCAAAGAGCTGAGAACATCCCGAACGCCTCCCGCTAAAGTTATCCCCTGATAAAGGGTTTCGGGATCTCCGATCGCTTTTACTTCGTAAGGGGGATCAATTGCATTCCCGTCAATCCAGAGACTACCTTCTCTCCTCTTGAAAGCTGTTCTAGCCGTGACGCGTTGACCACTCATGGAGATGGTCTCGGCACCAGCTGCTCTCAGCTCCTGAATTAAATCCAACATATCATAAGAGCCCAGGAGACCCTTCTTGTCATCCAATTGAATTCGCACCCCCTGCCCTTCAACCTCGACGAGCCCGGTAACGATCCTCAAATTCTCTAACTTTTGAGCAGCCTCATTGAGGATAGTCTTCTTATCCGCTTCTTCCCGCTCATATTTATAGAGCTTGATCCGAAGGTCAGCGACCTCGCGCTGCAAGGATTCCGTCTCCACACTGAGCTCTCTTATGATCTGTCCCAGATTCTGCTCAGTCAAAGCGGGCAACTGCTGACTCAAACTCCGCTGCACCCTTAACTGGTTAACCAAAAGAAACCCCACAAGAGCACAGATTATCCCGAAAGTGATCTCCATCCTCCTGATCTGGATATGGCGGAGACGGAAAACGTCCTTCATCATTACTCCCAACCCCTGCTCCGAAAGATATGCCGCCTAATAAGAGCAAGATTTCGAAATAGTCGGACACCAAAAGCCACCACCGCCGCTAGGTAAAGCTCTTCCACGCCTATTCCATCGCCGATGTAGACGATGAAGGCAGCCATAAGCGTATTGCTGAAGAAGCCCGTGACAAAGAGCTTGTCGTTAAAGTTCTTTTCCAAGCTCGCCCTCAATCCCCCAAAAGCGCTATCGAGAGCGGCCAGAACAGCTATCCCAAAGTACTTCACATAGGCGGCGGGGATGGGAATCTTTAAAACCAAGCCCAATAAGACACCCGCCAGCAAACCCAAGAGGGGCACCAAATATAATCTTCGCAATTTAACCCTTTCCTCTCCTGATGGCTTTCGCATATTCTATCCTCAAACTTCCTTGATAGGGAGGAAGCTTTAACCCCGAGCTCTTTTTAACATCCACCACAAGACCAAAGGACTTCGCATATCCATCTATAAGCTGAAGGGCTCCCTCATCCTCCCGTAAAGCCTGATAAAGGGTGCCCGGATCCCCAATAGCCTTGATCGTATAAGGCGACGCCAGACGGGTAGAGTTGACCAAAATCGTGTTACCAGCACAACGAAGAGCACTCACGGTAACCAGTCGCTGGTCATTAACGGCAATTGCCTCCGCTCCCGCTCCCCACAGGGCATTAACGATGACCCTTAGATCATAATCGTGAATGATGTAGTTGCTGGGATCCTTGCCCGAGGGAACCGTAGGGCTATCCCCAAGAACAACCTCAAGGCCGGGTCCTCTGACAGCCGTTAAGCCAGCCGTAAAACTAAGGTTATCCAGCTCTCTGGTGAAGGACGCCAATACTCCTTCATCAGCTGCTGCTTCCTTCTCATAATCCTCGATCTCTTCCCGCAGCTTTTTGAGGTCATCCTTCAGATCATCTCTTTCTTGCTCAAGGTCTTTGACCACGGAGACCAGCTCCGCCCTCCGGCTTTCCGGACCCGTTCTTTGGGCTCTCCGATGGATATTAAAAGAGGTGGATAAAAGCAGCCCCAAAATTGCACAGACGATCGCAAGCGCGATATAGTCCTTGACCTTTTTCAAATTCCACACCCTCCAATTTATTTCATAAAGTATATCAAACCGTTCTCAATGTAAAAAGGAGACAGATTAAAGACCGTCTCCTTGGTGCTCACAGATATTTCAGCCCGAACCTATTTGATAAATAGCAGTACATCGATAACTTAAAAATAGCATAACATCGCTAACACTTAACTGTTATTTTCATAGCATAACATCGCTAACTTGATCCTTGAAAAATAAATAGTTGCTGTTTACCAGCCTTACTTTCTTCCTCAAAATCAACCTCAAAAACTAGGGGGTTGATGAAATGAACGAAATTGAGGAAGAAAGGCTTCGGGTTGAAGCAATAAATAGGTACCTTGCTGGTGAATCCCCTTCTTCCATTTCAAAGAGCATTAACCGCTCAAATTATTGGTTCTTCAAATGGCTTTCTCGCTTTAAAAGTGGTGATGAGAACTGGTACAAAAGTCTATCTCGGGCCCCTAAGAATCCTCATCGCTCAACCGACCAAAAACTTGAAGATTTGATAATAGCCATCAGAAAGAGACTGGAAGAGACCAAATATGCTCAAATAGGAGCGGTTGCTATCTCTTGGGAGTTAAAGAAGCTCAAAGTCAATCCACCTCCGATCTGGACAATAGACAGAATCCTTAAAAGATATGGCTTGACCAAGAAAAAAACCAAAAGTTATCAAAAAAAGGGCAAGGTCTATCCCGAGATTGAGGCAGATTTTCCCAACAAAGTACATCAAGCAGATATTTTGGGTCCAAGGTATCTTTTAAGCAAAGAGCACTTCTACTGCTTAAACGTCATGGATGTTAAAAGGCACAAGGTTAAGATAAATCCCATAAGATTCAAAAATTCAGACTCGGTGGTTAGAGCCCTTATTTTAAGCTGGCAGAAGTTGGGATTGCCCTCTTTTGTTAAGTTCGATAACCAACAGGTCTTCTATGGCTCTGATAGGCGGCCACGCTGGTTCTCAAAGGTTCTAAGGCTCTGCCTCCATCTAGGCATTGAACCGGTATTTATTCCCTTGAGGGAGCCCTGGAGAAATGGGGAGATAGAGAAGTTTAACGACAGCTGGGACAAGAAATTCTTTAGAGCTCAACACTTCGAATCCTTTAATCATCTTTTAAGCGAAGCGGAAAATTTCGAAAACTTTCATAACGACTACCATCGTTATAATGTTCTTAAAGGAGCGACTCCCAACGAATTTGAGAAAAGATCGGGGTTTAAGCCAAGACTTCTTCCTCCAGGATTTATCTTCGAGGAACCGGACTATCTTAAAGAGGGGAGGATACACCTTGTCCGTTTCATCCGAAGCGACCTTCTCCTCAATGTTTTTGGAGAAAAATTTACCTTGGAACCCTCTTGCCAATATGAGTATGTAACAGCAACTATCTATGTCAAAGAGCAAGTTTTAAGAGTTTTCCTTTTTGGAGAACTCATAAAAGAATTTAAATACCCTATTCCTAAGAGAGAATAGTTATCGATGTTGTGCTAGAACTCTTAAGTTAAATATCAATTATCGATGTTGTGCTATGTAACAAGTAAGAAGTAGGAAATTCGAAGCACTAAGCACCTGCCCGCCAATGCCTAACGGCATCATAGGCGTTGGCAGGCGGGCCAAATTCTAAATAAGCACAAAATGCAGAATTCAAAACAACGTTTGGAAAATTAGGATTTTGGATTTAAAGACATTTTTCATTCTCCATTCCCGACAAACGACATCTAACGTACATCAATTGTCAAAACGGCTCCTCCTGTGTTACTATGGGGGAGTTTAATGGAGGTGAATGAGTTGAAGAAGGGCATTCATCCCGACTACACCGAAGCAACCGTTGTTTGTTCCTGTGGGGAGACCTTTAAGACGCGTTCAACGAAGCCACTTTTGAAGGTGGAGATGTGCTCGAAGTGCCACCCCTTTTTCACGGGAAAGCAGAAGTTGGTGGACACCGGTGGTAGGGTTCAAAGATTTCAGAAGAGGTACGGTTTAGAGGCAATGGAGACTCCTAGCGAGGAACCCAGCGAGGAGTCTACTGAGAAATCCTCCAAGGAATCCACCGAAACATCTCCTGAGGAGAGAGAAAAGCAATCGGAGGCCTGATTGCGTGTAACGGGAGGGATCGGTTCGCTGTCGACTGAGGGAAAACATGGCCAGATTTCAAATTGGGGGGCAGGCGGTTCTCGAAGGGGTGATGGTACGGGGTAAATCCCACTGGGTCGTTGCCGTTCGCAAGCCCGACCAGCGGATCATCTTGGAGGAAAGAAGGCTCGACTCTCTCTCGAATCGGTTTCCCTTCCTGAGGTTTTTCATTCTCAGGGGGGGTCTAGTTTTAATTGAGGCGCTTACTCTGGGGGTACAGGCCCTGGCTTTCTCTGTGCAGGAGGCGACGGAGGAGGAGGTTCAAATCACCTCCAAGGAAATGGCTTTTTCCATTACTCTTGCCATTCTTTTGGGGATAGGTCTCTTCATCGTATTACCGGCCTGGCTGAGTGCTTTGGTCTCTGATTATCTCCAGAGTTCCCTGGCGGTGAATTTGCTTGAGGGTGGCTTGCGGATAGTCATATTAGTGGCCTATCTCCTTGCCATCTCCAGAATGCACGATATTAGGCGCGTCTTTCAGTATCATGGAGCGGAGCACAAGGTTATTCACGCCTACGAAGCTGGCGAGGAGCTCACACCCGAAGCGGCATCAAAGTATAGTCCCCTGCATTTGGCTTGTGGGACGAGTTTTATTCTGATAGTCCTCGTGGTACTCATCCTTATCTTTGCCTTCCTTGGGAGGCAACCCCTTTTGATGCGCGTTCTTTCCCGCCTGGCCGTGGTTCCCTTGGTCGCTGGCCTCTCTTATGAGATAATTAGATTGGCACGAAACCATCGGGACAGCCGATTTGTTCAGGCCCTGATGGCACCCGGCCTCATGCTCCAGAAGATGACTACGTTGGAGCCCTCTTTGGATCAACTTGAGGTGGCCATCGCCTCGCTGGGGAGGCTCCTTATTTTAGAGGGCGTAAGAGACGAGGATGAGGTAGAAACGCTGCCTTAAAAACTCGCTTTTGAAGCTGCTAAGGTGATTTAGGTGTTGGACAGATTAAAGGAAATCGAAGACAAACATAGGAAGTTAACCAATAAGCTCAGCGATCCGAAGATTCTGGCGGATCCGAAGAGGTATGCGAAGTATGCGAAGGCTCGCTCCGAACTCGCCGGATTGGTGGGAAAGATCAAGGATTACAGAAAGGTCCTCGATAGCATAGCTGAGGTTAAGGGGATGCTTCGTGGTGAGAAGGATCTCGAGATGGAGCGGTTCCTCCACGATGAACTGCACTCTCTTCGGCAGCGAAGGGAGGGGTTGGAAGAGGAACTCAAGCAAATGCTCCTCCCCAAAGATCCTCGTGATGAAAAGGATGTCATTATGGAGGTCAGGGCGGGGGCTGGGGGCGAGGAAGCCAGTCTTTTTTCCGCCGATCTCTATCGAATGTACACCAGGTATGCCGAGAGTCGAGATTGGCGAACTCAGGTTTTGAGTAGCAGCCCGTCGGATATGGGCGGTTTCAAGGAGATCATATTCGAGGTTACCGGGAAAGGAGCTTACAGTAGGCTCAAATACGAGTCTGGTGTGCACCGTGTTCAGCGGGTACCCGTGACCGAATCGGGTGGGCGTATTCATACCTCCACCGCCACTGTGGCCGTTCTCCCCGAGGCCGAGGAGGTGGAGGTGGAGGTAAATCCAAATGATCTTCGCATCGATATATTCCGTTCGAGTGGACCAGGCGGGCAATCGGTTAACACCACCGATTCGGCTGTGCGGATCACCCATCTTTCCACTGGAATAGTTGTTTCTTGCCAGGAGGAGCGCTCTCAACTCCAGAATAGGGAGAAAGCAATGTGTATTTTAAGGGCGCGACTCTATGAAAAATTGCAGGAGGAACAGAGAGAAGAGATCGCTGAGGCCAGGCGGTTGCAGGTTGGAACAGGCGACAGAAGCGAGCGGGTTAGAACATATAATTTCCCCCAGGGAAGAGTGACCGATCACCGTATAGGTCTTACTATTCACAATTTGGACTCCGTGCTTGAGGGAAACATCGATGAGCTGATAGAGGAGTTGGCCGCTGCCGATAGAGCTGCAAAACTTGAGCAGGTTGTCTAATGGTGCTCATCTAGGAAGGTGAGATTGGTTGTTTGAGGGAAGAGCCTTGAATCTCTCGGAAGCGTTGGGACTGGCCGCTTCCCGCCTTGAAGAGTTTGGTCTGGAAAATTCCTTCCGAGAGGCAGAAATTTTACTGGGAAGCGTTCTGGGTCTCCCCAGATCCAATCTCCATACTCAATCCCTCCGGGCTTTAACCGAAACAGAGAAAGCTTCCTGTAAGGCTGTCATCGAAGAGCGTCTTCGGGGGGTGCCCGCCCAGTACATTTTGGGGGATCAACCCTTCCGCTACTTGAATCTGAGCCTCAAACCGGGTGTCTTCATTCCCCGACCGGAGACCGAAATCCTGGTAGAGCTGGTTGTTTCCTTTGCTTTAAAGGAAGCGAAACGCCTCACCGTGGTTGATTTGGGAACTGGGAGTGGGGCCATCGCCTTGAGCATTACCTACGAGGTCCCGGATGTCCTCGTCTACGCAGTGGATATGTCTTCAAGGGCCCTGGAGGTGGCCAGAGCGAACGCCCGGTCCCATGATTTAGGAGAAAAGGTGGTTTTGATACGGGGCGATCTCTTCGATAGCCTGTCAGATTTGAAAGGTGAAGTGGATATTGTTGTCTCTAATCCTCCCTATGTGAGAAGCGAGGAAGTGAGGAGCCTTTCCAGAGAGATTCGAGATTTCGAGCCTCTCCTGGCTTTGGACGGTGGGGCCGATGGTCTCAAATTTCATCGAAGGATCGCGAGCGAGTCGCCCCTCTATTTACGAGCTGGAGGACTTCTGGCTCTCGAGGTCGGATATGACCAGGCTGGAGCCATTGCTGCTCTGATTGAAGGGGTTGGTTGTTTCAGCGGGATTCAAATTTTCCGGGATTACGCGGGAATCGAGCGGTTTGTAACTGCCCTAAGGCGCTGATGTATTGACCCCCAACCTGGTGGCGAAATGCAAACTAAGGTTTCAAAGATAGATCCCCAGAAACCTGATCCTCTTCTCATTGAGGAAGCCGCTGCCCTTATCAGGGCCGGTGGGTTAGTTGTTTATCCCACGGAGACTGTTTATGGGTTGGCGGCGGATATCTTTAATCAGCGCGCGGTGGCCAAAATCTTTAAGGTGAAGGGAAGATCTTTTGCGAAGCCCCTGGCGGTATGCCCGGCGAGTTTGGAGGACTTGAATTTCCTTGTCGAAGATCCCCCCGCTTTTGCGCGTGAGATAACCGGGCACTTTTTGCCCGGTCCTCTCACGCTAATTTTTAGAAGGAGTCGGGCAGTCTCCTCCGTGATTACCTGCGGTGGTGAAACCGTGGGGATAAGATTTCCTAGCAATCCCATAGCTCTATCTCTGTCGCGGGCGGTTAAAGTGCCGCTTGCACTCACCAGCGCAAATTTTTCCGGTCAATCCAGTCCAGTGATGGCGGAGCAGGTTCTAGAGGGTATAGGCCGAAGGGTTGATTTGATCCTGGATGGGGGACCAACGGAGCTTGGGATGGAATCGACCGTCCTTGATTTGACGAGGATGCCACCGGTGGTACTGCGGGAGGGAGCAATTCCGGTTCAAGAGATAGAGAGGTTTCTGAAGGATATCGGCGTAAAAAGCGGTTAGCTACCAGCCAGGAATCAGGGGCCAGGATACAGGGTACAGGGGCCAGGGGTCAGAGCCAGAGATGAAGGACGAGGGACGAAGGACGAAGTATCAGTTCACAGTTCACGGTCACCAGTCACCAGTAGCATCCGACATCTGTCATCTGTCAACTAAGAATGTGTCATCTGTGAACTGTCAACTAATTGCGAATAACGAATTCCGAATAACGAAAGATGCTCTAAGCTCTTGGCTCTGAGCCCTAAGCTAAATAGGGCCAGCTACCAGGAACAAGACACTAGGAACCAGGAATTGTGAGAGTGGGAAAGCAGAATGGACATCCTTTTTGTGTGCACGGGTAACACCTGCAGGAGCAACATGGCGGAGGCCCTGTTCCGGGATATTCTGAGGAAGGACCCGAGGGCACACCACTTGGATATTAAGATTCAATCGGCTGGAACGGGGGCCGTAGCGGATTTGAGCTCGGCCCCACTGGCCGTTGAGGTTTTAAAGGATAAGGGAATCGATCTGAGTTCTCATAGGACGAGAGCGCTTTCCCCAGACATGGTCGAGCGAGCTGGTCTGATTTTTACCATGAGCAAGCAGCACAGGGATGAGGTGCTCAGGATGGCACCTTGGGCGGAGGATAAGGTCTTTGTTTTGAAGGAGTTCACCAACTTGAATGATTTGATGAAGGCCGCTTTAAGTTCTTCCGTAGAGGCGGGCGAGGATCTTTTGAGAAGGGTGGAGGAGTTGAAGCGCATTCACGATGAGATTCGGGGAAGGTTCAAAGAGATCGAGGAGGAGATGGGTGTGTTGAGAGAGCCCTTGCCCCAGAATTTGAGGGTGAAGGCCGAGCGCTTTTTCAAACTGTCCGAGGATCCCTTCAGATTTGACATTGCTGACCCGGTCGGTAAGGATATCCAGGCTTACAGGAGGTGTGTGGAGGAGCTGGAGAGAGAGCTCCTGAAACTGGCAGAGTTATTGATGGGTGCTTGATTAATCTTGACTTGTTGACTATTCTGGAAATTGCCCAAATCCAGGTTTTCTAGGGGGTGAGATGAAGGTCATCATCGGTTCCGATCACGCTGGTTACGCTTTGAAGGAGGAAATCAAAAAGTTTCTCAAGGAGCGAGGAGCCGACTTCACCGATGTGGGGACGAATGGCTTAGAGTCCGTTGATTATCCGGATTACGCCGAGAAGGTGGCTTACCCTGTGGCCAAAGGGGATTACGCCTACGGAATTCTAGTTTGTGGGGCGGGAATCGGAATGGCCATGGTGGCGAATAAGGTCCCCGGGATTCGCGCGGCCGTTTGCAATGATTTATATTCTGCCAGGTGTAGCAGGGAGCACAACGATGCCAATATCCTGGCTCTGGCTGCGAGGATCATCGATGCCGACTTGGCCAGGGCGATCGTGGATACATGGCTTAAGGTGGAGTTTCTGGGGGGTCGGCACGCCCGCCGTGTAGAAAAAATGATGGAGATAGAAAGGAAGTATTTGAGGAGAGGATTGGAGGATGAATGAAATAATTCGACGGGTGGATCCCGAGGTGGCACAAGCTATGCTGGAGGAACTCGATCGCCAGAGGAGCACCCTCGAGCTGATCGCCTCCGAGAACTTCGCCAGTCTCGCTGTGATGGAAGCCCAAGGCTCCGTTTTGACGAACAAATATGCGGAGGGTTACCCGGATAAACGGTATTACGGCGGATGCCAATTCGTCGATGTGGCGGAGAAGCTAGCGTGCGAGAGAGCGAAAGCTCTCTTCGGCGCCGAATATGCGAATGCGCAACCGCACTCCGGCTCTCAGGCCAACATGGGAGTCTACTTTGCCATCCTGGAACCCGGCGACAGGGTGATGGGATTGGAACTCTCTCATGGTGGTCATTTGACCATGGGTAGTCCGGTCAATTTCTCCGGTAGGCTTTATAATTTTCTTACCTATGGTGTGAACAGGGAGACTGAGCAATTTGACTACGATGAGATTCTCACCCTGGCAAAGAAACATAAACCCAAGTTGATTGTTGCAGGGGGAAGTGCCTATCCTCGGAGGATAGATTTTGCCAGATTTAGGGATATAGCTGATGAGGTCGGTGCCTATCTTATGGTGGATATGGCTCACATCGCTGGTCTCATCGCGGCTGGTCTTCATCCCAATCCGGTTCCCTATGCCGAATTTGTCACCTCCACCACCCATAAAACCCTCAAGGGACCTCGGGGTGGTTTGATCCTTTGCCGAGCCGAGTTCGCTGTGGCCGTTGATAAAACGATCTTTCCCGGTATCCAGGGTGGACCCCTGATGCATGTCATTGCGGCCAAAGCAGTTGCCTTTAAAGAAGCGCTCACCGAGGAGTTCAAGGAGCATCAAAGACAGATCGTCAAAAATGCTGTCGCTTTGGCGGAGACGATGAAGGAATCGGGTTTTCGCTTGGTGGCCGGAGGTACCGATACCCATCTCTTCCTGGTCGATTTGACTCCTCAAGGCATCACCGGGTTGGATGCCCAAACTGCTTTGGATGAGGTGGGTATAACCGTGAACAGAAATACCATTCCCTTTGAGACGAGGAGCCCCTTTGTCACCAGTGGAATCAGGATTGGGACTCCTGCTGTGACCACGCGGGGCATGAAAGAGGAGGAGATGAGGAGAATAGGAAGTCTCATTTCCAGGGTTCTCGAAAATATCGGGAACGAGGATATCTACAGCGAGGTGCGGGGGGAAGTCGGGGAGCTCTGTGAGAAGTTTCCCCTCTACCCCGAACTGCAGAGACATAATGAAAAATGAAAAGTGGAGAATGAAAAACGATAAAGAAAAAGGTAATACCCCAAGAATTGGTACTGTGATATGATATCTTCATGCTTGATAACCAG
>JASEEZ010000030.1 GCA_030019215.1 Actinomycetota bacterium
GAATAGAAGAAAAATTCGAGGGCAGGGAGGGCATACTCACCGGGAGCCCGCGGAGCATGCCCGCCAGGGCCTTTGTTGAGGCTTTTGGCAAGAGGAGATGAGTCCTGCCCCATTCCCCCAACGGCGGTGTGATGGACTTAAAATCGATCCAGCTTGTTTTTTCGGTGGTGGCGATAGTCGGCTGGTTAGAATTTTTGTTCATCCTGTTGGTTCCCTACGGCATCAGCCGGATGTACCAAAAGCACTTTAAAACCAAGACCCACTCCTATCTTTTTTTGCTCGTCCTAATCATCTCTTGCGTGGCGATTTTTCTCCACGCTTTTTCCGCCAGTAGCCAATCGTGTTTGTTTCTCGCCGATGTTCTCCTTGGGGTCAGTGGTTTGTTCCTTATCGTGGGGAGCCTGCTGCTTTATCGCATCATGATGGGGGTGGCCAAATGAGCTCCCAGGCGGTGATCGGAACCACCTGTTTTAGCTTGGGCCTATTGTCCATTATCGTTCTTGTCCTCGTCCTCGCCAGGCTGAGCAAGGAGTTTGGTGAAGCCATGAAGCTGGCCCCCCACTACTATTTTTACTACGCGGCTGCAGCCCTCTTCGTTTTGACCATAGGGCTCAGGTGGTGGGAGGCATCACACGGCCATTATGGTGTGGCGATGAGCCACATAGCGGTCTTTGTCCTCGATACCCTCTCCTTTTTTGCGGGGATCACCGCGTCTTTTCTGGCCTCCCTCAAGTATTGGGGATGGCTGAAGGGCGAGTTGCTGGGGAAGGGGAGCGAGAAAAGTTATTAACTTGGGCGAACGGGAATGATAAAGGTGGAAAAACAAAAGCTGAGGACAAGATTTGCCTTAGTCATCGGGGCAATATTGGCCGTCTGTCTTGCTGTGCTTTCGGCCTTCCTTTATTTCCAATTGAGGAGCATTATCATAAACGACGCCTATTTGAAGGCCCATATAGTGCTGGCGGAGGTGAAAGCGGCACAGGCCTACGTGAGGGAAACCCTGAGGCCGAAGATGTACGATATATTGCCCCCAGGGGAATTCATCCCCGAGGCGATGTCCACCACCTTTGTCTCCAGGGAAATCGCCAAGAACTTCAACGAGGACTTCCCCGAGTATTACTTCAAGTTCGCGGCCCTAAATCCCAGGAATACTCTCAATGAACCCGATGGATTCGAGCTAAAGAAGATAAAGGAGTTTGACCGGAATAGAGCGGTGAATGAGTGGCGGGGAGTAATCGATAGGGAGGGGGAAAAATACTTCGCCTATCTGAGCCCCATTCTTATGGAGGAAGCCTGTCTCAAATGTCATGGTGACCCCAGTGATGCCCCCAAAGCTTTAGTTGAAATATACGGCTCCGAAGGGGGATTCGACAGAAAAGTGGGTGATGTGGTGGCCATAAGGTCTGTGGCGATTCCGGTTGGGCTCGCCCTGGCCCAAGCTAGAAACATCACCGTTTTAGTTGTTCTTTTGGGACTCGCCTGCTTCATGATTCTTTTCCTCCTCATAAATAAACTCTTTGGAGGGCTCGTGGTTGGACCGATCTCTGAGCTTAAAAGGCCGGCTGATGAAATTGGCAAGGGCAACTACGATGTGAAGATCGAGCCCGCCTCGAGGGATGAGATCGGAGAGCTTGCCAGCATCTTTAAACAGATGTCTGTCAGTCTAAAGAAGAGCAGGGGGGAGTTGGAGCGGTCCTACGAAGACCTGAAGGAGCTAGACAAGTTGAAGTCGGAGTTCGTGGCCACCGCCTCCCATGAGTTGCGCTCACCCCTGGGGATCGTCAGGGGCTACCTGGAGGTGGTCAGGGATGGTATCCTGGGGGAGGTAAACGAGGCCCAGGAAGAAAGGCTGGCCAAGGCCCTCGCCCACGTCGACGAGTTGACCTCCCTCACCAACGACCTCCTCGACCTCTCCCGCATCGAGGCCAAGAAATGGAAGATAGCCAAAAAGCCTCTCGTTCTCGCCGAGGTGGTGACCTCTGTCCTGGCCGAGGTCGATTCCAAGGCCAAGGAGAAGAAGCACGAGATCGAAGTGGACATCCCCTCAAAATTCCCCAAGGTCAGGGTGGATAAGGAGAGCCTCACCCGGGTGCTTGTAAATCTTCTGGACAATGCGGTAAAGTTCACCCCCGAAGAAGGAAAGATAGCCATCCACGCCCTGGATGAGAAGGAGAAAATCCACATCGTGGTCGAGGACAACGGCATTGGAATTTCCCAGGAGCATCTGCCCAGGATATTTGATCGCTTCTACACCGTCGAGAGCAGCCTCACCAGAAAGCTGGCCGGAGTTGGGCTGGGGCTGTCCATCGCCAAGGGGATAGTCGAGGCCCACGGTGGGGAGATCTGGGCGGAGAGCACGCCAGGCGAGGGAACGAAGGTTCACTTTACCCTGCCCAAGTGAGACCTTAAGGAGAACTGGATGCCCAAGAGGATAATGATTGTGGAAGATGACCTGGACATGGTGGACATCATCAAGTTGGTGATGGAAGATGCCGGCTATGAGACGATTTCGATCTACAGCGGGAGAGAATGCCTACACAAGGTGAAGGAGGTCAAACCGGACTTGATACTTCTGGATATCATGATGCCGGAGATGGATGGCTGGGAGGTCCACAGGAGACTTAAAGAGGACAAAGAAACCAAAGACATACCGGTCATAGCGGTCACCGCCAAGGTCCAGTCGATCGACAAGATGATCGGTCTGCACGTGGTTGGAGTCTCCGACTACATCACCAAACCGTTTGGAAGGAAAGAGCTCGTGGACAGCGTCAGAAGAGTTTTGGGGGAAATTTAACGTCGTTTCTCGGGAACGATGTAATTTTCTATGGGTGGGTCATAATTCTCGATATCCAATCCATTTCTCTTTCTCACTTTCGCGCGAAAGTGAGAAAGAGGGGTTTTACCTGCTCCTCTTTTACTCGGTTTTTGGGGATTTAGGGGGATACCTGGTTTAGGCCTTTTCAGGGATCTTCCTTGCTCGTGCTCGAGTGGGTTGCTATAATGTGTGGGTCATCTTCTGCTTCCAGAAGGGCAGTCATTGGCCAGAAGTAATGATTCGGGAGGAAAAAGAAGAAGATTTTTAACTTTTGACCAGTGGGCGGCTGGCTGTCTCATCATCGATGGAAGGTCGGATGTTCTTTGGGGGCTGTTTAGTCCGAGGGAGGTGAAGTTTTGAAAGATTACGAGATCATGGTCATCCTCGACTCCACCCTGGAGGATAAGGCGATCGAGAAAATGATTGCCAAGCTGGAGAACCTCTTAAAGAAGCGCAAGGACAAGGTGGAAAGCGTCGAGAAGTGGGGCAGGCGAAGGCTTGCCTATCCCATCGCTAAACATACTGAAGGCTACTACCTGGTCATTAGGTGCAAGGCCGAACCGGAAACCTTAACCGAGCTCGAGCGGGTGATGAGCTTGGCCGATGAGGTATTGCGGCATATGATCGTCCATCTAAATCCCTGATCATTATTCCGAGAGGTGAGTCGAGTGGCAAGTCTTAACCGCGTCGTTTTGATTGGAAATTTAACTAGAGACCCCGAGCTAAGATTCACTCCCAGCGGAACCTCGGTGGCCAATTTCGGGATCGCCATCAATCGGCGCAGGACAAACAGGCAAGGGGAGCGAGTGGACGGCGTTGATTACTTCAATGTCGTTGTTTGGGGTAGATTGGCCGAACTCTGCAATGAGTACATCGGCAAGGGTGCCCCGGTGGCGATAGAGGGCAGGCTCCAAAGCAGGTCATGGGAGACCCAGGATGGTCAAAAGAGGTCGACCGTGGAGGTAGTGGCCGAAAATGTTCAGTTCCTCGGCCGATTGGGTGGTCGTGAAGGTTCGGTTGTGTCTGAGGAGATGCCCGAGGATATTAGCCCCGCCGTCGGCGGGGAGGAAGCAGTGAAAAAGGGAGCACCGGAGGAGGGTGTAGACGAGGATATACCCTTTTAGATGTGTGAGGAGGAATTATGACTGATTATGTGCGCAAGCCTGGGAAGAAGTATTGCGCCTTTTGCAAGAAGAAGGTCGATTACGTCGATTACAAAGATGTGAATATTCTCAAGCGGTATGTTTCGGATAAGGGGAAGATAAGAGCCCGGAGGGTGACGGGTAACTGCACCCAGCATCAGGCAGCACTCGCGGTTGCCATCAAGAGGGCGCGCGAGATGGCCCTTTTGCCCTATACTTCCAAGTAGGTTTTGAGGTGCGGGAGTGAAAGACGGTTTTGGCGATGCGCGGGCGTTGGTGGAAGCGGGAAAGCTCGCTGCGCTGACGATCGTCCTCTCTCTGTTGGTTGCCTATTTCCCCCTCTTTTCCTTCATCACCTTGGCTATATGTCCCATTCCCATTCTCGTGATCTCCGTTCGGCACGGCCTCAAGTACGGATTTTTGACCGCTGTCACCGCCGGAATTTTAATTGCTGTGCTCGTTGGAGTTCTGGAGGCCATACCCATCTTTTTGCTTGTCCTCTTGCTTGGGGTGGGTCAGGGTCTGGCGATCAGAGGCGGATTCCGGGCCACCAGGATACTGGCCATTGGTGTCGTGGCGGTCATCCTGAGCTTGGTGATCCTTGCCTTTCTGGTCTATTTTTCAATGGGGGTAAATATAGTCGCCGAGCAGGCTCGGGCATTTGAGGAGGCCTTGGCTATCCAGAAGGAAATTTACCTGAAGGCTGGACTGAGCCAGAAGGAGGTTGAGTCTCAACTCGAGGCGGTGAGAAATATGGGGAAGATTCTTCCTTTCATCCTCCCCGCCGGAGTGGTAGTTTTTTCCTGCTGGGTTTCCCTGCTCAACTTCCTCATCTCCGGTCAGGTTCTCAAGAGGGTGGGTTTTCGAGTTCCTTCCCTTCCTCGATTCAGAGAATGGCAGCTTCCCTGGTATTTTGCCTGGGGATATATTCTTGGTCTGGCGGCAGTTCTCTTTCGCTCTTTTTTCGGAGAACATTCTCAGCTGGCCTTTCTCGTGGGCATGAATCTTCTCATCATTTTCATCTCTTTCTTTCTAGTTCAAGGAATTTCCATCGTGACCTTCTTCTTCGATAAATACAGGCTCTCTCGGGGAGTCAAGATAGCCCTTTCTGCCCTGGCTTTCCTTGCCCAGCTCCTTTTCTATGGCTTGAGCTGGCTCGGATTGCTCGACACCTGGTTCGACTACCGCAAGCTTGCTATCGGGGCAAATGGAGTCCAAAAAGGGTTTGACTCCGCTGGGGGTAAAGAACAATAATAAGAGTAATCGAGAAGGGAGGGATTCTATTGGAAACCCCTAGACGCAGGTATCAAAAGATCACCTATCTATTTCTTCTGCTTGGTTTAATCATCGCTTTTCTCAGTGCTTGGATTCTCTTCATGCGGGGAATGAACGTCGAGGCGGCGGCTCAGCTCCTATTCATCCCCATTTTATTTGGAGCTCTTTACTATGGTTGGAAGGGGGGGGTTCTTTCCGCCCTTCTTGCGGGGGCCCTTTACGTGGGGGTGATAATCTTCTCTGTGGAGTCGGAGATCATTCAGTCGGTGGCTGTTTCGGTTGGTCTTCGGTTGGTCTTCTTCGCCTTTCTGGGTGTTGCCGGTGGATTGCTCTTCGAGAGGTACAGAGCGGAGATCAAAGAGCTAGAGGAGAAAATTCTGCTGGATAAGCTCACCGGTCTGTATACCTGCAGGTATTTCATCACTGCCCTCAGGGATGAAATCGATAGGGCGAAACGCTATGGTGATAAGTTTACGGTGGTCACCTTCAAGATCGCCGAGGTGGGGGAGAGGGGATCTTTATCCAGGAAGATCATGTCAAAGCTCGGGGACGTCTTCAAAGCCGAGGTTCGGATAGTGGATGTGGCCGCCCTGACCGATACTATGGAGATAAGTGCTCTCCTGCCGGAGACGGCGCAGGAGGGAGCCAATGTTTTCGTCAAGAGATTGCGCGAGAAGATCAACGCTACCTTTGTTGAAATGGGCGTGGGTTTGCCATCCAAGGAGGGTGCAACCGTGGTGATTTATGTCTTTCCGGAGGACGAGGGCAAATTGGAGGATCTCCTCGCCGAGTATGCGGGCAGGATAGAGGTTGAGCACATCAAGCGGCCGAGGGAGTATGTGTCTTAGATGGGTGGCGTGAAGATTATTTTGAGAGAGGATCTGGCCTCTCTTGGGAAGGCTGGGGATGTGGTGACGGTTGCTCCGGGCTATGCCCGAAATTTCTTGCTTCCCCGTGGCTTGGCCGCGGAGGCCACGCCGGGCAATCTAAAGCAGCTCGAGCTGAAGAAACAGGTTTTAGCGCGGAAAGAGGAGGAGCTCAAAAAGGAGGCTGAAGCCCAAGCCGGGGTTCTTGAGGGGCAGACTGTGAAGATTCCCGCTAAAGTTGGCCGAGATGGGCGACTCTACGGTTCCATCACCGCAAAGGATATAGCCGAAGCCATAGCGGAGCAGAAGAAGATCGTTGTGGACAAGAAGAAGATAGTTCTGGAGGAAGCCATCAAGGTAATGGGCACCCATTCCATCGCTGTCAGACTCCATCCGGATGTTGAGGCGAGGGTTAACCTGGAGATAGCTGAAGGGGAGAAATCGGATGAGGGTGGCGGGAAAACCAAGGAAAAATAAGCTGGACATAGGTTCTCTTGAGCGGGTCCCCCCTCACAACCTTGAGGCCGAGCAGAGTCTCCTGGGTTCCATGCTCATCTCTCAGGATGCTATCTCTCTCGTCACAGAGGGGGTGGGGGCCGATGATTTTTACAAGGATGCCCACACAAGGGTGTTTGAGGCCATTGTTTCTCTCTATGCCCGTGGCGAGCCCGTCGATCCCATAACCGTTTCCGAAGAGCTCAAGACGATGGGTTTTTTGGAGGAGGTCGGGGGAAAACCTTACATCCACACGCTGATGAACGTGGTTCCCACGGCGGCTAACGCCAAATATTATGCGGAGATCGTTGAGAGGAATGCTGTTTTGAGGGGACTGATCAGGGCGGCCACCTCGGTGGCCGCCCTGGGCTACGAGGCCTCCGAGGATGTAGAAAGGGTCATCGACAAGGCCGAAAGCTTGATCTTTGGTGTTGCCCAGAGGAGGATCTCGGAAAAATTCGTCCACATAAAGGACCTCCTCACTGAGAGCTTTGAGCAGATTGAGAAGTTATACGAGAAGAGAGCCCATGTCACGGGCATCCCAACCGGCTTTACCGACCTGGACGAGATCACCTCCGGTTTTCACCCCTCCGACCTGATCGTGGTCGCTGGTCGTCCCTCAATGGGGAAGACCTCGTTCGCCTTGAACGTGGCGGAGTACCTGGGGCTTCATGAGAAGATACCGGTGGCCATATTCAGTCTGGAGATGTCGCGGCAGCAGCTGGCCCAGCGTCTGATGTGCTCGGAGGCGAGAGTTGATGCCCAGGCCTTGCGGACGGGTAGCTTGAAGGAGGAGGACTGGCCCAAGCTCTCCAATGCCGTGGGACGGTTGGCGGAGGCCCCAATCTATATAGACGATACTCCTAACATCGCCATCATGGAGATAAGGGCCAAGGCCAGGAGGCTGATGGCCAAGCAGAAATTGGGCTTGATAGTTGTGGACTATCTCCAGCTCATGCAGGGTGATACCCGAAGCGAGAATCGCCAGCAGGAGATATCGGAGATATCGCGGTCGCTGAAGATTTTGGGCCGGGAGTTGAACGTGCCCGTGATCGCCGTCTCCCAACTTTCAAGAGCCGTCGAGCAGCGCACGGATAAGAGACCATTTCTAGCTGATTTGAGGGAGTCAGGGGCCATAGAGCAAGATGCGGATCTGGTCATTTTCATCTATCGAGATGACTATTATTATCGAGACTCCGAGGAGAAGGGCATGGCCGAGATCATCCTGAGTAAACACCGAAATGGTCCCACGGGCACAATCAGACTTGCCTTTCTTGAACGCTACACGAAATTTGTCAATCTGGCCAAGGGCGCGTAAACCCCGTTAGAAATTACATGATTTTTAACGGGGTAAATCGTCGCTGAAACGCGCATTTCTGATTCAGAATTGGGGTTTACGAGGTATGACCCCCGATTTCATCGGGGGATAGTCTAAAGGGCATCCCACCTCGGAGGTGAGATGCCATGTTTATTTTGGGTCGGGAGGAGTTTCTGAAGTTGGCCGAGAGGGGAAAGGTCGTCCCTCTCGTTTACAGAAGGGAAGTAGGGTCCGAAACTCCTTTCTCTGCCCTGTGTAAATTGCGCGCCGCATCGCTCCCACCCCGCCAGAGGCGGGGCGTTTGTCTCCTGGAGAGCGCGGGTGGCAGCCCTCGACTCACCGAATATTCCTTCCTGGGCTTGCAACCTTTTGCTGAGGTGAGGTTCAAGGATTTCACCGCGAAGGTTTGGGGGGAAGAAAAGACGACGCTTTTGAGGGGCAATCCCTTCGCCATCCTTCGCGATCTCGTTGTGAGGTATGCCCTGCCCACGGTGGATCTTCCCATCCCCTTCTGGGGTGGGGCGATGGGGTTTTTGAGCTACGACATCGCCCGATACATTGAAAGATTGCCCACTTGGGCCCAGGATGACCTTGCCTTGCCGGAATTCCACTTTATTTTCCCTCGGGTCTTACTCGTCTTCGACCACGGGCGGCGGGAGCTTTACATATCCATCAATCAACTGGTTGAGGAGCCTCGATGGGCTTACGAAGAGGCCAAAGAGAAGCTCGACTGGGTGCTGGGGCGACTTGATGAGAGGGCGATCTTTCCCGAGGGTTTCGCCGTGGCCGGTGGGGATGGGATGTCGAACTTTACCCGGGAGGGTTTTGGGGGAGTTGTGGAGAGAATAAAGGAGTACATCAGGGCCGGTGATGTCTACCAGGTGAATATCTCCCAGCGTCTGCAACTCCCCTTTTTTGGGGATCCCCTTGCCCTCTATCAAAGATTGAGAGAGATAAATCCCTCTCCCTTCGCTGCCTACCTTGGTTTCGCCGATTTTCAACTGGTTTCTTCTTCTCCCGAACGGCTGATAACGCTGAGGGATGAAGTTGCCCAGACCCGACCCATCGCCGGCACGCGGAGACGGGGCGAGAACTTAAAGGAAGATGTTTTTCTCTCAAGCGACCTTATTCTCAGCGAGAAGGAGAGGGCCGAACATATAATGCTTGTTGATTTGGAGAGAAACGATCTGGGGCGGGTTTGTGACTATGGGTCGGTGAAGGTGAATGAGCTCATGGTTTTGGAAAAATACTCCCACGTCATTCACATAGTCTCCAACGTCGTGGGGAAGCTTTATGGAGATAAGGATCAGTTTGATTTGGCCAAGGCGATGTTTCCTGGGGGGACCATCACGGGTTGCCCCAAGGTCAGGTGCATGGAGATAATAGAAGAACTGGAGCCGGTCCGGCGGGGGCCTTATACGGGGAGCATCGGTTACTTCGGTTTCAATGGTAATATGGATATGAACATCATCATTCGAACGTTTGTCATCAAGGATAAAATGGCTTATATTCAAGCTGGTTCGGGTGTGGTTTTCGATTCACAGCCGGATCGCGAGTATTTCGAGTCCCTGAGCAAGGCCGAGGCGCTCCTCAGGGCTTTGGGGATTCAAAAAGGGAGGGTCGAATGGGAAAAATTATCTACGTGAATGGCGAGCTCGTACCCAGCGAGGAGGCGAGTGTCTCCGTTTTCGATAGGGGTTTGCTTTACGGAGATGGCCTCTTCGAAACCCTCCGTCTGTACGATGGGATTCCTTTCTTGCTCGGGGAACACCTGAAGAGACTCCTGGATGGCGCTCACTTTTTGGAGATCAAAAATTGTCCCTCTCCGACTGGCTTGAGGGAGGCCATCCGCCTGACCAGCGAGGTCAATCCCTCCTACAGAGAGGGGGTTTTGAGGGTGAATTTGACCAGGGGAAGGAGTCAGAGGGGGCTTTCCTTGGCCTACGAACAGACGCCCTCCCTGTTCATCATCCCTGCTGGCTTGCCCTACAGGGATGAATTTTACGAGAAGGGCGTCTCGGTTATAACGGTGCCCGACAATCGGGGCAAGCTCACCTTCTTAAAAACCCTCAACTTTTTGCCCAATGTCCTGGCCAAGGCGGAGGCGGAGAAGCAGGGCGCCTTGGAGGCGATCTTCATTCGGGATGACCGGGTTACGGAGGGGACCATCAGCAACGTCTTTGCCGTTTTTGAGGGAAGCCTGGTCACTCCTCCTCTGGGGGATGGAATGTTGCCGGGCATTACACGTTCCCTCGTGCTCAGATTGGCCAGGGATTTGAAGATCGACCACGCCGAGCGCACTTTAACGAAATTGCAGCTTCTGAAGATGGACGAGGTTTTTCTGACAAACTCGGTGATGGAGATAATGCCTGTGGCCTTTGTCGATGGTGTGAAAATTGGCGAGAGTGCGCTGGGGGAGATAACTCGGTCTTTAAGGAGAGCATACGCTGAGTTTGTGCGAGAAAGCAGGGGTGGCTGAGACGTGCTTTATGCGTCTTGACTTTGGGGTGAGGTTATATTATTCTTCTGACTTGGGAATGTGAAATTGAAGAATGAGAATTTAATCGGCTCAAAGAGGAAAAAAATCCATTTGAGCCATTTTTTTGTCTCCCTTCGAGGTGAGTGATTGGATGACCGGTTACGATGTGGTTGTGATCGGTGCGGGGCCGGCAGGTATTTTTGCCGCATTTGAGCTGGTAAGAAGTGGCGGCCTCTCCGTTTTAATCCTGGAGAAGGGAAACGATATCGACGTTCGCACGCACTCACCCTCTGATATCAACACGGGCTGGGGTGGAGCCGGTGCTTTCAGCGACGGCAAGCTCAATCTCTCCCCGGAAATAGGGGGGTGGCTCGGTGAGTATATGCCCCGGAGCGAGCTTGAGAAACTCATCGACTATGTGGACGATATCTATCTGAGCTTTGGTGCTCCCAAGGAGGTATACGGTCCCGATAGACGGGTCTTCTCCGCGCTCAAGGCCGAGGCGGAGGCAGCCGAGTTGATTCTTGTCCCCACGCGCATCCGCCACCTCGGAACGGATCTCTGCTACAAAGTGCTTCGTAACATGAGGGAGTATTTTGAGGGGAAAGTCACCATCCGGGCGAACACCACTGTTGAGCACATTCTCACCGAAAATCGGCGTGTTGTGGGAGTGGAGATGGGAGATGGGAAGCGGATAGATGCCAAATATGTCATCGTCGCCCCCGGACGGGAGGGGGCGGAATGGTTGAGTTCTGAGATGTGTCGATTGGGCCTCTCCCTCCAGGCCAATGCCGTGGATCTGGGAGTACGCCTTGAGGTCCCCGCTTCTGTGCTTGAGCCCCTGACTCAGCAACTTTACGAGTTCAAGTTGGTCTACCGCTCTAAATCCTTTCAGGATCGGGTACGCAGCTTTTGTGTCTGTCCCTATGGGGTGGTTTCCAGGGAGACCTACGGGGATGTGGTCACCGTCAATGGGCACTCCTATCGAGATGCCAAAACCGAGAATACAAACTTCGCCCTGTTGGTGTCGACTGCCTTCACGGAGCCGTTTCATGAGCCCATCGCTTATGGGAAGTACATCGCCCGTTTGGCCAATCTATTGGGGCAGGGGATCATCATTCAGCGGCTGGGCGATCTACGTCAAGGGAGAAGGTCGACGGAGAACCGAATTCGGGAGAGCATCGTGAGACCAACGCTTCCCGAGGCCACCCCCGGTGATTTGAGTTTCGCTTTACCCTATCGCTATCTTTCCGATATTCTGGAGATGATCGAGGCCATACAAAGGATAGCTCCCGGAGTCAATTCGAGGGATACTCTCCTCTATGGGGTGGAGGTTAAATTCTATTCTTCGCGCTTGAGACTCAAGCCAACCCTGGAGACGGAGGTCGAGGACCTCTATGCCATTGGAGATGGGGCCGGAATAACCAGGGGACTGGTCCAATCCTCGGCCTCTGGAATCGTGGCGGCCAGAGCGATTTCAAAAGCAGTGGAGGGGAGTCATCATAATTAAGAATTAAGAAGGAAGAATTAAGAATGAAGAGATTCAAAGCACTAAGCACCAAATTCTAAGCCCCGTAGAAAATCTTCGATTTCTGTACGGGGTAAACAAGCACAAAATTCAAAATACAAAATTCAAAACAACGTTTGGAAAATTAGGATTTTGGATCTGTTTAGGATTTAGAAATTGGAATTTAGGATTGTGTGCCCTGCAGCTAAGGGGACTAGCGGGTGAAAGTCCCGCCAAGCTCTTTGA
>JASEEZ010000031.1 GCA_030019215.1 Actinomycetota bacterium
CTGGTCGCTTTGAGAGGAAATGCAGAGATACTGGTTTGCAGAAGCTGAGAGTTAGGGAGGGTGAAATGGTTCTCGAGATCGGGTTTGGTACCGGTCATTGCACCCTGGCTTTAGCTCAAGCGGTTGGCGACTTGGGCAAGGTTTACGGAATTGACATATCGAAAGGGATGTACAACGTCACCCGATCGAGGGTTAAGGGAGCGGGGTTATTAGAGAGAGTGGAGCTAAAAAGCGGCGATGCCACTGAGCTTCCCTTTGAAGAAGATTTCTTTGACGCAATTTTTATGAGCTTTACTTTGGAGCTTTTCGATACACCGGGAATCCCCATTGTCTTGCAAGAGTGCCAAAGGGTTCTTCGAAGCGGTGGACGTATCTGTGTCGTCGCTCTGTCTAAAAAAGGAAAAGCCGGCATAGTGATGAAGCTTTACGAATGGGCCCACTGGAGATTTCCGAATTATGTTGATTGTCGCCCAATCTTTGTTCAGAAAATGCTGGAGGACGCCGGTTTTCAAACCCTTGGTGTAGCAGGAATGTCTATGGGGGGTTGCCGGTTGAGATTGTTTTGGCAGAGAAAATATAATTGGAGCAAGGTATGCGGTGACATGACACGTTCGTGAGTCTGTTTGAAGAGATAAGAGGGAGTGAAGGAGTAAAATCGCGCCCGTTACTAAAGGATTTTTCTTTCTGGGCTGCTCCAAGGCCAATAAAAAACCAGCGGAATTTGAAAAAGTTTTCACAAATTCACTTTGATCTGAGTTATAATAAGCGTGGGATAGGCTAACTTTTAGAGGGAGGGGAAGAAGATGCAAGAGGCGTATTCGGCTTGTTCGGGGAAAAAGGGCATTGCACGGGAGCCGTTAAAGAAAGATACAGGCAAGCGAGAGTTGTTGGTGAGGGACGTAATGCACCTGGGGGTCTTAACCTGCAAGGTCGATACGCCCCTTTGTGAAGTGGCCCAGATGATGACGGATAACAGGGTCCACTGCGTTGTGGTCGTCGATGAAGCTGGGGAAGCTTGTGGGGTGATTTCGGACCTGGGTATTTTGCAGGCTTATGGAAGAGACATTGCGAATATGAGGGCCGAGGATGTTCTAAAGGGATGTACCATTGCTGTTCAGCCTACGGCTCCCATTCAGGAGGCAGTGGCGGAGATGATTGCAAAACATGTTCATCATCTGGTCATTCTGGGCGAACATCCGCTCCACCGACCGGTGGGGGTCCTAGCAGCCAGCGATATCGTTCGAGAGATAGCGAAGGGCTGTCGCCGGTAATGGAAAAAGAGGTCGGCTAGAAAATCTATTGTAGAAAATCAATTGGCTTGTTTGGCTCAAAAGACCCATTTTTGGGTCTTTTTTATCGATTGCTTTCTCTCGGAATTCGCTGGACACTTGCGGGGAAAAGAAGCTCGCGAATTCTTTTCCTTTTCCACCAGGCCGCTCCCGCATAAAAGAGAACTAGCAGCCATTTGGTTGTGGGGGAAAGGCGACTGGCCAGGACCAACGAGATGGAAACGGTAGCGACCCCGTAGGCTATGGAAAACAGTGGTGTCAGAATGTCTCCGAGGGTGAATTCCTCCCAGATCTTGGTGATCGAGTAGATGGTCAGCATAAGGATCGTTAGAGGAATGGCGATCCACCAGTTGAGAAAGTGGTAAAGGTGGTTGAGGGCTGTCAATGCGGCGATGATCATCACGGCATCGCTTAAAGGCTCTAACACCTTCTCGGCCAGTTTCGACTGGCGGTGCAGAAGTTTGGCGACTGTTCCATCCAGATAATCGGTGAAGGCAGCCAGTAGAAATATTTGGAGGGCCAGAGACCAATTTTCCCGGAGTATCTGATATGAGGCGGCCAAACCCAGAAGGATACGTGACAGGGTAATTAGGTTTGGTAAGAAATTGAACAACTGGATCACCCTATTTTTACCAGATTTTCCCTCTCTATGTTAGCATCTCCAGATTCTTGGTGGAAGCCTTTTGGCGAACCAGAAAGTGCTAATGTAAAGATAGTTTCTCGGGTGGATCTGCTCTATGTCTAAGATCTGTAGGCGGCGATGAAACGCCCTATCGACCTGTCGTATGTCTTTTCCACCGCTGGTGGGAAGAGACAGCCAGGAATTTCTCCATTTGCTCTGTGGTAGGTGATGCATTCACAGCATTTACCCTTGCGACTGCAGGGTTCGTAGGTGCAGGTGCATCTCTTCTTGTTTTCCTCGAAAGTGCATTCCATCTTTATCTCCTTTTCAGATGTCGGATGTCGGTTGACGGAAGTCGGATGCTGTTAGCTTGGAGCAAGGAGCTTAGAGCTTAGAGTCTCAATCTCGATAGATCTCCACCAATCTCCATGTATCTCTTCGTGTATCTCCACCAATTTCTATGTATCTCAATGTATCTCCACAGATCTCCACGAGTCTCCTCCTGCTCAGCCCCTGGAGGCTGGCCCCTGGAGGCTGGCCCCTGGCAGCTGGTGCTTACCGTTCTAGCTTGTTCATCACCAATCCCGTAAGAAGCTTTGGATAGAAATAGGTCGATTTTGGGGGCATCTTCTCGTGATGGCTGGCCACCGCTTTAATTTCCTCCACTTTAGTTGGGTTAACAAAAAAGGCGATCTGGTATTCACCCTTATCCACCAAACTTGTTGCCTCATTTATATCAGGGGTGAACTTTATGCAGTTGTGCTTGATGAGATTTTTGCTTTTTGTTTCCAGGACGTAGTCGATGAGCAAGGCGTGAAGGATGGTCACATCAAGCCTTTTCCACTCACGGGAATGTTCATTGGGTAGTATCCTGTCCATCATATCCTCATAGCGTAGAGTCAAGAGGTGGTATCTATTTGTGCCGAGATATGCACCGAAGATGTGAGATTTCCCAGAACCTCTAGCCAACCTTTGCTGCATAACGATCTTCTGATCTTCCTTGCCCTTTCCCCCGTCCTGACCGAAGTCCAGCATTTCGATCCCAAAGAACTCTGACGCCCTTTGTGCAAATCTTTCCTCGTCGACCTCGGGAAGATCTTTTAAAACCCTGTGAACTGGTAGGATGGTCAGTCCCTCGCCGTCCATATTGACGAACATCATCATCACATAGTTGAATGGTTCCTCTCCCGAGCAGCTTCTCAGTCGTTCCCTCATCTCGTTTCGAAAATTTAGGGCGGTTTCGTATCTGTGGTGACCGTCGGCGATGAAGATGGTTTTGTTTCTCATGAGCCAAGCTATGTTGGCGATGGTCTTCTCGTCCAGTATAGCTCGTATGGTGTGTTTGACCCCATTTTTGTCGACGACTCCGCCGATGGCGGGGGATTCGTTTTTCGCCTGAGATTTGAGGATTTGATCTATCTTTCTTTCCGGATCGGAATATAGGGAAAATATCTGGCTGAAGTTGGCTTTGCATGCCCGAATGAGGTTTAGGCGATCCATTCTCGTTTTGGGGAAGGTTTTCTCGTGGGGCAGAACCTTACCACTCTCGAAATCTTCCAACTTCAGCAAGGCTATAAAACCAATTCTCTTTATTTCCTGGTTATTTATCTTGTATGCGTTTTCGTAGATGTAGACAGCTGGTTTCTCCGCGGTGCTCAAGATGCCTTGCTCCCGCCACTCTTTGAAATAGTGGGCTGCCCGGGTGTACTTGTTTTCGCTGGGATTGTCTCCCGGCAGAGTTTTACCCAGGATGAGGCGAATGACATTATAATCGCTGGCTTCGTAGTAGGCGTCTCGTTCCTCGGGGGAGATGACATCGTATGGTGGAGTGACCACGTCCGCTAAATCACCGATCTTTGTCCGGTTGTAGAAAATTCCTCTGAATGGTTTAATTTCAGGCAAGGGATTCATTCTCTCCTTGAAGTTTAAAACTATTTTAACAGCAAGGGGTGGCAAGGAGTAGCCCATCTTGGGAGGTTTTTGGAAAGGATGCCCAGAGTTTTGGTAAAATTTGGCCGAATACTTAAATCATCAGCGGATTCCGGGGTGTTAGGCGGTGGCGGAGCGCATCGAAGTTGAAGCTTATTCTGGATATAAAGCCGAGGAGAAGCCCAGGGCTTTTGTCTTCCACGGACAGTCCCATCGGGTTTGTGACATCGAGAGGGTCTGGCGTCAAGAGGATCTCCAAGGGAAAAGGAAAATCTTTTTCAAGGTGAGGGCGGAGGACGGCAGGGTGTATGAGATATCTCACGACGAGGTTGCAGAGGAATGGTTCCTCGAACGGATTTTGTAAGGCATTTTTGCTATAATCGGGGAGTGATGAATGCGGAGACAGCCTACTCTTTACTGGAAAGGGGAAAGGAACTTCTTAAAACGGGCAACCCTGCCCAAGCGGCGGTGGTTTTGGAGCGAGCAAAGAAGATTGAGCCGAATAAGGGTTCCATAAGGGAGGCTCTGGCTCGCGCTTATTACAACTACGGTCAGCATGTTATGGCCCGCCGTGAGTTTAAGAAGGCGATAGAGATCGACCCCACCAATCACTATGCACACTTCGGCCTGGGATTGTGCTTCAAGAAGAGTGGCGATAGACATGGGGCCTTGAGGCATCTCAAACTTGCTGTGGCCATGGAGCCCGGCGTTGAGGTTTATCACCGGGCCTTGGACGAATTGATGGGAGATTGACCCTGACTCCAAAAAACTCCAACCGGCGATTGATTCAAGGGAGAACTGAGAAAACGAGGTGGTCTTCTGTGAGGAATATCATCGTGGAGTGCATGAGGGAGACACTGGTTGCTGAGCATCTGGTGGAGATCGTCGAGAGAAAGGGAGTCGGGCATCCGGATTACATCTGCGATGCGATCATGGAGGATATCTCTATCGCTCTTTCCCGCGAGTACATCAAAAGATTTGGAAAGGTCATGCATCACAATGTGGATAAGGGATTGTTGGTCGCCGGGAAGGTGAAGAACGAGTTTGGTGGGGGAAGTGTGCTTGAACCGATGAGGATTATCATTGGTGATAGGGCGACGTTTGAGGTGGAAGGGGAAAGACTGCCCGTCGAGGAGATCGCGATCGATGCTGCCAAGGATTGGTTTCGGAAGAATTTAAGGTTTGTAGATCCCAGAGAGCATGTGAGATATGAAGTGGCGCTGAAGCCCGGTTCCCCAGAGCTGGTGGATATTTTTCTGCGGCGGACGGGTCTTCTGGGAGCCAACGACACCTCCGCGGCTGTTGGGTATGCTCCTCTGACCGAGACGGAGAGGCTAGTTCTTGAGACCGAGAGGTTTTTGAACTCCCCATCATTTAAGGAAAGATTCCTCGCTTCAGGTGAGGACGTTAAGGTCATGGGGTTCAGGGGGGACAAGAAGCTGCACCTGACCATTGCCATGCCTCAAATCGATCGGTTTGTGGATAGTGAAGAGTCTTATTTTCGGCGGAGAGATGAGATGCAGGAGGTTCTGGAAGAGTTCGCCAACGGAAAGAAAAACTCTTTGAAGAGGGTCTATGTTTATCTCAACACATTGGATAAGAAGGGTAGGGGCATGGGTGGCATGTATCTTTCCGTGTTGGGTACCTCCGCGGAGGATGCGGACTCCGGTGAGGTTGGCCGGGGGAATAGGGTCAATGGGGTCATCGCCCTGAATCGGCCCATGGGTACGGAGGCCGCCGCCGGGAAGAACCCTGTCAGCCACGTGGGCAAAATTTACAGTATTCTTACCCACAAGATAGCCAATGAGATATATCAAGAAGTGCCGGGCATAAGGGAAGTTTACGTCTGGCTCTGTAGCCAGATAGGGGCACCCATAGATCAACCGAAGATCGCCTCGGCCCAACTCATATTAGAACCAGGAGTTCTCTTCGATTCTACCTCCAAGAAGGTGAAGGAGATCATGGACAGGGAACTTGCCAACATCGACAAGTTCTGTGAGGAGTTAGTCCGGGGCAAATATCCTGTTTGCTAACTTTTGATTCCTAGTCCGATGACGGATGTCGGAGGTCGGATGTCGGATGGCTGATGGCAGATGGCTGATGGTAGATGGTTTGGCTATCAGCTATCGAGCGAACATTAGTGAGCGAGCCATCAGCTATTAAGGCCGTGAGGCCGAGCTGTCAAGCTGGCCCCTGATTTGTGGTGCTTCGTCCTTCGCCCTTCGTCCCTTGACCCATGACTCTTGACTGTTCTTCATCCCTGGGAGCTGTCGGCTGATCTATTCCTTCTTCGCCGCCTCGATTATCTTTTGAGCGATATCTCCGGGAACTTCTTCGAAGTAAGAGAATTCTATGCTGTAGGAGCCCCTACCATGGGTTATTGAGCGCAGTTCCGTTGTGTATCTGGAGACCTCGGCCAGGGGCGCGAGGGCGTTGATAACTTGATGACGTCCTCGCGCTTCCATTCCCAGGATTTTTCCTCGCTTGCTGCTCAAATCCCCCATGACGTCGCCCATGTATTCCTCGGGGACGACTACCTCCATTTTCATGATCGGTTCCAAAAGGACTGGATTTCCTGCAGTGGCTGCCTTTTTGAAGGCCAGGGAGCCGGCGATCTTGAAAGCTATCTCAGAGGAGTCCACCGGATGATAAGACCCATCGTACAAGGTGACCTTCACGTCCACCACCGGGTAGCCGGCCAGAACCCCGGATTCCATCGCTTCCTTGACTCCCTTTTCCACAGCGGGGATGAATCCTTTGGGAATGGCGCCTCCGAAGATCTTGTCCACGAATTCATAGCCCGCTCCCCGCTCCAGGGGTTCTACTTCAATCCAGGCGTCTCCATACTGTCCTCGACCGCCTGTTTGCTTCTTGTATTTCCCCTGGGCTTTGGCGGAGGAACGGATGGTTTCCTTGTAGGGAAGTTTTGGTGCGGAGAGCACCGCTTCCACTCCAAACTTTCTGTGAAGCCGATCCACCAGTATATCCAGGTGCATATCGCCTATACCTGAGACGATTGTCTGCTTTATCTCATCATCTCTCCGCATGCTCAGCGTGGGGTCTTCCTCGGTTAACTTAACTATCGAGGTGCTCAGCTTCTCCTCATCTCCCTTAGTTTTTGGCTCGATGGCCACCGAAATTAAGGGCTCGGGGAACTTGATGGGCTCGAACAGGATTGGTTTCCCTTCATCGCAGAGCGTATCGCCCGTGTTTGTCTCGGTGAGTTTTGGCACGACGGCGATGTCTCCAGCTGGCACCTCCTTGGTCTCCTCCTGATTTTTCCCCCGCATGTAGTAGATGTGTGCTATCTTTTCCTTTTTGCCTTGAGACGGGTTGTAGATACTGGAATCGGCTTTAAGAGTTCCCGAGTAGACCCTGACGTAGGAGAGTTTTCCGACGTAGGGGTCGGTCAGAGTTTTGAAGACAAAGGCGGAGAGTGGTTCTTTCTCCGTTGGCTTTCTGGTCGTCTCCTCCTTTGTTTTGGGGTGGACTCCCTTGATTTCCCCAAGTTCTGCTGGGGAGGGAAGGAGATTTACGATGGCATCAAGGAGGGGCTGGATCCCGATATTTTTGAATGCGGAACCACAAAGCACCGGCACGATTTTTCCGGCTAGGGCGCTCGATTTTAGTCCATCCTCGATATCCTTTTGGGTTAGCCCTGCCCCTTCAAGATACTTTTCTAAGAGCTCGTCATCGAGCTCAGCGATGCCCTCTATCAGTTTTTCCCTGTAGGCGCTTGCCTCTGTCTCCAGTTCCGCCGGGATGTCTTCTTCACCAAACTTACCGTCCTTATAGACGAGAGCCTTCATCTTCACCAGGTCTATGACTCCTCGGAAAGATTCCTCCTTCCCGATGGGGATTTGAATCGGGACTACCCCGGCGTTGAATACCTCCTTTATCATGTTCAGGGTGCGGTGAAAGTCGGCGTTCTCCTTGTCCATCTTGTTGATGAAGGCGAGACGAGGCAGTTTGTATTCGTCGGCGTAGTGCCAGACTCTTTCGGTTTGCACCTCAACCCCGGCGACGGCATTCACAACGACGAGAGCGGCGTCCACCACTTGTAGAGCCTCGATGACCTCTCCGATGAAGTCGGCGTAACCCGGGGCATCGATGAAATTGATTTTTTGATTTCCCCATTCACAGGGGGCGAGCGCGGTGCTTATGGATATTTTTCTCTTCACTTCGTCGGGGTCGTAGTCCGTGGTGGTGTTGCCGTCTTCGACTCTGCCCAACCTTTTAATGGCTCCGGTGACGAAAAGAGCCGCCTCTGCCAGCGAGGTCTTTCCCGCTCCGCCGTGAGCGACGATTCCAATGTTTCTAATTTCTTTGGTGGGGTACTTTTTCAAAAAGATCTCCTCCCTTGCTCAATGTACCCTAGTGGTTTCGACAAGGCCCATTTAAAAACCTTCAAGGGGGTGGTGGGGTTGACAATCAAACCTTGTTGACGGATAAAGGTTAACAAATAAAAGTATAGAACATAATTTATCCTAAGGGTAGGATATGTCAAAGCGAAAGATACTTTTGGCGATCGTCGGCATCGCCCTTATATTTGTGCTCTGGAACTGGTGCGCCCTTCTTTTGGCTTCCCGGTTAATTCGGCTTTCCCCTTGCGAGGGGAGCTTCATCGCCGACTCCACCCCCACGATCGCTGCCGTGCTGTCCTGGTCCCCATGCACCCAGTTGAAATCAGCCAGGGTTTTTCTGGATGGGGAGGATGTCAGCGATTTTCTTTCGCTTTCCCGAGGTGGTTTTTCTCTCTCTCCCGGTTGTTCTCTTTTCGAGGGGAGACACGATGTGCGGGCCGAGCTCATTTACGCTCTCTTATTTCCTCACCGAGTCGAACTCGAATGGTCTTTTGAGGTGGACACCACACCCCCTCGGGTAACCTTTCCCGGTGGTAATAATGTGATTGGAGTTCCTAGATCGTGGATTGACTATCTAGCGGGAACAACGGAACCCCATTCGAAGGTCGAGGTGATCTTCAATGGCCGAGCTCTTCCCTCCCCGGAGGTTGATTCGTCTGGAAACTTTTTTCTTTCACTTTATGCCCTTTCCAATGAGAATGAGTTGAAGATCATCGCCACTGATTTGGCCGGGAATAAATCAAATTTGATCATTCCAGTGGTGATCGATACCTCTCCTCCCAAAATAAGGATGTATACTCCGGCCGATGGAACCACCGTTCACGCGGAGCAACCGGAGATAATGGTGGAGTTCGAGGAGGCGGACTCCGAGATTGTCTCCATCACTCTGTATGTGGATGGCTCGCCGGTAGACTACGATTACAACCTCCACAACCAGGTTCTGAGCCACAAGTTCTCCTTTTTGCCCGATGGCAAGCACTTTGTCAACCTAAAGGCGGTCGATGCCGCTGAAAATGTTTTGAAGAGGGAATGGTCATTCATTCTGGACAGCACTAGGATACTCATCGAAATTTCTCAGAGGAGGCTTCATCTCTTTCGAGAGGGGAGTCTGATCAAGGTCTATCCCATCGCCGTGGGTCAGGAGTTTAGCTTTCCCACACCTCGGGGTAGTTTTAAGATCATTAATAAGAGGAAGAATCCGACCTGGTATAACCCGCGCAAACCCTGGTCAAGAGATATGCCTCCCTTTATCCCACCTGGTCCTGGCAATCCCCTTGGCACCAGAGCCCTTGACCTCGACGCATCGGGGATAAGAATTCACGGCACCTATGTTTCATCCTCCATCGGTCGGGCAGTCTCCCATGGTTGCATTCGCATGTATCTTCGTGATGCTGAGGATCTGTTCGATCGAGTTTCCGTGGGGACACCGGTGGATATCGTTCACTAGTTCACTAGTACTCTGAGAGAGTTTGTCAGGAGTGCAACAAATCGATTAGAATTGTGGTGCGATGGATGTATTCACGCTCTTTTTCTGGATAATTTTCATATTTCTCTTCCTGGGCCCAACCTTTCGGAAGAAGGTCCTTGAGGCCAGAAGAATTCAGGCCATCCGCAGCCTGGAAAAGAAACGGGATTCCAGGGTCGTCACTTTAATCCATCGTCAGGAGGCGCTGGGCCTTCTGGGCATACCCTTCTTCAGATACATCGATATCGAGGATTCGGAGAAGATACTCAGGGCCATCAGGCTCACCCCCGATGATATGCCCATTGATATTATTCTTCACACGCCGGGCGGGCTGGTTCTCGCTTCCGAGCAGATCGCTCATGCTATCAGGAAGCACAAGGCGAAGGTGACTGTCTTCGTCCCCCACTACGCGATGTCCGGTGGTGCCCTTATCGCCCTGGCCGCCGATGAGATAGTTATGGATGAGGACGCTGTCCTCGGATCGCTCGATCCACAACTGGGTTGGGAGTATCCCGCCAGCTCCCTCATTTGGGCCTGTCAGGTAAAGGACAGGGACAAGCTCGACGACAGGACTCTCGTGCTCCTCGACGTCGCCGAAAAAGCGGTGCGGCAGTTGCGGCAGCTCATCTTCGATATCCTTAAGGATAAGGTGGACGAGGAGAAGGCGAGGGACCTAGCGCGGGTCCTGACGGACGGTCGCTGGACGCACGACTATCCCCTCACCGTGGAAAAACTGAAAACTCTGGGAATAGAGATGAAAGTGGAACTTCCCCGCGAGGTCTATGAACTGATGGAGCTCTATCCCCAGGCGGGGATCCGCCGACCCTCGGTGGAATTCATTCCCGTTCCCTACAAGGAGAAGGAAGCCAAGAAGTAGTTAAAAGTAGTTCCCGGTTATTCTTCTCGACCGTTTTCGTTTAGGCAAGATGAGGACGAGGATAAATCCGGCCAGAAACCCCCCGATGTGAGCAAACCAGGCCACTCCACCCGTCGTTTGCACCCCCAGCGAGGCCACTCCACTCATCAGTTGGACGATGAACCAGAATCCAATGACCAACGTCGCTGGCAGTTTCACGATCTGGATGAAGTAGAAGAAGGGCACGATGGCGAGTATCCTTGCTCCGGGATAGAAGACTAGATAAGCTGCTAGAACACCGGCGATGGCTCCGCTGGCACCCAAGGATGGCACCTGGGAGTTCGGCCCCGAGAGTATATGCCCCAGTGTTCCCCCCAGACCGCAGAGGAGGTAGAAGAAGAGGAATCGGAAGTGACCCAGGGCGTCCTCGATATTGTTCCCGAATATCCATAGGTAAAGCATGTTTCCGATCACATGAACCCAGCCGCCATGAAGAAACATCGAAGTTAAGATGGCCAGATAGGGCAACTTGAAGGTCGCTGGGTACAGCGCCATTCCGTGGGTGATTTCGTAGGGGATCAGGGAATAGGCGTAGACGAATAGCTCCAGTTGCCCGGTTGCGCTCAGGGATATCTCGTAGAGGAAGATAAAGATGTTTGCGGCTATTAGTCCTACGGTTATCCAGGGGAAGGTTTCTGTGGGGTTTTCGTCGCGAAGCGGAATTACCATCGAAACTCCTTTTAATCCGACACAATTTGGGTTATTGACAAATGGGGTTAACGCTCTGTTCTTTACACATATAAAAATGTGCCATGGCTCGGCCTACATGCCTCAAAGACACGCGGTCGGCTTCTTTGTGGTTTACCGG
>JASEEZ010000032.1 GCA_030019215.1 Actinomycetota bacterium
AGCGTAGAGACAAAAGATTTTTCTCTAAGCTCTAAGCTCCGAGCTCTAAGCTGACGTCAGCCGTCATCCGACAATATTGGGAACCGGGCACTAGGCACAAAGAACAATTGGCGAAACGGTAGGAAATAGTCGTGTATAGGTTGAGATTAAAATTTGCTAAGCAGGATCGCTTGCGGTTTATTTCCCATCTTGAGCTCATGCGGACATTGGAGAGAGCGGCCAGGAGAGCTGATTTTCCTCTGGCATTGAGTCGGGGTTTCAGTCCCAAACCAAGGATCTCCACGGGACCACCTCTCCCGGTTGGAGCGAGTAGCAAGTCGGAGTATGCCGATTTTATCCTGTTGAAAAATCCGCGGGTCAAAAAGGTTGTAGGCTTGCTCAATTCCAGCTTACCTGAGGATTTACGAGTGGTTGAGGCGAAATATGTGCTGCTGTCTTCGCCGTCTCTAATGAGTATAATTAAAGTGGCCACCTACGAGGTGAAGGTTAGAACTCACCTCCCTTTAACCGATGAATTGATTGAACGACGAGTCGCCGATTTCTTTCGGGAGGAGAAAATTGAGATAAAACGGGGAGATAAGAGACGCATGTTTGATTTGCGGGAGGCGATGGTGGATTTGGCGGTCGAAGCCGTTGGGGCAGAGCTATTGTTCCGAACAGTACTGAGATCTAGTGAGAAGGGAAGCATTCGTCCCGAGGAGATCGCCGGGGCTTTGTTTGGCCTTCCACCGGCTTTGAGTTTTGAGGTTTTGAGCGTTCATCGGACTGGCCTATATGCTGAGTCTGATGGTAGACTAATTGATCCGATGGATGTAGCATCAGTTGGACGAGAGGAGATATAAGATGACGGTTAAACTCAGAGAGATGATGATTTCCGTCGATAGTTTTGAGATCAGAGCAGCTGTTTTTGAAGATAGGAAGTTGGTCGAGATCTATACCGAGCGGGCGGTTTCACCATCCATCGTGGGCAATATTTATCTGGGAAGGGTAAAAGATGTGCTGCCCGGAATGGATGCCGCTTTTGTGGATATAGGTTTGGCTAAGAACGCTTTTTTGTTTATAGAGGAGGTGACCTTTCCGCAAGAGGATCTGGCCTCTGCTCCTCACAAGATTCAACATCTCCTAAAACCTGGTCAGGAGATCATGGTTCAGGTGATCAAGGAGCCCATGGGTGCCAAGGGTGCCAGGGTGACCACGGAGATCGCGCTTCCGGGAAGATATCTCGTCTTACTCCCATTCGGCGACTCGATAGGCGTATCTCGTCGCCTTGCTTCGGAGGAAAGGGACAGGTTGCGCCGCCTCTGTGAGGGTATTTTGCCGGAGGAGATGGGCTTGATCGTCAGAACCGCAGCTCGAGGGGCGGAGCTAGGGCAGTTAAAGAAGGATCTTAGATATCTCTTGCGAGTTTGGCGGGGCCTGAATCGGCGAGCGAAACTGGTCAAGCCCCCCCAGGTTTTATATGAAGAGTTACAGCTCTCTCTGAAGATAGTCAGGGATGTTTTCTCCGCGGACTTTAAGCGCTTGGTCATCGACTCCCCGATTAAACATCGGAGGATTCTCTCTTTTTTGAATAAAACCGCGCCCGAGTTGAAGAATAGTGTCGAGCTTTACAAGGAGAAGTTGCCCCTCTTTGACAAATACGGCCTCGAGAAGGAAATACGGGATGCCCTCAAATCAAAGGTCTGGCTTAGATCCGGGGGATACATAGTTATTGGTCATACCGAGGCATTGACCTCGATTGATGTGAATACCGGCAAATATGTGGGGAAAACTGGCCTACAAAAGACGATATTGAAGACGAACCTGGAAGCCGCCGAGGAGATCGCCCGTCAAATTCGATTGAGAGATATAGGAGGAATCATCGTCATCGACTTCATTGACATGGCAAATCCGCGTAATCGCAGGGAGGTATATCGGGTCTTAAGTGAGGCGCTGTCGGCGGATCGGGTAAAGACTCATGTGGCGGAGATTTCACGGCTCGGTCTGGTCGAGATGACCAGAAAGAATGTCTCCGAGGGGCTACTCGAATTTTTGTGTGAACCCTGCTCTTGCTGTGGGGGCATGGGATTTGTTCTTTCCAGAGAGGCGGCGGGTATTGAATCGGTAAGAAAAATATATCGGGCCTCCCTGAGTAGTGCCTCCAAAGCCCTCCTGTTTAAGGTCTCACCCCAGGTAGCTGATTTTCTCACCAATGAAGGGAAGATTGCCCTGCAAAGATTGCGAGCCCGTACCAAGAAGCGAATTTATTTTTACGGCGACCTAGAATCTCCTCTGGATGCTTGCGAGTTGATAAGAGAGGGAGCTTGCCGTGAGGTGGAAAAGGAGTACAAGGCTCTGGTCGAAGGTGAACGGTTCGTTGACAGGTAAATGAGCCTATGTTACCATTGGGCATTGTTGTCAAGGAGGGCTTGAACTGTACGCTATCGTTCAATCTGGCGGCAAACAATATAAGGTTCGAGTGGGCGATGAGGTTTTGCTGGATAAGATCAAGGGCAAACCGGGAGATGAGGTCCAAATCGAGAGGGTGATTTTTCTCGGCGGGGGCGAAAAGAGTGCCCTTCGTCGAGAAGAGCTCTCGAAAGCTAAGGTGAAGGCGGTAATAGCCGAGCAGTTAAGGGGAGAAAAGATCGTCACCTTCAAGTATAAGCCCAAAAAGGGTTACAGGTGCAAGAGGGGGCACCGTCAGCTCTTGACCAAGGTGAGAATCGAGGAAATAAGTTTCGGCGAAAAGAGGGAAAGAGCCGCGGAGAAAAAAGTCGAAGGAGCAAAACCCGGGGCTCCAAAAGGTGAAGTGAAGCCGGAGAAAAAGATCGAGACCGAAAAGACCAGGGGAAAGACCAAGGTTGTTGAGAAAACAAAGAAGGCAGGGGTTTCGACCAAAGAATCCGCCAAAGGAGTTACCTCATCGAAGAAGAGGAGAGCTGAGCCCAAAGACAAGAAATAGGAGATTTCCTCCAGCGATAAATTCGGTTATAATTTAGAAGTGGGTGAGAAGTAATGGCGCATAAGAAAGGAATGGGAAGCTCCCGAAATGGGAGAGACAGCAAATCGAAGAGATTGGGCGTCAAGAGATTTGGTGGCCAGTTTGTGAGGGCGGGTAGTATCCTCATTCGACAACGTGGCACAAAAATCAAACCGGGTCTCAACGTTGGGCTTGGCCGTGATGATACTCTCTTTTCCCTGATAGATGGCTACGTGGTCTTTCAATCTCGAGGCGGGAATTCGCGGAGGGTGAGCGTGCTGGAAGCTCGCTAGGCCCGAGTGCCGAGTCCAAGCTCTAAGCGTTGCTTAGAGCTTTTTTGTTATGCGCGGGTGATTCCATGTTTATAGATGAAGCCAGGATTTTCGTTAAGGGCGGAGATGGCGGGAATGGTTGCGTCAGTTTCCGGCGTGAGAAATATAAACCCCGAGGTGGTCCTGATGGAGGAAATGGTGGTTCTGGCGGGAGCGTCATTCTGAGGGTCGATGCGGGCCTGCGGACGCTCATAGATTTCTATTACCGTCGTCATTTCGAAACCGAACGGGGGGAACATGGCCAGGGTAGTGACAAGCATGGGCGAAGCGGTGACGATCTCATCATCAGGGTTCCCCCTGGCACCGTGGTCAAGGATGAAAATGGGAGGGTTCTCTTTGATCTGGTGAAAGAGGGACAGGAAGCCGCCGTTGCTGAAGGTGGTCGAGGTGGGCGAGGGAATGCGAGGTTTGCCACATCCGTTCGCCGTGCCCCTGGTTTCGCGGAGAAGGGTGAGCCCGGCAAAGAACGCTGGATAAATCTTGAGCTCAAGCTTCTGGCCGATGTTGGACTGGTTGGGTATCCAAATGTTGGAAAGTCCACGCTCATCAGCCGAATTTCGGCTGCCAAACCCAAAATAGCAGCCTATCCTTTCACGACTCGCGCTCCCAATCTGGGAGTGGTTAGCCTTCCCGATGGGAGGAGTTTCGTGGTGGCTGATATCCCAGGCCTGATCGAGGGAGCCCACAAAGGTAAGGGCTTGGGTCATGCCTTCTTGAGACACATTGACAGAACAGCCATCCTTGTGCATGTTCTCGATCTTTCCGGGGTGGAGGGGAGGGATCCCATCTCGGATTTTGAGATCGTCGAAAGAGAACTGAGACTCTACGCTTCCGACTTGGCCAAACGCTCCCAAATAGTTGCCGGAAATAAGCTGGATTTACCCTCCGCCAGAGAGAATCTGACTCGTTTGACTCGCTATTTTCTGGAAAGGGATTTGCCCTTCTTCCCAATATCCGCTGTGACCGGTGAAGGGGTTAATGATTTTCTTTATGCCATGGTCGATGAGTTGGAGAAAGCGAGAGCTTCCCTCAAGGCCAAAAGGGCAGTCAAAACCCCTAAGGTCTTCAGACCTTCAGGAGAAACCGATTTCACCATTGGCCGGGGCGGGGAAGGTGTGTTTGAGGTGAAAGGAGAGACTGTGGAGCGCATGGTTACCATGACCGATTTCGAAAACGAGGAGGCTCTGGCTCATCTGCAGCGAAGATTTAAAAGGATTGGGTTGGAGGACAGGTTAGTAAAATCCGGGGCCAAAGAGGGGGACATCATCAAAATTGGCTCCAGAACATTTGACTTTCACCCCTCCTGAGTTTTTAAATAAAGGAAAGGGTAAGTTAAGGATACGGTGTGATTTAGGTGGGGAAAAGCGATTATCTACACAAGGCCCATAGAGTCGTGGTTAAGGTGGGGACCAGTGTTGTAACTACCGAGACCGGGCGGCTTGATTTGCCCCAGCTTAAAAATCTGGTCGGACAAATTGCCGAGATGGTAAAGAGGGGGTATCAGGTTCTTCTGGTGTCCTCTGGGGCGATCGCCGCGGGCGTTGAAGGTTTGGGGTTGGAGAAACGTCCTACGGCCATGCCCGAACTCCAGGCGGCTGCTTCCATAGGGCAGGGACTCCTGCTTCAGCAGTACACAAATCTCTTCAAGGAGCATGGCTTAAAGGTAGGCCAGGTTCTCTTAACTCAATATGACACCACTCACCGCGAACAATATCTGAATGCTCGCAATACCCTCAGCAAACTCCTTGAGTTAGGGGCTATTCCCATCATCAATGAGAACGATACCACGGCTGTGGACGAGATCAGATTCGGAGACAACGATACTCTGGCAGCACTGGTGGCCAATCTCTGCAAGGCCGATTTACTCATCGCTCTGAGCGACACTGAGGGCTTATTCACCGGCGATCCCAGAAAGGACCGGGGTGTTAAACTTCTGGAGACGGTCGAGGAGATCACGCCGGAAATTGAAGCCTTGGGTGGGGGAGTTGGAACAAAGTTTGGCTCAGGTGGGATGGTTACCAAAATTCAGGCCGCTAAGATAGTTACCTTTGCCCAAATCGGGATGATCATTGCTCATGGGAGAAGACCCGATGTTCTCTTGGATGTTATGGAGGGGAAGTCTGTGGGGACTTTCTTTGTGCCCCGCCGGAAGAAGATCGGCAGCCGAAAGCTGTGGATAGCTTTTGGCAAAACGTCCAGGGGGACCATATTCGTTGATGATGGGGCCAGGGAGGCTTTGACCAAGCGGAGTAAAAGTCTTCTGCCCGCGGGCGTTTTCAATTGCGAGGGGAACTTTGAGGTGGGCGACGCGGTGGATATAGCCGATCAGAAAGGGCAGATTTTTGCTAAGGGCCTGACCAGCTTCGGCACCGAAGAGTTGAATCAAATTAAGGGCCTGAGGCGCTCTGAGGTAGTGAAAAGATTATCTGAGGAAACCAGCGAGGAAGTTGTCCACCGGGACTGTCTGGTCATCCTCAAATAAAAAGTCGGTAGTCGGGAGTCGTCAGTTTGTTAGTGGTTAGTTTAAAGCCAAATTAAGAACTAAGAATGAAAAATGAAGAATGGTTTAAGGATTTAAAAACATTTTAAATTTTTCATTCTCCATTATTCATTCAACTTTCCACTCCCCACTCCTAACTGAGGAGGGAGGTCAACAAATGAGTGAGGTTTTGGAGATTTGCAAGAGGGCGAGAGGGGCCTCGATCGAACTCGTCAGGGCCCCGACGGAGGTTAAAAACAAAGCCCTTCTTGCCATGTCGGATGCCCTCATCGCTGAGAGTGAGGCCATCATCGAGGCCAATCGGAAGGACCTCGAGGAGGGCAGGCGAAGGAAGATTTCGGCGGCTCTGATGGATAGATTGATGCTCAATTCCTCCAGGATTGAGGAGATGGCCAGGGATCTGCGGAGTGTAGCCCTCCTTCGCGACCCCGTGGGAGAGATAATTAAAGGTTGGAGGATCTCCAACGGTCTTTTGGTAACCCAGGTGAGGGTTCCGCTGGGTGTGGTGGGAATGATCTACGAGGCCAGACCCAATGTGACGGTGGATGCCGCTGGCTTGTGTGTAAAGACGGGTAATGCTGCTGTTCTTAGAGGAAGCTCCGTGGCTATAAATTCCAATCTCGCGCTGACCAAAGTGATATCCGAGGGAGTCGTTCGGGTTGGTTTGCCTCAGCACTCGATTCAGTCCATTTCCGATCCCAGCAGGGAGGCGGCCAACGAGCTGATGAGGATGCACGAATATGTGGATGTCTTGATTCCCCGGGGTGGTGCCTCCTTGATTCAAACGGTTATCCAGAACTCCACCGTTCCCGTGATCGAGACGGGGGTGGGTAACTGTCATGTCTATGTGGATGCGGCGGCCGATCTGGCAATGGCAGAAAAGATAATCGTAAATGCCAAATGCCAGCGCCCCGGCGTTTGCAATGCCGCCGAGACGTTGCTCGTACACCGGGATGTAGCTAATGATTTCTTACCCAGAATTGCCCGTGTTCTGATGGAAAAAGGGGTCACCATATACGGTTGCCCTGCAACAAAATCCCTTTGCCCTGAGGTTAAGGAGGCAACCGAGGAGGACTGGTACACCGAATACCTGGATTTGAAACTCGCTGTAAAGGTGGTCAACTCTCCTGAGGAAGCCATCACCCACATTCAAAAATACGGCACTGGACATTCTGAAGCCATTGTGACTGAGGATTACTCCGCCGCGGGGAGATTCACTGGGGAGGTAGATGCGGCGGCGGTCTATGTCAACGCCTCAACTCGCTTCACCGATGGAGGACAATTTGGCCTCGGTGCAGAAATAGGGATAAGTACTCAAAAGTTACATGCCAGAGGCCCCATGGCCTTGGAAGCTCTGACCTCCACGAAATATGTTGTGTATGGAAGCGGGCAGGTGAGGGAGTGAGGGAGTCTGATGAAGGAGAAATGCGAGGGTTGCAATTATCTTTCCACCAGTAAGACATTTTGCTTATTGGGGAGACTTCCCAGAAACTGCGATTCTCGAAGAGCCAGGCGTGGGGACGAGGATTTGATTGAGAGGCTGAGAAAACTGGCTCCGAAGGAGCTCAAGGTTGCATCGAAGTGATTCGGGGAGAGAAACGGATAGGCCGTTGAGGCTGGGAATAATGGGCGGGACCTTCAACCCTATTCACTATGGTCATCTGGTTACCGCCCAAGAAGCTTTGGTGCAATTTCATCTCGATAAAGTCATTTTCATGCCTTCGGGGCATCCCCCTCACAAAAAGGACGGGGAGATACTTCTTCCTGAGGAACGTTATCTGATGACAGTGATAGCCACTGCCTCTAACCCCGATTTTTCGGTTTCCCGGATGGAAATAGAAAGAAAAGGTCCCTCTTACGCCATCGATACCGTCCGGGGGTTGAAGAAGATTTACGGGGAGTCAACGGAGATATTTTTCATCACCGGTGCGGATGCCATTTTGGAGATCTTAACCTGGAAGGATGCGGAGAAATTATACGATATGTGCAAGTTCATCGCTGCCACTCGTCCGGGTTATTGTCTGGAGAAGTTCAAAAAACTCCATCTTTTGCCCAATGACACCGAGTTGGGAAAAAAGAAGCCGCAGGTTTATTTCATGGAGATACCGGCTCTGGCCATTTCCTCTACGGATATCCGCCACCGAGTTTGCAAAGGGAAGCCCATAAAATATCTTGTTCCTGAGGGGGTTGCCAACTATATTTATAAATGCAACTTTTATCGATGAGGTCCTTCCACTCGTGGTGAACCATTCAGGGACGGGAGCGGTGAGAATTTGAGATTATGAGAGGTCGTAGGGGCGAAAAAAGATCGCCGGCCGTTGTCGGGTACAGAACCCAAAAGAGAATTGAAAGGCGCCAACTCAGGGGGAAAAAGATCAAGCTCTTCCTGTCGATTTTCTCTTCGTTGCTCCTCGTTGCCGTAATCGTTTTCGGTGGCATCTTCTGGTTTGGGGGTCAGGATTTTCTGGCTCGTGTTCTTAAAAGGCAGAAACCCGAAGCTAATCACGCTTTGAAACCGAGGGAAGAACCGAAGAAAGTCAAAACTACCATCTTGGTGATAGGGGCCCGGGAAAATGGAGACGGCGAACGGGCGAGTGGCTTATTGTTGATGGTTTACGACTCCGAGGCTAAGAAGGTCGCTGGTGTCGTTTTTCACGAGAACACGCTGGTGCAGATACCCGGTCGTGGCTTTGAGAGGATTTGTGAGGTTCTGGAATCGGGAATATCCACCACTCTGGCTACGGTGAAAAATTTCATCGGCGTGCCGATAGATTACTACCTTCAGTTGGATTACTTCGATTTCGAGAGGATTGTAAATAATGTTGCTCTGGAAAGTTTCTTCGACAAAGCCACCAAGACCAACCTCAGCCCGACTCGTCGCTCTGAACTCAGGAAAGAAATTGCTCGGGTGGATAGCTTGAACCGGCATGTTATTCCCCTTCCCGTCAAACCTGTCACCGTGGGCAGAGAGACCTACTACGAACCCAAAAAGGACGAAGTAGATCATCTGGTGAGTCTCTTTTGGGGAATAAAGAGGGGCGAGGATCAACAAGTCAGGGTAGTTATTCTCAATGGATGCGGCCTACCCGGTGTGGCTGGCGACGTGGCACAGAAGTTGATCGAGGGCAACTACAAGGTGATAGACACGAAGAATGCTGACAATTTCAACTATGTGAAAACCCAGATATTAGTCTATAGTGAGCAGCATAAGAGCGCGGCTTTTAAGATAAAGGATTTGCTGGGTGTGGGAGTTATTTTGAGCAAAAGTTTTTCTCAGGATCTGGCGGATATAGCCGTCATTGTGGGGAAAGATTATCAGCCCACCACTCAGGAAGAGGCGGAGGAATAACACTTTAGGAGGGATGTTTCTGGGATCGAGAGAGTTGGCAAAGCTTATAGCTCGGTTGGTGGAAGATAAGAAGGCTGAGGATATAACTGTCCTGGACATAGGCAAGCTGCTCGTCATAACCGATTATTTCGTAATTTGCAGTGGCAAGACCAAGAGACAGGTTAAAACGATCTCTGAAACGATCCAGGAGGAACTTGACAAAGAAGGGATTAGACCTCTGGGGACAGAAGGAAGTCGCGAGGCTCGTTGGGTTTTGCTGGACTACGGCGATGTGGTTGTCCACGTTTTTCTGACCGAGGAAAGGGAGTTTTACCAGCTGGAAAGGCTTTGGAGGGATGCCCCCAGGCTCAATTGGAACAATGGCCACCGATAGAAGGGTGGACAAAGGTGGTTGTTTCGGTGTCCGTGGGCGATGGCCCCAATCGGGCACCTTTTACTTATTGCCTCATGTAAAATATATTTGAAGTCGTTTATATAATTCATGCTCCACAATATTTTAGGGATAAGCTCAGTCCTAATCGGGGTCTGACCTTAACATGCTTATTTACCAGGAGTGATAAGTTCTTATTTGGAATTTAAAACGGTGCCCGACACCGCACAAACGCTCTCCCCCACGTCACTGAGCATGTCCCAGTTTTAGTTGAAATAGAGAGGCGACTCCCTTAACCTGGGATTG
>JASEEZ010000033.1 GCA_030019215.1 Actinomycetota bacterium
GGCGAATTACGGAGAGAGAAAGTGGGGAATCAGTTTATCTTTCGCCTCACTGACGTGGAGAGGTACAGATGCAAGCAATAGTTAACCCTTGCTGGGTAAGAAGTCCTCTTCCCTTCAGGTAGGGGATGAATTGCCCATCCTATGGAGGAGAAAACCAAGTGAAAAAACTTATAAGTATCGTCTCTTCACGGGTGTCCCTTTTGTGGTATTGTTTTGGGTCGAGATCATAATGCCGCCCGCAATATTCTGCTAAAAGCTACCGCAGGGACTGCGGAAAGTTACGCCTGGGGAGGAGAGACAATGGTCGCTCCTGTGAGCCAGGAAGCTCCGTCATTAAAGACGGAGTAGTTCACATATTGCTCTTGAATTGCTCTTGAGCTGGAACGGCAAGAGCAACTTGAAAAGATTCAGGAAGTAAAAAAACAAGGAAGGGAGGGATCATGACCGGCACGACACACATAATTACCGGAATAACGTTGTGGTTGGGGGTCAGCAAGGCGCTTGGGCTTCCCCCGGACATGACGGCACTCGGATGCGCCTGGTTGGGTTCGGTTATGCCGGACATCGATGAGCCAGAGAGCTTCATTGGGCGGAAGCTCTGGCCGCTATCATATCCCATAAAGCTTGTTTTCAAGCACCGAGGAGCGGTGCATAGCCTTTTGGGGATGGTGGCAATCGGGGCTCTCGCTCTTTTGCCCAGGGGGCCCTGCCTCGGATGGGCAGCCTTTTTGGTGGGGTATTTGAGTCACCTGCTTGCGGATACCCTCAACAAATCGGGGACGCCCCTTCTGTACCCATTCAGAGACAAAGTGGGGTTCCCCCCAAACAAAAGATATCGACTCAAGACCGGCGGGATAGGGGAGGTTCTCTTTCTCCTGCTGGCCCTAGCCTGTCTCATTGCTCTTATCTAGAGAGGAGGTTTTAGGGTGGAAAAGTGTCCCAAGTGCGGGAAGTTCAGCCTGGACTATAATTCTCACCTTAATGAGGCCACATGCCTCAAAGCCGCCTGCGACTTTAAAGAGGCGGTAGTCGGATGGGGACTACAATCGCAGGAAGCCGAGGTGGGACATCCGCTTTGATATTTGAAAATAAAGGAGGGGGTTAAGGTGGGCTCCGCAACAACAGAGCAAGGAGTAGCAAGGGGCTTGGCCATTTCAGGGGCCAACGATAAAAACGGTTTTCACGATGGAATTTTAGTGGGGGCAGATCCTACTCACATAAGAATGAGCCCAGACAGGAAGCAGTGGAGGAGAATCTTTAGGGACGTTCCCGCAAAAGCGATAAAACTTGCCTACGGGGAAACCAAAGGGGGGCATGTCTGGCACACCCACAAGCACGCCGACGGCACTCCTTGCGGGGAGGACGTGGGACACGATGCCGCCAGAGAATGCCTCTCAGAGGAAGACTATTTAAAGTATTTTGCCTGCGCAGATGTTTAAAAATCTTATAGAAGAAAGGAGGGATGGCAGTGGAGGAGAAAAAGCTGCTTGACTGGCGAAGACCGGTCTACGAGGCGTTTTACAAAACCCAGGGCGGGCAAGGAAGAAAGCTCGCCATTGAGGCTTTAACCTCCCTTTATGCGAGCAATGTGGACGTGGGGAGGAGACTGTACCCGGAGAAGAATGGCCAGGAGTTTTTCGGCCAAAAGGGCAAGAGATACTTCTTCGGGCACAAGAGGATTCTCATCTCAATCATCCGGTTGAGCGGGGAAAACAAGGCAGTTGAAAAAGTGCGATATTTCGCGCCATTTTCCTTCATGAAGGCAGTCATTGCCGCACACGAGGAGGGGGAGCTCTCCCGCCTCCTACCCCTCAAGAGGGCAGGGAAAACTAGCGCCGAGAGGTTTTTCGAACTCTCCCAAACGGAGAAGGGGGCTTTTCATCTGAAGGCGGACAACGTTGAGAAAGGGAATAGGATCTCTCTTGGCTTTGTCTTGAAGCCTGATCAGTTTTACGAGTTCAGGGTGGCCCTGAAGGCGACGATGAAAGCGGCGGAGATCGCCTTGGAGAGGACCATGCACGTCAATGGGGAGGTGGAGAAGAGTTGAAAACAGTTAAGGCATTTATTGATTCGTCGACCAAGAACGGTGAAAGCGGCCTGGCCGCGAGCCTTCATTGGTCGGACAACAATGCCCCTCCCTTTGCTTCAGTGGCAAAGAGAGTGGCATGCGTGAAGTCGGCGGACGCGGATTACCACGCGGTGATTTTGGCTCTGAATGAATGCCTCAAGCTGAGGCCACCGTTGGTGGTTCACGTCTACACCGACAGCGAGTGCGTTTTCCGGAATTGCCGGGGGGCAAAGCCCAAGGGTAAGGAAAGACGGGAGCTCATGAGGCGGATCAGGGGGAAAGTATTAGCCCTACAAGAGCGGGGGTGCGTGGTTAAATTTTTCCAAGTTCCCCGGAGTTTTGTGTCCCTGCCGGATGGGTTGGCCCGGAGGCAAGTAGAAGAAAGGAGTAAGGCATGTTAAACAGCGTAAATCTGATAGGGAATCTGACCAGGGACCCTGAGTTAAGATACACTCAATCGGGGGCTCCGGTTGCCAATTTTACCATTGCGCTTAACAGGATATGGATGGACTCCGACGGGGAAAAGCATGAGGACGCCATCTTCGTTCCCATCATCTGCTGGAGAAAACAAGCGGAGACGGTTTCTCAGTACTTAAGGAAGGGGAGCAGAGTCGTCGTGGAAGGTCGGCTCACGCAAAGGCGTTGGGAGACTGAAAGTGGAGAAAAGAGAAGCATTCTCGAGGTCACCGCGATCCGGGTTGGGTTTTTGAGCAGAAGGCAGGAAGACGAAGTTACCCAGAAAGAACAACCCCAGAAACCCACACAGGAGATGAAAATTCAGGAGGAGCCGACCAAGAAGCCTGTGCCAGAAACGCCGAAGGCAGAAAAAGCAAAGATCGTCAAAGTGGAGAAAGCCCAGGAAGAAATTCCCTTCGACGACCTTCCGGACGAGCCCCCTTTCTAAAGGAGGAGTCATGCAGAAGACAAAAATAGTGATCTCCCTTTCTCTCGGTGAGAAGGAAGAGATTGTAGGGGCCTTGAGCCAAAAGATGGATTATTTCCTTCAGGCCTGGGAAAAAGCCAAGCAAGGGAAGGGCTATAACGAAGAGCTGGAAAGTAAGTTCCGAGACATTCACGCCGAGATGGTGAACCTTCATACCTCAATCACTGGGAAGTTCAATAGGGGAATCCGGGGCTATCCCGGGGGAAGAAGGAAAAACGGGGCTCCACCAAGCACTTAAATCGAAAGGAGGACCCATTGTTAAAAATATATCTCAGCGGTCCCATCGAGGGTAGCGGACGCCTTCTTCCTGAGGAAGAAAGAACCACATGGCGAGAGAGGGCCAAGGAGCTCCTCGGGGAGAAGAGGTGCTACGATCCCAACACGATGATTCACTTAATAGAAGAACTCTCCGGCAAGGAGCTGAGAGAGCTCGAGTTTGAGCTGTTAGATAAGTCTGACATCATTTTGGTAAACATGGATTCCTCCATTAAGGCCACAAGATGGGGGACGGCAATGGAGCTGGGCTATGCCCTAAGCAAAGGAAAAGACGTGATAGCTTTCGGAGATCTCCACAAAAACCACCTTTTTAATCAGGAAATAGTCTATTGCGACTCTCTTGATAAGGCCTGTGAGCTGATTCACAGGCGTGAGACCGCAAACTACGTTTTTATTACAAAGGGAGGTGCGAGAATCATTGAAAGAGCGCGCGCGAAAGCCTGATTCAGCCCCGGACTATAACCAAGAGGGGGTTTTATCCCTTATCGGAGCGATAATAAAGGACTGTTTTAAAAAGGCGAAAGAAGATGGCAGGGAAGAAGAGCCCTTTCCACGCGACGAATGCACTCAGTGTATTGTTGTTGCCTGGGGCTATCGCTCCGTGTGCGAGTACGCCATAAAAATCCTTAAAGAGGGAGGGAAGAGGCGTGACAAAGAAACAGTCAATTCCTAGATTCATAGAAGAGATACAACACAAATTCACCGCGGGCATCGCAAATGTATTTTTGGTCCACTTCAACATCGCCGACTATGTGGATCACGCGAATACATTACCCGACTATCTCGCAAAGTGGTTTAAAGGCTATCTTGTGATTTTTTACGATCGCAACAAGGGGATTACCTTCCCCCTGCCCTCAATGAAGAAAAAGTTTGTGGAGCTCGTGATGAAACAGGAGCTGGAGGGCGATCCCTTGGCCCAAGCGGCCATAGGGGAAAGCCAACAAAAGCCCGAGGATGTCGAACTTCCACGGGATCCCCAAGATGCATTACGACTCATAGACATGGCTTTAAAGTCCGGGCAAAAGGTGCTGACGATTATAGGATATGCGGAGACACTTACCCCCAATGCGGACATGGCCTCTCTTTCGAGTGAGGACAGGAACAATCTGGTGGCCCTGTGTTCTTGGGGCCGTGACCTTATGGATACCGAAAGCATCGCCATTTTGGTCACCGGGAGTCTGACGGATGTTCACCAGGCATTGAGGGCGGCCTCCTCAAAGATCGAGGCGGTTGAGTTCCCCCTTCCCGATTTTTCGGAGAGAGGGAGTTTCATTGAGGCTCTTATTAAGGCGAGGGGGGTCAAGCTCAACTTGAGCCCAACTGAGTTCGCCGCGAAAACAGCGGGCTTAAGTAAGGTTCATATTGAGGACATCGTTTTAAGAGCGGAGGAGATGAAAGCTCCCGTTTGCTCTGATCTTATAACGGAAAGAAAGGCAGACATCATCAAAAGCGAGTATGCCGATGTCTGCGAGATCGTAGATCCGACTTACGGGTTTGAAGCCGTGGGCGGGTTGGAGCACGTAAAGGAGCTTTTTCTCGACATCATGGAGTTCCTCGAAAAGGGGTTAATAGATTTGACCCCCAAGGGGGTGCTTTTGGTGGGACCGCCCGGAACGGGGAAAACTCTCATCGCCCAGGCGTTGGCAAAGGTCTTGGGGTTTAACTTTCTCTCGTTCACCCTGTCCAAAATATTGGGCAAGTATGTTGGTGAGAGCGAGAGGAACATGGCCCGTTTCTTCTTATTGGCCCGAACCTTAGCGCCCCTGATAATCTTCGTTGACGAATTCGATCAACTTGGATTGTCTCGGGAAGCCTCAGGCGACTCGGGAGTTTCAAGCCGGATATTCCAGCAGCTCCTCACCTTCATGTCCGAATCAGAATTAAGGGGAAAGGTGATCATGGTTTTTGCCACGAATCGCCCAGACCTTCTCGATGCGGCCATCGTCAGACCGGGAAGAATAGATAAGGTCTTGATGGTGGGCGTTCCGGATGAGGCTGAAAGAGTCGAGATCTTTCGAGTTCAGCTTGAGGCCAAGAGAGCAAAGGTAGCCCCGGATCTAGATCTAAAAAAGATTGCCAGGGCGACCGAGGGCTATACGGGAGCGGAGATCGAGCGGTTGGTGACCAAAGCGATGGAGACGGCGACGAAAGAGGGCAGCGAAGAGGTAACGAAAAAGCACGTTACCCATGCCATCTGGGCGATCAACCCCTCAACAAAGAATATCGAGGAGATGACGCTCGCCGCCCTCAAGATGTGCTCGGATAAAGATCTTGTTCCCGAGAAATATCGCGAGTATTTCGATAAGGCGGCAAAAAAAGAAGAGCCCATTGTAACCGCCAAGAGAAGAAGGGGTGTCAAGTGATCAAGGCGCTCCCCAGGAGAAAAGAGGGGCAGGGAAATTCCTTGCCCCTTGAATTTTAGACTCAAGGAGGTGAAAAAGAAGGAAGTTCGGCCAAAAGACCTTGACGAGGCCGAGCAACAGCTTTTCGGGAAGATAATGAGAAGGTGGTGAGAAGAGATGAAAATATACGGATTCACCTTAAAATGGAAAGAGCTCCCAGAAGAACTACGGGAGCGAAAAGTCGAAGAATACATTGGCTTTGCCGAAGAAAACAGTAAATTCTTCGACAAATTGACCGATAAAGAAAAAAGGGAAGAAGCCGAGAATCATATTCGGCTACACTTTCCTATTTGTTTTATTTGACCATAAAAGAAAAGTTAATTCTGCCGACAGGCAGGTTTGTTGCAAGTTCTGCCACGGTTGCCACAGAGAAGTAAAAGAAGTTTTAGATGGTGAATTGTGGTGCAGCACTTGTCAAAAATATATGTAAGGAGGTGAAAAAGTGAAAGACAAGGGGGTTTATCACGAGGATAGCCAGCTCAAGAGGGGATATGAAGGAAAAAAAGAGATAACCAAAGAGGATTTGGCGCACGAGCTGGGAGTTGATTCCTCTGAGATAAAAACACGGGACATGGGATATCTTTACACCATTCTCAAGGCGGGAGTGGTGGCGATCGTCTCCATAGGACGCTGGCGGGGGAAGATGAAAACAACTCCTGAGCTTCTGGGAATGGATTTGTCTGACAAGGAAATTGCAGAATATGTGGATCAGTACATTTCCCTGGGGCAAAACTACCTTTTCCCAAAAGAGGTGCTCAAGAAATTTGATGGCATTGAGCAGGCAACAAGGAGCGTCCAGGAAAAGTATGGATACGACATTCCTGTTCCGGCCGGAAAGTTTATCCCCGTCGACCTGCTCAAGGAATGGAGAAAAGAGATAGAGGCCCTCAAGGAAAAGTATTTTGACATCCTTCAAGGTGAGGTACTCGACAAATATGACGAAAACGTGGAGAAGGTTGTCGAAGACTACCAAACCCGGGGGGCGCTAGCGGCCTACAGGCAGTTCACGGGGAATCATTGGGCCTCCATCGGGGAAGTTCCCCAAGAGTTCATAGGACGATTTATTGAAAAAATCCGCACCGGGATCCCCTCCAAAGAGCTAATAGAAAAATCTTTCTTCTTCGATGCGATTTTCGTGGACTTCACCTTACCCTCGGTCATAGAGGAAGATCTCATAAAAACAGAGCGCTTGAGTCTGGAAAGGGACTCCCTGGTTCAGCTTCGCGAGATGAGGAGACGGAAGGACGAAGAACTCGTAGCCGCCTATGGCGAGGAGGCCGAGAAAAAGCTGCGCGAGGTCGTCGAGGGCTTCACCCTGCAAATGCTGAGTAAAATCTATGATGTGGCCCTTGATACTCTGGATGCCGTGGAGAAAAATAAAAGATTTATCTCCAGGAGCGCGGTTCAAATCAGGAACCTCATCGAGACGGTCAATAAACTCAACTTCTTTCAGGACAAGACCGTTGATGAGTTTTTGGCCGAAATAGAGAAAGTGGTCGCTGTTGCCGAGGGCAATGGTAAAGAAAGCAAGAGAAAGCTGGATCTCGATCAAACCAAGATGATATTGGAACGCATTGGGACGAAGATCCAATCAATTTTGATCGAGGCCGGGAGGCCAACAATGAGGAAGAAGAGGGAAGCGCCGAAGGGGGAAGTTGTTCCTCTTGAAACTCCCACGAAAAGAACTAAGAGGATTTCCTTAGGGCAACAGTCACCCAAGATGGAGACAGTGAGCAGGAGGGGGATAAGAAAGTTGGTCTCAGAAGAGCGGGAAAAGGAGGAAGAAAGATGAAACATCCACCCTTGAAGTACGAAATTAGGATAGGGGCGAAACCCCGGGGCAATTGGAGGCCACGGGCAAAGGTGGTTTTTGAGAAGGTTGAAAACCCCCTGAATATCAATCCGGAGTTCGATTTTCTCCTAATCCACAGACGAACATGCGGTGACTGGGAGGAGGAATTCTACACAAGGCTTTCAGGGGTGGCTTTCCCCCTTCCCTTTTTTTGCCATTCTTCCAGATGGGATACAGTGCATCCATCGGCATGTTGTTCCCAAAACATTATTCTTCGCTCTAAATTCGATTGCCGTGAAGGCTACGTGCAAGAATTTTATCTTGATTGGAAACCGGGGCCCAAGCCAGACTACAGTGATTGCGCGGAAGCGCTTGTACGATTCTGCGATGCGATAGTCGCAGAATACGAAAAAAGGTGCCAAGAGGCTTTCAGCTCGGGTGAAAGCGAGGAGATAGTGATAAAAGGAGAAGGGCGAGTTCGGAAGAACGAAAAGAACGAAAAAGTGAAAAAGGAAAAGAAAGGAGAAAAAGGGGTCAAAACCAAAAGCAGGGCCAAAAGGGGCTACTGCCCAAAGGGGGTTTGCCTCCCGCTGCCTCCTTTGCCTACAAAAACGATAGAAAGAAAAAGAATAAACTAGGTCGGCGGGTTTATCATCCAGCCAGTTCCCCCGCAGGTAGACTACCCTCAACTAAGCCAATATAGCCGCGGTTGAGGTTTGGCGCTGGCACTATCCCTCATCAACCTAGCCAAGTTGAAGCATACATTATAGAAAAGTAGAAGTCAACTCAACCGGCTCACCACGCTCAACAGAGGCTAAGACGCCCGCGGGAGACCAAATGCCAAGGACTCCTCGCCAAGGGCCCCCTTACCCTCCTTTTCAATTTTCCGCTTTTTGACGCGAAAGGAGAAAAAATGGATGCGATCTTAACAAAAAGGTACCTGGTCGCGCCGTATGCTGTAAAAATAGTTCCCATTCCGGAGAAGGAGGGAGGCGGCTATTCCGCTTGCGTTCCGGAGCTGGGCGAGCCCTACTGTGTCGCCGACGGAAATACGCCGGAAGAAGCGGTGGCAAATCTCTTCAACTTCTGCATAGAGGAGCTGAAGAGGTTGAAGGTGCAAGGGGATAAGACGAGATAGGGGACAGCGAAGTTGACGGAGGGGAAAGCATTGAGAGTGAGAGTGATGTATTTGGACACTTTGAGCGGGTATTTACATCCCGCGGGGAAGACCATGGAGATATCCAAAGATGCCCTCAGGTTTCTCGGAGAGGCGGGGGAGATTAAATACCATCCATCATTGAGCAGCAAACCTCAAATAATCCAAAACCTGACGGAGAAGGTCTATCGCTGCGGCGTCTATCTGGTTGTGGTTCAAGAAAAGGAGGCCATCGCCATCCCCCTGGGAAAGAGAATGTGGGAGGCGATCTCCCTGGAGTAAGCGCTTGCCGTTTTTTGCGCTTTTCTCTCTCAGACAAAAAGGGAGTTTTGGGGTTAATCGGTTAGTCGCGAACTATAAAGCCTCTTTACTGAAAGGAGGGGGAATGGCGAAAGAAAAAATCGGAAAACTAAGAGAAGAAGTGGGAAAGCTCTATCGTGAGCTCATCAATCTCCGGAGCAGGATCCAGGATGCGTTTTCGAAGGCTAAGGGGCAAGACCGAGAAGATCTTCAAAGATTGGGAGATCTTCTGAATAGCCTTGATCATCCAGAAAAAGTTGTAGCTCGGGCTATCAGGGGATACGTTTTGGTTAATGCCTGTCATCCAACGGCAGGGATTTGCCTTTGTGACGAAGAGGGAGAGATCTATAACACCGCGGAGGAGGCAAAAAAAGAGAGGGACAGGCTTCGAGAGGAACACAAAAACCCCGAGATTGAGGTCTACGGGCTAGTGGGGGCCGAACTTTGAGGAAAGGAGAGGGCTGAAGAAGATATAAAGCAAAAATCTCATTTCCTCAATTTTTTCCCAAGTCCCCCGAAAAACGACGCTCTCATTTTCGATTTGAGCCGTTTTTTTGAAGGGGACAATGGTTTTGTATAAACAAAAAGGGCCTCGTTTGAGTCGAGGCTCTCTTCTTTTTGAAAGGAGGGAGGCAGTGGAAAGCTTAACATGTCCTCCTGATGTTGCGAGCCTCGCGGGACTTTCTGTTAAGGAGGCGATGGAAGCGTTTAAGGACATAACTTATCTTCTGGACGATGCCGGGATCGAGCATGTGGTAGCCGGGGGGATTGCTCTCAGGGCATACGAGGAGACCCGGTACACCAAAGATCTCGATCTCTGGCT
>JASEEZ010000034.1 GCA_030019215.1 Actinomycetota bacterium
GTGCTGCTACAACTTAGCGTTAAAAAACTGTTAACGATGTAATGCTATTTGAGACTTACTTCTTACTTCTGAATTCTTAATTCTTAATTAACTCCTTACGCCCCACTCCCTGCTCCCTGCTCTCTGCTCGCTGCTCTCTGCTCTCTGCTCCCTGCTCTCTGCTCACCTACTTCACATCATAGATAAAGATAGAGTACCCTATTTTATCAACTGGTTCGTACTTTTTCAGCCAGGCAAAGCGGGTCTTGTCCTTGACTAAAGCATTCTGCAGATTCGTGGCGCTTATCGCGTATATCCCCGGAACACGGTGATGCATTTCATAATCGCTCATCAACTTGTATGGAAAATCATAATAGTCCGGATTGGCCGTGCCGAAGTAGGATAGCTTTATCTTCTCAATGCCTTTTCCCCGCACGTACTTCGCCAGACCCTTCAAGTCCTGCCCCCAATCGAGGTTTGAATCCACCAGGTATTTGTATCCGTTGTTGGGTCCCCCCGCAAACTCATTGAAATAGGCAAGATAGTGAGGATAGATGCTCAAGGAAGAGAAAAGATACCAGGAGCAAAGAAGGATTAGTGAAAGCCTAAAGAGAGTCTGCTTCTTTACTCTGACCCCCGCCTGCCCTACCGATGGCGGGGCATTGGCGGGCAGGCTCACCAACTTACTCACAAAGACGAAGAGGAAGGGATAAATAGGAAGGATATATCGAAGTCCTATGGAGATGCGCCCAAGAGCACTGAAGAGAAAAAACACCGCTATGGGCACCAATAAAAACCATTCGTTCAAAAAGTTTTTGCTTCGTATTCTCTTCCAAAACACAACCGCCAAAGCCACCAAAATTAACAGAGCTATCGGAGTTTTGATCAGAAAAGCAACAAAGTGGTAATACCACCAGCCACTGGTCGAATACCTTCCGGCCAGAAATGCAGCGTGACCATACCTGGAGTGCCCCACCTGTGTTATCAGCCCCCTAAACCAGCTTCCCGCCGGTAGAGGGACTTTCTCCAGGCAAAATTGCACGATCCCGGCGAATATTGGCTTGCCCCTTGTAATGCGCTGAACAAAAGCCTGAAAGTGTTCACCCATTGGTTCTTGTGGAGTAACGAGAGGTCTAAACTGACAACCGTAAATTAAGAAAATAACGGTGAAGCCGATGAGAAAAATTAGCACCAAGGGGACAAAGAGGGCACGGAACTTTCCTTTTTTGGTCACACCCTTGTCGTCACCCGCAGAACGAGAGAAAAGAGATGGAATGGTCAACTCCTTCGAGGTAAACGCCAGAAAAAGAATGAGGACAATGTAGGCGGGAAAGAGGAGAATGGCGGAAAACTTCGATGTCTGAGCCAATCCAAAGGTCACTCCAGCGAGAACAAGATTCCTCCAGCTCGGTTCCCTCCAGAACCGCCAGAAAAAGTAGGTGGCAATGAAGATGAAACAAGCAACCCCCAGATCGATGGTGGCTAAGCCAGAGTGGGCCAGGATATTCGGCTCGAAGGTGTACAAGAAGAGAGCAAATAGTCCCGCTCTGACTCCATAAAGCCCCTTTGCCCACCAGAAAACGAAAAATCCAAGGACTAAAGAGAGCAATATTATGGAGATTCTCCCAAAAAGTACAATCTGATCGGCATTTTTATTAGCGGCATAAAGAAAGCCATGCCCGAATATTAAGTGATTGCGCTCCCTCCAAGCGCTGGAATCGGTCGAAAAGTTCAGATCAAGAAAAAGCAATGGAAAAGCGGCCACAAGTTTGACAAGAGGAGGAGTGGTTAACTCGAGCCAATAGGTGTAGGTTTTTAAATAAGAATAGCCAACCGGCAGATGGACGACTTCGTCATAAACGGGGGACTTCATAATCGCGCTGAAAAATACCTGGAAAAATAGCAAACATAAAAGCAGGGCTACAACTAGAAATTCTCCTAGGCGTCTCCTTCCCTTCCGCATTTTCATTCTCCATCTAAAGGGGGATCACTTTCGATAAAAACCAAGACGCAATCTCCAGGGGATGAAAAAGGCTTCGATCATATCCTTCTTGGACAACTTCGACGCTCCCGCACTTCTATCCACGAAAATGATGGGAGTCTCTCCCACCCTAAAACCCTTCTTGCAGGCTCGGAAGGTGGTCTCCACTATATAAGCGTACCCATTGGAGTGAACTGCATCCAGGTTTATGCTCTCCAACACCCTCCGGTGAAAACAACGATAACCGCCGGTCAGATCCGAGAGCTTCAAGCCGGTGACGAGCCGAAGATAGACGTTGGCCGCCTTGCTCATCAAAAGCCTCTTGAACCCCCAGTTAACGACGCTGATGCCGTTCATATACCGGGAGCTCAGCACCAGATCGTGATCTTTCATCTTTTCCAGAAAGTCGGAAATATACTTCGGATCATGGGAAAGGTCAGCATCCATGGTAAAGATACAGTCGTAATCGCCTTTCAGTGCGTATCTGAAGCCAGCTGTGTAAGCCGTGCCCAGACCCAGCTTGCCCTCGCGATGGGCGGCATGGACACGTCCATCGGATTTCGCCATCCTATCGGCTATCTCGCCGGTGCCATCGGGGGAGTTGTCATCCACAATGACAACCTCGATATCGTACGGCAACGCCAGTATCTCCGAGACCAACTTCTCGATGTTCTCAGCCTCATTGTATGTGGGAAGCACAACGATGGATTTCATACCTTCACTTCCCGTCGCTCTTTCGGCTCGAAATCTTCGGCAAAATCCTTGACCACATTGATTCTGACGGCATCCGTCTGAGACCGTCGCAACCCAAGCATTCTTTTAACCAAACCCCACAGCAAACCCAAACCATAAGAGACATGCTCCGAAAGATATAGAAACGGGGCCAAAAAAATCAAAATCGGGCTCCTCGCCTTAACGGCTAGAGCAATAGAGGAAACCAGAGCCAACAGAATGTACAGATAAAGGGGGAGCATAAAGGGTAAATCGCGCCTGAATAATAAGGTAACCAAATAAACGCAGAACAACAAGGGGATAAAGTAAGGGATATTTGCAGTGAATGGGCTGATGAGCGTGTGCTCCATTCTCCCCCTGCCGTAATTGAATATCTGCTTGACAAATTCAGGGTAAGATCTGCGCCGGCTTTTATACACTATGGCCTCCGGGTCATAAATTAGTTTATACCCCTTCCTCCGCAACCTGTTGATCAGTTCATTCTCCTCGTTCGGATAGAGGGATTCATTGAATCCCCCCGCCTCACTGAAAACCTTTCTTCGTAAGCTGAAATTGGCCAAAATGAAGTGTTTCTCCGTTCCCTCCCGAGGCTTCCCAATAGCAGCAAATCGATATCTGGTGTTAAAACAGCCGAATGAAGATCCCAGAACATAGCCGAAGGCTTTCTGCGAATAAGAATCGCTCTCCGGACTCAACTCCGGTCCCCCCACACCCACAATCTTCGAATCATCGTAAAAAGACAAAACTCTCCGGAATAGATCAGGTTCGACGACGGAGTCGTCGTCAAGAAAATAGATCACATCCCCCCTGGCTTCATGGGCTGCTTCATTCCTTTGTCTTGAGGGTTGTCTGCCCTCGACCACCAGTATCTCCATTTTATCCTTCGGATAATCTACCGTCCTCAGGGAGTCGATGGCCCAGCTAGCAGAACCTCCAGGCGGAATAGGAATGATGACACTAACCGAGGGGTTCATCGTTTTCTTCCCCCAGCGATACGCTCTCCTCCATTTCTACCTTGCCCAAGCTAAGATGCTCCTTCAATGCTACTCCATAACCAGCGATCATCAAAGGAACCTGCCCTAGCACAAAAGCCATCAATGAAAGCGAAACTGCGTGTTCTCTGCCGATTCCAAGTAAACCCAATAAAATGATCAGTGCATACTCCCTGGTTCCCAGACCCATTATAGAGATGGGCATGAGCTCCACAAAGGTAACTACAGGAAAAGAAAAGACGAAATAGAAATAGTCGATGTGCATACCCAAAGAACGGGAGTAAAAATAGACTCGGGTGGAGATGGCTAACCATCCCAGGAGCGAAATCATTATCATGCCCAGAAATGAGCTGTGATCGCGAACAATCTTGGAAATCCCCCCGTAAAAGGAACTGAAGCTGGATTTGAGTCTGTCGTGATACCTCTGAGGGATAATGATCTTATACACCAGGCGAGCTAGGCGTTTGGTGTATTTCTCGTTCAAGAGAATGAAAAGGGCAAGACCCATCAGAACAAGCACTATCAGTGGAATGAGGATCGTAAGACCAGTTTTCGCCCGGACCACAAACAGGCCGACCAAAACCAAAAAAAGGAGGGCCATCAGCTCTATGAACCTGTCCGCCACCAGGATTGAGAAACCAGTAATCGTGCGCAAACCGGTTCTCTTTCGAAGAGTAAAGATCTTCGCAAAGTCACCCAGTTTGCCGGGAGTCACCGCTCCAAAGGGCAAGCCTACCAGATAAGTGAGCAGAGAGTCCTTAAAAGAGTACGGATCATGCGTATTTACGGCGACCTGTAACTTCCAGGTCTTCAAAACGGCCTCCATTGGTATTAGAAATACTCCCAAAAGTAAAAAGTTTAAACTGGTTGCTTTGAGAATCGCAATGACCTGACCTATATCGATGGAAAAAAGGACGAAGATAAATAAGGCCAGCCCGATTAAGATTAAGTATCTCAGAAACCTTTTCAACAGACTCGCTCCTTATTCCGTGTAATCCTTCTCGTGACCCAGGAGGGACCTCACTCCCCTGAAAGCCAGTCTGATGTCATCGCGCTTCCTGCAGGTCAATAAAGACCTCAAAATAAACTTGGGGTGCCAGTGAACCGACCAGATCTTTTTGCACCACTTTGTGGCATCCACTGGGGTCTTGAGTATCGGTCTAGAAAGACCGTACTTCTCATAATCACCAGGGTCTATGGTAAACCAGCCGTTCTTCAGACAATCCCTGTGAAGAGGAGTTCCTGGATAGGGAATCACAATGTTGGCCTCCAGAGAGTCCCCCATCCTCGCTTTATACAACATCAAATCCTGGGCAACCTCACAGGAACGTTGAACATCTTCCTCCGTCTCCCAGGGATAGCCGACCATGACAGTGACCATGACCACCAGGCCATGATCCTTGGCCGTCTTTACCCCCTTGACTATCTCCTCCACCGTCTCGTCCTTGACCAGACGCTTGAGGGTTTTATCATTACCAGATTCCAAACCGATCTTTAAAAGCCGAAAGCCCGTCTCCTTGAGAATCTCGCAGGTCTCATCGTCTAGACAGTCAGCCCTCGCATTTGAGGAGAGGACGACCTTGCCTATCAAATCGTGCTTTTTCATCTCGCTATGGAACCCTTTTAGCCATTCCTTGTCCCAGATACCACCGGCCTCGTTGTCGTCGAATATTTCTCTGACCTTGTACTTTTCCACCAACATCTTGATCTCTTGAACCACGTTTTGAGGGGAACGCAGGCGAGCCTTGCAGTTCCACAAAGCATACTGCCAGATGCAGAACTTGCAAACTCCCGGTCTCTTCACACCGCCACAACCTCGTCCAGAGAGGATGTAAGCGCAGGGTCTGTACAGATAAGCCTCACCGTAGATATGCCATTTGGTAAGCTCACGGTCGATTAAGGGTAGTGAGTCCAAATCCTCGATCAGCTCAAACTTTCCCGTGTTTTTAACCTCGCCATTTTGGCGATAGTAGACACCCCTGGGGAGATCACCGTCACCCTCAAGGTGTTGCACCAACTTGGGCAGGCTGACATCGTAATCCCCCCCGGTGACAACGTAATCGACCGCGCTATTCTCCAAAGATTCTTCGGGAAAGAAGGAGACGTGATCGCCTATGAGGACAGTCAGCGGAGAGCTTAGAGCTCGGAGCGGAGAGTTGATAACAAGTTCTTTAGCTCTAGGCTCTCTGCTCTCTGCTCTCTGCTCTGCGCTCAACGGAGTTGACGGTTTCTTCAAGTTGTTGATGAACTGCCAGTGTTTCCTGATAACCGGGGCTTTGGTCTCCAAGATTATGAGTTCGGGGTTAAAATCTTTGAGTTGGCGCATGAACTCTTCCTCTGTTAGGCGTTCATTGATGCCATCCTTGTAGAGAACCTCGTTTCCATCCTGAGCGAGCATCGTCGCTGCGGAGGCCAGAACAAGGGGATAAATCCTGATCACCTCCGAACTCGTGAAAGTAAATATCCTGTTCTGGCTAAGCAATGGATATTTTCCCCTATAGGAAAGGGGCGGGTAAACGATAGCTACTCTCACCTTTTTCCTCTCTCTCCGAGCTTGCAACGTTCAAATTATATACTAGACTTTTGCGTTTTGAAACAAAACTATGGGTGGGTAATTGTTACATAGCACAACATCGACTACCGCTGCTTTTTAAATCCAAATGTCAAAACCTGTCCTGAGCAGAGTCGAAGGATCCCAATGTCAAATGAAGCTCAAAGTTAAAAATCCAAACCTAGTCATTGCGAGCGACTGAAAAGAGCGCGGCAATCCGACGAAGTCGTCCTGAGGCTTTAGCCGAAGGATCTAGATCCTTCACTGTGTTCAGGATGACCCTGCAGGCGGGTCAGATTGCGAAGCCTGTCCCGAGCTTGTCGAGGGATCTGCTCCTCGCAACGACGTTTGGCATTTGCCTGCCCGCCATTGCCTACGGCGTCAGGCGTTGGCAGGCGGGGGCTTTAGTTTTTGGATTTGACCACCTTTTTTATTGTCGTCCTTTGCGATTTTGAGTTATCAATGTGCTATTATTTGTCATCTCGCAAACGGTGATTTACTTTCCTTTCATTTTCTTAAGTTCCAGAGCTTTCTTATAAAGCTGTACATATTTCTTAGCTGAACTAATCCAGGAGTAATCAGCACCCATGCCTCTAACTATCAACTCGCGCCAGATATTCTTATTCTTAAATATCTCAACTGCCCGCACAACAGTGGCGAATAAAACCCAGTGATCATAAGTCTCAAAAACAAAACCATTTCCTTTGCTCGTAGATGGATCATAATCCGTAACCGTATCAGCTAAACCACCAATGCTTCTTACAATTGGAACAGTGCCATACCGCATGGCAATTAATTGGCTTAAGCCGCAGGGTTCAAAAAGAGAAGGCATTAATAACATATCGCTACCTGCATAAATGCGCTGAGCAAAATTGGGGTCGAAAGCAATATTAGTACACATCTTCATAGGATGCTTTTGAGCGATACCACTGAAGAGATGCTTGAAATGATCGTCTCCAGTACCCAAGAGTATTAATTGAAGATCAAGCAACATGATACCGTGGATAGCATTTGCTACTAAATCTAGACCCTTCTGGCCTGTTAAACGAGAAACCATCCCAATGACTGGTAATCCTGGGTTTACTGGCAAATTGCATTCTTTCTGTAATGCAGCTTTATTTTTTGCCTTATTCTCAATTGTGGTTGAATCGTAATTGGCTACAATCCGTTTGTCTGTAGCGGGGTTGTACTCTTCATAATCAATGCCATTTAATATCCCAAAGAGTCTCTCTCTTCTGCTACGAAGCAAAGAATCTAGCTTTTCACCATATTCAGGAGTCTGGATTTCCAACGCATATCGCTCGCTTACGGTATTGACTACATCGGCAAAGTAAATGCCTCTGCCCATAAAGGTAGATAGTCCAGCAATCGGAGGAGATAAAGAATCATAAGCCCCAAGCCCTGCTTTCTGTGAGATATAATCTTCATACTTTCCTTGGTAAGCTAGATTGTGAATAGCATACACTGTAGCAGTGCTAGTGAAAAAAGGCTCATTTTGACAAAGAGTCTTTAAATAATTGGGAATGATTCCCGTATGCCAATCGTTGCAATGTATAATATCAGGTTGCCAATTGAAAATTTTAAGCATTTCCAGAACTGCCCGGCAGAAAAAAACAAATCTTTCCTCATCGTCAGGATATCCATATATACGTTCCCGACTGAAGTATCTGACATTATCAATTAAATAAACTGGTACATTTTCCCCAACCACACTCTCTCTTATAATTGCTGATTCTTTGTGCTCATTTCCCATAGGAACCTCAGTTTCTGCCACTTTCTTTATTTGGAATATTTTCTGGTCAATTGTGGCGTAACAAGGAATGCACACTCTAACATCATGCTCAAGTTTTTTTAGTGCTTTTGGTAATGAACCTACTACATCTGCAAGTCCCCCTATTTTTGCAAAGGGAACTGCCTCAGCTGCGACCATTAAAATTTTTAATTGATTACTCATTTTTCACCCCCATATGTACTACTTCACAATTATGGTAACATTTAAAGGTTGCGATGCCTGTTTATCAAATGTAAAAATAAAAGGTAATTCCTATACATCTGGTACTGGTTTGACCAATAGTTGTGCAATAAAGGC
>JASEEZ010000035.1 GCA_030019215.1 Actinomycetota bacterium
GCTAGAACTCTTAAGTTAAATATCAATTATCGATGTTGTGCTATGTAACAACTAGCAAATTAAAAACTAAAAATGAAAAATGAAAAACGACAATGTAAAATTTAAAATGTTTTCAAGAGATCTTTTCTTTGGGTTTTGCCAGTTCATTTTGCACTTTTCAATTTACATTCTACATTTTGAACTTGAGGCCTAACCTTTGCCCTAAGTTAAATTTTCAAGAGTTTGTCATGAATGGGTAAGGTTTTCTTGTCCGAGGATGCAAAATTCGGTTAATTGAAAGGATGTGGGATGAAGGTTCTTGTGACGGGGGGAGCCGGCTTCATCGGTTCCCACGTGGTTGATAGGCTGGTTGAAAAAGGACACGAGGTCGTGGTCGTGGACGATCTCTCCACGGGCAGAAAAGAGAACATCAACCCCCAGGCTAAGTTCTACCACATGGATATAACCTCACCCAAGCTGGAGGAAGTTTTCCAAGCCGAGAAGCCGGATTTTGTCAATCACCACGCAGCACAAATGGATGTACGCAAGTCGATTGAGGATCCCCTCTTTGATGCCCGGGTCAATATTTTGGGCACTATTTGTCTTCTGGAGTGTTGCTGCGCTAATAAGGTGGGAAGGATTATTTTTGCCTCCTCTGGTGGGGCCATCTGTGGGGAACCGAGGCATTTGCCCGTGGATGAGAGACATCCCGTCTCTCCCATCTCCCCTTATGGTTTGAGCAAGTACACCGCCGAGAAGTATCTCCGCCTGTATAATCTGAGTCACGGTCTCGAATATGTGGCCTTGCGTTACGGCAATGTCTATGGCCCCCGCCAGGACCCCTTTGGGGAAGCGGGTGTGATCGCCATCTTCATAGGCAAGATGCTGCGGGGGAAAAGACCCACTATCTATGGGACGGGAGAGCAGATTCGCGACTACGTCTATGTGGGCGATGTTGTGGAGGTGAACATCCTTGCCATGGAGGTTCAGGACGGTGTTACCGTCAACATCGGCACGGGGAAGGGTACGAGCGTAAATGAACTGTTTAAGATCTTAAAAGAGCGCTTGGGCTCCAATCTCGATCCGATTTATGCTCCTCCCAGAATGGGCGAGCTGGACAGCATATTTTTGGAAGTTTCCCTGGCCCGGGAAAAGCTCGGCTGGAGCGCCCAAACCGACTTGGTGAGTGGACTGGACAAAACGATAGATTTCTTCAAGGAGAGAATGGGGCAGGCGACTTAGCACTGAGCCAGACTACAGGAGAAATCCTGCTCACTTTCGTTGAAAGTGAGAAAGAGGCTTTTGAGGTGCGGTTTTGCTTTCGCCCTTTAGCTTCCGTTTTTCTGGTCTCCTCTCAGGTCGTAGACCCCTCGGGCTGGAGTCCTCCGAGGCGAAGCCTTCCGGGATCGGAGACCTAGGTTTTTGCGGTGAGGGATGAGAATTGTTTGGGGGTGGGGCACATATTGGCTTACTTGGTCCAATTGGACAAGGCGTTGTTTAATTTTATCAATGCGACCCTTCATTTCCCCCCGCTCTTTTGGATCTTTGAGTTCATCACAAATCTGGGGGATCTAATCATCGTCGGTGTCCTTTTTTATCTTTTCATTTTGCCGAGAATAGTAAAGATGTCGTCTCCCAAGGGATTATGGTGGGTAATGGCCGTGATGCTAGCGGCGGTGGGCATCGCCGAGGGCCTTGTCTTATTGGGGAAAGTGGCCATACACCGGCCCCCTCCTGTTTCCCTCATCAGAAAACCATTGCCGGAGATATCCATTCCTTTCGCGAGATATGCCTTCCCATCTGGCCACACGGCTCGGGTCTTCGCAGCCACCACGGTATTGTGGGGAAAGTTTCCTCGCTGGAAGATTTGGCTGGTTGTTTTCGCTCTGTTGGTGGGATTCTCCCGGGTCTACGTTGGGGCTCATTATCCGGCTGATGTGGTGTCCGGGGCCATAGTGGGCGGTCTGGTCTCAGCTGTCCTGCTCCGATACGAGGGTAAACTAAGGGAGATGCTGAGCAAACTGAGCGGAAGATCGATACAGGATCACTAGAGAACGTTTTACGTTCTAAGGAGGGTTTCGAAATGAGCCTCGGATATGATAAATTATTGGCGCGCAAGGCGTGCAAAATTTGAGGAGGTTGGTGAGTTGAAAGCCCTTATACTTGTGGGGGGAGAAGGAACGAGGTTGAGACCCCTCACCTGTACGACCCCAAAACCAATGTTGCCTCTGGTCAATATCCCCTTCATCGAGTACATCATTAGGCTACTCAAGGAGCACGACATTTGCGACATCATCTTGAGTGCGGGGTATATCTCGGACGTTTTTGAGTCGTGTTTCAATGACGGGGGGCACTTGGGGGTAAAGTTGACATACGTTGCTGAGGATAAACCTCTTGGTACTTGTGGGGCCGTCAAGAACGTGGAGTCTCTCTTGGGTGAAGAGACCTTCATCGTTTTCAATGGAGATATCTTAACTAGCTTAAACGTCGGCCAGCTCCTGGAGTATCACCGCGCTAAGAAGGCGGTGGCGACCATTACTCTTACACCCGTTGAGGACCCCACGATTTATGGGCTCGTTCCGCTGGATAACTCCGGTCGGGTCCTTGAATTTTTGGAGAAGCCGAGCTGGGATGAGGTGACCACCGATCTGATCAATGCCGGGACTTATGTTATTGAACCGGAGGTTTTGAAATATGTTCCTGAAGGGGAGAACTACTCTTTCGAACGCGGTCTCTTTCCTGCCCTTTTGGAGAACCAGGAGCGCGTCTTCGGTTTCCCCTCCAGCGCCTATTGGTTGGATATTGGAGCGCCGGAGAAGTACCTCCTTGCCCACAAAGATATTCTGGAAGGCAAGGTCTCTCTGGAATTCATCGGTCGGGAAATTATGTCCGCTGACAAACAGGTAAAGCCTCGAGTCTGGGTGGGCAAGAGGGCGAAGATATCGCCCGAGGCAACCATCTTCGGCCCCACGGTGATAGGGGAAAATGCCGTGATTGAATCCCATGCCACCATCTTCAGTCACACCACTATGGGCAATAATTGTCGTATCAGTTCAGGGACGATCCTTGAGGGGTGTGTGCTTCTAGACGGTTGCTGTATCGGCGAGGGATCGGTGGTTAAAAACAGCATCCTCGGCAGAGGGCTCAAATTAGGCAAAAGGGTCCACGTTGAGGAGATGGTGGTTTTGGGGGATAATATGAAAGTTGGCGATGAGAATCATCTGAAGAGAGGCATGAAGGTCTGGCCCGATACAGAAATAGAACAGGGTAAGATCAGATTTTAACCCCGCCAACGGCGGGGTAAAACGAATTTAAAGGAGGCATTGAGTTGAGGGCATTAATCACGGGCATCTCTGGTTTTGCGGGGAGTCACTTGGCTGAGTACTGTTTGAATCGCGGGGATGTTGAGGTTTTTGGGACGATCCGATGGCGGAGCCGTACGGAGAATATCGATCACATTAAGAACAAGATCCAGTTGATGGAGTGCGATATCAGGGACTCGGCTTCAGTCTTGAAGGTTTTAGAGAAGGTCAAGCCGAATCTGATATTCCATCTCGCCGCGCAGTCGTTTGTGCCGACATCCTGGCACGCGCCCACCGAGACGTTGGTAACGAACATCGTTGGCCAGGTAAATATCTTCGAGGCCGTCAGGGAGCTCAATCTGACGACCCGAATTCAGCTTGCCTGTTCTTCAGAGGAGTACGGTATGGTTTATGAGGGTGAGATCCCCATAAAGGAGACGAATCCTCTGCGACCCCTCAGCCCCTATGCAGTAAGCAAAGTTACCCAGGATCTGTTGGGGTATCAATATCACGAGAGCTATGATATGTTCATCGTTCGGACCAGGGCTTTCAATCATGAGGGACCGAGAAGAGGAGAGGTCTTTGTAACCTCGAACTTTGCCAAACAGATTGCTGAGATCGAGAAGGGGGAAAGGGAGCCGGTCATCGAGGTGGGAAATCTCGAGGCCATCAGGGATTTTACCGATGTGCGTGATACTGTCAAGGGTTACTGGCTTTCGCTGGAGAAATGTGAGCCGGGTGAAGTTTACAACATAGCCTCCGGAAAAGGTACAAAGATAGGGGAGATGCTCGATACCTTGCTGAAATTCAGTGGGGTTGATGTGGAGATAAAGCGGGATCCGGCTCGAATGCGCCCTTCCGATGTTCAGATTCTCGTCGGTGATCATTCCAAGTTCAGTAAGGCTACTGGTTGGGAGCCCGAAATACCTTTCGAGAACACCCTCGAGGATTTGCTGAACTACTGGCGAGAGCGGGTCTAGTTTCTCGTTCACCCAGGCTCTTTTAGATAAAGGGCATGTTTGATGAGGTTGTTCTTGAGCTGCGAAGTTGCTTTGGGTTGTTCGCTTGGCTCTCTCAGTGCTCAGCCCCGAACGGCTTCGCCGCCCCTTCGGGGTGAGCGGGCTCTGAGCAGCTGTTCGAGCCGGTACTCACGACGCCGTCGCTCCACTTGCTCTGCGAGCAACCTCCTCAACTGCAGAAATTTGTTGGAATTATATCTAACCTACATATTTGAATATATAGAAAGCATAGAAAGCCACAATAGGATAACCTTTCAGAATTAATTAAAGGCTATTTTGGTGAATGGTCCGTGGTGAATGCGTATGATTAAATTTGGTACCGATGGCTGGCGAGATATAATTGCCGATGAATTTAACTTTGAAAATGTGAGACGGGTTGCCCAGGCCGTCAGCGACCACGTTAAAGCAGACTGCCACCGGGGGGGAAACCCGAGGTTGGTGGTGGGTTACGATACTAGATTCCTCTCCGCTGAGTTTGCGCAGCAAGCCGCCTTGGTGGCGGCCGCCAATGGTATTGAGGTATTCTTGACGGAGAGCTTTGCCCCCACTCCTGCGGTTTCCCTCTCCGTCGTCGACAAAAAGGCTGATGGGGCCATCCTCATCACCGCGAGCCACAATCCCCCGCACTACAATGGTTTTAAGTTCAAGGCTTCTTACGGTGGCTCGGCTACTCAGGACATAACCAAGAGAATAGAGCGACACTATCGGGAGAATTTGACTCGGGACAAAAGACCCTCGGTGATTTCTTTGGAAAAGGCGGTGGGGAGCAGTCGCCTGCACTTTTTTGATCCCAAAGAAGCTTACCTCCCTCACATCTTTAACCTCCTCAACAAGGATTTATTCTCTCGACTGCCGACCCCCGACCCCCGACCCAAAGTGGTTGTCGATCCCATGTACGGAGCCGGGCAGGGTTATTTGAGTCAGGCTCTTTCTCGTCTGGGATGTTATGTGGAGGAGATTCACAACGAAATTAATCCATCTTTTGGGGGGGTGAACCCCGAACCAATCTCGGAAAATCTGGGTGCGCTCCGGGATAAAGTTACGGAGGGAAATTTCGATGTTGGCTTGGCCATGGATGGGGATGCGGATAGGATCGGAGCCATCGACGCTTCCGGTGGTTTCATCAACTCTCATCAGATTTTCGCTCTTCTCTTGGAACATTTAGTCGGCTGTCGAGGATGGCGGGGCGATGTGGTCAAGACAGTTTCCAGCACACGGATGATCGACTCGCTCACTCAGAAATATGACTTAAAGCTCCTCGAGACCCCCGTCGGCTTCAAATACATCTGCGAGCATATTCTCTCTGGCGATGTTCTCATTGGGGGAGAAGAGAGTGGAGGAATAGGAATAAAGAATCACATCCCGGAGAGGGATGGGATCTTAGTTGGATTATTGCTAGTCGAAATGATGGTAACGCACGGGAAGACCCTCGGGGAGCTCGTTGATGATTTGATGAGGAGGGTGGGCTATTTCTATTACAACCGGGTGGATATGGATATAGATCCGTCTTCCAAGGAAAGGATTTCTGCTCATCTTGAGGCTCTTGAACTCACCGAGTTGGTGAACACAAAAGTCGTGGCGGTTAACGATGTTGATGGTTATAAATTCTGCCTGGATGACGGGGGTTGGTTGATGATAAGGCCTTCCGGAACGGAGGCGGTGGTTCGCATCTATGCTGAAGCGGATAGCCCTCAGAAAGTTTCTCTATTGCTCAAAAAGGGCCAGGAGATAGTTTTGGCCGCTGCTCGGAACGTAAAGAACATTCCTCGGAAGACTAAGAGGGGGGCGATGGTGGATGAACGCCATTGACCTGGATGACCTTAAAGCAATCAAGAAAATTGATGAGGATGGTATGCTCAAGACGATCGAGGACTTCCCCCTTCAATGTCGGGAGGCGGTCGATCTTGCTTGCGGTTTATCCTTTGATATTCCTTCCGATATGAGATCGGTTGTGGTTCTCGGGATGGGCGGATCGGGCATCGGGGGCGATATCGCCAAGGTTCTTCTCGAAGACGAGTTGAGAATCCCCTTTCTAGTGAACAAGGGATATCTCCTCCCGAGATTCGTGGACGACAAGACCCTTTGCTTTGCCGTTAGTTACTCTGGCAATACCGAGGAAACTTTGAGCGGTTTCGACCAGGCGGTTGAGCGAGGTTGCCCCGTGATCTCCATTACTACCGGTGGATTACTGGAGAATAAGGCAGAGGAACGCAGTTTACCGATTGTCAAGATTCCCAAAGGCTTGCAACCGCGAGCGGCTCTGGGTTATCTTTCCCTTCCCATCCTGGTAGTTTTGGAGAGAATGGCTCTCATCGGTGATAAGGGTCAAGGTATCCAGGAGACATTGGCTATCCTGGACGAAAGGGCGAAGAACTTCTCCCCGCATAAACCGTTGAACCAAAATGAGGCCAAGATACTGGCAACTCGTCTTTGCGGGAAAGTTCCGGTAATCTACGGTTCGGATGGACCTACTTCCGTTGCCGCGCTCCGCTGGAAGTGCCAGTTTAACGAGAATAGCAAGGTGCCAGCTTTCTGGAATGTTTTCCCTGAACTAAATCACAATGAGACAGTGGGCTGGGAACTTTTGGGGGATATCACCGACCATTTTCTCCTTCTCCTTCTTAGGGACGCCGAGGAGTCGGAGAGGGTTAAAAAGAGAGTGGAGATCACCAGGTCGCTAATTGAGGGTCGCTTTGGCGGAGCAAGTGAGGTCTGGAGTGGAGGAAAGTCAAGGCTGGCTAGGACTTTTTCCCTTATTTACCTGGGAGATTTCGTCAGTTTTTATCTGGCCGCACTTAATGGGGTCAATCCCTCACCGGTAGAGAGGATAAGTGTTTTAAAAAGGAGATTGTCCGAGGAGTGAGGATGAATGGACCCGGTTGAGCAGTTCAGAGAGCAAATCAGGGAAGCCACCCGTTTTATTCGGGAGCGGCGGGACATAAACCCAGGGATTGGTATAGTTTTGGGGTCTGGTTTGGGATCTCTTGCCGATGATGTAGAGGAAGGGACGGTTATCCCTTACAGGAGGATTCCCCATTTTCCCATCCCTACCGTTCCCGGGCACCCCGGAAATTTGATCGTCGGTTTTCTTGAGGGCAAAAAGGTCGCTGTCTTGCAGGGGCGTTTTCACTGTTACGAGGGTTACACTATGAAAGGCGTGACCTTTCCCATCAGGGTTCTCAAGTCATTGGGGGTTGAGAGACTTATCATCACCAACTCGGCGGGTGGCCTTAATCCGAAGCTTAAGACCGGGGAGTTGATGCTCATAATCGATCACATCAATCTCATGGGGACCAATCCCCTCATCGGTCTCAACGATCCAGAACTCGGACCCAGATTTTTGAATATGTCTGAGGCCTACGATGAGCGACTTAGGGATATTGCCCTGAAGGTGGCCAGGAAGGAGAAGATAGAACTTTCGAAGGGTGTCTATGCTGCTGTGATCGGGCCAACCTACGAGACCCCAGCGGAGGTTAAGTTTCTTTCCCTCATTGGTGCGGATGCCGTGGCGATGTCGACTGTACCGGAGGTCATCGAGGCAAATCATGCCGGGATTAAGGTACTGGGAATTTCCTGTATCACCAATATGCTGAGCGAGGGACAAAGGGTATCGCATGAGGAAGTGACGAAGGCAGCCGAGGCAGCTGGTGATAAGCTCAAAAAACTGGTTAAAGGAGTTTTAAGGGAACTATAAAAAGTCGGGAGTCGGGAGTGAGCAGAAAGAAGAAATTCAAAGCACTAAGCCCCGTTAGAGATTTATCTCTAAACGGGGTAAGCACCAAATTTGAAAATTAGAAATTAGGATTTTGGATTTAGGGTTGTGTGCCCTGCAGCTAAGGGGACTAGCGGGTGAAAGTCCCGCCAAGCTCTTTG
>JASEEZ010000036.1 GCA_030019215.1 Actinomycetota bacterium
CCAAACATGGATTGGCTCAAAGTTCTTTCCCCCCGCGGCTGGACAAAACAACCATGGAAAAGCTCGATGAAATCTATGATTTTAATCTAGCAACCGGCTGTGTTCGGGACTTTCTAGGGGATGCCTATATGCGCCTGGGGATAGGAAATGGCAAAAACGGACAATATTTCACCCCCGAAAATGTCTCGGATATGATGGCCGCGATGATGATCCCAGAGTTCAAGTTGGTTCCCTCTACGAACCACATCTTCAAGGAGAAGGGCTGCTCAGAAAAGATTTGCCCCGAGTGGGATGAGGCGGTTGTAGAGGCAAGAAAACTAGTCAAATCCCAGGACGAGATTCCCATAATTATTGAAGTTGCTTCGGAGGAGAACGGTCAGAGAATTAAAGGCATCTATCGAGCGCTCCCAGCACCGAAGTCATTGGGCCAGTTTTTCGCCAGGCAGCAGTTGCTCGCAATCCACAAGGAGCCCGCTTTTCTCAAGACAGTTTTAGATCCCTGCGTGGGAAGCGGGCGCCTGCTTATCAGCGCATTCAAGAAACTTGGCTATATGGGACTCTACTATGGATGCGAGATAGATCCGATGGTGTATCAGATGTGTCTTTTGAACATATACTATTTCCAGATTCCCGCCCATGTTTTGAGGGCCGACGCCTTGATGCACGATCTCAGACCAAACAGCCCTAATTGGAAGTACGCCAATCTCTGGGATGGGCCTCCCTGGGAAAAGCTGACCAGAGAGAAACCCTCCCCGGAGATCAAGAAGATGGTCGAGGAAAAAAGGACGGGTCAGCTTGACCTGTTTGGCGAAAGGAGGGCTTCATAGTGGAACATATAGAAAAAGAGGCCCGGGGTTTTAAGCTTCTTTTTGTGAAGATCCCAGGCACGGATGCGATAAGGATGTATGTCTCCCAGGATGGCGAGATGTATTGCCACTACGATACAGGGCAGTTTGACTCGCTCGAGGAAGCTGCGGAGACAGGAGTGAGACACTTTGATCCGGGCGTGTTTTTCCTTTTCCCCCTTACTCCATTTAAAAAGGAAGACGTAATCAAAGATGCTCCTCACGCCTTTGATTTAGTTAAGAAAAATTGAGGATATGCCGAAAAATAGAAGAGGAGGTAAAGTTGAAGATCAAAATCGATAGAAAGGTTTTAGTGGACTGTCTTGATGTGGTGGGAAAAACGGTTTCGAGCCGGGGGATACTGCCCATTCTCGCCGGAGTCGTTGTTGAGGCGAAAAAGGGCAAGCTCGTCTTAAAATCAACGGATCTTGAGCTTTCCACGATCTGTGAGATCCCTTGCGATGTTTTAGAAGAAGGCGGGGCGTGTCTTCCTGCCAGAATAACCACCAACATCGTTAAAAGCGTAGAGGGCGATGTTTTAGTGGAGACGCAAGGAGAGGGTAGTGTTAAAATCTCCTCCGGGCAATCAGAGTTCTCCATCAAGGCCTTGCCTCTCGAAGACTATCCCGTCGTCAAGGAGATAGAGGGGGATTCCTTTAAAATTGCGCGAGAAGAGCTGGCTCGCGTGATTAAAGAGGTCGCTTACTGCGCTAGCAAAAACGATATGAGGCCGCCACTGACGGGGTGCTTGATGGAGATGATCCCGGAAGGACTCAAGTTGGTAGCCACGGACACCTACAGGCTGGCCGTCTCAACCGCTCCCGTCGATGTTCCCCTAAAAACAGGAAAAGGGACCAAGGCAGTCATTACTCCCGCCAAGATGTTCAACATTGTCACTCGCATCCTAAGGAGAGCAGATAAGGTAGAGATCACCATCGGCGAGCAGGTCCAGATGAGGGGGAAATCCGGGGAAATGGAGATAGCCGTCATTTCCCGCTTAATTGAGGGAAAATACCCCGACTGGGAACACCTCATCCCCAAAAAGTTCGAAGCAACAATTGTGGCGGATAAAGAGGTTATTGACGCCACCCTGGCAAGGATGTGCATCTTGAGCGAGGGGGGAGTCCATGGAACAAAAGTGGAAGCGAGCAAAGGCAAGGCGCACTTTCTTAAGACCAACCCCGAGCTGGGCAACGCTTCAGAGACTGTCGAAGTCGAAACAAGCGGAGAGGCGAAGTTCACAATAAACGAGGAGTTTCTTTCTGAGGCCGTGAAGGTGTGCGATGCCGACAGCGTGGAGATAAAGCTTGCGGGTGATAGAAGGCTCATCATGGTAAACGGCAAGGGAAAGAAATATCCGCAGACTTTGATCATGCTGGTTTTAGTAAGTTAACGGAACAACCGATTGGAGGTAAAAATGCGACACACAGTAAAGCAAATCGAGTCAAACCCGGCCCTTAAGGCCGCCTATGAGATGGCGGCAGAAATCATAGCGACGAAGGATTGCCTTAGAATGCCCGGGGCAGAACTAGAAAAAATCTTTAACCCGGATCCCAAAAACAAGGGCCGAAGGGGGCCGGGAAGGCCAAAGAAAAATAAATAAAGGCAATTATTGGAAATTAAAAGAAAGGAGGGGGGAGCATTGCTGTACAACAAATACCGTCCCCAAACGCTTGAAGACGTGATAGGGCAGATAACGGTCATCGAGCCCGAAAGGCTCGTTTTATTTTGAGTGGCAAAGGGGAGGTGCTTGAAGTGGGAAAATTCGTCGAGATTTGCAACCATTGCAGCAGGAGCGTGGCTTGGGGCTCTGGCTTGTTTGTCAACAGGGTGCCCGATTTCAACGATGTCGAGGAGAGAGAAGCAAATGGATCTCCATACCCAAAGGGAGATTTTATTTGCATCGATTGCGACTCAGAGTTAAGAGATAGCGATTCAGAGTCTGGGAGGCAATAGTGTCTCCTGACGGGAAATAGAGTATCAATCACCCCCGACTGAAAGTAATGACCCGCGCCTCCCCGGGCCCCGTTTCTTGAGCCTTGAAAACCAATCCCAAGAGAAAGGAGGGAAACCGTTGAAGCTGAACCGATTGAGTTTGGAAAATTACCGCTGCTTTGGCAAAATCAATGTGGATTTTCCTGGCGAAGGGCTGATAGGAATTCTTGGAAAAAACGGAGTGGGAAAAAGCTCTCTCATGGAGGCCGTGGCCTGGATTCTCTACGGAAACTTCGCGGCAAGGACCGAGAAAGAGCAAATCACCACAACCGGAGCCAATCATTGCGAGGGAGTGCTTGAAATCGAGGTAAATGGCTCGTCCTATCAAATTATGCGACAGATGAAGGGGAAGACCTTTACCTCTGATGCTGCTGTCCATCATGGAAAGTCCTGCATGGCCAGAGGGGTAAAGCCGACGGAGGCTTTCGTCAAGGAGCTTCTCGGGATGGATTTGAACTGCTTCTATGCCTCCTTCTTCGCCAAGCAGAAAGAGCTCAACTATCTGTCCGACCTAAGGCCGGAGGAAAGAAGGTCTTTCATCATCAGGCTTTTGGGGATAGGCCCCGTTGATGAAGCAAGAGCCGACGTGAGGCAAGAAATAAGGGGCCTCGAAGCTCAGCTCGGTGTGCTCGATACCCAGAAGGTCGACATCGCCGAGGTCAAAGCCAAATTAAACTTAGCCGAAGAGGTTATGGCCAAGGCAGAGAGGGAAAAGATTGCCCAGGGGACTCAGATTGAAGGCCTGAAAAAGACGGCAAAAGAGAAAAGAGCTTCCCTTGTTAAAATGGAAAAAGCCAGAGATGCCCACGACAAACTTACAAGCTTGTGGAACTCAACCAAAACCGAATACAAGATAGTCCAGGAGCGCCTCGAGGAAGCCAGGGGTGGAATAAAAAGGGCCGAAGAAGCCGAGAAAAAGTTCCAGGAGTTGGCCGGTGCAGAAAAAAATGCCCAGAAAGCCCAGGGGACTTATCACGGCCTGCTTCAAAGAGTTGAAACAGTCAAAGAGAAGATCCAGGAGCTCAACCACTCCCTCGAGCGCATAGAGGCCGTCGGGTCGGAAGAGAAATGTCCGGTGTGCACAAAGCCCCTTGGAGAAGAGGGATTGAAAAAGGCAAAGCAACACCTAACGGAGGAGCTGGAAAGGAGCAGGGAAAGCCTTCTTGGGGCAGAAAGAGCCATTCCCCGGGCCAAAGCGGAAGCCCAAAAAGTCCAGGAAGAGGCAGACCAGGCCAAGCTTTTCGCTCGAGATGCCTCGACGCTCGATGAAATTAGAAAAAGGGCGGCGGAAGAAAAAACCCGGCTTGAGGAGCTCGCAAAAGAGCTTGAGCGCATCAAGAAAGAGGGGAAAGCCCTGGGGTTTGACAAAAAGGCTCATGAGGAGAAAAAGGGCGAATGCGACAGGGCAATAGAAGCTCTCCATAAAGCTGAAATCAAAGCCAGAGATCTCGAGCATGAGGTCGAAAGGGGCAGGGACGAAATCGCTCGAACAAAGGAAAAAATCGCCGAGGCCGAAAAAACGAGCAAGCTGACGAAGGACATCCAGGAGAAAATGGCCAAAAATAACAAGCTTGCCGAGGTTTTGGGGGCCTTCAGGACACACCTCATTGGCAGAATTCGTCCAGCCCTGTCCGAAAAGGCCAGCGAACTCTTGACCTCTCTTACAGACAACAAGTACGAGGGACTTCTCCTGGATGAAGATTACAACATCTTGATAGAAGACGAGGGAGCCTCATACTCCCTCAATCGCTATTCCGGCGGAGAAAAAGATCTCGCCAATTTCTGTTTGAGGCTGGCCATATCACAGCTCCTCGTGGAAAGCAGAGGAATGAGAGGTACGAATTTTATCGTCCTGGACGAGATCTTCGGCAGTCAAGATGAAGGGAGAAGGAACAATCTTCTGGATGCTTTGTCGATGGTGTCCAATATCTTCGGGCAGATTTTCGTCATCACCCATCTCGACGAGGAAAAGGAAAAGCTGGAAACGATATTCGAAGTCGTCGAGGAGGGGAACCACAGCGTCATAAGGCAACAGTAAGGAGGGGAAATGGCTCGAGATCTAAAAGCCCTGGCGAAAAAAGCAAGGGTAACCCAAGATGTAGAGGTGGCCGTCAATTATGCCCAGAAGAAGAGCCACCTGATGTACAAAGAAAACGAAAAGGTGGGCTCAATCGAGATACTCATGGAAGAGTTCCTGGATGTTTTTTGCACCCGAAGGGGAGACCTAAAAAAGCCCCTTTTTGTTTGCGAAAACAAGGAAGGAGTAAAAGCCCTTCAATATGAAGAGGGGGCATTGATTTTTGCAAAAGGCGTTCCCCGGTATCTCTCGGTTTCTCCGGATGTAGCCAGAGCAATGGGGCTGGACCAGTCTTCTCTGATTTTAATGGAGGAAGATGAGGCCGTCGAGATGCTCCGATACGGGGAAGAGGAAGCGCAACAGAGGGCAAGCAAGACCTTAACCTCAAGCGAAGCCATCAAGGAAATGGGAAAAGAGGTAGAAAGGGGAGCGAAATTGCTCGGGGGAGAGAAAGCTAAAATGCCCTGGGGACTCACTCTCTCCCTCTTAAAAGCGGCGATGAAAAGCGTCCAGAAGAATCTCTCTGAGACAAAAACAAGTCCCCAGGGGGACAAGGCCCAGGTTTTTTTCAATGATATTAAGATGGAGGATCTCGAAAAAGCACTCAGGAAGGAGTCCAGCTCCTTCAAGGGATTTGCATCCGCGGAGATCACCAGGCTTATGGTGGAAGAAGGTCTTGTTTACGAGGCGGCCAAAGAAAGGGTCGGGGAGTCCGCTAAAAGAATGATAGGTGAAGTGAAAGAGGCGGCGGAGATCTTTTCTCGCGAGCTCAGTGGCGGATTACCCAGACTGGCGGAGGAGGAAGCGGAAAGAATCCTCTTTGAGATGGATGCGAAGGATATAATCAAGGCAACTGCGAAAGGCGAATGCGGGATAAGCTACATAATATCCTGCTTTGTCTGTGGAGCTTTCTGTGCCACCAAGCAAGCATGGACGAAGAGAAATATACACCAGTTAGTGAGAGAGGCCTTCGGTTTCATCATCTTCCTGGCGACTCAAATGCCGTACCCGACGGTGCCTAGGCAGCTTCTTTTGTATGGACACAATGCCTTTCTCAATGGATATTTGTACGTCAAAATTGCTTCTAAGAGGGAAGAACCAAAGGAGGGAAAATAGAATATGTCTTTTAAATCTAAAGTGTTATCGCCCGGCAGTTTCTTTAAGGCAACGAACATTTCGTCAAAAAAGAAATTCATCGACAGCAACAAATTTTGGTGGTTTTCGGGAAAGAAAGTAAACGCCATTTTTTGCCAGGAATTTCTTAAGGAATTTAAGAAAGACAGAAAATTTCGGGATGCCATTTTTGGGGACGAACCTACATTTAACAAATACAAGCACTTGTTTAAATATTTAAAGAGAGAGGAGCTGGAGCCGCTCATCCTGGAGGGGTTTTATTCGGGCGCGCTATCTCCCGACATACTTAAGGATATCGAGTCCTTACCTGCATTCTCTGTGCAGCACCCAGAGATCAAGCCCCCCGAGTTTTACGCCAAACCTGTTCCTCCAATTAAATACCGCAAATTCAGCATCCCCAAGCGGGGAAAGGGGATTAGAAAAATTCAGCAGCCCCACGCCGAGCTCATGGCCCTTCAGCGAAAGATACTCCCATATCTGGAGGATAATTACCCTCCCACTAAAATGGTCTATGGCTTCATCCCCGGGAAAAATATTGTTGGGGCCGCAGAGAAACATCTGGAGGCAAAAATTCTTTTCAATATCGACTTGAAAGACGCTTTTACCTCCGTTAACCTTGATCACTTAAAACGAGGGCTCAAAATATTTTTTGGAGAGAAAAACTCCGGCTATCTCTTGAAGGTTTGC
>JASEEZ010000037.1 GCA_030019215.1 Actinomycetota bacterium
CGGATATTTGCGCTCGTAGTCGCGTCTCGCCTTACTTATGGCACGACGGAGATAGATGTGTGGTACATTTGCCTCTGGGGGTTGGGACGCTTTGGGCCTGCCCGGCTGCGATATCCCGGCAGCTCGCTCCAAGGCGCTGAGCCTGCGCTCCAAGTCCGACAACCGAACCATCAGCGAGTTCAACTTGTTTTCGAGCGACAAAACGCGTTCATCCCTGATGCGTTCCATGACTCCACCGCTTTTCAATTCGACCCACGATATTAAAGTGTTTGGTAGGGACTCGAAAGTGATTAATGGGAATCGCTCTTCTTTGGTAAGCAGTTGACAATTTCCACCGAAAATCCGAGCTGGCTGCCAGGTTTTGATCAACCGCTCGGAACTCGGTCGGCGCAAAAGTTGGAAAGTGGGTGCTTCGGTTCCTGTAATAAGCCCTTTTTGAGAGATTGGACTAAAAGCCCTGCTAACCATGCATTGCATCGTCGATGCCGGGACCCGCTAAAGGATAAGTCCGGTTAGCGCCGAGAGCCTGTCGAAAGGGTCGAGGGATCTAAAGTTGAACCTGAACTCGAAGAGTTTCAAGGATCTCCATAGCCTGTCTTTCCTCACGCCCCTGAGCATCCTGAGCCAAGATTTGAGCAGGGAGAAGACGCCCTCTGCCGTGTTTATATGTACATTCCCCCTTGCGTACTCCTTTTTTGAGTAGCGGTTCAGTTTGTGGTGCTCGTACCCCTTAAGCTCGTTGTACATCGGAAAGTCGTCCGTGTACGCCGTGCTTCCCTTCGCCACATGCTCGTCTAGGAGTTCAAGGATGAACTCTCTGCTCAATTCTTCCGCCACTTTCAGAACAACTCCTCCATCCCGCTCGACGAGCGCCACTATCGGCGGCTTGTCCTTGTCATAGGTGCCTCTTCCCCTTAGCTTCAAACCCCGCTTTCTAGGTGCCCTTTCGGCACATTTGGTGCCCTTTTGACCAGCAGAGAGATAAGTTTCGTCGATTTCGACTTCACCCCTGAGCTTACTCACGAGCTTCTTCGCGAGTGCATCGCTCAACAAGTTCCTGACTCGCGTGATGGCCTCATAGGTTCTCCCAAGCTCCTTCGAGATCTGGTTCATGGACTCCTTCTCGAGCAACCTCTTCGCCGCATAGATGAATTCCCTGAGATCGATTTTAGAGCCTTCGAAAATGGTACCGGTCAGGTCATTGAAGTAGCACCGACAGTCGTCGCACCTGTATCTCTGGCAATATTGCCCCCACTTCCCATACTTCACCACTTTTTTGGAGTGGCAACGGGGGCATCTTACCCCATCCTTCCACCTCAGTTCCCTCAACACCTCGGCGCACCTTTCTTCGGTAGGCATGAAATCGCCCGCACAGAACTTGCATTTCAACCCTTTATCTCCCGAGGTTGATTGGACCACGCTTTTCTTGCTCCCTCACCCCGCCAGCCTCGGTCAGCCCCAATCAAGATGGGGGGTCAGGTTATATCAACTAATTGCCTTAGAAGAGCGGAGTTTACAAACAATTCAGGTTACATCTGTTCGTCACGGATACCCGCAGGCCGGTGAGCGACCTCCCGTACTATCTTTCATACCTAATCACAAGTTCGAACTCAGGGGGAGCCCGAGGGAGCTACTCACCCCCCAGAAACTGGTGGGAAGATTGCGACGGTATCGCCATCCTCGAGCCAAGTACCGAGACCCTCCATCAAGGTTATCGCCCTCCCGTTCACGAGGATGATCACGGTGTCGCGCAACTCGCCAGTTTGGGGGTCGTAGAGCAGGTCGGAGAGCCTCTGCCCAAATTCCCTCACAAGCTCGTCCAACAAGCCCCTCACACTAGAAACGTTTGGCATGGTAACCTGTGCTTGGCCAGTTACCTCTCTGAAGTTAGCGAAGAACTTAACCGTGACCATCATCCGACCCCCCACCACTTCCTCTAAGGATTCACTTTCACCATGGTCAAAACATCATGGCCTCCCGCTTAAAGGACACCTTTCGACTCTCTTCTCACGCGCGAAAACTCCTGTAAAATTTTCCTCGCGGTCTCGCTTTCCGACCCCTCCACGACCTCTTCTATTGCCGAAAAACTGAGGGCATCGTGGGGGCAGAATTGAACGCAGGGGGGCTCCCCAACCAGTATTTCTTCAGAGCAGTTATCGCATACCACTACCCTCCCCTTTTTCAGGTTCAGAGTCAAGGACCCAAACTCGCATGCCTTCATGCACCAGCCCCCACATTTATCGCATCCCGTGTAGCTCGCATCCGCGCTGACTATTCCCTTTTCCTCGTCGGAGGATATAATCTTCGGGCCATATTTCTCGCACACCTTGACGCAGATGGGGTCATCGCATAGCATGCACGCTATGGCCACGGTGGATACCCCCTTTGATATCGGCCCCCCATTTGAGCCGAGGTCGACTACGTGGATGCGGGAAAGCAAGGGATTGAACACCCCTTCCTTGGCGGCCGAACACGCCAGCTCGCATATCCCACAGCCCTTGCACTTGGCGGGATCGCAGACGATGAATCTCCGTTGCATCTATTCCCCCACACTTATCCCGAGTTCATTCAGCTTTTCCTTCGGGATGGTGCCATCCCGAGTCCAGCCCTGCGCCTCGTAGTAATCGTCGAGGAGCAGGTCCAGTTCCTGTCTGGTGACCAGGGACCCCTTGGCCACCCCATCGGGCACTGGGTCCTCCATGACCCTCGGTGGCAGGTGGTCGTCCTTCTGCGTCCACCCCTCCCTGATGTTGTATAACTTTTTCAGGTTGATGATGCGCTCACCCGCCCTCCGTAGGTCGTCGCCGCTCATCCCGAACCCCGTGACTAATTCATACAGCTTGGCCAATTCGGGGTAAAAATCCGTGAGGCAGGCCCTCAAGAACTTGCACATGGTCAATGAGTCCAACACCGCCGCCCTGCCCTCAGATTCCATGACGAGCCTGCCCCTCCCCTTCTCGGCCTTGAACCTGTCAACTTTGCCCTTCAAGTCCGGCTCGTATGCGCCCGATCTGTTGTGGCATCCGCCTCTCGCAGCCACGGCCCAGCCCAATGCGGCCGTCTTTAAGCTGCGGATGTCATAGCCAGGTAGCTCCAATCCCTTAATGTGGATTGCGAGATGCTCAGAACCCCTCCCCAGCCTCTCTGATGCCCTCTTCACCCCCGAGGCCAGCATGTCCCCGATACCCTCACGGGCGGCTATCTTGTGGATTAGCTGGATGAGGGCCTCGTGATTTCCAAACGTCAGCTCGAGCCCATCGGTTTCCTCTTTGGTCAACAGCCCCTTCTCATAGCACTCCATAGCCCAAGCACAGGTTACGCCCGCACTGATGCTGTCCATGCCGTAAAAATCGCAAAGCTCCAACGCCTTTATAATAGCGGACGAATCACCTACCCCGCAATCGGGCCCCATAGCGTACAAGCCCTCATAATCTAGGGACACGGCCGCACCGGCATATGGACCCCCCTTCACGACGCAGTTGTGCGCGCATGCGACCGGGCAGGACGAACATGCCGTGACGCTCACAGTATGGTTTTTCAGGAAATGCGCGCCGCTGATTTCCTCGGCCGACTCGAACGTGGACTGCTGCCAGTTCCTGGTGGGCAGGCATCCGTGAGCGTTTAATGAAAGCACGTTGGTGGGGGTGCCTTCGACCCTGTACTTCTCGGTGTTTGGGCCTTGGGCCTTCTCGTAGATGCCGAGGCACAGTTTAGAAAGCTCACGGAGGTTTGCGACCCTGATAGATCCCGTTCCGCGCACGGCGATTGCTTTGAGGTTTTTTGACCCCATAACCGCGCCCAGGCCGCTCCTGCCGGCATGCCTCCCGTCACTCATGATGTTGGCGAAGAGGACGAGTTTCTCGCCAGCTGGTCCGATCGAGATGACCCCTACATTTTTGTCCTCCAATTCGCCCCTTATTTTTTCCTCGGCCGTCCAGACATCTTCGCCCCAGATGTTCCCGGCTTCCTTGAAGTAGACGTTGCCATCATCGATGAATAGGTAGGTCGGGTTTTCGGCCCTCCCATGGATCACGAGGCCATCGTGGCCCGCCCTTTTGAGTTCGCGGGACCAAGAGCTGGAGGAGATGGAATCCCCGATGAAACCCGTCAGTGGAGACTTCGCCACGACCACGTATTTGTCGCCCATTGAGGCAAAAGTTCCAACTAACGGCCCCGACGCAAAGGCCAGCACGTTTTCGGGGCCAAGCGGATCTATCTTGGGCTTGGTGTTGATGTGGATCAAATAGGTCGCGAGCCCAACTCCACCTATATATTTCCTGTAAATCTCTTCAGGGAGTGCCTCCACTCGTGTCTCTCCCGTGTCTAGGTGCACGTGCAAGATTTTCCCCTGATACCCGAACATCAATCTACCCCCCGGCTTTTGACGGTTCTGCTGGATATAATGTTGACCCCATGTCCCATAAAATCTCTTACTATGATATCTCCTATCTTTACGGGAGCCCTCACCTTGATCTTCGCCATCTCATCCATAGCCTCACTCAACATGTGTTTCGGCAAGGGCCCCCCCGACCTGACGGGGAGCACATCTATATCTTTTGCCCCATCTATGGGGATTGTCGTGAACAATAGGCGAACGGGAGATATGGCTTCCTGCCTAACGAAATCCTCCCCCTTTTTACATAGAAGTCCGGAGATGGCCCCTATCTCCCCACCGGCCATGTCCACAGTCACAGGGCACCCCACCGGACACACTATGCATACGAATGTCTTCCTCATTATTCACGCCCCCTTATCCCCTCCAAGAGCCAACTCGGCCTCTTGACACGGAAGGTCAATCTCTCCGCCCGCTTTATTTCCTCTGCTCCGAGATTTATTTTCACCATCTCAGGCGGCCTTGCAATTCTCGCAAAAAATTTTTTGCCTATCTCGGGTACTTCCACATAGACATTCTCCATGGGCTTGTTCACCCGCATGTATAACTTGACATCCCTCATGCCGCTGACCTTGTGGGGAACCACAAACCTCATCCCTTCGCTGGGAACGGCGGGTTTCCACTCGACCTTTGAGGGGTGCCCATTTCTCATGGCATCGGCGGCCGACTTGCCCGCGATCTCTCCCTGTGCCGTGACATCGTCCACCAGATCGTTCACCATCAGAAAGTTCCCCGCCGCGAACACCAAGGGGAGGGATGTTTCCAAGAGCTCGTTCACCACCGGCCCTCCAGTTCCTTTGTCCATCTCCATACCTATCCCCTCCGGCAGGATCCTCGGTAGCCTTGTGTCGGGTATCAGCCCGACGGAGAGGATCAGGGTATCACATTCCACCTCCTCCTCGGTTCCAGGAACCGGGTTTAGGTTCTCATCGACTTTTGCCACGGTGACGCTCTCCAACCTCCGCTTCCCGTTTATCCGAACCACCGTGGTGCTCAGGTGTAGCGGGATGTTGTAGTCCTCAAGGCACTGAACCACGTTCCTCTTCAGGCCCCCGGGGTAGGACATTATCTCGTAAACCCCCTTGACATTGGCACCCTCCTGCGCAAACCTCCTAGCCATTATCATCCCGACATCTCCAGAGCCGAGCACCACCACGTTTTTCCCTGGCATCAGCCCCTTGATGTCCATGAAGTACTGGGCTGTCCCAGCGGTGAGCACGCCGGAGGGCCTATCTCCCGGGATGTTCAGGTTGTACCTCGCCCTCTCCCTACACCCAGTGGTTATGATGACCGCCTTGGATCTTATCTCCACCATCCCCATCTCAGGGCCGCATGCCACCACCCTCTTTTCGAAGTGGGATCTGCTCTCCAGCTGCGTGACCATGCAGTTCGTTATCGCCTCTATCCCGTATCCCTCGATCTTGTCTATGAACCTCTGTATGTACTCCGGTCCCGTCAGATCCTCCTTGAAGTAATCCAAGCCGAAGCCAGGGTGCACACACTGCGGTAAGATGCCTCCGAGCTCATCCCCCCACTCCAAAATCACTATGTCCTCTATCCCCTCATCGCGGGCCTTAACCGCGGCCGCGAGCCCGGCCGCACCCCCCCCAACGACCACCACGTCTTTATTTATGATCCTCAATTCTCCCCCCCCCGGAGGTCTTTGATGTGCCCGATGAAGAGGTGGTCATCCCCATACCTCGAGGTAATCTTTTCCTGCGGGATGTTCAATTCCCTGCTCAAGATCTCAACTACCCTCGACAGGCACGCCCCCCCCTGGCACCTGCCCATCATAGCCCTAGTCCGGAACGATATCC
>JASEEZ010000038.1 GCA_030019215.1 Actinomycetota bacterium
GGACGAATACAACCTGGAGGACGTCGATCAGGACTGTGAAGACCATGCCTATGAGGCTTTAAAAGATGGCTTAATGACCCGCCCGAGACCTTATCCCGCGGAGAGAGTCGACGTTTTCCCCACCCTGGCTGAAAGGGTGGGACTGAACATGGAGACCCTGGCAAAAAAGAAAAAAGTTTATGTTGACGAACATCTTGGAAGCTACATTTAGGAGGAAAAATGGCACGGCCTAAAGGGGTGTCTGCGTGGCGTTGGAATGAAAAAAAACTCGAAGCCGCTCGGATGATCGCCGAGGGTGGCAAAACTTTGTCTCAAATAGGGTTTGCCATAGAAGTGGGGACAGCGACCATCGCCAAGTGGAAAAAGCGCAAAGAATTTGATGAGTATGTCGAAAGCCTCGTTCGCAAAACGAGAGAAACGACGGAGAGAAACTACGTTCGCATAGCGAATTTGGCCACGCTCAAGCTACTTCAGAGAATGAATGCGCAAGACAAGTTTCCTCTCAAAGAGCTTCGTCATCTGGTTCTCGGTCTTGCCCCCAGACAAATTGATGTCACCTCGGCAGGCAAGCCCGCTGGGATAATTTTGCTCCCCCCCATAAGAGATGAAGAGACCCCTGAGGGTAAGGTTTTGCCGTTAAAAAGCGTTCAAGGAGGGAAAAATGGACAAAGTTGATGTGCTCGTTTGGGCTCCTGGTTGCTGCTATATATGCAAATGCACGCCGGAGGGACCTTATGTGGACACGAGGAAGGATTCTTCGTGGGGGGACGAGCATATTTACATCTGCAAAGACTGCATCTTGGAGATGGCCCGTCTTTTGGGTTTTGAGGAGCCCAAGAAGGTGGCGCACGCCTATCGGTGCTTTGGGGCTCTAACTCAACAAAACAAACGTTTGAAAGAGAAGTTGGCCGCCTTCGAGGAGATCGAGAAGAAATGGGAGGAGATCAAGTGCTTATCGTCTGCATAGCTTTAATCGGGATGAACACCATTCTGGTTTATCTCTTTCATCTGGAAAGACGGTTTTTGTCGGAGGAACGGTCAATCCTGCTCGACAGGATTCAGGCAAAAGATTTCACCGAGTTTAAGATTTCTCGTCTCGCCGAAAAGCCTCCTAAAGTGCGCAAGAGGGAAAGGGAAAAATTGAATGACGAGTGGGCGGATGAAGAGGAAAAGATTGGGAGTGTCATTTAAATGGCGACGATAAAAACCGAGCACGGGACATTTGACGAAAAGGCGGTGGTCAAAGAGATTGAGGACATGTACACCGAGGGATACAACCTGCGCAAAACCCTGGACGGCCAGTGGTGGCTGAACATCGCCTTTTTCATGGGGAAGCAGTACGTTTATTACGAAAGATTAACCGACCGCCTGAAAGAACCGAAGGCTCCTCCCTGGAGAGTCAGGGCGACGCTAAACGAGATTTTCCCTCGGGTGCTCAAGGAGGTCTCCAGGCTTCTTCAGAACAGACCCCAGGCCGAGGTCTTCCCTCTGACCAGTGAGGACTCCGACATAGAGGCCGCCAGATATGGGAACAAGATTCTCTCTTATCTGGATTTTGAGCTGGACATGCGGCTAAAAACCCTATACAGGACGTTGTGGCAGGTAATGGTGGGGACGGTCTTTGAAAAAGTTTTTTGGGACAAAACCGCGGGCAGATACGCTGGGGGGGGCCTGCACGAGGGCCAGGTTGGAACGGATATAGTTCCGCCCTGTGAGCTAATCATAGATCCACAGGCGAAGATGCTTCTTGACGAGGCAAATTGGGTAATTCATGTGAAGTCGAGACCCATAGACTACATCGAGGGTCGTTATGGGATCAAGGTGGAGGGAACGGAAGCCTCTTTTGCGGGTCTTTTGGAATCGAAGCTGGCAACTCTTCTGGGGACGTCTTTTGGGAAAGGAAAGGAGAGGTATGTTTTGGTGAAGGAACTCTGGCAGCTTCCCTGCAAAAAATATCCCCAGGGGCGTTTTGTCACCATTGGCGGCGAGAAAATACTGGAGCCACCGCAACCTTTTCCTTACGAGCACAAACAGCTTCCCTTCATTCCCTACATAGCCATTCCCGTTCCCGGAAGGTTTTGGGGAATGAGTAAAATTGAACAATCCATCCCCACGCAAAAGGAGATAAACAAGACAATTTCCTCCCTTATCGAGAACAAGAACCTCATGGCCAACCCGAAGTGGAAATATCCCGAGGGGGGACTGGACACCCCACCAGACAACGAGCCCGGTGAGAACATCGTGTATAACCCCATCCCTGGGCTCCCTAGCCCAGAACCCGTCCAGATGCCCTCTGTTCCCTTTTACGTTTTTAAGATACTTGAAATTTTGAGGCTCAATCTTGACCACATCTGGAGTCAGCATGAAATTTCGAGGGCTCAAGTTCCTCCGAGGATAGAATCGGGAATAGCCATTCAGTTCTTGCAAGAATCGGACATTCTGCCGATGGCCCCGCCAGTTTTGTCGATCGAGGAGTCAACGGCCCGTTCTGCATCGCAGCGCTTGGCCCTGATCTCCCAGTATTACAACGAAAGAAGGGTTATCAGGGTTATGGGGGAGGACAGAAGACCGGAGACCTTCGATTGGAAACCAGGTCTTTTGAGGGGAAACACGGACGTTAGGGTGAGGGGCGGTTCTGCCCTTCCCGAAACGAGGAGCGCCAAGAGAGCGTTTTTATTAAGCCTGTGGAACATGAGAGTTCTGAACGAACCCAGACAGTTCTTAAAGCTGCTTGAATTTGACTCCTTTGAGCAGCTTTACACCGATTTTGAGATGGACGCTGAGCAGGCCAAGCGGGAAAACAAGCTCATGGCCACGGGTAAGGTTGTTGAGGTCAAGGAGTGGCACAATCAAACCATTCACCTCCACGAACACAACAAGTTTCGCAAAGGCGAGGTCTATGAAGCCCTCTCCCCCGGAGAAAAAGCTTTGGTGGATGGACACTGCAAGGGTCACGAAGACTTCATCTCTGCTAAATTGGCCGAGGCTCAGCCTCCAACACCAACCTTGATGGGAGGGAAAAGATGAGATTATCTCAAAAGGAAAGGGAAAGAAGGGCTGCTCTTGCGCGAAGGGTACTGGTTCCTGGGGCAATAAAAAGGGCCGGGAAGAAGGGATTTTACAGGACAGCGACCTCCCTGGCGAAGAACGAAGGGGTGACTAATCCAGTAGCGCTAGCGGGATGGCTCAAAGGGCAGGCGAAAAGAGGTGGACAGCTTGTCTCCGAACACGCTTACAGGGGGAGAACCAAAGCTAAAGGTGAAAAGGTGGCAAGGTTAAGAGCTCTATTTGCCCGGGCGGTGGGAAAATGATTGTTAAGAGGGGGAAAGAGTGGTGTGTCATCTCTCATAGAACTGGGAAAAACCTGGGTTGCTATCCAACGGAGAAAGAAGCGAAAGAAAGGTTGGGTCAAATATGGGCCTGGAAAAGGAGAAATGCCCTTCTAGGAAAGGCTTTGAGGGGCTAAAGAGCGATTAGGAAAAGAGGAGGTGTTCACAGCTCGATAAACTACTGTTTTTAAATCCCCGATGTATCGGGGACTTTTTAGATGAGGCGGCCAGGGAGCTTACAGCCCTTAACCCCACCAGTGGTGGGGTTTGTTTTTGGGAGCCAGGGAGCCTACAGCCGAAACGAAAGGAGTAAAAATGCTAAAGGAAGACAAGGATCAGGGGCTACAGTCTGAAAAAAAAGACCAGGGGTCACAATCTGGGAAGGGTGACAGTTTTTACGATTCTCTCTTGTCCGAGATACCGGAGGAAAACCGAGAGGTTTTAATTCCGCATCTCAAAAAGGCAGACGCTAAAGTCACCCAGCGACTTCAAGAAATTGCCGAAAGAGAGAAGGAATTTAGCAGTCAAGGGAAAGATGAGCTAGAGCGATACAAGGAGTTGGGCAGCATCGAGTCTCTTCAGGCTCTTGCGAACCTCCAGAGCTATATCAGGGAGAATCCCGAGGAGGCCATCTCTGAGATTATCGACCTCTATGGACTCTCGGAGAAATTTTCAAGCGGCGAAGATGAAGGCGACTTTGAGGAAGACGACCCAATGGTTAAACTCGGCAAGCGCCTTGAGGCGCTTGAAAAAAGCTATGCCAAGGATATTGAGGAACGAAGACAGAGGGAAGAAAAAGAGGCCATCGATAGGGAACTCGCCGACTTACACAAAAAGAACCCCGACATAGAGTTCAACCCCAAGATTGACCGTCTGCTTTGTTTCTTGGCGGCAACGGAGTGCGCGGGTTCGCTGGAAAAAGCTCTCGAACTCTACACAGAGGATAGGCAAGCAGCAGTCAATTCTTACCTGAAAGTTCAGGAGGAAAAGGGTCGTGGGCCTTCTGTGGAGGGAGCGGGTGGCACTCCTTCTCCGAGAGGGAAGGAACTCAAGACCATGACCGACGCCAAGCAAGCCATGAAGGAAAGAATCGAAGCAGTCCTCTCTGAATCGAAATAGCTTTTCTAAAGTATTAAGGAGGGAACTTAAATGGGACTTGATCTAACTGTTGGGAGTGCGGCTCTCAAGGAGGATTATCTTGGTCCACTAAGGGAACAGCTGAATACAGCCAAGGTTCTTCTGGCCGAAATTGAGAAGAACGAGGAAGATGTCGAGGGCAAGTATGCTGTGATACCGGTTACCCAAGGATTCCCGGATGGGGTCGGTGCGCGGGCGGAGAAAGGCGACCTGCCCGCTGCTGGTACTCCCAGCTATGATGACTTGAGGGTTCAGATGGCTTACAACTACGGGCGCATCGAAATAACTGGACCTTCCATTAAGGCCATGAAGAGCGACAGGGGTTCTTTTATACGGGCTATCGACTCCCAGACCAAGGGAATGCTCAACCAGCTCAAGAAGGACTACAACCGTCAGCTCTTCGGGGATGGCACTGGCACTCTGGCAAAATGCGGAGCGACCTCGAACTCAACCACGGTTGTATTGGCCGATGAGACCGATTCTATGAAGTTTATGAGAGTCGGTATGGATATCGACATCATAGACGTGGATGACGATTCGTCCGTGGCCACCAACCGAAAAGTCACCGCCATCGATAGGGCCAAAAAGACCATTACTATTTCCGGTGCCTCAGTTACTACAGATTCTACCCATAGAATCTGTAGGACGGGCTCTTGGAAGAAGGAAATCAATGGTCTTACCTCGATGATTGCTACGACCGGTACTTACCAGAACATCGACAGGGCAACCGCTGGCAATGAGTATTGGCACGGCAATGTCTTCGATGCTGGCGGAGCTTTGCGCGCAATCTCTGATGACCTGCTTCAGCAGGTTCAGG
>JASEEZ010000039.1 GCA_030019215.1 Actinomycetota bacterium
ACAAACGAAGCTTCCTTTGAAGTGCACGTAAACGTGAACAACGAAGCCGGGAAGTAATGGACTACGAAAATCTTGGAAAACGTTTCAATCTAGCTCCAAGATTCCCTTCTTAAAATCTAAGCATATTTTAAGGTTCTTCAGAAAACTCAAACCCAATAGGCCGTCCACATAACTTCTCTGTGGGAGATTGTGAACGATCGCCTTAATGTCCGTACCACTCTTTCCCAAAAGCGCCACGGACTTTAACACAACTAAAGGAACTTTCTCGACTCCGGAAGCTGTAACCATATCTATTCTTTCTCGTGATAATGCCGGTTCGTAACCCAAAACTTCAGCAATTTCCCAGGGAATCATCGTGTAAGTAGCTCCAGTATCGAGAGCCATACTAACCTTCTTTTTTACGCCACTATCGCCCTCCAGAGTCGGACTTAATACAATTACTGGAGCCTTTGGATCAAATTGATGTCTAACCATAAAATGCGACCGCGTACCCTTTCCTTGGAATCCTCCCCGTGTAAAATTGGTAGGTGTATTTTGCCCGAGTGCCTTTTAGCACTCTATAGAGATCATCCCTGTTCTTGCTATGAGCAATTACTCTAGCCTCCCTTAGATTGCCAAGTTCATCTTCTTCCAAAACTTCTACAAGCACCCATTCATCTTTATATTTCCTTCTGACCTCTTCAATCTTCATACTCACATCACCACCGGTTAAAATCTTTGCACCCACTTTTTTACTATAACATATCCACTTTAAGAAATCTGCAAGTTCTGCCAGCATAGACCAGTTCCCCTAAGGGATGCTGCTTTGAGCAGCTACGTTCCTACTCTCAAAAATCAAAACCCCCCAGTCTGGCAAAAACCCCTTAGCACCCCCTAACCCCTCTTTCTCACTTTCGTGCGAAAGTGAGAAAGAGGGGGTTTAACTGGTATTTTGTTGTCTGGTGGTTTTAGGAAATCGAGCGTCACGTCCAGTTGCATCCGAAATCATCTTCAGGCACCTTTAAAAAATTCTTTCAAAATTTTTCTTAAAAAGAAGGAACTCACAGAATTTGGAAGAATAAAAGCCCACCAGTATCTCAATTTGTGGGAAGGAGAACATAGTTGGGTCACTCTAAGGGAAAGCTTCTCTCCGTTGGTTTTACCCTCCTCTTGCTGGGACTGGGAATCCTACTCTTTTCTCCCCGCTTCATCGCCAAAGCCTCTACACCGAATACAACTATTTCAGCTCATTATACGGCAAACGATGGCTGGCTCACTCCCGCCAATGCCAGAAGCTTCCTCAAGATAAAAGGCAGGATGCACTGGGTCTACACCAAAGAGCACGATGGGAAAAGGAGAATTGCCTACTCTTACTCCGACGATAACGGAAAAACTTGGAGCCGGGGTGAGATCATCGCCCCTTGGGCAGATCCAAAAAATATCAGCCAAGGCACTCCTTGTATAGCCGCTCAGAGCAATGGAACATTGCACATATTTTACGGGGAGGGATACCCAGATTACGGTTATGTATTCTGGATCTACTCAAGCGACAGTGGAAAGACATGGTCAAAATCATTTAAAGTGTCCATATATAAGCATCCCTGGTATGTTCCTGATCCGGGAAATGACAGCTTCTCTCCCTCGGCCTGCGTCGATAAAAATGATGACATTCATCTGATTTGTTGCCAGGGGCATCGCATTGGAGTCATCTACTACTTCTGCGATAACGAGCAGAAGAGCTGGACGAGCGGGGAGGTGGTGTTCTGGGGGAGAGATAGTGGTGATTGCTCCAGTCCCTCCATCATCGTGGATAAAAAGGGAGATATCCATGTCCTCTATGGCCTTGGAAGATGGCACAGCTGGGACAGTTTAACCTACGTTTACCAGAAGAGGAGCGGTGGAGTGTGGGGAAAATACCAAATCATCACACTTAATATGGACCAGCCCACTCTTCTCCTCGACGATAAGGATACCCCCATAATCTCCTCCGGTGGGGATGCCTGCGGTGGTTCGGGTATCTACGTCCAAGACATGGCAACCGGTGGGTGGAAGAGATACTCCATACCTATACTTGGCAGTGGTTTTTGGAAGGGACAGGCAGCCATCGGCTCCGGGGGGAAGTTCTTCTTCCCATGCTGTGGAGCTTGGGGAGAAGCCTATAATCAAATCCATCAGTTTACCTCAAGCGATGGCGGAAAGACCTGGGAACCCATCTGTCGCATCACCGATTATAACCCCTCAACCGGATTCAACAAAAACCGTAATCCCATAACCGCCTGGTCGAAATACAACTTCGCGCCCGAACTCGCTACAGCCTTTTTCTTCGAAAAACAGACCCCGGCTAATCCCAAGGGAGGCCCTTACCAACTCTGGTATGTGGGAGAAGAAGATCTTTCACGCGAGCTCATCACCGAACTCGTCGCCGAACCGACACAATTCGACCCCTATGAAAAGGATGGGAGGACAACCATAAGCTGTATCCTCGACAGGGATTGTTCGGTCTCCATTCAAATACTGGATTCCTCGGGCAAGGTGGTGAAGAAGAAACTTCCCAGAACTGGTGAAGCACCGGGGGCCAAGGGTTCAAACACGGTTGTCTGGAATGGGGTCATAGACTTTCCCGAATTGAATAAAAATACGGTAAACTCGGATGACTTAAGCGTTTTCCTGGCCCCGGATGGAATCTATACCATAAAGGTAACAGCGAAAGATAAGGTGAATCCATCCATAGTTGATACAAAAGAGACCAAAGTCAAAGTCAAAACGAGCTGGTGATGAGAGATGAAGGGGAGAGTTAAAGATGGCTAAAAGATGGGCACTTGCAATTTTTGTCGTGTTTCTCGCGGTCCTTATCTTAACCCTTCTTTGTTGTGCTGGTCTAAAGTACTTATTCAAACCACGAGAAAGATCGGTTTCTCTTGAGTATATTGTGAACATTAACCCCAAGGAAGGAGAAATTCCAAAAGATGTTGCCCTCTATCTCCCTTTCCCCTACTACGAAGGCAAACCTATTGAGAAAGTCTTTGCAGCAATGGAGCATGAATTTAACGAGTTTGTAAGGGATAATTATCCTGAGGCGACAATCAAACTGGTAAGCACAAAATATGGAAAGATGGTAAAAATAGAGATTCAAGAATTAAGGATGGGCATAAGTTTTGGCGCCGATCCCCTCGACCCTCAATATGGCCCCTGCTTTAGAGAATCAGCTTCTCTTTCCCCACCCTCAACGAGGTATCTTTTAAAGCCTAGATTTGAAGTTGCAACCAACAAGGAAGGGGACCAAGTAAGCCACACCTGGATATATTTAAATTACAGAGAGGCAGCGGGCATTGTTTTGAGATCCCAATACACCGTCAAGCACAGGTCCCAAAGCCGAATCGGTGGATTTTTTGGGTGGCATCCCTCGGGTGGGGACTTCTTTGCTTTTATTGGCTCAGAGAAACTCCCCGATTGGAGAGAGCAGCCCTTTACTATCCCCGTTGCCGTTGAAATCAACAAGAAGGGGTGGGTAAAAATTCCCGTAGCTGAGGCGGGCTATGGTTCGAGGTGACCATATGAAGCGAATTAAAACCTTTCTTTGCCTATCTTTAATAGTTCTACTCCTTACCCCAAGCTGTGCCCTGGCTTGGTGTCCCGTTACCCACTATCACATAAACAAGAAGGCATACCCCGATCTCTTTCAAAACTTGGAGGAGCAGAAGATGTTCTGTCTTAACGGAACAGGTCCTGATATGTTTTGTCTCTGGCCAATAATAGAGGGTTCTTATCCTATCAAGAAGCCCGATGGAAGCGACTACGATTGGCCCGATTTTGTCCACTCCCCCGATTCAAAAGAATTACCTGATGGCCGAAGACCTTATTGGAAAAGTCAAAACTTCGCCTATCTCAAGCTAAAGGTGGCTGGCCATCCCAGTAATATTATCTCCACAAACAGGGCCTATTCACTGGGCTGGGGTGGACACATCGCCGCTGACTGGGTCGCCCACAACAAGAATCTCTTCGCTATTTGCCCCAAAGGCTCCCTGGGAGAGATAAAGCATGGGATTGGTGAAACTCTCTACGACCTCTATGTCTATGCGACAAGGGGGCCTATCGCTGGCACCAATTCTCTTAGGATGAAGTTTAATCCTTCTTTGATCCACAAGGCACTGGTGAATTACAGATTGATAGATATTCATGAAGATAAACCTAGTCTTAGCGATGAGGAGATCAAACAAAAGGCTCTTGAAACCACCCTCCCAAAATCATACATCAAAGAGCGCTGTACAAAATGGACACAAAGAATAGTTGTCATGCAGACAGGGTATGCCGCGACCTTGGCCAAGATGGGTTCCATTGGGGTAGAAATTTTCAAGCAGAGCATGAAAGCCAAGGGGGCGGAGGAAAATATTGCACTCTCCGAGAATGCCGTCCGTTACTGGGCAAACAACCTACCTCCTAGAAATAGCATTCCCACCTACGACCATCTGGTTGTTCCATTTTATTACAGTCCCCTCGCCTGTAGCACAATCCATCCGACTAACGCCTTTGCCCTCTTCTGGTACCGCCTTAAGAGACCCTTTGTGATGCTTGCCCCAGCCTATGCCTGGACAGAATCCACAAGCATAGAAAACAGCACACTCGAGGAGCAAGCCGCCTTGGCCGATGAGATAGTCTGCGGTTTCTGGGGCGAGGTGGCAAAAAGGGCAGAAGAGGCAGGCATCTTGCAAACAGAGGAAGAAACGACAACCGATGGAGAATGCGCCGTAACCGTGACCCTGACCGACGAAGATATCTTTGAGCAAGTTCTAGAAGAGGTAATCTCTGAGCGCTTCTCAAATCCAGCTTCGGATCTAGACAAGAGATATGCCGGCCTCTGGAAGAACTTGATAATCGATGAAATAACTGACATCGATAAGCTTATGGACGTGACTGCTCCGACCATCTCCAATCTAACCCCAGGGGACAATTCCTTCACGAATGA